>NZ_JAXCEI010000007.1:0-416182 GCF_041463655.1 Actinomadura monticuli
CGGTGAGGGCACGATCTGACCCTAGGACTCCAAGGTCCAGGGGGCGGGAGTGCTCACTCACCAGCGGCTACCAGGCACCGAGTCTGCCCGATCAGCAACCCCGGCAGCTCCCATTAGGGGGCGGGGGACGCCAGGGAGACGAGGAGGGTGTTGAGGCGGGTGACGAAGGCGCCGGGGTCCTCGACGCGGGCGCCGCTGGTGAGGACGGCCTGGTCGAACAGGACGTGGGCCCAGTCGGCCAGGCGCGGGTCGTCGCGTTCGCCGTTGAGGCGCTCGACCAGCGGGTGGCGCGGGTTGATCTCCAGGACGGGCTGGTTCGGGAGGCCGGTGCCCCGCAGCCGCTGCGCGAGGGCGAACTCGGTCTCCGCCTCGTTCGCGACGATGCAGGCGGGGGACGAGGTGAGGCGGCTCGTCACGCGCACGTCGAAGGCCCGTCCGTCCAGGTGCTCCTTGAGTTTGCCGACGAGGCCGGCGTAGTCGGCGCCGGCCTGCTCGGCGGCCTCCTTGTCCGCCGCGTCCTCCAGGTCGCCGAAGTCCGGCGGGCCCTGCGCGACCGACTGGAGCCGCTTGTCCTCGAAGTGCGGCAGGGCGGTGACGACGAAGTTGTCGACGGCGTCGTCCAGCAGGAGGACCTCGATGTCCTTCTCGCGGAACGCCTCCAGGTGCGGGCTGGAGGCGGCGTCGGACAGGCCGGGGGCGAGCAGGTAGTAGATCTTGTCCTGCCCCTCCTTCATCCGGGACACGTAGTCGGCGAGCGAGACGTCGGCGTGCTTGGTGGAGGTGAAGCGGAGGAGTCGCGCGATGTCGTCCCGGTGGGCGGGGTCGTCCGGGACGCCCTCCTTCAAGGTGGCGCCGAACTCCTTCCAGAACGTCGCGTACTTCTCCGGCTCGCCGTCGGCCATATCCTTGAGGAGCTTCAGCACCCGCTTGACCGCGCTTGACCGGATGTGGTCCATGGCCTGGCCGCCCTGGAGGATCTCCCGGGAGACGTTCAGCGGCAGGTCGGCGGAGTCGATGACGCCGCGGACGAACCGCAGGTACCGCGGCATCAGCCGGTCGGTGTCCTCCAGGACGAAGACGCGCTGCACGTGGAGCCGCACCCCCTGGAGCGACTGCGGCAGCCACAGGTCGTAGGGCGCCTGCGACGGGACGAACAGCAGCAGCGTGTACTCGTACCGCCCCTCCACCTTGACGTGCACGTGGGCGAGCGGGTCGGCGAAGTCGTTGGTGAGCTGCCGGTAGAAGTCGTTGTAGTCCTGCTCCTTCAGCTCGCTCTTCGGTCGTGCCCACAGCGCGGTGGCCTGGTTGACCGGGGTGTCGTCGCCGCACAGCAGGATCGGACGGCCGATGTGGTCGGAGTACCGCTTGATGACCGACCGCAGCCGGTGCTCGTTCAGCAGCTCGTCCTCGCCCTCGCGCAGATGGAGGACGATCGTCGTGCCGCGTTCGGCGCGCTCGACGGTCTCGACCGTGTACTCGCCCTTGCCCTCGGACGTCCAGCGCACCCCTTCGTCCGCCGGCAGCCCGGCGCGCCGGGTGGTGAGCGTCACCCGGTCGGCGACGATGAACGCGGAGTAGAAGCCGACGCCGAACTGGCCGATCAGCGCCGTGTCGCCGCGCCGCTCGCCGCTCATCGCGCGGAGGAACTCGGCGGTGCCCGACTTCGCGATGGTGCCGATGTTGCCGATCACCTCGTCGCGGCTCATCCCGATGCCGTTGTCGGCGATGGTGATCGTGCCGGCCTCCTTGTCGAAGTCGACGCGGATCCGCGGCTCGTCCTCCGGCTCTTTCCCGGCCGTCTCCGGCGCGGCGAAGCGCTCGATCCGGAACCTGTCGATCGCATCGGACGAGTTGGAGATCAGCTCGCGCAGGAATATCTCCTTGTTGCTGTACAGCGAGTTGGCCATCAGATCGAGGATCTGGGCCGCCTCGGCCTGGAAGCCGAATGTCTCCTTCGCCGGCAGAGTCACCGTTTCCCTCCTGGTCGACGCCCTTCGGACGACCCATCAGAATAGAAATGGCGCATGACCCGGTCAACCGAGGACGGGCCGGGGCAGGTTAGGGTCGTCGCGGAGTGCGGGCGGCCTTGGGCGGGAGGCGGGGGAGCGGGATGAGAATCGTCGTCGACGACCTGACCGGATCGGAGATCGCGGAGTTCCTGGCGGAGCACGTCCGCGAGATGCGGTCCGTCACGCCGCTGGAGAGCAAGCACGCCCTCGACCTCGACGGGCTCCGCAGGCCCGACGTCACGTTCTGGACGGTGCTGGACGGCGACGCGGTCGTGGGCTGCGGGGCGCTCAAGAGGCTGGACGCCTCCCACGGCGAACTGAAGTCGATGCGCACGTCCACGGCGCGCAAGCGGAGCGGGATCGCGTCCATGCTGCTCGGGCACATCATCGCCGAGGCCGAGCGCATGGCGTTGACCCGGCTGAGCCTGGAGACCGGCTCGGACGACTTCTTCCTCCCGGCCCGGACCCTTTACGAGAAGTTCGGATTCGGTTACTGCGCCCCCTTCGCCGACTACCGCCCCGACCCGAACAGCGTCTTCATGACCAGGCCGCTCGGCGGCGCCGCCACTCCTGGCACCGCGCCGTCCGCGCCGTCCGCGGAGCGGCGCGTGAGCCGGGAGACGATCACGTAAGGGCGGCGACGCCCTCGTATTCGGCCTGGAGGGCCTCGCCCGCCGTCTCGTATTCGAGCAGCAGCAGGCCGTTCGGCGTCGCCTCGTGGTGGACGAGGCGCAGACCGGACGGGGCGCCGGAACCGGTGAGGAGGCGCCGCCCGGTCCGGAGCACGGCCGGCGCGACCACGAGGCGGAGCGTGTCGACCAGGCCCGCCCCCAGGAGCGCGTCGCCGAGGCGGGCGCTGCCGTGGCTTCATCGCGCGCCCTCCGCGAGGGCGGCCAGCTGGGCGGCGGCCGTCCCCCAGCCGTCGGCGAAGCCGAGCTTCTCGTGCCGGGCCCGGGCGTCCGGGTCGCCGTGCCGGACGAGCATCCGGTAGTCCGTGCCGTCCGGATGGTCGTCCAGCGTGATCGTCGCGGTCATCGGTACCGGGGCGGGGCTCGCGGGACGCCACGTGCTGTCGATCGCGTTGGTGAACACGATCCGGCGCTGGTCGTCGATGGCGAGGAAGCACGCGTCCAGGTGCGGGGCGAACGCGGCCCCGTCGTCGCTGAGCCGGGTGACGAACGCCCCGCCGGGCCGCAGCTCCAGGCGGTCGACGCGGCAGCGGGACGGGGCCGGGATCCACCACCGCTCCAGCCGCGACGGGTCGCTCCAGGCGCGCCACACGGTCGCGCGCGGGGCGCGGATGATCCGCTCAAGGGCGAGGTCGAGATCGGGGTTCACTGCCCGTCCTCCTCAGGGTCGGTGACGAATCGTTCGAGGCGGTCGGTGCGCTCTTCCCAGATCCGGCGCTGCTCGGCGAGCCAGCCGTCCACGAGGGCGAGCCGCTCGCGGTTGAGCGCGCAGGTGCGCACCCTGCCGGACTTGACCGTGCGGATCAGCCCGTTCGATTCGAGCGTCCGCACGTGCTTCATGAACGAGGGAAGCGTCATCGGGAACTCGCGGGCGAGGTCGCCCACACTCGCGGGCCCGCGCCCGAGGCGCCGGACGACGGCGCGCCGCGTCGGGTCGGCGAGCGCGACGAACACGCCGTCCAGCTCCGCCGCATACTGTTCCATACGGCTAAGTATTGCGGGTGCACGACACTTAGCGCAAGGGCTAAGTATGGGGCTGGGCAGTCCTCCGTCCGCGTGGGTACGGAGACCGGTACCGGCGACACCCCTGGGAGGGGAAATGGACTTCAAGCTGGAACTGGTGCAGGTGCCCGTCTCGGACGTGGACCGCGCGAAGGCCTTCTACACCGAGAAGGTCGGATTCAACGCCGACCACGACCACCAGGTGAACGAGAACGTCCGGTTCGTGCAGCTGACCCCGCCCGGGTCGGCCTGCTCGATCTCCATCGGCAACGGCCTGGGCGGCGACATGACGCCCGGCTCCATCAAGGGCCTCCAGGTGGTCGTCGAGGACGCCGACGCCGCCCGCGCCGAACTGGCCTCCCGGGGGGTCGAGGTCAGCGAGGTCCACGACTTCCCCTGGGGGCGCTTCGTCTTCTTCCAAGACCCGGACGGCAACGGCTGGAGCGTCCAGCAGATCACCCGCCCCGCTTGACCCCAGGAGTCTGGTTTGCAGGGGACTGGGGTTCATTGGCGGGACGTGTGGGTATCCGGCGAAAAGGCACGATTCATCGGGGGAGGACTCATGCCTCAGGAGACCGGTCACATCACCGGGACCAAGGACAAGGACTACGACATCACCTGGTTCGTCGAGCAGTGCCTGAGCAACGCCCTCAGGCTGGACACCTTCATCGAGGACGCCGAACGTGACGGCGACGTCCAGCTCGCCGACTTCTTCCGCCGCGCGCAGGGGGAGAGCCGCAAGGGCGCCGAGCAGGGCAAGGAGATGCTGAAGCAGCGCCTCTGACCCTTTCCCGTCTCCCGCCCTGGCGGTCACCGTCATGGCGGGAGACGCGCTGCGCCGCCGGGCCCGCCGCCGCTCAGGCGTAGCGGGGGTTGGTGGCGTGCCATTCGAAGCCGCCGCCCATCCAGGCGCGCAGCCCCCGCAGGAACCGCTGGAGCTCCGGCGAGGGGACGGACGCGAGGTCGCGATGACCGGCCTCGAAGTCGCGGACGAGGTCGTTGTGCAGGGTCACGGTGATCTCGGTCGCCTCCTCGACCGGGCAGTCCCGGTCGGCGGCGATCAGCAGGACGATGTTGCAAACGGGGTTCTCGTCCGCGGCGTCCTTGGCCACCGAATGCAGGTCGTTGACGAGGACGCTCGCGGTGCCCGCCTGGAACGCGGCGCGGCGGACGCGCGGCTCGTAGTACAGGTGCGCCGGAACCTCGTAGCCTCCGACGACGTCGATGAGCGTCATGGAGGTGTAGAAGCTGTCGTGCTGGCGGGCCGCCAGATACTCCCACGCCGGGGGGTGCTCCCCGGTCTCCCGCCAGGCCGCGTAGGCCGTCCAGCTCACGAACATGGCGAACGTCGAGTAGCAGATTCGCTGGACCTGCGCCGGTGTGGCGTGCCGGTTGAGGTGGCTGACGGCCGAGCCGAGCATCCGGCGTATCAGGTCGTTCTGGAGCGCGTCGTCCAGCGGAGCGGTGAAGTCCCCCAGGGGCGGGACCGGGTCCATGGCGGCCATCACCAGCGCGAGGCGCGGCGGAAGCAGCTTCGGCACGGCGCCGAGCGCGGTGTCGTCGGCGTAGTAGTCGTCCGCCGCCCACCACCCGGCGTTGAGCTGCGCGGCGACGAGCAGGGCGTCGGGGTCGTCGGTGTCGGGATGCGCGAGGGTGACCAGGCGCCCGAACGCCGCCTTGCCGAGGGCGTCGATCTCGCCGTCCTCGAATCCGCAGTCGCGCGCCCAGGAGGCCAGCCGGGCGTCCACCTCGGCGGCCAGGGCGTCGTCGGCGCGTTCGGGGACGGGGCAGTAGAGCGGCGAGTGCGACCCGTCCCCCCACGTCCTCTCGACGTAGCCGGGACCGCAGGGCGCGGGGCCCGGCCCCGCCCCCGCGAGGAGGTCGCCGTACGGGGCCTGGCGGCTGGGGCGCGCGGCGGCGAGCAGTGCGGGCAGGGACGCCGCCGCGGTTCCCAGACCGGTCGGCTTCGCCGGCCACCCGCCGGCGGACGGCGGGGACCCAGTGCCGCCGCATGTCCGCGCGCGCGGCTCACCCGCCTCTGCCGTGGACGATCGATCCGTCATCGGCTGCCTCAGATCCGGTCGGCGGCGATGAGCAGGTACTGGAAGCCGCCGTCGCGGTACGCCTCCAGGAAGGTGTCCTCGATGCCGGTGGCGACCTGCGACTTCCGGCGCAGCTCCCAGTACGGGATCGTCTCGGCGGTCAGATCGATGACGCCGACGGGCACGAGCCGGTTCGCCGCCATCGCGCGGAAATAGCCGCTGCGCGGATGGATGTCGCACACGTAGTGCGCGTTGATCGCGGACACCGCCTTGGACGGAAGCCCGTACACGTCGTTGTAGCAGCCGGTGATGGTGACGTACCTGCCGCCGCGTGCCAGGAGCCGGGAGTGCGCCGCGAACAGGTCGTCCAGGACGACGTACATCGTCGACTCGTTGTTCCAGATCGCCTGGAAGGCGCCCGCCTCGAAGCCGGTGTCGAGCATGTTCTTGAAATGGAACCGGACCCTGTCGGCCACGCCGCGCCGCAGGGCCTGCGCGTTGGCGAAGTCGACCTGGGCCTGCGAGATGGAGACGCCGTCGACCCGGCAGCCGAACGCGGCGTTGGCCATGAGGCTGGACCCGCCCCGGCCGGAGCCGGCGTCCAGCAGCCGGTGCTCGGGCCGGATGTCGCCGAGATGGCCGAGCAGGAACTCGGCCTGCGCGTTCTCCAGCCGGTGCAGCTCGGCGATGATCGCCTCCTCCCGGACGTCCTCGTCGACGTCCAGCACGGACCAGTCGACCTCGCCGATGCCGTAGTGGTGGTGGTAGGTGCCCGACACGTCGCCCAGCCGCAGGTTGACCGGGTTGCGTTCGGCGTTCCAGTAGTTGGCGACGTCGTTCTGGTAGATGCTGGCGATGGCCGTCATGGGCCGTCCTTTCTTTGGCGAAGGGTGCTTCAGCGAAGGGGAGCGGCGATCTCGACGTCCTCCAGGACGCCGAGGGCATCGGGGACGAGCACCGCGACGGAGGCGTAGGCGGACACCAGGTACTTGGTCAGGGCGCGCTCGTCGATGCCCATGAACCGGACGTTCAGGCCGGGTGCGTACTCGTGCGGAAGGCCGGTCTTGCGGAGGCCGACGACGCCTTCCGCGTCCTCGCCCAGGCGCATCGCGAGGATCGAGGTCGTGAACTCCTCACTGATGGGGAGCTTCGGGCACGGGAAGAGGGGGACGCCCCGCCAGGCCGCGACCCGCTTCCCGTCCACTTCGACGGGGCTCGGGTAGACGCCGCGCAGGCTGCATTCGCGCAGGAACGCCGCGATGGCCTTCGGGTGCGCCAGGAACAGCCGGGTGCCACGTCGGCGGGTGAGCAGCTCGTCCATGTCGTCGGGGGTGGGACGGCCCCTTCGGGTGCTGACGCGCTGGTCGTATTCGGCGTTGTGCAGCAGGCCGAACTCCCGGTTGTTCAGCAGCTCCCACTCCTGCGCCTCGCGGACCTCCTCGACGACCAGCCGCAACTGCTGCTCGAACTGGTCCATCGGATTGCTGTACAGGTCGTGCACCCGTGTGTGGACGCGCAGCACGGTCTGCACGACCGAGAGCCCGTACTCGCGGGGCGCCGGATCGTAGTCGACGAACGTGCCCGGCAGCGTGGGCTCACCCTCATGCCCGGCCGCGACCGCCACCTCGGCCTCGCCCTTCCGGTTCACGGCCCGGCCCGCGGTGGCGACGTTGGCGGCGATGTGCTCCCGCAGTTCCGGCGACGCGTCCACGACCTGCTGGAAGTCCTCGCGTGGTAGCACCAGGAGCGTCCCCGCCGTGACGGCCTTGTAGGTGTGCGGCCACACCGGTTCCGACTCGTGCAAGGCCCAGTCGCCCAGATGCGCGCCGCCGGTGTGCACGCCGAGGCTCTGGACGCCGCCGTACTCACCCGTTCCGAGCTGCTCGACCTTGCCATGGGCCAGAAGGAGCGCCTCGTCCACCGGCGCTCCGGCCTCGGCGACGACGTCCCCGGGCCGAAGCTCCCGCAGGACGAACCTGCGCGCCAGCTCGTCGAGCGGCCCGTCGAACCCCCGCAGCAACGGCAGCTCCGTCAACGTCTCCGGGATGACCCGCACGTCGTCCGCTCCGGCCTGGACGAAACTCACCCGTCCGCTGCCCACGGCCAGCTTCAGCCGCCGGTTCACCCGGTACGTCCCGCCGGACACCTCGACCCAGGGCAGGCTGTGCAGCAGCCACCTGGGAGTGATGCCCTGCATCTGCGGCACGGACTTGGTGGTGGTCGCCAGCTTCCGGGCGGCGTGCGTCCCAAGGCTCAACCTGCCGTCGGCGGGTTCACCGGACATGGCCCACCCCCGCCCGCCGCCCACCTCGCGACGCCGCCGGCTGATCGCTACTTTCAGTCATGCGAAGGAAGCTAATCGTGATCGGCGGGCTTCTAAAGAGAGTGCCCCCGCACAGAAGTCGACACCTTCAGTGACAGCACTGTCACACTCCGGCAAGACGGCGAGCGTGGCCGCCTTCCCTCGGCCGACGGCCTGGTCAGATCCAGCCCATCTCGGACGGCTGGGGGAAGCCTCGGTACCAGGCGCCGTAGGCCGTCAGCACGACGAGGGCGGGGGCGAAGGCGGGAAGCAGGACACGGCCGAGGTGGTGCCGGGTCCGCCAGCCCCAGACGGTGAACGCGGCGGCGATCGCGATGCCCATGAGCCCGGTGGTGCCCTCGATGGAGTTGGTCGTCCAGGTGATCGCGACGGCGAGGCTGAGCGGGAGGTGAAGCGGGGTGCGCGGCGGCGGCGTGCGGGCGAACGCGGTGGCGAGGGCGGCGAAGACGAGGGCGGTTCCGGCGTACCAGATGTAGTGGCCGACGGTCTCGTCCCAGAGGTGCGCGGTGGGGTTCGGGTAGACGTTGTACACGGAGTTGGCCGCGAGATGGATGCCGTGGCCCTCGGTATAGGTGATGGCGCCGACGAGATAGAGCGTCCAGGCCCGCCGGTCTGCCCCGGCCGCGCGGAGGGCGGCCGCGGCGGTGAGCAGGACGGCGTACGGGGTGAGGACGTCGATCCAGTCGGCCCACCGGGTGTGTCCGACGGCCCCGAGCGGGGCGAGCGCGAAGCCGAGGTGGTGAGTGACGCTGTAAAGCACGACGGCGGCGACGAGCCATCGCCGTGCGCGGGCGAGATCGGGCGCGGCGAGAGTCGTCGTCATGTCCGCCAACGTAGGGCCTGAACCGGCTCGGACGGGCGGAATGATCGAACTGACGCGCAGGCCAGCGGTCTGCCTCGCGCTATCGCGTGGTCAGGTGCTGGCGCAGGTGATGCAGGTCCGGGTGGCAGGGCGGGCGGCCAGGCGTTCCGCTCCGATGGGGCCGCCGCAGCTCTCGCACGTGCCGTAGGCGCCGTCGGTGAGTCGGCGCAGGGCGTCGTCGATGTCGGCCAGATGCGCGCGGGCCCGGGCCAAGGACGCCTCGATACGGGCCCGTTCGTAGGCGATGGTGGCGCCCTCCGGGTCGTGCTCGTCGTCCACACCGGTCTGCGCCGACGCCTCGACGACACCGTCCCAGTCCCCGCTCAACGACGCGATGAGCCGCAGCGTGTCGGCCCGCTCCGCGATCAGACGCTCCTCCGTGCTCACCCCACTTTCAACACCCCCCGCGCCACACCCCATTCCGTCCGGCGAACCCTGGCGCAGTGAGATGGCGATCGTGGCTTGGCCTTCTTCCACCGCGAACGGGCGCGTCAGGCGGCTTCGCGTGAGATCGGGATCACCTCGATCTCCACGCCGTAGTTCGCCTTGAGGATGCTCGACATGCGGGCGAGGGCGATCTGCGCGTGCGGGAAGAGCGTGTCAGCGGTCAGCGGGGTCTCGCGTTTGACCATCATCCCGAACACCACCTTCTCCGGACGCCAGCCCTTCGGCAGGGTCCGTGCTCCGTTGCTGGTCTGGCGGACGAGCTCGGCGAACTCCTCCCGGGCGTCGGGCAGGAGGCAGAGTGCCTCGGTGGAAATGAGTGCCTGGTTGAACAGGTGGCTGAACGGGCCGGTGCCCTGGCCGGCCTTGACGTGGATGAGTTCGTTGTCGGGGCCGAGCAGGTCGCACGCCTCGAAGCCCTTCTTGCCGTGGTACGGGCTGAGCACCATGACCCTGTCCAGCGTGAGGACGCGTTCCGGGCCGAGCAGTTTCTCGACGTGCTTGTTGTAGTTCTCCTCATCGCCCTCCGGCCATTCCGGGAGGGGCACGCTGGGCATGTCGGCGAAGAGCCCGGCGATCTGCCGCTGGATGGAGTCGTGATAGCGGACTCCGGCCTCGTACCAGCTCCCTTCGATGAGGAAGTAGTCGCGCTCGCCGAGGCGTGTTGACACCGCCATCCACCGGTCCGCCGGTGCCTTCGCGATGGAACGCTGGCCGTGCTCGTCTTCGCAAAGTCGCACCTCGCCTCGCCGGAGCGCCTCGATCGGCGGAATCTCGCGCCTGCCGCGCCAATGGGCGAGAAGCATCCCCAGGTCGGGCTCTCCCGTCTGGCGGAGGAAGGCATAACGGCCGATCTTGATGACGAGGCTCTCCGCCTCGCCGACCGCTTCGGTGAGTTCCAGCGGGACGGCGGGCGCGAGCCGCGTGACCGTGTCGTCGGCGTCCAGATCGTTGCGGAGGTAGGCGTTGAGCTGATCGTCGAGCTCCTCGCGGCGGGCCTTGTCCCGGACGGGCACGATGGCCTCGATGAAGGCGAACTCGGCCCGGACGTCCCGCGCGCAGATCTCGGAGATCCGGCGGAGCAGCGCCACGAGCCGGTCGGGGGCGAGCGGTATCGCCATCCGCAGGCCGGCCGCGCCCTCCACGCGCACGGGCTTGTCCCCGTCGAGGCCGAGGTCTGTCGGATCGACCCGTCCGGCCAGGCTGCGCACGAGTTCGGCGTACTCGCTGAGCCCCACGTGCCCGATCGGGATGCCGCCCGGTACCCGCGTGGCGTCCTGCCGCCCGAGCCCGGTCATGGACCGCCGCACGACGCCGCGGATGTCGGCGTCCACCGCGCGGACGGTGAAGCCGAGCCCGAAACCGTGGTCCTTGAAGTCGTCGGGGACGGCGCGGAAGCCGCTGCCGAACCCGATCACGTAGGTGACGCCGTCCACCTCGACCCAGAGCAGTGCCCCGCAGTCCTGCGTCTCGTAGCCGTCGGGGAGCGGCCCGGCCAGCCGGGCCGCGGCATCGACCCAGGTGGCGGGCGCGGGCCCTTGCCGCCAGATGATCATCACACCGGACGCCCCGGGCAGGTCGAGATCGACGATGTCGTTGCGGATCGTCTTCTCCATGAAGTCCTCCGCGAGCCGCTCGAAGAACGTCGCCAGGTCGTCTCCGGATTCGGAGCGGCGGTAGATGGTCACTTCGCGAGTGGAGACGGTCATGGCGGACCTCCGGAGGAAGACGTCCCGGCACGAGCGGACCGGGGTCGGATGGGAAGGGCGTGCGCGGGCTTCGCGGAGTCCGCGCCTCACTGGCCCCGTAAACAGAGTCGGGTATTGTGTTAGCGATGTCAACGCGTTTCAGTATTGATCACATGCTCACACCCGTGTACGTTGCCGTTATGCCTGATGAAGAGCCGCTGGTCCCGCCGGCGGAGATCGCCCGGATGGCCGGGGTGACCCGCGCGGCCGTGTCGAACTGGCGGCGGCGCCACGCGGACTTCCCCGACCCCGCGGGCGGCACGGCGTCCGCGCCGCTGTTCGCGCTGCCGGACGTCCGGCGGTGGCTGGAGTCGCAGGGCAAGGGCCAGGCGGTGGCGGACGAGGTCAGGCTCTGGCACGCGCTCCGGGCCGAGCGCGGCGCGGACATGGCCGGTGCGCTCGTCGCCGTCGCGGCCGAGTTGAGCGGTGAACCCGCCGAGCGGCCGCTGTCGGCGCCCACCGCCGAGCTCCTGGCCGAGCTGGCACGGGAGCGGACGCCGGGGGAACTGGTCGGCGACCTGGCGAAGCGATTCGTCGCGTCGGCGACCCGCAGCGGCGGCGAGCACGTGTCGACACCGGCACTCGTCCGCGTCGTCCGCCATTTCGCCGGGGAGGTCAAAGGTGTCGTGTACGACCCGGCCTGCGGCATCGGCGACCTGCTGCTGTCCGTCGGCGGCGCGAAGGTGAAGGCCCGCGCCGGGCAGGACGCGGCGGACGGCCTGGCCGAGTTCGTCCGGATGCGCGCCGCGCTGGAGCAGAGGCCCGGCACGATCGAGGTCGCGCACGGTGATGCGCTCCGCGACGATCGCTTCCCCCGGCTCAAGGCCGATCTGGTGGTGTGCGACCCCCCGTCCGGCCAGGCCGACTGGGGACGGGACGACCTGCTGCTCGACCCGCGCTGGGAGATCGCGCTGCCGCCGAAGGCCGAGGGCGATCTCGCCTGGCTCCAGCACTGCCACTTCCACACCGCGCCCGGCGGACGCGCCCTGGTCGTGCTGCCCGCGTCCGCCGCGTACCGCAGGTCGGGGCGCCGCATCCGCGCCGAGTTGGTGCGCGGCGGCCTCCTCGACACACTGGTCGCGCTCCCGGGCGGCCTCGCCGCCGGACACTCGGCACCCGTCCACCTGTGGGTGCTGCGGCGCCCGTCCCGGCAGCCGGGTCCGGACGCGGTCGTCCGCATGATCGACCTGTCCGACGCCGACCTCAGCGTTTCCATCGACCCGGACCCCGACCGCATCGCCGACGTGCCGGTCATCTCGCTGCTGGACGAGGACGCCGACCTCACCCCCGGCCGCCACGTGGCCGCCGGACAGCCCGGCGCCGCCGCCTACGAGAAGGCCCGCGCCCGCTTCGAGGAACTCATCGACGGCCTGACGGGACGGTTGCCCCGCCTGCCCGAGGGGGCGGAGGACATCGCGGCCACCGTCAACGTGTCGGAGCTGGTGCGCGGCGGCCTCGTCCGGGTCGAGGACGGGAAGCCGGTCTCCACCACGGATCAGTTGGACACCGACTTCCTGCTCGGGTTTCTCAAGAGTGCGGTCAACACGCGCCGCAACACGTCCGGCTCCGGCACCCACCGCGCTGATCCGAGGGGAGCGCGCGTCCCGCAGATGGACACGGACCGGCAGCGGACGTACGGCGCCGCGTTCAGAGAACTGGAAACCTTCGTGCGGCACCTCGAAGAGGCGGCCAAGATGGGACGCCGTGCCGTGCAACTCGCACACGACGGACTGACGAGCGGGACACTGGAACCACCCGGACGCAGCGAGGAAGAGGACGACGAGTGAGCGTTGACCAGAACCTGTCCGCCTTCATCTGGTCGGTGGCGGATCTGCTCCGCGGCGACTACAAGCAGTCGGAGTACGGCAAGGTCATCCTCCCGTTCACGGTGCTGCGCAGGTTCGACTGCGTGATGGAGCCGACCCGCCAGGACGTGTGGGAGCGGGATGACGCGTATCCGGGCGACACCCCGCCGGCGCTGCTGAAGGCGGCGGCCGGGCTGCCGATCTACAACACGTCCCGGCAGAGCTTCCGGACGATCGGCAGCGACCCCGCGAACGTCCGCGGGAACCTCATCGACTACGTCAACGGCTTCTCCGCCGAGATCGCCGAGATCCTCGACCGGTACGCGTTCCACACGCAGATCGAGCGGCTGGACGCGGCCGGGCTGCTCTACCAGGTGGTGCAGAAGTTCGCCGACCCGAAGCTCGACCTGAGCCTGTCGAAGGTCAGCAACCACGACATGGGCTACCTGTTCGAGGAACTGATCAGGAATTTCTCGGAGCTGTCGAACGAGACGGCCGGAGAGCACTTCACGCCCCGCGAGGTCATCGAGCTGATGGTCGAGTTGCTGCTGGCCCCGGACAACGACGCGCTGACCGGCACCAGGAAGGTCATCGACATTCTCGACCCCGCCTGCGGGACGGGTGGGATGCTCGCCGCCGCGGAAGAACACATCCGGAAGATGAACCCGGAGATCCGCATCAACCTGGCGGGGCAGGAGATCAACGCCGAGTCCTACGCGATCTGCCGCTCCGACATGCTGATGAAGGGGTACGACGACAACAGCGCGGCGATCAAGTTCGGCAACTCGTTCAGCGACGACCAGCACACCGAGTACCCGTTCCGGTACATGCTCGCCAACCCGCCGTTCGGTGTGGAATGGAAGAAGGTCGAGAAGGCCGTCAAGGACGAGCACAACGACCTCGGCCACGCCGGACGCTTCGGCGCCGGCCTGCCGCGCATCAACGACGGCTCGTTCCTGTTCCTCCAGCACATGATGCACAAGATGCGGCCTACGACGGCCGACGTGGGGGACGACGACCTCAAGGGCTCCCGCATCGCCATCGTGTTCAACGGCTCGCCGCTCTTCACCGGCGGCGCGGGTTCCGGGGAGTCGGAGATCCGCCGCTGGATCATCGAGAACGACCACCTTGAGGCGATCGTCGCCCTGCCCGACCAGCTCTTCTACAACACCGGCATCTCCACGTACTTCTGGATCGTCACGAACAACAAGGCGCCGGAGAACCGAGGCAAGGTCATCCTCCTGGACGCCCGCGACCAGTGGACGAAGATCCGCAAGTCCCTCGGCGAGAAGCGCAAGGAGATCAGCAAGGCCCAGCGCGCCCACATCAGCGCCGTCTACCGGGACGCGTTCTCCATCGCCGCCGACCCGGACCACCCCGACCACGCCAGGGTCAAGGTGTTCCGCAACGAGGACTTCGGCTACCAGCGCATCACCATCGACCGGCCGCTACGCCAGCGCTTCGAGGTCAGCGAGGAGAGCCTCACCGCCGTCGCCGAGGCGAAGGCCGTCCAGAGCTATGACCCCGACCTTCGGGACGAGCTGCTGACCGGCCTCAAGACCCTCATCGGCACGTCCGAGACCGACCGGACGAAGTTCCGCGAGAAGCTCTTCGCCGCCTACATCGAGAACTCGGTCACCGTCCCTCCGGACAAGGTCGAGAAGGCCATCATGGCGGCCTTCTCCGTCACCGACCCGGACGGAGAGGTCCAGAAGGTCAAGGGGAAGGTCGTCCACGACCCCGACCTCCGCGACTTCGAGAACGTCCCCCTCACCGAAGATATTGACGAGTACTTCGCCCGCGAGGTCCTCCCGCACGTCCCGGACGCCTGGATCGCCGAGACCAAGGACCCCAAGACCAAGGAAACGCTCCGCGCAAAGATCGGCTACGAGATCCCCTTCACGCGGTATTTCTATACCTACACCCCACCCCGCCCCCTCGAAGAGATCGACGCCGACCTCAAGGCCATCGAAGCCCAGATCCAAACCCTCCTCGGCCAGGTGACGGCGTGATTCTGGACCTTGCGCCTTGGCTTGAGAATTCGCGGTGGCAGACAGTACCGATCAGTTTCCTTGCCCGCCAAGGGACCGGGCACACGCCAAGTAGGCAACATCCGGAGTACTGGGAGAACTGCACGATCCCGTGGATAACGCTTGCGGACGTGTGGCAGTTGAGGGACGGGACGCGCCACACCGTCACAGAGACCAAGGAAAAGATCAGCCTTTTGGGGTTGGCGCACTCGGCGGCCGTCGTACACCCGAAGGGTACGGTCATACTGTCCCGGACGGCATCCGTGGGGTTCTCCGGAATCATGGGAGCCGATATGGCGACCAGCCAAGACTTCGCCACATGGACTTGTGGTCCAAAGCTGCTTCCGCGCTTCCTCCTCCACGCGTTGCGTGCGATGGCACCGGATTTGAAGCGCCTTGCGGCCGGCTCGACGCATAAAACCATCTATATGCCGGACATCGAGCGACTCCGGATTCCGGTGCCTGCGCTGGAGGAGCAGCGGCGGATCGCGGACTTCCTCGACGCCGAGACCGCCCACATCGACCGCCTGTCCGCGCTACGGAGCAAGCAAGTGGAGTTGGTGGGTGAGCGTGCCAGTTCACTGATTGCTGGGCGTGTTGAGGAATTGGCCTCTGTTAACGGCTGGATCAGGCTAAAAAGAGGGCTTCGCTCAATTGAGCAAGGTTGGAGCCCGCAATGCCACGACATAGAGGCGGGTGTGGATGAGTGTGCGGTCCTGAAGACGAGTGCCGTTAGTTCGGGTGTTTTCCGCGGAGAGCAGCACAAACTACTGCCGCCTGAACTCGAGCCGGATCTTAGATACCTGGTCCGTGACGGGGATCTACTGATGACCCGGGGGAGCGGGAGCCCTCGCCTCGTAGGAGTGGCAGCGGTGGCTGATACGAAAGGTAGAAAGCTGCTTTTGAGTGACCTCCTCTACCGGCTTCGCTTGCATCCCGGATGGTCGTCTACTTTCGTTGCGTCTGTACTGGCGAGCTCGCCGGTTCGGAGTCGGATGCGCCTGTTGATGCGCGGTCAGTCAGGACAGACAATTAAACTCAGAGCCGAGGATATTCGAGAGATTTCCATCCCGAGACTCGCTGTCGATGACCAATCGGGATGGGCGAAGGAGGTCGATCGTGTGCGAGCCGAGGCTAATGCGTTGATGCGTTCGCTAGAACGTAGTATAGAACTGCTAGAGGAGCGGCGACGGGCGGTTGTTACGGCGGCCGTTACGGGGGAGTTGGACGTAACGACCGCGGGTCGCGGTTCGTTTGTGTGATGAGGACATCCGACACTGATGGAAATCGACGGGCATGATGTAGGGAGGACGAGGTAGGGGTGAGCTCGGGGCAGGGTGGCGATCGTCGTATTCCTCTTGAGGTACAGCATGTCCGGCAGGCTTTACTTCGGGACTATGAGGGCCTCATCTATGACGATGATCTAAAGAGGTACCAAGGTGCCGCCTGGGAGCAGCGCTTTCTGTCTCGTGCGCTGACGGCGTCGGCGGTTCGCCTGGTGACCGGCTGCGACTACGAGGCGGCGGGGCAAGCGGTCATTGATGGTGAGAACGACCAGGGCATTGACGGTGTTGCCGTGGACGAAAGTTCGCGGAAGGTCTGGCTCGTTCAAGCTAAGTGGAGCGACGCGGGCAAGGGGAAGATGGACCAAGGGGAGGCCCTGAAGTTCATCGAGGGACTTCGCCTGATCGAGCGACGCGAGCTAGAGGGGACCTTCAACGAAAGGCTCGACCCCTTCAAAGGGCAACTCGATGTCGCGATGGGCGATGCTCGATTGCAGATCATGCTCGTCATCGCGGTAATGGGGCCGCCCGTTCTCTCAGATGCCGTTACAAAAGTGCTGGAGCGTGCGCGCAAGGAGTTCGACAGTCGGGGGCCGGTGCTCGACTACCGGGTCTACGGAGTCGCTGACTTCCATCAGCAGTTGCGCCAGGACTTGGCGCCGAAGCCGATCGACGTCGAAGCCACGATGACGGGGTGGATCAAGCGTGACACCCCCTTCGAGGCATGGCAGGGGACGGTTGCCGTACGGGACGTCGCGCAGTGGTTCAGCGAGCATGGCGACGGGTTGTACGAGCAGAACGTCCGTAAGTCTCTCGGGCTCACCCGTATCAACAGCGGCATCAAGGAGACACTGCTCAACGAGCCTGAGAACTTCTGGTACTTCAACAACGGCATCACAGTGCTGTGCGACAGCATCGAGCCGCATTGGCCTGGCCGGCGGAAACCTGATGAGCCTGTCAAGCTGATGATGAACGGCGTCAGCGTCGTGAACGGCGCGCAGACCGTCTCCGCCATCCATGAGGCGATGCAGCAGGACGCACAGCGTGTCGACGATGCCGATGTGACCGTCCGAGCGTTCTCCCTGGGCCAGGACCGCCCGGCCTACGCGAAGCGTATTACGGAGACCACGAACACACAGAACGATGTCTCACAGCGTGACTTCATCGCGTTGGACGGGGCACAGGCCGCTATCCGCGAGGACTTTCTGCTGTCGCTCGGCAAGACATACGTCTACAAGCGGGGTGAGCCCGACCCGTCGCCCGATGCGGGATGTTCGGTCGAGCATGCGGCCGTCGCTCTCGCCTGCGCTCACCGGTCACCTGACCTCGCCGTCCGAGCCAGCCAGGGAACGGACACGCTCTGGGAGCGCGGATCCAGCGGATCCTACCCGCGCCTTTTCGGTGAAGGACCGACTGCCTACCGGATCTGGCGCCTTGTTCAGGCACGGCGCGTCGTCGGGGCGGCGCTCGATGCAAGGCGCAAGGAACTGCACGGTCGAGCAGCGGACATGGCGCGACGCGGTGAACTGCTTATCACGCATCTCGTCTTTCAGCTTCTCGACCTGGAGGACGTAGGCGAGCACGGCTTCGACGTAGGGGCCATGCTTGACCGCATCCCCGATCTGACAGGCCAGGTGCTCACTTGGCTGATCTACCACGTAGACGCTGAATACGGCCCGAACTCGTTCCTCTCCACGACCTTCACCGACGAGACCAGGTGCAAGGACCTCGCCAAGCTCGTGCTCGACGACGTGCGGGGTGGTGGGTCCATACCGAGCCTCCGGGACGACTACCGGCCGCCGAAACGAAGGCCGCGCAAGCAGCGTCGTCCGAACGCGGTCCCGACTCTGGTCAGCGCCGGCCGTCTCGCAGACGGTACGCGGCTCACGTACCGCCCCCAGCACAACAGCGAGATTCTGGCTGTCCGGGATTGGGTCGCCGAGGATCAGCGGCGCGCGACGGCCACGTGGGTGAACGATCGACGGAACTGCCTGCTATGGGCATATGACGGGCAAAGGTATTCGGCCACCGGCCTGGTCATACACATATGGGAGTTGTCCGGTTACGAACGTTCTCCCGTATCCGTTCAGGGGCCTGGACGCTGGACCTTGGACGATGGTCAGTCGCTCTGGGAACTGGCCGTTGAAATCTTCAAACGCAACGAAGAGAACTGACCTTCTTCCAGCTTGGGTGGCCCAGAGCGGTTGCCGGTCTGGGGGGACTGTCGGTGGCCTGCGCGGGGTTGGGGGAGCGCAGGCACCGGGACGGCAACCGCTCCGGGAGATCAACAGTGCTGCACGGTTGGCGGCTACCTGGGGGCGGCGTGTTGCCCCTTCGCGCCCCAGCCATAGGGCAACACGCCGCCGGTCAAGAGAATCGACGGACCGTTCCCGACCCACCGGTTCCGTTCACTTGCGGCGTGTTGTTCTTATCCGCAGGCGCATAAGAACAACACGCCGCAAGTGAACGTAGTTCTATGGAGTCGACGGGCTGACTCCCGTCCGCCAGTGGCGGCTCGTTACGGCTTCCGAGCCTTATCGGCGAACTTGTGCGGGTCGAGCGGGGTAAGTGCGTGGTGAACTGCGCTGCCGGGATGGTGAAGGTTTGTCGGCATAGCGATGTTTGCCTACGTAGCTGTGGTCGGCGATCGCCACGTTGATGAAGAGGATCAGCATCGAGATTGCGAAGATTGCGAGGAGTCCAGCACCTGCGATCGCCAGGGCGGAGATCACAAGGTGTCCTCGATCTTGCGCTGGGCGGCGAGGGCCTCGCTGAGGAGTTGGTATGTGTCCTCAACGAGGGTCGCGCAGAGGCCGTAATAGATCTCCCTCTGGGTGAGGGGACGGCCGAGGCGGGTGGCTACGAGGCATTCCATGGTCGGAGGCCGGCGGATGTACCACGCGGGATATGTCTCTTGGAGTTGTTCGCGTTCTTGATCATTCACGGGTCGGGGTTCCCTGCGATGTGGTTCGGCGTTTCAAAAGAAAGCCAACCAGGGAAGAGTTACTGTGAGCTACGAACCGCTCACCCCCCGGCGAGCACCCGAGCCAGTGAGGCGACACCCCCGAGCAGACCCGCCGACACCCGGGAGACACCCGATGACACCCACGCGTGACACCACCCCCTCCGCCTACCAGGACGCGTTCGTCAACGAGCTGCGGGCGCGGCGTGAAGCGTCCGGTCTCTCACGCAACAAGCTTGCTGCGGCGCTGGGTTGTACTCCTCAGTGGATCGCCAAGGTCGAGACCTTCGAGAAGCCTCCGTCCGAGGGGCTCGCTGATGACCTCGACACCTACTACCAACTGGACGGCGCGTTCCGTCGCCTGTGGGAGAAGCATGTTGAGGCGAGGAAACAGGGGCTCATCCCGAGCGCCGTCCGACCGCTCGTAGATGCGGAGCGCGAAGCCAACCGGATCAACATCTACGAGCCCCTGCTTGTGACTGGGTTGATGCAGACGGAGGAGTACGCGCGCTTCGTGTTCAACTCGGGAACTCGGGTGGACAAAACGGAAGAACTTGTTGCGATTCGAATGGAGCGGCAGAGAATTTTTAGCAAGGCTAACCCTCCTTGGCTGTTCCTGCTAATTCGTGAAGCAGTGCTTCGTGACATCAAGGCCGAGTTTCGCGAAGAGCAGTGCAAGCGTTTCCTGGATGTCATGAGTCATCCCAACGTTTCGGTTCAGGTCGTCCCAGCAGAGGCGGCTGTTTTCCAAGAGAGTGGGTTCCAACTCCTCAGCTTCGACCAGGCGCCGGATGTTGCCTATGTCGACGGCGCGAGCGGTTTCGGCCAGATACTCACGGATCCGCGCGATGTCCGGAGGCTTGCCATAGTCTTCGATGTGATCAGGTCTGCCGCACTATCAGCGACGGCTTCCGCGAACCTGATCCGGACCATCATGGAGGACACGTGAGCACCCTGGACCTGTCGTCCTTGCGCTGGCGCAAGAGCACCAAGAGTGGTTCCGAGGGGGGTACCTGCGTGGAGGTTGCAGAGATGGCCTCGAACGTGGCCGTGCGGGACTCGAAGGATCCGGATGGGCCGAAGCTGGCGTTCGGGCGCGAGGTGTTCGCTGCCCTGGCCAGTGACATCCGGGCTGGACGTTACGACCGGTAGGAACCTGTGACGGTTGTTCGGGGCCTCGCGTCCGCGGTCGGCGTGAGGCCCTCGACGTCCGGGGCATCAGGCCCCGCAGTGTGCCGTCTATTCTCAGCTGCCGCGACGCCTGTCACTTCGGCGGCCGAGGTTTCTTCGGAGCGGTGAGGCTGCCGCCCGCCCTCTGCGCCTCTTCGATGACGAAGGCCCGGGAGATCGGAGAATCGAGTCGGCCGTCGCGGGCGTCGAGCCCGATGTCGGCGATCTGGACGGTCCGGACGGTGGCGGCCTTCCAGCTTTCGACGGGAAGGAACTCGCGGGCCAGCGTGCCGGCGAGTTCGCCGAACAGGTGCGGGAAGGGCATGCCCGAGCCCGCCGCGGCCCCGGCCACCGTCAGTTTGATCAACTTGACGGTGACCCACTGCGGGTCGAGCCGCGACTTGATGAGCACGGCGAAGAAGTCGAGGCCGGTGGCCTCCATGGCCTCCGAAGAGCCGACCAGGTCCGCTATCTGATGAACGATCTCGTTGACGAGGCTCTGGCGTGTCACCGACTCCAGCAGCACCTCCCGCTCCGCCTGCACCTCTCGCGGGAACGGCAGGTCACGCTCGGATTCCACCTCCACCCGCACGGCCGGCGCGTCCTCGGACGCCTCTTCTGCTTCCGCTGAATCCGACGCCTCGTCGGCGGCGCGCTCCGACGTCCGCTCATCCGCCGTGTCCGCGTCCCGGGGCGTCGACTCGGCCTCGCTCTCCGCGTCCTGCGGCACCTTCGCGGACTCTTCGACCGGTGCCGTCCGAACCGTGACATCGGACGTTTCCGGGTCGTCCGCGCCCGTCACGTCCGAGGCGGGTTCCTCGCCGTTGGATACCACCTCCACGGGCGGTTCGGGGACCTCTTCGGGCCCGTCAAGAGGCTCCCCGGTCGGCTCCGCGATCGGTGCGACGGGCCAATGGGCGGGTCCGGCCGGCGCCTCGACCTCAGAGTCGCAATCGTTGACCTCAACGGGGAAGGCGCCTTCTGGCGGAGGCGTGGGAGTGGACTCGGAATCGTCTTCCTCGCAAACCTCGTCCAGCGGCGTGGAATTCGCAACTTTTCCGTCCTCGTCACGCTGGGCGGCATCGGGGGGTTCCTCCACCAACCAGGGGTTCATTTCCGGTGTGGCTTCTGGAGGTTGCCGCTCTTCAGGCATCTCGCTTGGCATGTCGGAAATGGGCATGGCCCAATGGTTCGCCCCGCAGGCCGGAAGAAACAGCGCCGCGACGGCGACATCCGTGTTCGGCGAGGTGGGAGTGGGCGCGGTGAGGCACCCGAGTGCAGGGTGCCGGCGCGATCGAGAGGCTGGTGCGCGCCGCCCGATCGCGAGGAGGGCCGCCGCCTCGACCAGGCCCTCTATCCGGCTGAGTCGTTGACGATGTCAACATATTGAAAGCATCAGCCAAGTCGCTCACGGCAGGCGTAGAGTGGTCCCGGATGGAGCCGCGGGTAGGACGAGGTGGAGTCTGTGGGCGCGAAGGTGTACCGGGAGAGGACGTTCGAGGACGCCGTCGAGAGTGCGTTGATCGCGCACGGATGGGCGCCCGGTGAGCCCGGGAACTACGACCGGGAGCTCGCGCTCGACACGGCGGAGCTGGCGGTGTTCCTCGGGCGGACGCAGCCGGAGCAGTGGGAGCGGCTGCGCGACGCATACGGGGAGGACCCGGCGCGGCCGTTCGCGCGCCTTCTCGGTAAGGAGATCGACGCGCGGGGCGCGCTGGACGTGCTGCGCACCGGTGTGAAGGACAAGGGCATCCGGTTCCGGCTCGCCTACTTCCGGCCCGCCCACACGCTGGCCGCGGGAGCCCTGGACGACTACAACGCCAACCGGCTGACCGTGACGCGGCAGCTCCACTACTCGGCCGACGAGCCCGCCAAGTCGGTCGACCTGGCGTTCTTCGTGAACGGGATCCCGGTGGCGTCCGCCGAGCTGAAGAACGCGGTGACCGGGCAGACCGTCGCCGACGCGCGCCGCCAGTACCGGGAGCGCGACCCCAAAGCCCTGTTCTTCGCGCGGCGGACGCTCGTCCACTTCGCCGTCGACACCGATCTCGTCTTCCTCGCCACTCGGCTCGACGGGAACAAGACGCGGTTCCTGCCGTTCAACCAGGGGTCGCACGGGCCCGGGAACTCGGGATCGGCGGGCAACCCGCCCGCCGGTGAGTCCGGCTACCGGACGTCCTACCTGTGGGAGCAGGTACTCCAGCGCGACAACTTCCTGGAGCTGCTCCAGCAGTACCTCCACGTGGAGGACGCGGACGCCAAGGCGGGCAAGGCGCCGTCCTTCAAGCCGTTCGCGGCGCACACGCAGCCGCTGATCTTCCCCCGCTACCACCAGTGGCACGCGGTGAAGTCGCTGATCGCGGACGCCCGGCAGAAGGGCGCGGGGGAGAACTACCTGATCGAGCACTCGGCCGGGTCCGGGAAGTCGAACACGATCGCGTGGCTCGCGCACCGGCTGTCCACGCTGCACGACGCCGCGAACGAGCCGGTATTCGACAAGGTCATCGTGCTGACCGACCGGCTCGTCCTGGACAAGCAACTCCAGGACACCATCTACCAGTTCGAGCAGGTCCAGGGTGTGGTGGAGCGGATCGAGACCGACTCGCGGCAACTCGCCGAGGCGCTCACCGGCGCCCGCGCACGGATCGTGATCACCACGCAGCAGAAGTTCCCGTACGTCCTGGACAAGGTGCGCGACCTGGCGCAGCGCAAGTACGCGATCATCATCGACGAGGCGCACTCGTCGCAGGGCGGCGAGGACAACGCGGCGCTGAAGAAGGCGCTCGGCTCCCGGACGGTGGACGAGTCCGGCGACCCGCTCACCTCGGCGGCGCTCGCCCGCGGCCGGCAGCCCAACCTGTCGGTGTTCGCGTTCACCGCCACGCCCAAGAAGAAGACACTCGACCTGTTCGGCCGGTACGACGCCGCCGAGAACAAGAACAAGCCCGTCCACGTCTACTCGATGCGGCAGGCGATCGACGAGGGGTTCATCCTCGACGTGCTGAAGAACTACGTCACCTACGCGACGTACTTCAAGCTGTCGGAGGCCGCCGCGGACGAAGCCGAGCGGATGGTCGACCCGCGCAAGGCCAAAGCCCAGTTCGTCCGGCAGGCGATCTGGTCGGAGGCGTCCACGGCGCTCCGCGCGAAGATCATCGTGGACCACTTCCGGTCGCACACCGCGCCGCGGATCGGCGGGCGTGCGAAGGCCATGGTGGTGACGCCGCTGCGCGCCGACGCGCTGAAGCTCTACCAGGCGATCCGGACGTACGTGGACGAGCGCGGCTTCACCGACTGCGGGACGCTCGTCGCGTTCTCCGGCCCGCTGCGACTTGAGGAGAACGGTCCCGAGTACACCGAGGCCAAGCTGAACGGGTTCCCCGAGCGGGAACTCCCGGCGCGGTTCGGCTACACGCGCGCCGACGACAAGCGCGCGGGGACCGTCCCGAAGCAGGAGTACCGCATCCTCGTCGCCGCCGAGAAGTACCAGACGGGCTTCGACCAGCCGCTCCTCACCACGATGTACGTCGCGAAGCCGCTCGCGGACGTCGCCGCCGTCCAGACGTTGTCGCGGCTGAACCGCACCCACCCCGGCAAGACGCAGGAAGACCTCTTCGTCATGGACTTCGCGAACAAGCCGGAGGGCATCCTGGAGGCGTTCCAGCCGTTCTACGAGACGACGATCAGCGAGCCGACCGACCCCGACCTCCTGTACGCCAAGGAGCGGGAGGTGCACGCCTACCGCCTGCTCGTCGAGTCGGAGATGCGGCGCTTCTTCGAGGCGCTCAGCGCTGAGCGGGCGAAGGCCGCCGACGAGCGTGAGCTGATCAAGGCGCACGGGAAGCTGTACCGGTGGCTGGAACCGGCCGTCGACCGGTTCACCGCGCTCACCGCCGAGGAACCCGACAAGGCCGAGGCGTTCCGGGGCGCGCTGAGCGACTTCGTCCGCTCCTACGGGTGGCTGTCCCAGGTGATCGGCTACAACGACGACGACCTCGAACTGCTGTACCAGTACGGCCGGTTCCTGCTGAACAAGCTGCCGCCGCGCGGCCAGGAGGCGGCGGTGGACGTCGGCGAGGTCGAGCCGAGCCACCTGCGCATCGAGAAGAAGGACGAGGCCGAGCTGCGGCTGGAGGCCGCCGGGGAGCGGGAGGTGTCCGGGCTGCTGGGCGGCGCGACGGCCCGTCCGCCGACCCCGACGAGTTGACGCTGGCCGAGCTGATCGAGCGGATCAACGACGAGTACGGCACCGGGCTGTCCACCGCCGACAAGATCATCGCGGGCCAGTTCGCGGTGGCGGTCGCCGAGGACCCGCAGCTCGCCGCGGTCGCGCTGAACAACTCCCGGGAAGTGTTCGAGCGGGAGGTCGACAAGGACGCCGACCGCATCATGATCGACCAGGCGGCGTCCAACGACGCGCTGCTCGTCCGCTACTTCGAGGACGAGCGGGTCAACCGGCTGTTCAAGCAGGTCGCCAAGCGGCAGGCGTACGAGATGATCCGGCGTCCGGTGCGGCGGGAGGCGCAGCGCCGCGCCACCGCCGAACGGGCCGCCGAGATTCGCCGGACTCGCGGCGCTTCTCCCGAGTAGCGTGCCTGCCATGGGAGACGCCGACGAGGCGGGCGGCCGGGTCGTCGCCGGCCGGTACCGGCTGCGCGCCCCCATCGGCGCGGGCGGCATGGGCGAAATCTGGGAGGGCTACGACGAGCGCCTCGGCGGGCGCCGCGTCGTCGTCAAGATGATGCTCGACGAGCGTCCCGGCGAGCTGTGGCCGCGCGCCGAGGCACTGGATATCCGCCGGGAGCGGTTCCTGCGCGAGGTCCGGACGACGGCCGCGATCGAGCATCTCGGCATTCCCGCCGTGTACGACGCGGGCGTCTCCGACGGGCGGCTGTTCATCGCCATGCAACTGCTGCACGGCCGCGAACTCCAGACGCTGATCGACGAGACCGACCATGAGGCCGACCCGCTGCACGTCGCGCGGGCCGCCGCGATCGGCGCCCAGATCGCCTCCGTGCTGGACGAGGTTCACCGGCACGACGTCGTCCACCGGGACGTGAAGCCGTCCAACCTGATGCTGACGCCCGGCGGGATCGTGAAGGTCCTGGACTTCGGCGTCGCGTCGCTGCTCGGCTCCGGCGACAACCCGCGCCTCACGCAGGTCGGCATGACCGTCGGCACCCCGCCCTACATGTCGCCGGAACAGGCCCTCGGGAACACGATCGGGCCGACCTCCGACCTGTACGCACTCGCCTGCGTGCTCTTCGAAGTGCTGACGGGACGGCCGCCGTACGCCGACTCGGCGTCGCGGTCACACCAGTGGCACCACGTCCACTCCGACCCTCCCCGCATCCGGGATACGCGGCCGGACGTCCCGGAGGAGATCGAAACCCTCCTCATCGCGATGCTCGCCAAGGAACCCGAGGACCGGCCCGACGCGGCCGAGGTATACGAGCGGCTGCTGCCGTTCGCGTTCCGCCCCGGGCCGGACGGGTTCCCGCCCGACATAGCCGACCTCGACCCGTGCCTGCCGTTCGTCCGTCCCATGGGCGGCCGGACGCGCCGCCGGGGCGCCGCCCGGCCCCCCGCCGCGCCGCCGTCTCCCGCCAGGGCGCTCACCGAACGAGAGATCGACGAGCTCGGCGCCCGTGTCGAGGGCCTGCTGGAGAGGGGCCTCTTCGTGGAGGCGTTCGACGTGCTGGAAGGCGCGCGAGCACGCGCCGGCGACCCCGCGCTCGCCAACGACATGGCCTTCCGCCTCGCCACCGCCAAGTTCATCGCCGGCAACCACACCGAGGCCGCCGCCCTGTTCGCCGAGGTCGGCGCCTACTACACCGACCGCTTCGGCCCGGACGACGACGACGCGCGGATCGCCCGCTACTACCTGGCGCAGAGCCGGGACGAGCTGGGCGACATCGGCGGCGCCGTGGTCGCGTTCGAGGACGTGGCCGGCGCCGCCTTCGACCCGTCCGACGAGGCCGCCGTGGACCGGTACCTCGACGCGCTCGCCTCGTTGATGCGGCTGTACGCGGCCGGCCGGCAGCGCGACCGGCTCGCGGACGCCGAGACGCGGATGCGGGACGCCGTCCGCCGATACCGGCCGGACGACGCCGCGACCATGCTGGCCGACGTGGACGCCTACCTGACCCGCCTGCGGCGCCTGCTCGACGGCGGGGGCGGGGAAACCGACGGCGTCCCTGCCTAGGCGAGGATGAGCCGCGCGACGGGCCGGCTCCGACCTCCGGGTTGGCGATGCGACTTTTGTTCATGATCGCCGCGATCGGGCTGGAACGCGCCCTGACGACTTGGAACGACCAGATGGCCCTGTTGTCCTGAGCCTTTCCTGGATCCTGGGCATCACGACTCACCTCGGCATCCCCGCCGCGCTCCTGGTCGTCGCGGCGGTTCTCGGGCTCGTCCTGGCCGCCGGCGCGATCGCGTTGGCCGGGATTTGGAAACGGGGGGCGGGGGTCACATAGGGGGCGGATGGTGGGGGAGTAGTCACCGTGTGACAGGGGGCGTTACGGGTGCAGTCCGTGGTCGCGCAGGGGGCCTGTGGTCAGGTCGGCTGCGTGGCATCGGGCGGCGAGTTCGGGGAGGGCACCGAGGGTCGACTTCCAAGCGCCGGGGGCCGCGGTGACGTCGCTGTCGTGCAGGAGGAGCGTCGCGCCGCCCCGGAGGTCCGGGGCGAGGGCCTCCAGGACGGATGAGGGGGTGGCGGCGGCCGTCCAGTCCTTGCCCCAGGCCGTCCACAGGATGGGGCGCAGCCCGTTGCGGCGGGCGGCCAGGAGCGCCTCGGCGCTCAGGGCGCCGTACGGGGGGCGGTACCAGGACGGGGTCACGCCGCAGACGTCCTCGATGAGGTGCACCGTGTCGCGCATCTCCGCGGAGGTGCGGCCGGGGCGGGCCGTCAGGGTGTTGCGGTGGTGCCAGCCGTGCACGGCGATCTCGTGGCCGTCGGCGACGATGCGGCGGCCGAGGGACGGGGTCCGGCGGAGCATCGCGCCGAGGACGAAGAAGGTCGCGCGGAGGTCGAGGCGGTCCAGTTCGTCCAGGAAGAGGGGCGTGGAGGCGGGGTCGGGGCCGTCGTCGAAGGTGAGCGCCACGTGGCGGGGGCCGCCGCGACCGGCGACGCGGGGCGTCAGGCGGCGGACGGGACGGAGCCAGGTCGCCGCGGGCAGGGCGTGGCCCAGCAGGGCGTGGCCGAGCAGGGCGGCGGTCAGGACGGCGCGGCGGGACATGCAGACAGTTTCACCGGGGGGAGCTCAAGGCATGGGCAAACGACTCTTAATTCTGACGGCGGGCATGGGGGCCGGGCATGACGCGGTCGCGGCGGAGCTGGCGCGGCGGATGGCGCGGCAGGACGTCGAGACGAACGTCCTGGACGTCCTCGACCTGATCCCGATCGGGCTCGGCCACGGGCTGCGGCGGATGTACGGGGGGATGGTGCGGTCCGCGCCGTGGCTGTACGAGGGGATCTACCGGGCGTTCTTCGTGTCCCGGCGCCCGCCGCCCGCGTCGCCGCTCACCGCGCTGATCGCGAGCCGGCTGGACGCGCGGATCCGGGAGCTCCCGCCGGACGCGGTCGTGTCGACGTTCCATGTCGCGGCGCAGGCGGCCGGGCGGCTGCGCGACGCGGGCAGGCTGACGGTGCCGTCGATCGTGCTGGTGACCGACTTCGCCGTCCACCGGATGTGGCTGCACGCGGGCAACGATCGCTTCCTGTGCCCGGACGAGCGGTCCGCGCGGACGGTGATGGAGCGGACGGGACGCCCGGCGACCCGGCACGCGCCCGTGGTCGGGCCGGCGTTCCGGCGGAGGCGGGGGGCGGGGGGCGCGCTGCGGGACGCGGCCGGGGCGCGCCCCGGGGACCGGATCGTGCTGGTCTCGGCGGGTGCCTGGGGGGTCGGGCGGGTCGTGGAGACGGCGCGGCGCGTCGCCGCGTCCGGCCGGTACCTGCCGGTGGTGCTGTGCGGGCGGAACGAGCGGCTCCGGGAGCGGGTCCACGGGCCCGCCCTGGGCTGGCGGGACGACATGCCGGCGCTGATGGCGGGCGCGTACGCGCTGATCGACAACGCGGCGGGGCTGACCTGCCGGGAGGCGTTCGCGTGCGGACTGCCGGTGATCTCCTACCGGCCCATCCCGGGGCACGGCCGCGACGGCGCCGAGGCGATGGCGCGGGCCGGGCTGAGCCGCTACGCGCGCACGCCCGGCGAACTGGTCGAGGCGCTCGACGGGCTGCGGGACGACGCCGCGCGCAGGGCTGGGGTCCGGCGGACGGCGGCGCTGTTCGACGCCGTCCCCGCCGAGCGGGTCATACGGGCTGCGCTTGGCTGACGTTGTGCTCCTCGCGCAGCAGCGGGGACCGGGCGATGCCGATGCTGCCGAGGAGGATCAGCGACATGCCGGCGACCTCCAGGATGAGCCATGGCCCGCCGCGGACGTTCTCGCCGAACAGGTAGACCCCGAGGATGATGCTGGCGGCGGGGTCGGAGATGGTCAGCGCGGGCTGCACCGCGACGAGGCTGCCGCTCTGCAGCGCGTTCTGCAGCAGGAAGAGGCTGGCGAGGCCGGCGAGGGCCATGGCGTAGAGCTGCCAGGACGTGAGGACGGTGACGATCCCGTCCTCGAACTCGCGCGTGACCGTGTTCATGAACGCGGCCGTCAGCGCGAACCCGACCGACGTGGTGATGCCGAGCAGCACGGCGCGGGCGGGCCGCTGGATGAGCCACGCCAGCGCGAGGAGCCCGGCGATGCAGCCGAGCGTGCCGACCGTCGCGGTGATCCACGCCCAGGTGCTCGGCACGTGGTAGCTCTCGTCGGGTGCGAGGGCGAACAGCAGCACGGCCAGCCCGGCGGTGAGCAGGACGACGGCGCGCCACGGCACGCGCTTCAGCCCGCGCGGCGGCAGCCACGCGATGAGGATCATGGTGAACGGCAGTTCGACGGCCAGCAGGGGCTGGACGAGCGACAGGCCCGCGATCGACAGCGCCGCCGCCTGCAGCACGAAGGCGGCGATGAGCGCGCCGATGCCGCCGAGCCACATCGGGCTGCGCAGCGTGTCGATGATGAGGCTGAGCTTGAACGCGTCCTCCTGCGGCGCGGCCTTGACGACCCGCCGCTGGAGGACCGACGCGAGGGCGTTCGAGGCGCCGGCGAGCAGCGCGAGCACGATGGGGATCATCCGCACTCCACCCCGTCAGGCGACACGGACGGATGCTCGCCGGGTTTGCCCAGGTACGGCGACCTGCCGAGGACGACGATGCCGCCGACCATGGCCGCGAGCCCGAGCGACTCCAGGGCGAGGTCGGAGACCTCCAGCCGCACCCGCTCCCCGAAGATCACGATGCTGAGCGCGATGCCGGTGAGCGGCTCGGCCGCCGTGGTGGCGGGCAGCGAGATCCGCAGCGGCGCCGCGTCGAAGGCGCTCTGCGCGAACAGCAGCCCGAGGGCGCCGATGAACACGACGCCGTACGGCTGCCAGGTCACCAGCGTGCTGGTGAAGCCCTCGTCGGACACGAGCAGGACGCTGCGGGTCAGCGTGTCCTGGAGCCCGTAGAGCAGCCCGGCGCCGCAGGCCAGCAGCATCGCGCGGACGCGCAGGTCCCGGTGCAGCCCGCCGAACGCGCACAGGGCGACGAGGGCGAGCACGGCCGCGCCCGCGAGCCAGCGCGGCGAGTGCACCCCGGGCAGGTCGCCGCCGTGCGGGACCCCGATCCCGAGGAACAGCGCGACGCCGCCGGTCAGCAGCAGCGACCCCAGCCACTCGTTGCGGCCGAGCCGCTCCCGGTAGATCACGTGCGCGGCGAACAGCGCGAAGATGAGGTTGACGGTGAGGACCGGCGTGACCTCGGCGACGTCGGCGATGTTCAGCGCGAACGCGAAGATGATCTGGCCGAGGATCATCGAGGCGATGCCGGTCAGCCACAGCCGGCTGCGCAGCAGGTCCAGCAGCAGCCGCGGGTGCAGGATCTCCTCCAGCGGCTCGCGGAAGGCCGCGTGCTGCTGAGCCACGAACCCGAGCCCGATGAAGAACGCCGCCGCGACGGCGATGCCCATGCCGAGAATGCTCATCCGAATCCACTGTTTCCCCCGAGCGATCCGTCCGGATCCGCCCTACCCGAGGCCGGGCGGTGCAACCGGGGCCGTGGCGGGGGAGCGGGGCCGCGGCGTGAAAGTCCGGCCACACGCGCCCGTGGCCGGATCCCGTCAGCGCGCCGCTACAGGTCGGTGGCGATGATCTTCTCGATGTTGCGCTCGGCGAGGGCGGTGATCGTGACGAACGGGTTGACGCTCGTGTTGCCCGGGATGAGCGAGCCGTCGATGGCGTACAGGCCCGAGTAGCCGCGCAGGCGGCCGTAGTTGTCGGTGGCCTTGTTCAGGACGGCGCCGCCGAGCGGGTGGTAGGTGAGGTGGTCGCCCCAGATCTTGTAGGTGCCGAAGAGGTCGGTCCGGTAGATCGTCCCCTCCTTGCGGTTGATCTTGTCGAAGATCGTCTTGGCCATGTCGATGCTGGTCTGCTTCCAGGCGGTCTGCCAGTTCAGGTCGACCCGTCCCGCGCCCGCGTTCCAGGAGAACTCCGCCCGGTGCGGGGTGTTGGTGATCGACAGGTAGAACGAGGCGAACGTCTCGATCCCGGTGGGCAGCGGCGCGACCTCGGCGAACGCCCCGCCGGCGTCCCAGTTGTCGATGCCGCCCGTCGGGATGGCCGACTGGAGGCTGCCGGTCGGGTCCCACAGGTGGTTGGCGCGGCCGCACATGACGTTGCCGTTGTCGCCCCAGCCCTTGCCGATCTCGGAGTTGAGGTTCGGCAGCGCGCCGGTCGCCCTGAGCTTGACCAGCAGCTTGCTGGTGCCGACGCTGCCCGCGGCGAAGAACACCCGGTCGGCGGTCACCGTCTTGGTGCCCGTGACGGCCCCGGTCGTGTCGAGCTGCTCGATGGAGACCGTGTAGCCGCCGGTGGACGCGGGCGTCACCGAGGTCACCCGGTGCAGCGGCGAGATGGAGACCCGGCCGGTCGCCTTCGCCTGCGCGAGGTAGGTCTTCTGCAGTGACTTCTTGCCGTAGTTGTTGCCGTAGAGGATCTCCCCGGCCAGCGCCGACCTCGGGACCGCGTTCGCCGCCTCCTGCTTCATGTAGTTGAAGTCGTACACGTTCGGGACGTAGACGAACTCGAACCCCGAGCGCTGGGCGTGCTTGCGTCCGACCCGCGCGTACTGGTAGCAGTCCGTGGTGTCGAACCAGGCCCGGTCGACCTCCATGACGCCGAGGCCGGAGTTCGCCCGCGGATAGTAGATGTCGTACATCTCGTCGGCGTTCACCGACGGGAGGACGCCGCTGAACCGCGAGCGCAGCGGCGTCACCGCCATGCCGCCGTTGACGAGCGAGCCGCCGCCGACGCCGCGCCCCTGGTAGACGGTGATGCCGGCGAACTCCTCGGCGTCCAGGATCCCGGTGTGCCGGGGGACGTCCTTGTCGATCGGGAAGCCGAGGAAGTTGCTGAGCGGCTGCTTGGTCCGGGTCCGCAGCCAGAAGGACCGCTCGTCGGGCGAGGTGGTGTTGGCGAAGATCTTGCCGTCCGAGCCCGGCGTGTCCCAGGACTTGCCCATCTCGACCATGTGCACGTCGACGCCGGCCTGGGCGAGCCGCAGGGCGGCGACGGAGCCGCCGTAGCCGGTGCCGATGATCAATACGGGGACATGGGCCCCGTTGCCGATCGGTCCGGCCGCCGGGGCGGCGGACGCGCCGCGGCTCATCAGCCCCAATCCCAAAATGGAACCGGTTCCAACCATGAAGCCGCGGCGGGACATGCCGCCAGGTCTCCCGTTGTGCATGGCAGAGTCGGTCATGTGACCTCCCTCACTCTCGCTGAGATTGGAACAGGTTCTATATCGAGCCGAGAGGGATGTCACTAGCTACTTAAAAGTAACTTTCCGGTCATCACGCTTGCGTGTTGCCAGGTCACGGATAGTCAACCAAGTGCTTGCTTGGCAAGTGAACGGGGCTTTGTTACATTCCGCCCATGATCTCCGCGATCGTCTGGGGCACCGGCAATGTGGGGCGGCTCGCCCTGCGCGCCGTCGACGCCCATCCGGCGCTGACCCTGACCGGCGTGATCGTCCACGACCCCGCGAAGGCCGGCCGGGACGCGGGCGACCTCGCCGGCCTCGGCCGCGCCCTCGGCGTCGCGGCGACCACCGACATCGACGCCGTCCTCGGCGCCGGCCCGCAGGCCGTCGTCTACGCGGCGTCCGGCGACATCCGCCCGGACGAGGCGCTCGCCGACATCCTGAGGGCGATCCGCGCCGGCGCCGTCGTCGTCACGCCCGCGCTGTACGCGCTCTACGACCAGCGCAACGCGCCCGCCGAGATGCGCGAGGCGGTGCTCGACGCGATCGCCGAGGGCGGCGGCTCGCTGTTCGTCTCCGGCGTCGACCCGGGCTGGGGCAACGACGTCCTGCCGCTGATGATCAGCGGGCTCGGCGGCGTCGTCGACGTCGTCCGCTGCCAGGAGATCTTCGACTACTCCACCTACGACCAGCCCGACTCCGTCCGCTACCTGGTCGGCATGGGGCAGCCCATGGACTACGAGCCGCCCATGCTCGCGCCGACCGTCCCGACCATGGTGTGGGGCGGGCAGGTCCGGCTGATGGCGCGCGCGCTCGGCGCCGAGCTGGACGAGGTCCGCGAGACGCTGGACCGGCGCCCGCTGGACGAGACCGTCACCACCGCGTCCATGGGCGACTTCGAGAAGGGCACCCAGGGCGCGGTCCGGTTCGAGGTGCAGGGCATCGTCGGAGGTGAGCCCCGCATCGTCGTCGAGCACGTCACCCGCATCCACCCGTCCTGCGCCCCCGACTGGCCCGTGCCGCCGGACGGCGACGGCGCCCACCGCGTGATCATCGAGGGCGTCCCGCGCATCGAGGTCACGGTCGAGGCCACCGACGAGCACGGCAACCGCGCGGCCGGCGGCAACGCCACCGCCGTCGGACGCCTCGTCGGCGCCGTCGACTGGCTCGTGGACGCGGACCCGGGACTCTACGACGCGCTCGACGTCCCGCTGCGCCCCGCCGTGGGCAAGCTCGGAGGCGACCGCTCATGAACCTCGACATCCCCGAGGGCAAGGACCCGATCCAGTACGCGTGGGGCGAGATGGTGCCCGGCATCGGCCCGGCCGCGTCCAACCTCTCGCTCGCGGTGTACGCGCACACCACCCTCGGCCTCCGCGAGTTCGAGGCCGCGCGCCTGCGCATCGCGCAGATCAACGGGTGCGTGTTCTGCCTCGACTGGCGGACCGAGCGCGACGGCGAGAAGGTCGAGGAGGAGTTCGCCGGCGCGGTCGCCGACTGGCGCGCCACCGACCGCTTCGACGACCGCACCCGCCTCGCCGCCGAGTACGCCGAGCGCTACGCCCTCGACCACCACGGCCTGGACGAGGAGTTCTGGGGGCGCATGACCGCGCACTACACCCAGCGCGAGGTCGTGGAGCTGAGCATGTGCATCGGCTCCTGGCTGGCGTTCGGGCGCCTCAACCACGTCCTCGGCCTCGACGCCATGTGCGTGCTGCCCAAGCCCTGACGCCCCGGCCGTTCTGAGGCCCGGCCCTCGGGCCGGGCGGGCCGGGGCGCCGCTCCTCCAGCGGGTGCCGGCCGTTCCTTGACCAGAGCTTGACGTGCACCGCGGCGATGTAACATGCTTTCTCTATCAAACATATAGGGAAAGTCTGGGAGAGATGATGCGCGCACGCAAGACAGGGGTCGTGCTGGGGCTGGCCGCCGTCACCCTGGGGGCGGCGGCCTGCGGGGGGTCGGGGGACTCCGGGAAGGTCCGGCTCTCGCTGGTGTCCTACTCGACCCCCCAGGCGGCGTTCGAGGACATCATCAAGGAGTTCCAGAAGACGCCCGAGGGCAAGAACATCACCTTCACCAAGTCGTTCGGCGCCTCCGGCGAGCAGAGCCGCGCGGTGGCGAACGGGCTGAAGGCCGACATCGTCGAGTTCTCCCTGGAGTCGGACATGACGCGGCTGGTGGACGCCGGCCTCGTCGACGCCGGCTGGAACTCGGGGCCGCAGAAGGGGATGGTCAGCAACTCCGTCGTCGTCCTCGCCACCCGCAAGGGCAACCCGAAGAACATCAAGACCTGGGACGATCTGCTCAAGCCCGGCGTCCAGGTCATCACCCCGAACCCGTTCACCTCGGGCGGGGCGCAGTGGAACATCATGGCCGCCTACGGGGCGAAGGCCGACAAGGGCGCCGACAAGAAGGCCGGCACCGCCTACCTGCACGCGCTCTTCAAGAACGTCCCCGTCCAGGACTCCAGCGCGCGCAAGGCGCTGCAGACGTTCTCCGGCGGGAAGGGCGACGTGATGCTCGCCTACGAGAACGAGGCCATCTTCGCCAAGCAGAACAACCAGCCGCTCGACTACATCGTGCCCGACGACACCCTCCTCATCGAGAACCCCGTCGCGGTGACCAAGAAGAGCGCGCACCCGAAGGAGGCCCAGGCCTTCCTGACGTACCTGTACGGCAAGAAGGCCCAGGAGATCTTCGTCAAGAACGGGTACCGGCCCGTCGTCGACGGCGTCCCCGGCGGCGAGCGGTTCCCGAACCCGCCCGGACTCTTCACGATCGCCGACTTCGGTGGCTGGCCCAAGGTCAAGAAGGAGTTCTTCGACCCCAAGGGCAGCATCATGGCGGACGTCGAGAAGGGCATCGGCGTCTCGGTGGAGGGCTAGGTCTTGTCGACCGTCGAGAAGACGCGGGACGCCCCGGCTCCCGCGCCCGGCCCCGCTCCCGGCCGCCGCGTCACCCCGCCCGCGTGGGGCGGCACGGCGGTCGGGGTGGGCACGGCCACCATCTTCCTCAGCGCGGTCGTGCTGATCCCGCTGGCCGCGGTCCTGTGGAAGGGGACCTCGCAGGGGCCCGCCGCGTTCTGGGACGCGGTCACCACCCCGGACGCGTGGGCCGCGCTGAAGCTGACCGTCATCGCCTCCCTGGTGGTCGCCCTGATCAACCTCGTCATGGGCACGTTGATCGCCTGGGTGCTCGTCCGGGACCGCTTCCCCGGCAGGGGCCTGGTCGACCTGCTGATCGATCTCCCGTTCGCGCTGCCGACCATCGTGGCGGGCCTCGTCCTGCTCGCCCTGTACGGGAGCGACAGCCCCGTCGGCGTCTCGCTCGCCTACACGCGGGCCGGGGTCGTCGTGGCGCTGCTGTTCGTGACGCTGCCGTTCGTGGTCCGGACCGTCCAGCCGGTGCTGATGGAACTGGACCGCGAGATGGAGCAGGCCGCCGCCTCGCTCGGCGCCGGCAACTGGACGATCTTCCGGCGGATCATCCTGCCGAACCTCGTGCCGGCCATGCTGACCGGCACGGCGCTGGCGTTCACCCGCGCCATCTCCGAGTTCGGGTCGACGGTGCTGATCTCCGGGAACGTCCCGTTCAAGACGCAGGTCGCCGCCGTGCACATCTTCGGCCAGATCGAGAGCGACAACACCGCCGCCGCCGCGGCCACCTCGACCGCGCTGCTGGCGCTGTCGCTGCTGTTCCTGCTCGGCATCGACATCGTCCGCCGCTGGGGGGCCCGCCATGGCTAAGTACGGACTGCGCCTGATCGTGCTGGCCTACCTGGCCCTCCTGCTGATCATCCCGGTCGGGCTGATCTTCTGGCGGACGTTCCAGGACGGCTTCGGCCCGTTCGTGGAGGCCCTCACCACCCACTCCGCCCTGCACGCCTTCAAGGTGACGCTCGTCGTCGCGGGCTGGGCCGTCGTCCTCAACACCCTGTTCGGCATCCTGACCGCGCTGCTGCTCGTCCGGCACCGGTTCCCGGGCAAGCGGCTGCTCGGCGCGCTGATCGACCTGCCGCTGGCCGTCTCCCCGGTCGTGGTCGGGCTCGCGCTGGTCCTGGTGTACGGCGGCTTCACCCCCGTGGGCGGCTGGCTGGAGGGCAACGGCATCCAGATCATCTTCTCCACCCCGGGGATGGTGCTGGCGACGGTGTTCGTCTGCCTGCCGCTGGTGGTGCGGGCGATCGTCCCCGTCCTGGAGGAACTGGGGGACGAGCAGGAGCAGGCCGCGCGGACCCTGGGCGCCGGCGGCTGGCAGACGTTCCGCCGCATCACCCTGCCCGGCATCCGCGCCGCCCTCGGCTACGGCATCGTCCTCTCGCTGGCCCGCGCGCTGGGCGAGTACGGCGCGGTCGCCGTCGTCTCCGGCCGGACCGTCGACGAGACCCAGACCCTGACCCTGTTCGTCGAGGAGCGCTTCGAGAACTTCGACGTGCACGCCTCGTACGCCGCCGCGCTCGCGCTGGCGGTGATCGCGGTCGCCAGCATGCTGGCGACCCGGCTCCTGCGACCCAAGGACGGCTCCTGATGGCGATCGAAGTCCGCGGTGTGAACAAGTCGTTCGGCGAGGCGCCGGTGCTGCGCGAGGTGTCGGTCGACATCGCGTCCGGCTCGCTGACCGCGCTGCTCGGGCCGAGCGGCGGCGGCAAGTCGACCCTGCTCCGCGTGATCGCGGGCCTGGAGGCCCCCGACGCGGGCACGGTGCTGATCTCCGGCCGGGACGCGACGCGGCTGCCGCCGCAGCGCCGCGGCGTCGGGTTCGTGTTCCAGCACTACGCCGCGTTCAAGCACCTGACGGTGTTCGACAACGTCGCGTTCGGCCTGAAGATCCGCAAACGGCCCAGGGACGAGATCCGGCGGCGGGTCGGGGAACTGCTGGAGCTCGTCCACCTCGACCAGTTCGCCAAGCGGTACCCGGCGCAGCTGTCGGGCGGGCAGCGGCAGCGCATGGCGCTGGCCCGCGCCCTCGCCGTCGACCCCGAGGTCCTGCTGCTGGACGAGCCGTTCGGCGCGCTCGACGCCCAGGTCCGCAAGGAGCTGCGGGCGTGGCTGCGCCGCCTGCACGACGAGGTGCACGTCACCACCGTCTTCGTCACCCACGACCAGGAGGAGGCGATCGAGGTCGCCGACTCGATCGTGGTGCTGGCCGACGGCGCCGTCCAGCAGGTCGGGGCGCCCGGCGAGATCTACGACAACCCGGCCAGCCCGTTCGTGATGCGCTTCCTCGGGCCGGTGACCGAGATCGGCGGGCGGCTGCTGCGCCCCCACGACGTGGAGATCGCGGCCGAACCGGGGCCGGGCACCACCCCCGCCGTCGTCACCCGCGTGGTCCGGCTCGGGTTCGAGGTCCGGGTCGAGTTCCGGATGGACGGCGCGGGGGAGGAGGACATCTCCTGGGCGCAGCTGACGAGAGGAGCCGCCGAGAGGCTGGCGGTGGAAGCGGGCACGGAGGTCCACGTCCGCCCCGCCGCCGAGGCCGCCGTCGTCCCCGCGTCCTGATGTTCGTCACCGCCCGCACCACCTACGCGATGCGCGCCCTGGTCGCCATGGCGGCGGCCGGGCAGGCCACGACCAGCGCCCCGGCGCTGGCCGAGGCCGAGCGGATGCCGTTCAACTTCCTGCAGACCGTGCTCGGCGACCTGCGGCGGGCCCGGCTGGTGGTCAGCCGGCGGGGCAACGACGGCGGGTACCGGCTGGCCAGGCCGGCGGCCGAGATCACCGTCGGCGAGGTCGTCCGCGCCATGGACGCCGGCTTCGCCGCCCGGCGCGAGGAGGCCGGCCCGGCCGACTCCACGGCGCATCTCGACGACCTGTGGCAGGCCGCCGACACCGCCCTGCGCTGGGTGCTCGACGAGACGACCCTGGACGACCTCACCCGCCGCCGCCTGCCCGCCCACGTCCGGGCCCTCGCCGGCATGGCGCGGGCCGCCGGCGGGCCGAACCGCCGCATCGCCATCGTCCAGGACCCGGCCGGCGCCGGGTGAGGGAGATCGCGGAGGAGGCCGGGCCGGTGCCCGTCAGGTAGCCGGCGTCCGCGGCGCGCCCGGCGTCCGGATCAGGAACGTGCCCGCCAGCACCACCAGTCCGGACGCCGCGAGCACGAACTGGCCCGGCGCCAGGCCGAGCGGGGACGCGCCGGCCTCCTTCAGCAGGTCGGCGGCGGCGCCCGACAGCAGCGCCGCGAGCGCCAGCCCGAACCGCAGCACCGCGTGGAACGCCGTCAGCGCCAGGTTGCGCTCCACCCCGCTCAGCGCCTCCTGGAGGTAGGTGATGCCCCCCACCAGGGCGCTCGTCGCCGCGGCGCCGAACACGACGGCCCCGAGGTAGGACCACACGATCGACCCCAGCCCGCCCATCAGCGCGATCACGATGCCCTGCGCGGCCGTCCCGAGCTTGATCTGCGTCATCAGGCTGCCCGCCTTCCGGTGGATCAGCAGCAGGCCCGCGAGCGCGCCCACGCCGAACAGCACCACCAGCAGGCCGAACCCCACCGCGCCCGCGTCCAGGGTGTTCCTGACGAACACCACGCCCAGCGAGAACAGCGCGCCCAGCCCGAGCGCCACCACCGCCACACCGGGCAGGACGCCCCGCACCACGGGCAGCCGCAGCGCCTTGAAGAAGCCGCCCTGCGCCTCCCGCTCGGTGTGCTCCATCTGCCGCCGCTCGGCCGGCCCGGGGCCGAGATCGGGGATCGACCGGATCGCGAAGTACGAGACGACGTACGTCACGGCGTTCAGCCAGAAGACGATGACGTAGCGCCAGTGCCCCTCCCAGCCGGCCATGTTCGACAGCCACAGCAGCAGCCCGAACGCGCCCGCGCCCAGCGGGATCATCCCGTAGGACGTCGCCATCGTGATGCCGTTGGCCAGCTCCAGCGTGCCGGTGTCGTGCTCCTCCTCGTCGTCCTGGATGAGGAACGGGATCGCCGCGTCCCGGGCCGGCAGGAACATCAGCCCGACGACCTCGATCAGGAACGCCCAGAAGTACACCCACCACAGCCACGGCACGACCGGCAGCGCGAACGCCATGCCCGTCCGGATCAGGTCCGACCACAGCATCACGCTGCGCCGCCGCCACCGCGTCACCACCCGCGCCGCCACCGGCGCGCCCACCGCGGACGGCAGCAGCCGCAGCACCAGCACACCGCCCACCGCCGTCGTCGAGCCGCTCAGCTCCAGGACGAAGTACATCAGCGCGAGCGTGCCCATCCAGTCGCCGAAGGAGGACACCGTCTGCCCGACGATGAGCCGCCGGAAGTCCCGGCGGTTCAGCTGCTCCTTGAGTCCCATACGGGCTCCATCCCCGCTCTCGCGCACCGCGACGGCGGATCGAGGCGCGGGGAGTCCGACAGCAGCCCGGCGAGCCGGCCCGCGGCCGCGTCCCAGCTCCAGTTCTCACAGGTCCAGTCGCGGCCGGCCGCCCCCATGGCCGCGGCCCGCTCAGGGGACGCGAGCAGCCGGTGCAGGGTGAGCGCCAGCCCGTCCGGGGCGGACGCGTCCACCAGCACCCCGGTCCGCCCGTCGATGAGCGACGCGGAGCTGCCGCCGGACCGTCCGACCACGACCGGCAGCCCCGCCGCGGACGCCTCCAGCACCGACAGGCCGAGCCCCTCCGCCTGGAGCCCCCGCCGGTCGTCGCGGCACGGCAGCGTGAACACGTCGGCGGCGGCGTAGTAGCGCGGAAGGTCCGCCGCCGACACGAGCCCGGTCAGCGTGACCGTCCCCGGCCCGAACCGGTCGGCCAGCTCGGCCAGCCGCTGCCGCATCGGGCCGTCCCCCACGATCACCAGCCGCGCGTCCGGGCGCCGGCGCACGACGTCGCCCCACGCGCGGATCAGCATGTCGTGGCCCTTGCGCCGGACGAGCCGCGCCACGCTCAGCACCACGGGGCCGGTGCCGAGCCCGTGCCGCCGCCGGACCGCCGAACCGTCCAGGCCCGGCCGGAACCGCAGCGTGTCGACCGCCCCCGCGAGCCGCACCAGCCGCGTCCGGTCCCCGAGGGCGCCCGCCAGCTCCGGCCGGGTCGCCTCGCACAGATGGGTCAGCACGTCGAACGACCGGGCCGCCGCCCGCAGCGCCGCCCGGGTCGGCGGCGCCCGGAACCAGCCCAGCTCCTGCCCGTGCGCGGACCCGACCACCCACCGCACCCCCGCCGCCCGCACCAGCGGCGCGTACAGCCCGAACGGCGCCGCCGCCGTGATCCACCCCGCCTCGACGCGGTGCCGGGCCACCAGCCTCCGCAGCCCCCGAAACAGCAGGTACCCGCGCCGCCGCACCACCGGGAACGCGAGCCCGGCGTCGAAGTCCGCCGCGCCCGGCCGCGCCGGCGCCACCACGACCAGCCGGTCCGCGGGCAGCCGCCGCACCAGCTCCCAGGTGAACGTCTGCACGCCCCCCGGTTCCGGGGGGAAATGCCCGGTGAGCACCAGCGTCCGCGGTATCTCCATGCGCACACGGATTCCCGCCCAGCCGCGCTCCAACCAACGCGCCCCCGCCCCGGCGGCGCGCCGGTACGGGGCGTCGGCCGATGCCGGCGACCGTCTCGCATGCGGAGGCGAAGCACGACTTCGCGGACCCCGGCTCGCGCAAGCCCCTCTGATCCTCCGGCCACCGGGGCGGCCCGCGGGCGGGTCAGGTGACGACGACGGCGTCGTCCGGGGCCTCCTTGTCCTCCGTCCAGCCGTCGTGGCCGGCGTCGGACGTCCAGTGCTTGCCGGCGTAGCGGACCTCGGTCAGCCCGTACGCCTGGGCGTGGGTGACGGCCCAGGAGGCGACCGCCCAGCCTTCGCGGGCGCTCGACGGCTGCACCGAGTTCCACGAGTCGGGATCGGACGGCGCGCCCGCCTTGAGGGAGCCCGGCCCGCTGACCTTGAGGCGGCTGCCGAACGCGCGGCGCATCTCGCGGAGCGCCTCCGGGCGTCGGGACGCGGTCTTCTTGCCCGGCGGGTACCAGCAGCGCGCCGTGGCGGGCTCGCGGCCGGTGAACGCCGTGGCGAGGAGCCGGCCGTCCGGCTCGTGCTGGGCGTAGGCGGTGCCGTCCGCGCTGCGCTGCACCCGCTGCGCCGCGTCGTGCAGGTCGCGGTCGAGGTAGTCCTTGACCTTCACGAGGGCGTCGAAGAACTTGCTCGTCGACTGGACGGGGTCGCGGAGCTTGTCCGGGGTGCCCCAGCCCTGCGAGGGACGCTGCTGGAACATGCCCACCGAGTCGCGGTCGCCGCCGGGCAGGTTGCGGATGTGCGACTCCTGGATCGCCGTCGCGTAGGCGATCACCGCCGCCCGCTCGGGCAGCTGCTTGCGGAACGCGACCGCGGCGATGGTGGAGGCGTTCGCGCCCTGCTCCAGGTCGAGCGGCATCGTCCCCTGGCTCGTCCGCACCTCGCAGCCCGACCCGTGCAGGTACGGGCGCGCCCGGTCGAAGAGCACGAACCCGCCCACGGTGAGCAGCATCACCGCGACGGCCAGGCCCACCGCCCAGCGCAGGCCGCGGCGGTGCCCGCCGCCGTCCGCGCCCTCCTCGGGACGCTCCTTCAACCTCGCCCAAACAGCCACGGCAAGAAGGTACCGGGAATGGGCCACCACTAAGCTCAGGAGGCATGACCGAAACGTTCACCAGCCCGATCTCCAGCGGCATTGACCAGCTGTGGGAGCGGCGCGCCGACCTCACCCCCGACGACGCCGACGCGCGCGCCGCCATCGTCGCCGCCGTCGACCAGATCGACACGGGCGAGGCCCGCGTCGCCCGCATCGACCCCGCGACCGACGACGTCGTCGTCGACGAGCGGGCCAAGCGGGCGATCCTGCTGAGCTTCAAGGTCCTCGGCATGGCGCGCGGGCAGGTGGGCGACTTCCGCTACCACGACCGCATCCCGCTGAAGAGCCGGCTGGACGGCGTCCGCGTCGTGCCCGGCGCCATCGCCCGCTGGGGCGCCTACCTCGCGCCCGGCGTCGTGCTGATGCCGTCGTTCACCAACATCGGCGCCTACGTCGACTCCGGCACGATGGTCGACACGTGGGCCACCGTGGGCTCGTGCGCGCAGATCGGCAAGAACGTGCACCTGTCGGGCGGCGTGGGCATCGGCGGCGTGCTGGAGCCGCCGAACGCCAAGCCCGTGATCATCGAGGACGAGGCCATGATCGGCAGCCGCTCGATGATCGTCGAGGGCGCGCGGGTCGGGAAGGGCGCGGTCGTCGGCTCCGGCACCAACCTGTCGGCGTCCATGCCCGTCATCGACGTCGAGACGGGCGAGGAGATCAGCCGCGGCCGCATCCCCGACTGGTGCGTCGCGGTCGGCGGCACCCGTACCAAGGAGTTCAAGGGCGGGACGTTCGGCCTCCCGGCCGTGCTGATCCTGAAGCGGCTGGAGGAGGGGCAGCGCCACGACAAGGCGTCCCTCAACGACATCCTCCGCGACCACGGCATCAACACCTGACGCGACGGGCGCGCCCCCTGTCGGGGGGCGCGGGTCAGTCGAACCGGGTCTCGGTGATTCTGAGGGGGCGGTCGGTGAGGACGGCGGCGGAGGCGGCGTAGCCGGGCCCGGGGGTCAGGTCGGCGAGGCGGACGGGGGAGACCGCGGCGTCGCCCTCCCACGCGATGACCTCCGCCGGGGCGTCGGGCGACGACACGTGGATGGCGGTCATGGGCGCGGCGAGGCCGTGGCCGGTGGCCTTCAGGAGGGCCTCCTTGCGGCTCCAGTAGGCGTGGAAGCCGCGCCTCCGGTCGTCCATGGCGTTGAGGGCCTCGCGTTCGGCGGCGGTGAGGACCATCTCGGCGAGGCGGTCGATGTCGCGGTCGCTCTCCCGCTCCACGTCCACCCCGACCTCGGCGCCCTCGGCGAGGACGAGGACGACGCGGTCGCCGGAATGGGAGAGGGAGAAGTCGAGGCCGCTGCCGGGCAGGCGCGGCTTGCCGTGCGTGCCGCCGCAGTGCGGGCAGTCGGTCGTGAACCGGATGCTCTGCGGGGCCAGGCCGACCGCGTCGGCGAGGACGGTGCGGGCGAGGAAGCGGCCGGTGACGAAGCGGGCCTTGTCCTCGGCGCGCATGAAACGGTCGTAGCGCTCGCGCTCCCTGTCGTCGAGCAGGGCGCGCATCTCGGGCTCGTCCACGGGGGCCGCCCAGCGGACGGCGCACTCCAGCATCTCCACGAACGTGATGATAGGACTTGGGCATGGGGCTTGATCTGTTCTCGGACGTCGTGGAGCTGACGGCGGCGATCGTCGACATCGAGTCGGTGAGCGGCGCCGAGGGGGCGCTCGCCGACGCCGTCGAGGAGGCGCTGCGGGCGCTCCCGCACCTGGCGGTGGAGCGCGCCGGCGACACCGTCGTCGCCCGCACGCGGTTGGGACGCGGTGAGCGCGTCGTGCTGGCCGGGCACCTCGACACCGTCCCGCTCAACGGCAACCTGCCGTCCCGCCGGGACGGCGGCCGGCTCTACGGGTGCGGCACCACGGACATGAAGAGCGGCGTCGCGGTCGCGCTGCGGCTCGCCGCGACCGTGCCCGAGCCGAACCGCGACATCACCTACGTCTTCTACGAATGCGAGGAGATCGAGGCCGAGCGCAACGGGCTGCGCAAGCTCGCGGCGGCGCGCCCGGAGCTGCTCGCCGGCGACTTCGCCGTGCTGATGGAGCCGACGGGCGCGCAGATCGAGGGCGGCTGCCAGGGCACGATGCGGGCCGAGGTGCGGGCGACGGGGGAGCGGGCGCACAGCGCGCGCGCCTGGATGGGGTCGAACGCCATCCACACGGCCGGGCGGATCCTCGACGTGCTGCGCGCCTACGAGCCGGCGCGGCCGGTTGTGGACGGCCTCGAATACCGCGAGGGCCTGAACGCGGTGTTCATCTCCGGCGGCGTCGCCGGGAACGTCATCCCGGACGAATGCGTCGTGACCGTGAACTACCGGTTCGCGCCGGACAAGTCCGTGGCCGAGGCCGAGGCGTACGTCCGGGAGATCTTCACCGGCTTCGAGGTGACGGTCACCGACGCCGCGTCGGCCGCCCGGCCTGGGCTCACGCACCCGGCGGCGGCCGCCTTCGTCGCGTCCAGCGGGGTCGAGGTCCGCGCGAAGCTCGGCTGGACGGACGTCGCCCGCTTCGCCGAGCTCGGCGTCCCGGCCGTCAACTACGGGCCCGGCGAGCCCACCCTCGCGCACACGAAGGACGAGTACGTCGAGACCGCCCTGATCACCGAGTGCGAGGAACGTATGCGCACGTGGCTGGCCGGTCCGACTACCGTGGCCACATGACTTTGAGTGCCAGTTCCCCCTCCCGCCGCCAGGGGCCCGCGATGCTGCGCGGGCGGGCCGTGCCGAAGACCACGACCGACCAGCGGCTGCTCGACAGCCGCGGCCCGGTCGACTGGGTGCACGCCGACCCGTGGCGCGTGCTGCGGATCCAGGCGGAGTTCGTCGAGGGCTTCGGCCTGCTCGCCGAGCTGCCGAAGGCCGTCAGCGTCTTCGGCAGTGCCCGCTCCAAGTCCGACTCGCCGGAGTACAAGCTCGCCGTCGACATCGGCGCCCGCCTGCACGAGGCCGGGTACGCCGTCGTCACCGGCGGCGGCCCGGGGATCATGGAGGCGGCCAACCGGGGCTGCGACGAGAGCGGCGGCCTGTCCGTCGGCCTCGGCATCGAGCTGCCGTTCGAGCAGCGGCTGAACGACCACGTCGACATCGGCATCGAGTTCCGCTACTTCTTCGTGCGGAAGACGATGTTCGTGAAGTACTCGCAGGCGTTCGTGGTGCTGCCGGGCGGCTTCGGCACCCTCGACGAGCTGTTCGAGGCGATCACCCTCGTCCAGACCAGGAAGATCACCCGCTTTCCGATCGTGCTCGTCGGGACCGAGTTCTGGGGCGGGCTGCTCGACTGGGTCAAGACGTCCATGCTGCCCAGCGGCAAGATCTCCCCGCAGGACATCGACCTCGTCCACCTCACCGACGACCCCGAGGAGGTCGTCCGGATCATCGTCGAGGGCCACACCCGCGCCGAGCAGGAGATCATCGAGGCCCGCGCCCAGGCCGAGGTGGGAGAGACCGCCACCGAGTGACCTGGGGGCTGCGCCTGGTCGGACGACGGCGCCCTGCTCGCCGCGGTCGGTCCCCGCGGTCTCGTCACGCTGGAACTGCGGGGCTGACGCGCCGTGTGAGGGCCGCACGGCCGGGTAGGGCTGCCGTATATATCCCGATTTGGGGGGAACGGGGCATGACGGAGTGGAAGCCCGAGGACGGCGCGGGGGACGCCCGCCGGGATCCGGGCGAGTACGTGAGCGGGGCTTGGCCGATGCCGCCGGCGGCGGAGGACCGGCACAAGGGGGAGGAGGGGTTCAGGCCCGACTCTCCGGAAGGGCGCGGCGGTCGCATGGAGGACCTGAGCCCGGACGATTTCGAATAGGCCGTAGCGGGGTGGGAGGGGTGTTCGCCCCAATTTTCTCATCAAATGAAAGAAGCGAACACCCCGGAAGAGCGGATCCGTTACATCAGCGCGACGGATTCAGGTCGTGTACGGATCCGGTGCCGGGCGGCCAGGCCGGTGCCCGGTCGACCGGCCTTGTGTGCGACGGGGGTTGGGGGCGGATGGTAACGGCATCCAGGTTCGGGCTTAAAGCGGAGGCTACCGCCGCCGGGAGGATGATGGTGGCGGCCGGCGCCGCCGCCGCGGCGGCGGAGATTCCGATGGCGCCCTTGGCCATGTCTCCGTGGAACAGCGCGCAGAGGCTCAGCAGTGGAATGGCGGAAAGCTCCAGGAGCCGAGTCGTCGGGCGGCCTCTTTTGGCGCTCTCCCGGAGCATTCGCGCCGCCTGCGACACCTGGCCGCGGCGGAGGTCCCGGTTGAGGACGATGATGGTCCGGCCGCTCTGTTCGCGCAGGTAGCCGAGCAGGCGGCGCGGCATTCTCGCCCGTGCGAACGGGCCGATCCGGCCGCCCGGCGCGGCCGCGGTCTGCAGGTGGCGCCACACTTCGCCGGCGGCCTCCCCGTCTTCGGTCTCGCCTTCCTTTCCCGGCTTGGCGCCGCTGATGAGAATGAGCGTCGGTTGTTCGGGAATGAGCGGTACAGTGAGACACTGCCAGCCTCGGGCCGACCGGAACGCCTGTTCCAGGTCGAGGGGAGGGTTCCACTGCTGTGCCACCGCCAGTTGGGTGCGCAGTCTGGCGTTCTCCCGGGTCAGACGTTCGATGGTCTCTTTGAGGCGCTGTTCATCAGGAAAATCCATGACGTCTCCCGATCGCGTCATCCGCGTCGTCCGCGCCCCCGAGCAGTACGACACTCAGACAGAAACACTGGATAGCAGATTCGCCTGCTACCCGGCTACCGACGCTATATGTTGTCGGCCTTCTGTCGAGAGTCCGCTCGCTCGTCGAGAGACCGCGGCGCGGGACGCATGCGTTTGAGCAGGACGCCGGTCACGGCCGCCCATTTGTCCTCATCGTCGGCGAGGGATTCGGGTGCGTCCCAGATGAAGCGCAGGAAGGGATCGTCGACTACTTCCTCCGGATAGTTCCCGTCATGGGTGTGCTCGGCGGCGGACGCCGCCGGCGCGGCGGCGTCCAGGCAGATGGGTTCACCGCCGTCGAGGATGGCGCGGAAGCTGCCCCGGCGCCAGCCGAGCCGGTCCTCCAGAGGGATGATGACGCGGTCGGTGTAGTCCCGGCCGCGGCCCGTCTCGATCTTGTTCACGACCGACAGCGAGGGGCCGCCCTCCGCGGCGAGGCTGGCCTGCGATCCGAAGCCCAGCTCGATCCGGCGCTGCCGGACCATCTGTCCCAGTCGTCGCCATGCCTCCGGCGGGTGGCCGAGGTCATCACGGTCGTCGAGGTCGTCCACGTGATCAGGCTCCTTTGTGTGTGCGGGGTGACGGCCTGACACGGTGCGTAAGTGTAGCGGAGCAAAACGGACTTTGAAGAGTCGTAACGCGTTTTCGACGACTTGCATCGGATGGCTGCACAACGAAGTGCATCGAACAACACATGGCATGGTTAAAACGCGTCTTGAAGCTGCACGACGCGCTGAGATGCGTTACGCTTCCCGGCATGTCAAGCTCTCCAGGCAGCGAGATCCCCGTGGAACGGCTTCTGTACACGCCTCAGGAAGCCGCTGAGATCACGTCGTTCACCCGTGACTGGCTCGTCCGGGCAGCGAGCCGGGGAGAGATACCGCATCGCCGTTACGGCAAGCGCCTGTTCCGGTTCGCCCACGAGGACCTCGAAGCGATCAAGGACATGGGGGCCTGCCCGGTCGAGCCGGCCGAACGGTGGGACCGGTCGAACTGATCTCCACGGGTGCCCGAGACCCGTACGCGAAACCCGCAGAAGGAACGCCACATGAACACCGCACCACCATCTCGTCACGCCGTTCGCGGCGCCGGCGCCGCCGGAGGCGCCCGATGAACTGGCTCAGCCAAGGCACCATCAACGACCTGGCCGCGTCGGTCGCCGAGCACGAGGTCGCCATAGAGAGAGCGCACGAGGAACTCGAGAACCACCGCAAGGCCGCCTTCGAGGTCATGGAGGTCCTGCACCGGCACCAGGGGCTCGCCGCGGAGGCGAAGTTCCTGCTGACGATCGCGCACGGCGCCGCGCCCATCCCGTCCCCCGGCGAGATCCGCGAGGTCGCCGGGGAGGACGAGGGGCTCGGCCTCGCGATCGGCAGCATCCGGATGGCGCTGCCGCCGGACGCCACCGCCGTGCAGTTCGGGCACCTGGCCGAGTCGATGCGCGCGCTGTACGCCGCCGCGCACGTCGTCGCCCTGCACGCGGACGAGCGGGCGCGCACCGGGGGCCCGCCCTTCCTGCCGGAACCGGAGGTCCAGGCGCCGGTGCCCCGTGCCTTCGCCTCGCTCATGGGCTGCCGCGTCCGCGTGGACAACACCGACGGCACCCGGGACGTCGGCCTGCTCGGCTCCGTCGAAGGGGGGCAGCTCACCCTCCTCGACGAGGACGGCGTCCCCGTCGCGTGGCCGCTGCTGGACGAGGTGCTCGCGGTCCGGGCCTGGCCGGACGCCGAGGACGACCAGGACGACGACGCCCCGGACGACGTCCTGCGGAACGCCGACGCCCCCGCCGGACCCGGGGACGCCGGGACCGGGCAGGGGCCGGCCCAGCCGCGCGCCGGCGGCGTGGTGTCCCTGGTGCGGCGCGGCGGACGGGCCAAGAGCGCCTCCGGAATGTGAGGTGGCGCGGTGAGTGGGGGACACCCCTGGGCCGCCGTCCTGGTCGCCGCGATCATGCTGGGCGCGCTGGCCGCCGCCCGGCGCCGCCGGCGCCTGTACTGGAAGGCGACCGAGACGCTGGCGGCGCTCGGCAGGGCGGAGAAGGCCGTCCGGCTCATCGCCTCCCAGCGCGACGAGGCGGTGGCGGCGCAGAACCGGGCGGAGGCGCTCGGCACGGAGGCGCTCCGCGAACACCGCTCGCTGACCGAAGCCTGCTACGACCTGGCCAAGCGGTGGGAGTCGCTGCCCCGCGACGACTCCGGCGCGCACGCCGAGCAGCTCCGCCGGCTCGTCCGGCTGCACAGCTGGGACGTGCGGTGACGAACCGCCGATGAACGACGTCGTCTCCCTGAGTGGGGGGAGAGGGGGACGACCTCCGGCGGCGGGTCTCGTATGGGGGAGGAGATCCGCCGTCGCCGGCGGCCACGCCGGCCACGCGTGGCCGCCGGCCATCCATTCCTGGATCCCATGAACGGTAGTGAGCAATGACCTTGCACGAACCCGAGATCGCCTCCCTGCTCCGCCTGGAGGCGTACGACACGTCCGGCGGCGCGGACGCCGCGCTCGCGGCGCCGGCCCCGGGGCGCTCCCGGGTGTGGACGGACCTGGCGCTGATCGTGTGCGTCATCGCGCTGGCCCTGCTCGGCGCGATCGTGATCGGCGTCGAGATGTCCCGGCTGGCCGCGTCGCCGGGCCCCTGCCTGGCACCCCGCTGATATCGGTAGAGAGAGAAGTAGACGGTGGCTTCAATGAACCAGGACGTGATGGGGACGAGCGCGGCGGCGACCGAGTACGCCGCGCCCGTCCAGTGGGCGCCGTGGCTGCAGCGGGGGCTCGGCGGCAAGCACCGCCGGCCGCGCCGCAGCGTCGTCCAGATGATCAAGGGCATGCCGCCCTTCCCGCGCCGCACGCTCAAGTACCAGGGGCCGGGCATGCCGCTCATGCGCGGCATGGACGTCGAGCGGTGGCAGCGGCAGATGTGCAAGAAGGGCTACACGCTGAACGTCGACGGATGGTTCGGGCCCCGGTCGAGCAAGGTCGCCAAGTCGCTGCAGCGGCGCGCGGGCCTCGCGGACGACGGCGAGATCGACGCCTGGACGTGGGCGGCGACCTGGGACTGACCCCCGGCCCGCGGCTCGTTTTGGCCCCCTCTCCGCGGTAGTAGACGCACGTGGAATCGACGGGAACCTGAGCCCGATGGACGGCGCGCTCCGCCCGGACCCGGACCGTCCCGGCCTGGGCCTGGAGGTCCGCTGGGACGACGCGGAGCCGTTCCGGGTGTACGGCGCCCGCCCGGCGTGACGCGGCCCGCCGCCGGCGGGCGCGCCGCGACCCCGCACCGGGCGCGCGACGCTCCTGCCCGGCCTCGCGCTCGTCTCCGCGGCGGGCCGCCCCCGCGCCGGACCCGTCCGGGCCGTCTGCCGCAGGCGCTGGTCGTCGTCTTCTTCCTGGCCAGCGCGCTGGCGGGGGTCTCGCCTTCCGCCACTGGGGCGGGACGGCCGCCGCCGTGCCGCTCGGCGTCCTGGCCATCCTCACGGCCGCCGCCTTCGCGCGGCCGCCCGGGGAGGACGGCTGACCGCCGGGGCTCCCCGCCCGCAGGCCCGCCGCGGGGCACGGAGTCGCAAAATCGTGCCCTGCTCGCGGCTGATCTCCGGAGGGCGGGAACTGTCCCTCCTGGAGGTGGAGCGTGGACAGGAACGCGAAGGTCAGGGCCTGCGCGCTGGCGGCGGCGGGGACGCTGGCGCTCGCAGGATGCAGCGACGCCGAGAAGGCCGCGACGCCGGCGGCGAACACCTCGGCGCCGGTCAGCGGGCCGGCGTCGGATCTGCAGCGGCAATACGAGCAGGTCGTGGACGCCGTGCTGCCGTCGGTCGTGAAGATCCAGACCGACCAGGCGGAGGGCTCGGGCGTCGTCTACGACGGGCAGGGCCACATCGTCACGAACGCGCACGTGGTCGCCGGGGCGAAGAAGATCCAGGTCACGTCCTCGGGCGGCGGCGCCACGCTGGACGCCGCGCCGGTCGGCGCGTTCGCGGCGGACGACCTCGCCGTCATCAAGGTGTCCGGGGGGAACCTCAAGCCGGCGTCGTGGGGCGACTCGGGCAAGGCGCAGGTCGGGCAGATCGTCCTGGCGATGGGGAACCCGCTGGGGCTGGCGGGGAGCGTGACGAACGGGATCGTCTCCGCGCTGCACCGGACGGTCTCGACCAAGGGCGATGGCTCCTTCCAGGGGTCCACGATCTCCGACGCCATCCAGACGAGCGCGGCCATCAACCCGGGCAACAGCGGCGGCGCCCTGGTCACCCTGAACGGGCAGGTGATCGGCATCCCGACCGCGGCCGCGTCGGACCCGTCGGTCGGCGGGCAGGCGGCCGGGATCGGGTTCGCGACGCCGAGCAACACCGTGAAGAACATCGTCCCGCAGCTCGTCGAGAACGGGAAGGTGTCGAACTCGGGCCGGGCGGCGCTCGGCGTGACGGTCCGGACGATCGTCGACCCGCAGAGCGGCGAGCGGACGGCGGTCGCGATCGTGAACGTCGAGAGCGGCGGCGGCGCCGCGAAGGCGGGCCTGCGGCCGGGCGACCTGATCCTGTCGGTGAACGGCACCGCGACGCCGGACCAGACGGCGCTGTCGACGGTGCTCGCGAACCTCAAGCCGGGCGACACGGTGAAGGTCGAGGTCCAGACGCAGGACGGCGCGAAGAAGACCGTCCAGGTGACGCTCGGGCAGCTGCCCGGCGGCTGATCCCCGGTCGGCCGGCATCCCCCTCCCCTGCTTCGAGGTGGCCTGTACAAGGGTATAGTGTACGCCTGTACAGGCTACTGAACATGCGTACAGGGGGTAGGGGTGCCGGCCGAGCGAGCCGACGATCTGACCGGCCGCGCCCGGATCCGGGACGCGGCGCTGCTGCAGTTCGCCGAGCACGGGGTGAAGGGCGCGACGATCCGCGGCATCGCGCGGGCCGCCGGCGTCTCGCCCGCCCTCGTCCAGCACCACTACGGGACGAAGGAGGCGCTGCGCCGGGCGTGCGACGAGTACGTCATCGCGACCCTCGGCGCGACCAAGCGCGAGGCCCTCGGCGGCGGGATGGGCGACCCCGACTTCCTGACCCTCGCCATGCGGACGGCCCTGCCCGTCCAGCGCTACCTGGCCCGCGCCCTGACCGACGGCTCGGAGGCCGCGAACACGCTCTTCGACGACGCGGTGGCGTTCAGCGAGGAGATCCTCGAACGCGGCTCCTCCGGCTTGAACCGGCCCGTCACCGACGACCTGCACGCCTACGCGACCGTCCTGACCGCGATGAGCGTCGGCATGGTCGTCTTGCACGAACACCTCTCCAGGGCCCTCGGCGCCGACACCCTGACGGCCGAGGGCTATCCCCGGATGGCGCTCGCGGCGCTGGAGATCCTCAGCGACGACCTCATGTCGCCGGAGCTGGTCGACCAGGCGCGCGTCGCGCTCAAGAACATGCTCGCCGCCGGCGGGCAGCCCCCCTCAAGGAGAACCGGTGACCGCTGACACGCCTCCGATATCCGTATCCGGCCTGGTCAAGAACTTCGGCCGGACGCGCGCGCTGGACGGCCTCGACCTGACCGTCCGGCCCGGCGAGGTGCACGGCTTCCTCGGCCCGAACGGCGCCGGGAAATCGACCGCCATCAGGGTCCTGCTGGGCCTGCTGCGCGCCGACGCGGGCACGGCCCGGCTGCTCGGCGGCGACCCCTGGCGGGACGCGACCGAGCTGCACCGCCGCCTCGCCTACGTCCCCGGCGACGTGACGCTGTGGCCGAACCTGTCCGGCGGCGAGGTCATCGACCTGCTCGGGCGGATGCGCGGCGGCCTGGACCGGCGCCGCAAGGCCGAGCTGCTCGACCGGTTCGAGCTGGACCCGCGCAAGAAGGGCCGCGCCTACTCCAAGGGCAACCGGCAGAAGGTCGGCCTCGTCGCGGCGCTCGCGTCCGACGCCGAGCTGCTGCTGCTGGACGAGCCGACCTCCGGCCTCGACCCCCTCATGGAGGAGGTCTTCCAGGAGTGCGTCCGCGAGGAGCGGAGCGCGGGCCGGACCGTCCTGCTGTCCAGCCACATCCTGTCCGAGGTCGAGGCGCTCTGCGACCGCGTGACGATCATCCGCAAGGGCGTCGCGGTGGAGTCCGGCACCCTCGACGAGCTGCGGCACCTGACCCGCACCTCGATCCGCGCGGAGCTCGCCGGCCCGCCGGACGGCATCCCGCTGCCCGGCGCCCACGACGTCCGGATCGACGGCACCACCATCACGTTCGAGGTCGACACCCCGCAGCTCGACACCGCGCTCCGGGTGCTCACCGAGATCGGCGTCCGCAGCCTCGTCAGCCGCCCGCCGACGCTGGAGGAGCTGTTCCTGCGCCACTACAAGGACGAGCTGCAGGAGGCCGCACGATGAGCGGAGCGAACCGGGGGGTCGTCCCCCCGCAGATGGCAGGTGTGAGCGCGCTCACCGGGACGGGCGGGCTGGTCCGGCTGATCCTGCGCCGCGACCGGATGCTGCTGCCCGCCTGGGTGCTCTGGATCGCGGTGATCCCGCTCGGCTTCGTCGGCGCCACCGACAGCCTCTACCCGGAGGCCGCCGACCGGCTCCAGTACGCGCACACGACCGGGACCAATCCGACGTTCCTGGCCCTCTACGGGCCGATGTACGGCACCGACCTCGGCAGCATCATCGCGCAGCGCGCCGGGTTCGTCCCGGTCGTGATCGGGCTGATCAGTGCGCTGACCGTCATCCGGCACACCCGCACCGAGGAGGAGGCCGGCCGCCGCGAGCTGCTCGGCGCCACCGTCGCCGGACGCGGCGCGGGACTGGCCGCCGCGCTCATCGTGACGATGGGGGCCAACCTCGTCCTCGCCGCGCTGCTCACCGCGGGCCTGACCGCGCAGGGACTGCCCGCCGCGGGGTCGCTGGCCTTCGGGCTGCAGATGGCCGCCGGCGGCTGCGTCTTCGCGGCCGTCGCGGGCGTCACCGCGCAGCTCAGCGAGGGCGCCGGGGCGGCCAGGGGCACGGCCATCGCCGCGCTCGGCGCCGCGTTCACAGTCCGGATGGCCGCCGACGTGGGCGGTGCGGGCAACTCCCTGTCCTGGCTCGGCTGGCTGTCCCCGCTCGGCTGGGGCAACCGGCTCCGCGCCTACGGCGGCGAACGCTGGTGGACGCTCGCGCTGGTCGCCGCGCTGGTCGCGGCACTGGTGGCCGCCGCCGGGGCGCTCTCGGCGCGCCGGGACGTGGGCGCCGGCGTGCTGCCGCCGAGGCTCGGCCCGGCCGACGCGCCGGCCCGGCTGTCCGGGCCGTTCGGGCTCGCGTGGCGGCTGCAGAGCCGGTCCCTGTACGGGTGGCTCGCCGGGTTCGCCGCGCTCGGCGTCGTGTACGGCGCCGTCGCGGGCGGGGTCCTGGACATGGTGAAGGACAACCCGGACCTGGCGGAGATCTTCACCCGCCTCGGCGGGCAGAGCGCGATCGTCGACGCCTACTTCGCGTCCGTGATGGGGATGGTCGGCCTGATCGCGTCCGCCTACGCGGTGTCGACCGCGCTGCGCCTGCGCACCGAGGAGGCCGCCCAGCGCGCCGAACCGCTGCTCGCCACCGCGACCGGGCGGCTGCGCTGGGCGTCCGGCCACCTGCTGTTCACCCTGCTCGGCCCGGTCGCGGCGCTCACCGTCGCCGGGCTCGCGGCGGGGGTGGCGCACGGCCTGGACACCGGCGACCCCGGCCGCGAGGTGCCGCGCGTCCTCGGCGCCGCGCTGGCGCAGCTGCCGGCCGTCTGGCTGGTCGGCGCGATCGCGCTCGCGCTGTTCGGGCTGGCACCGGGGCTGACCGGCGGGGCCTGGGCGGCGGTCGCGGGCTGCGCGCTGATCACGCTCTTCGGCGCGGCGCTCGGCCTCGACCAGTGGGCCCTGGACCTCTCGCCCTTCACCCACATCCCGAAGCTGCCGGGACGCTCGTTCGCGCTCGCGCCCGTGCTGTGGCTGCTGGCGATCGCCGCCGCGCTGTCCGCCGCCGGGCTGGCCGGCTTCCGGCGGCGCGACCTCGCGACCCGGTAGCGGTTAGATTGGCCGGGTGACAACGCCGGAACCCCTCGCCATCTGCGTCTTCTGCTCGTCCAGCGGCAGGATCGACCGCAGCTACACCGACCTCGCCGCCGCGGCCGGCGCCGAGCTGGCCCGCCGCGGCCACAGCCTGGTCAGCGGCGGCGCCCAGGTCTCGTGCATGGGCGCCGTCGCCCGCGCGGCGCGGGCCGGCGGCGCCCGCACCGTCGGGGTGATCCCCGAGGGCCTGGTCAGCGTCGAGATCTCCGACGAGGACAACGACGAGCTGATCGTCACGCCCGACATGCGGAGCCGCAAGGGCGAGATGGACCGGCGCAGCGACGCCTTCCTCATCCTGCCCGGCGGCATCGGCACGCTGGAGGAGCTGTTCGAGGTGTGGACGGCCCGCGTCCTCGCGATGCACGAGAAGCCCGTCGTCATCCTCGACCCGACCGGCGTGTACGAGCCGCTGCGCGAGCTGATGGCGGGGCTCACCGACCAGGGCTTCGCCCGGCCCAGGATCTGGGACGCCATCGGCTGGACGACGTCCGTCCCCGAGGCGTTCGACCTGCTGGAGCGCAGGCAGCCACGCATCGACTTCTCCCCGGAGGACTACGCCGAGACCCAGCTCTAGCCGTGCCGGCCGGCGACGGCTCCGGACGCGCGCTCAGTCGTGCTTGCGTCCCGGCATGTTCTCGTACATGTCGGTGAGCTTCTGCCGGAAGCCGCGGGCCGCGATGCCGATCTTCTGCGGGTCCTTGAAGCCGATCTCCCAGAACGGCGCGAGGACCGAGGAGAACGCCACGTTCACCCACACGTCGATGGGGCCGAGCTCGTCCTCGGCCCGCCGCGCGGCCTCCTCCACCCGGGCGCCGTCGGCCATGTCGACGCCGATCGGGAGCGCCTGCCCGCCGGCCGCCTCGACGTCGGCGGCGGCGCCGCGCAGGCCCGTCTCGCCGCGCGCCAGCAGTGCGATCTTCGCGCCGCGCCGCGTCGCGCGAACGCGACGGCGGCGGCCCGGCCGATGCCGCCGCTGGCGCCCGTGATCACGACGACGCCGTTCTCGTCGATCCGATGTTTCGTCAGCACCCAGTCCCACTGCCCGAGCCGCCGGCTCTTTAACGCGGGACCGGCCGGACGGCCGTCCGGCCGCCCCTCGGATACGGTCGGAGGGTGCGCGCCCGCGAACTCGCCGTCGACTACCCGACCGTCACCCCGGCCGGCTCCGCGCTGGACGCCGCCCGCCTCCTCGCGGACGAGCGGCTGCCCGGCCTCGTCGTCGTGGACGACCGGCGGCGCGCGGTCGCGGTGATCCCCGGCTCGCAGCTGCTGCGCGGGATCGTCCCGCCGCACGTCCGGGACGATCCGGCGCTCGCCCGCGTCTACGACGAGCGCCACGCCGACCGGCTCGCCGCCAGGCTCGGCGACCGGAGCGTCGGCGAGCTGCTGGAGGACGGCCGGACGGCGCTCCCCGTCGTCGGCCCGGAGGCCACCGTGATGGAGATCGCGAGCGTCATGGCGGGCGCCCGCTGCCCGGTCGTGGCGGTCTCCGACGACGACGAGCACCCCGCGAAGGGCGCCCTGATCGGCGCCGTCACCGCCGCCCACCTGCTGGACCGCCTCCTCGCCGCGCCCGGGGACGGCTGACCCGCGCCGCCTCCGGCCCGTCCCGCGCCCCGGTCGCCGGACCGGGCTGCCAGGTTGTGATGGCTTCAAGTAAGAACGTCTAGATGTAAGAACAAAGTATTGACTGGCGTTCCGGCGCGGGCTAAAAATTGGCGGCAGGCCACACGACGATGACGAGCGAATGATCGGCAGGCGCCAGCCGCCGCCTGTCCCTGTCCCTCAGGTGAACTCGCCATCTGATCGGACCGGACGGGTCAGGGGAGGCGCCATGCTGGTCGGACTGTCGGGCGCGGGGCGGATCGAGATTGGAACGTTCCTAGAGATGGCCGCGGGCAACGCTCCGAGCCCCCGCACCGTGGACGAGGCGGAGGCGTTCCTCGTCGCCGAGGCCGCCACGGCGCCGCTGCGCGAGGGCCGCCGGGTCCAACCTGCGGAGCTGCGATGATCTGGGCGGTGGCGTTCGGCGCGGTCGCGCTGGCCTTCGTCTGGGTCACCGGGGTCAACGACGGCGCCGCCCTGCTCGGCCTGAGCGGGCGCTACCCCCGCTCGCCCGGGCTCCTGCTGATGGCGCTGGCGCTCATGCCGCTGGTACTCGTCCCGCAGCTCACCGTCGCGGTCGCGCGGACGTTCACCGAGGGGCTCACCGACCTCGGCGACCGGCGCGGCGCGCTCGCCTTCCTGCTCGGCGTGACCGTCGCGCTCGCCGTCGTCGCCGGCCTGTCCCGGCGGGGCCTGCCGACCAGCCTGACACTCGCGATCGTCGGCGGCATCGGCGGCGCCGGGCTCGGCACGGGCCTCGACGTGTCCTGGCGCGGGCTCGCCCTCGTGCTGACCGTCGGCGCGGCGGCGCCGCTCGTCGGGGCGTCCGTCGGCTACGGGCTCGGGCTCGCCGCCCGGCGCGTCCCGTCCTTCACCCGGATGGCCGGCGCCGTGCGGGCCGCGCACGTCCTCGCCTACGGCGCCCAGTGCGCCGCCTACGCCGCCAACGACGGGCAGAAGATGCTCGCCGTCGTCAGCGTCGCGCGGCACGTCGTCTCCATGCGGCAACTCGGCGCGATCGGGCCCGTCCAGCCCACCCCGGTGGTGCTCATCGCGATCGCCGTCGTGTTCTGCGCCGGCGCGCTCAGCGCCGTCCACCGGGTGGGGGAGCGGCTCGGCCGCGGGCTCGTGCTGGCCCGGCCGCTGCACGTCGTCTCCACCGAGGCGGCGGCGGCCGCGTCCGTCGCGGCCAGCGCGATGGCGGGCGCGCCGGTCAGCATGACGCAGTCGGTCACCGCCGGGGTCGTGGGCGTCGCCGCCAGCGAGGGCGCCGCGCGGGTGCGCTGGCCGAACGTCCTCGGCGTCGGCGCGGCCTGGGTGCTCACCCTCCCGCTCGCGTTCGCCGCCGGCGCACTCGGCGGCCTCGCGATGAGGGCGCTGTGAGGGCGCCCGCGCGGCCCGTCCGGAGGTTCCGGCTCGCCTGGGACGACCTGCGCGGCCGATCCGGCGACCGGGTGATCGGGCAGGTCGCCCGGCAGGTCCGTGCCGTCCGCGACGGCGCCGAGCTGGCGCGGGAGATGGCCGCCGGGCGGGTCCCGCCGGGCGCCGCCCGCGCCCGGATGACCGAGATCGAGCACGCCGGCGACGCCGAGCGGGCCGCGCTCGCCGCGATGCTGCGCAGCGTCCTCGCCACCCCCATCGACCGGGAGGACCTCTACCGGCTCTCCCGCTCCGTCGACGACGTCCTGGACAACCTCCGCGACTTCGTCCGCGAGACCGACCTGTTCGGGCCGCCCGGACTCGGTTTCGCCGTCCCGCCGCTCGACGCGGTGCTGGAGGGGCTGACCGCCCTCGACACCGCCGTCCGGAAGGTCCTCGCCGAGCCCGCCGCGGTCACCATCGCGGCGCTGGGCGCGCGCAAGGCGGGCAACCGCGTCCGGGAGAACCGGCAGGCCGCGCTCGCGCAGCTGTTCGCCGGGCCGCTCGACCTCGACGTCCTGCGCAGCCGGGAGCTGCTCGACCGGCTCGACGCGGTGGGGCGGCGGCTCGGCGAGGCGGCCGACGCCCTCTCGGACGCGATGCTCAAACGCAGTCACTGACCGTCCCCCCCACCCACCCCCACCCCCACCCCCACCCACCCCATCCAGTCGCAGGTCGGGGGCCTGCGGGCGCAGCAAGGAGACGACCATGATCCGCACCATCCCGAGCGGCCGCGCGGCCCGAGCCGGCGCCGCCATGCTCGCCGTGCTCGCCACGGCCGCGCTGAGCGCGTGCGCGCCGTCCAGCGGCGGGCAGCAGGCGGCGGGCGAGCCGCTGCCGACCGCCACCGTCGAGGACGCCGCGTCGTTCGACCTGAACGCGCTGATCGCCGCCGCGAAGAAGGAGGGCAGCCTCCTCGCCTACGACGGCAGCGGCGACGTCAAGGACATGGCGGCGGCGTTCGAGAAGAAGTACGGGATCAGGGCCGAGGGCGTGAAGTCCAAGGCCGCCGCCACCGCCGAGAAGATGACCCGGGAGGCGCAGGCCAAGAACGTCACCATCGACGTCAGCCTGTTCGAGGACGGCCCGATGCTGGTCGGCCAGCTCCTCCCGCAGAAGATCGTCAAGACCTGGATCCCGCCGGACCTCGCCACGGACATCGACGAGAAGAACCGGAACCCGCTCATGATGCTCTCCAAGGCGTACGTGTTCGCCTACAACCCCAAGCTCAACCCCGGCGGCTGCCCCGTGAAGAACATGTGGGAGCTCACCGACCCCAAGTGGAAGGGCAAGGTGATGATGCAGGACCCGCTGGGCAAGGAGGTCTTCACCCAGTGGTTCACGCAGATGTCGGAGCAGGGCTCGGACAAGCTCGCCGCCGCCTACGAGCAGCTCGGCAAGGGCAGGCTGGAGACGAGCGAGAAGGATCCCGCCCACGAGTGGGTGAAGCGACTCGCGAAGAACGACCCGGTCCTCACCAGCGAGGACGAGGACGTCGCGACCGCCGTCGGCGCCCCCAACCAGACCCGCACCACCATCGGGCTGTTCTCCATCGCCAAGTTCCGCGACCTGGAGGACAAGAAGTTCAACATGAAGGTCTGCGAGGGCCTGGCCCCGTGGACCGGCTTCGCCTACCCGAAGTTCGCCACGATCGCGACCGGCTCCAAGCACCCGAACGCCGCCAAGCTGTTCGTCCACTTCGCCATGGAGAAGGAGGGCTTCGACCTTGAAGCCCACTCGGGCGGCGTGTCCGGCAACGACGCGGTCGGGGTGAGCCCGCACAACCCGCCCGGCCTCACCGACTGGAACACCCAGCTGTACTGGTTCTCCTCGGCGCAGCTGACCGCCGACTTCCGCGCCCGCCAGGACATCAAGGACTTCTGGCGCGTCAACCACTCCTGACCACCGTCTCCCGGCGGGCCGCGGTGGCGGCCCGCCGGGCTCCACCCCCCGGAGGAACCCCCCATGGCGGTCGCCGCCCCCGCACGGCCGGCGTCACGCGGCCGGCGCGTGCTGTACCGGGCACGCGTGCTCCTGCGTGACCCCACCGTGCTGCTCGGCCTCGCGTTGAGCGCCGTCCTGCTCTACCTCGTCATCGCCCCGCTCGTGTCCGTCGTCTCGGACGCCGCCCGGGTCCAGTACGGCGACGAGGCCCGCTCCGGCCAGGAGTCCGGCTCGTGGACGGGGTACTACCTGTGGCGGGTGTTCCGCTCGCCCGTCAGCAGGCTGCTGTTCTGGGAGCCGCTGCTGCACACCGTCACGGTCGCGGTCGGCGTCATCGCGTTCGCGCTCGTCGTCGGCGGGTCGATGGCGTGGCTCGTGACCCGTACCAACGTGCCGGGACGCAAGTTCCTCGCCGGCGCGCTGGTCGTCCCGTACATGCTGCCCTCCTGGACGTTCGCGCTCGCGTGGCTGTCGCTGTTCAAGAACGAGCGTTCCGGCGGGCAGATCGGCTACCTGCAGGGCGCCGGGATCCACACCCCCGACTGGCTCGCCTACGGGCCCCTACCGATCATCGTCACGCTCGGGCTGCACTACTACCCGTTCGTGCTGCTGCTGTTCGGCAACGCGCTGCGCCGCATCGACTCGCAGCTGGAGGACTCGGCCCGCATCCTCGGCGCCGGCGGCCGGACGGTCGTCCGCCGCATCACGCTGCCGCTGATGCTGCCCGCGCTGTCATCGGCGGTGCTGCTCGTCCTCGGCCGCGTCCTCGGCACGTTCGGCACCCCCTACATCCTCGGGCTGCCGAGCGACTACAACGTACTGTCCACCGGCCTCTACCACGCCATCCGCGACCGCAGCACCGGTGTCGCCTCGACGCTGGCGGGCGTCATCGTGCTGATCGGCGTGCTCGTCGTGATCATTGACACCCGGCTCGTCCGGGAGCAGCGCAGGTTCGTCACGGTCGGCGGCAAGGGCGCCATGGACCGCCGCAGTGACCTGCGCCGCTGGCGCTGGCCCGCGTTCGGGCTCGGCATGGCGGTGTTCGCCGCGAGCGTCATCGTCCCCGTGCTGACGCTGCTGCTGTCGACCGTCACCAAGACGCCGGGCGTGTTCAGCGCCGACAACTTCACGCTCAAGTACTGGTTCGGCGCGAAGATCGAGGGCGCCGTCGGGTTTCCGCACGGCGTGCTGCGCGGCTCCGAGCTGTGGGAGGCGGCCTGGAACAGCCTCCGGATCGTCGGGGTCGCCGCGCTGGTGTGCGGTTTCCTCGGGCTGCTGATCGGCTACGTGGTGGTGCGCGGCGCCGGGAGCCGGGTCTCCACGTTCCTGCGGCAGGTGTCGTTCCTGCCGTACCTGGTGCCGGGCATCGCGTTCGCCGCCGCCTGCCTGTCGCTTTTCGCCGTCCGGCGCGGCCCGGTCCCGGCGCTGTACGGGACGATCACGCTGCTCGTCCTCGTGATGGTGGTGACGCACCTGCCGTACTCGTCGCGGTCGGGGATCTCGGCGATGATGCAGCTCGGCCGGGAACCGGAGGAGGCCGCGCAGATCAGCGGGGCCCGCTGGGCGACCCGGATGACGCGGATCATCATCCCGATCCAGCGGGGCGCGCTCGTCACCGGAGTGGTGCTGCCGTTCATCTCGGGGCTGAAGGAGCTCAGCATCGTCATCATGCTGACCACCGCCGGCACCCAGCTGCTGACCACCCTGTCCATCGGGCTCGTCGAGTACGGCTACACCCAGCTCGCCAACGGGGTCGTGCTCGTCATCGCCCTGCTCTCTTTCACCATGACCTACCTGGCCCAGCGGCTCACCAAGAGCAGCCTGGCCTCGGGCATCGGAGGTTGACCCATGCCGGCCATCACCCTCAGCGGAGTGGTCAAGACCTATCCCGGCGGCACCCGACCGGCGGTGAGGGACCTCGACCTCACCATCCCGGACGGCTCGTTCACCTGCCTGCTCGGCCCGTCCGGCTGCGGCAAGACCACCACCCTGCGCATGATCGCCGGGCTGGAGCAGCCCACCCGCGGTGAGATCGCCGTCGGCGACCGGGTCCTGGACGCGGTGGAGCGCGGCGTCTACGTCCCGCCGGAGAAGCGCGACATGGGGCTGGTGTTCCAGAACTACGCGCTCTGGCCGCACCTCACCGTCCGCGGGAACACCGAGTTCGGGCTGCGGATGCGCAAGGTCCCGGCCGACAAGCGCAAGGCCCGCGCCAAGGAGGCGCTGGAGAAGGTGCACGTCGCCGACTGCATGGACCGCTACCCGTCGCAGCTGTCGGGCGGTCAGCAGCAGCGCGTCGCGCTCGCCCGCATGCTCGCCGTCGACCCCGGCGTCCTGCTGCTGGACGAGCCGCTGTCGAACCTGGACGCGCGGCTGCGCCTGGAGATGCGCACCGAGTTGAAGCGCATCCACGACGAGACCGGTGCGACCGTCGTGTTCGTCACGCATGATCAGATGGAGGCCATGACGATGGCCACGCACATCGCCGTCATGTCGGAGGGGGAGTTGCAGCAGGTGGCGCCGCCGATGGAGATGTACGAGCGGCCGGGCAACCGGTTCGTCGCCGAGTTCGTGGGCAGCCCGCCGATGAACATCGTGCCGATTTCCGAAGAGCCGGAAGGGCTCGCCGGGTCGCTGCTCCGCTATGTGGAGAAGCGCTCCGTGGGGACGCCGGGCTGCGTCGGCGTCCGGACGGAGGCGCTGAAACTGGCCCGCACGGCCGATGACGTGCCGGACACCGCCTGGTCGGACGAGGCCGTCGTCGAGACCGTCCTGCCGACCGGCGCGAGCTGGACCGTGCAGCTCCGCGTCCTCGACACCGAGCTGTTCGCCGTCACCCACGAGGACCCCGAGGCCGGGCCGGGCGACCGCCTCACCTGCTGGGCGCGGCCGAAGCGGCTGCACCTGTTCGCCGCGGACGGTTCGAGGATGGACGCCTGGGACGACGCCGTCGCGCCCGTCGCGAAGGCGGCCTCATGACCCTGCCCAAGCCGCGCGCGCTCCTGCTCGACTTCGGCGGTGTGCTCGTCGAGACGTCCCGCCGTCCGGGCTGGTCGGCGGCGCTCGCGAAGGAGGTCCACGCGTCCCTCATCCGCGCCGGATGCCATGCCCTCGACGTCGCGGCCGTCGAGACCGACATCAAGGCGGGCGTCGCGGCGGACCGGTGCTGGAAGGACGCCATGTCCCGCCCGTACGCGCCGCCCGAGATGACGCACGCCGCGTTCTGGGGCGACTACGTGGCCGCCGACTGGCCCGCGTCCGCCCGGCAGCTCGTCATCGCGCACGCGACCCCGCTGTGCAAGCGGATGGGGGAGCTGCGGCAGGAACGCCGCATCCGCCCCGGCATCCCCGAGCTGCTCGACGCCGCCGACGGCCTCGGCATCCCCTGCGCGGTCGTCAGCAACTCGCTGTCGGGCGCCGTCCACCGGGACTTCACCGCCGCGACGGGCTTGGACGGCAAGCTGGCCTTCGAGGTCTACAGCGACGAGGTCGGCGTGCGCAAACCCAACCCGGAGATGATCTGGATCGCGACCCGGGCCCTCGGCATCGAGCCGGCGGTCGCCTGGTACGCCGGCGACAACTTCGACCGCGACGTCGTCTGCGGGCACCGCGCCGGCGTCGGCGGCAACATCCTCATGGTCGCCAAGGGCACCTACGACGTCCCGTACGAGGTCCGGTCGCGCCCGGACGCGATCGTCGACGACGGCCACGGCCTGCTCGAACTGCTCACGAACGCCACAGAAGGAGACGCTTGACGTCCTCCCCCGCTGCAAGGCGAGCCCCGCACCCCGACGACCCGGAACCCCTCATGCACCCCGGCCTTACGCCACGCAGGGCGGCGATGCGTACCGGGGAACGCGGCGCGCGCCGCGGTCAATACCGGGACACGCGCAACCTACCGACCACCACCGACAGAACCCGAACCGACAAAACCAGGAGGCCAAAGTGCCGCAGAACGTCGATGTGCCCGCTTCGCGGGACCTGGCCGGGATCGCCGAGCTCGCCGCCCGGGCCACGGGGGACCGGCTGCGGACGGCGTTCCGGTCTCGTCCAGCGGTCGACACCAAGCGCGACATGCACGACCCCGTCACCGAGCACGACCGCGCGGCGGAGGAGACCATCCGCGAGGTGCTCGCCAAGGAGACCCCGGGCAGCGTCGTCGTCGGCGAGGAGGGCGGCGCCCAGGGCGAGGACGGTGACATCCGCTGGTACGTGGACCCCATCGACGGCACCGCCAACTTCGCCGTCGGCCTGCCGTTCTTCTGCGTGTCCATCGGCGCCGTCGCCGGCGGCGAGGTCGTCGCGGGCGCGGTGTACGACCCGGTGCGGGACGAGATGTTCACCGCGTCCCTCGGCGGCGCGACCTGCAACGGCGAGCGGATCGAGAGCCGGGGCGCCGCCCGGGACGCGACCGCCGTCGTCGCCACGTCCTACCCGAGCGCGCGGGAGCTGCGCGACGACCACGACGGGGCGCTGCGCCGCTTCGGGCTGATGGTCGACGCGTTCGCCACGCTGCGCCGTCCCGGCAGCGCCGCGCTCACGCTCGCGCACGTCGCCGCCGGCTGGACCGACGTCGCGTTCGACCCGTCCATCAACGCGTGGGACGTCACCGCGGCGCTGCTGCTCGTGCGGGAGGCCGGCGGGACGTACCTGCCGCTCGGAGGGGAGCCCGGCGCCCCCGACCACATGGCGCCCGGCTACCTGGCCTGCGTCGGCGGGTTCGACCTCGACGCGTCCGTCATGCTCGAGGTGACCGGAGCATGAGCGCCACCGGCATCCGCACGGTCGACTGGATCGTCACCGACCTGGACGGCACCCTCGTCGCCCGCGACAGGCGGATCGTCGAGTCGAGCCTGGCGGCGCTGCGCCGCTTCATGGACGCGGGCGGCACCGTCGTCATCGCCACCGGTCGCAGTGAGACGGCCGCCCTGCCGTACTACCGGACGCTCGGCCTCACCACCCCCGCGATCCTCTACAACGGCGCCCGCGTGGTCGACCTGAGCACCGGCGCCGTCCTGCACCGCCGCTGCCTGGCCGTCGCCGCGTGGGCGAAGCTCACGATGCTCTTCGGCTCGCTGCCCGACGGAGTATGGCCCGTCGCCTTCAGCGGCGGGCGAGCCCACGTGGTCTCCGATTCCCCTGCCTTGCGGCAGTACGCCCACAGGGACGGCATTACCCTCACCCGTATCGGCGCCTGGGGCGACCTTCCGCTCGACGACATCGTCAAGGTCATGATGATCTGTGACCGCCCCGACCGCATGGACCCCGCCGAGGAGACGGTGTCGGCGAACGTCGAGGGCGTCACCCTCGTCCGCTCGGAGAGCACCTACCTGGAGGCCCTCCCGGTGGGCGCGACCAAGGGCGCCGCGCTGCGCGAACTGGCCGCCGCGCGCGGCGTGGCGCTGGCCGACATCGCGGCGATCGGCGACAACCCGAACGACCTCGACATGATCCAGGCCGCCGGCCTCGGCGCCGCCGTGGGCGACGGCGCCGAAACGGTGCGGGCCGCCGCCGACGTCGTGGTGGCCCCGTGCGCCGAGGGGGCCGTCGCCGACCTGGTCGCCCGCGTCCTGCCGTGATCCTGACCGTCGTCGGCTGCGCGGGATCCGTCCCGGGGCCGGACGCCGCGTGCTCCTGCCACCTCCTGGAGCACGACGGCTTCCGGCTCCTGCTGGACATCGGCGCCGGCGCCCTCGGCCCGCTGCAGCGCTAGGCGCCGACGCGGGGCGCGGGGCGCGGATGGGGAGGGTCAGCCCGGCGGGGCGGTGGTCGCGCGTTCGTCCAGGCGCGGTGGGACGGTACGGCGGCGCGCCCGTGCCGGCGCGCCGTCCTTGATCCGGGCCAGGAGAGTCGCCATCGCCAGGCGGCCCAGGTCGGCGGGCGGGACGGCGCTCGTCGTCACCTGCGCGGCCCGGGCCGTCGGCGGGCTGCCGTGGACGACCAGCGACACGTCCTCGGGGACGCGCTTCCCGGCGCGCAGCAGGGCCGTGAGCGTGGTGGTGCCGGTGGCGTCGCCGAGGGCGAGGACGGCGGTCGGCGGGACGGGCTCGCTCCACAGGGCGTCCGGGTCGGTGACGACCGTGCCCGGCGGGCAGGCACGGCGGAGGGGAGAGGGCCGGGCGCCCACGTCCAGGCAGGCTATGCGGTGGTGGCCGAGGGAGCTCAGGTGGGCGATCGCGCCGTCCACCGCCGCCCTGTCGTCGCCCGTCACGCAGTCGACGCGCGGGGAGCGCAGGGCGCGCCCGATCACGGTGACGGCGCAGCCTGCGGCGGCGCGTTCGATCTCGGCGGCGGCGATCCTCGGGCCTGCCAGGACGACGCCGTCCGGCCGCAGGTCGAGGAGATGGTCCAGGGCCGCCAGTTCCCGGGCGGGCCGACCGCGGCCGGTGGCGACCAGGAGCCGGACGTCGCCGGCGGCCTCGTCGGCGAGGCCGTCGTGGACGGCGGCGTACACCGGGTCGTGCAGATCGGCCAGGAGGGCGCCCACGATGCCCGTCCGCCCGGCGGCGAGCCCCCGCGCCATCATGTTGGGCCGGTAGCCGAGCTCCGCGGCCGCCCGGAGCACCGCCTCGCGGCGTTCCGGGCGGACCTTGGGGGAGCCGCGCATCACCAGCGACACCAGCGCGCGCGACACCCCGGCGCGTGCCGCGACGTCCTCCAGGGTCGGGTGGGCCATGCGTGGTCTCCAGAGGTGCGGCGGGCCGCCGCCATGGCGGAACCATGGCGGCGGCCCGCGTCGGTACGCGGGCGTCCTAGTCTCGCGGGTCCCAGTCGCCGGGCGTGACGTCCAGGTCGAGCGGCTCGGCGACATCCTCCCAGGCCACGAACTTGAAGTTCGTGTTCTCGCGGACCTCGCCGTCGCCGTCCACGGCGTCGGGGGTGTTGACGCCGTCGTGCACGACGAGCAGGCCGTTCTCGAAGCCGCCGACGGGGGCGCTGGTCACCATCGCGCCGTCGCAGACCTCGGAGCCGTCCACGGTCGTGCCGGGGGCGACGCGGAACCGGCCGATGTAGTCGTCCGGGTCCTCGCGGTCGTAGACGACGAAGGTGTTGTCGCCCTGGCTGGAGGCGATCAGGTAGCCCTCGCCGTCGTCCTGCTTGTAGAGGGACAGGCCCTCGGCGTCGGCGGTGATGTGCCGCCCGCCCACGCCGGGGTCGGGTCCGCTCGGGTCGCACTCCTCGGTCTCGGGGTTGTAGGCGGCGGGAACGCCATACTCCTTGACCTTGTCGATGAGCTGCGGCGCGCCGTCCAGCGGGATGCGCCAGATGCCGACGTCCTCCTGCGCCGCGTACAGCACCTCATGCTCGGGGTCGGCGACCATGCCCTCGACCTGCGGGCCCTCGCCCGGGTCCTCGCAGGGCGTCCAGGTGCCGCCGGGCACCGGGAACGAGGTGGGCAGCTCCAGGTCGCGGACGTGCCGGTAGCCGATCTTGCCGGTGGCGGTGACCTGGAGGCGGACGAGGCCGAGCCGGGAGGTGTGCCGGCGGCTGAGCGCGACGTAGCCTCCGCCGTGCGAGTCGCTCCAGGACGCGAGCCCGTAGGCCGTGGCCTGGTCGTTGACCTCGTCGAGGGAGGAGGAGAAGACGAACGGCGCCGACGGGTCGGTGACGTCGGTCAGCGGCGCCTGGTGGCGGACGGCCGCCCGCGGGTCGATCGCGTAGGTGCGGACGGTGTCGCGGCCGCGGTCGGAGACGACCGCCAGGTCGGCCTTGCGGCCGCCGAGCTGGAAGCCGTAGATCAGGTCGACGTTGTTGAACCGGCCGGGCTCGTCGCCGGGGCGGGGCGGGGTGGGCGCGGCGATCCGCTGCATCTCCCGTCCGGCGGAGTCGTACACGACGAGGCCGCCCTCCTTGAGGGTCGCGACGATGAGGTCGCCGGCGCGGTCGCTCGGATGGCTCCAGATCGCGGGGTCGTCGGCGTTGGCGTTGCCGCCCGCCTCGTCGTCGTAGTTCGGCGGAGTCTCCAGGGCCGCGCGGACCTGGGCGAGCTCGTCGCCCTCGGCGGCTGCCGGGGCGGCCGGCAGCACGGCGGCGGCGAGCACCGCGGTGGTGGCGGCGGCTGCCAGCCGGACGCCCTTGGGGGTGGGTCTCAGGTGCATCGGGTTCCTCCTGATGCGTGGTGCGGACGCCTGCACCGTAAGCGTTAGAGCGCTCTAATTCAATAGAGCGCTCTAATCGATCAAGAAGTCTCACCCCGGCATTCGGTGGGCCGCCGCCCCGCGACTACCGTTCGACCAGGGTGAGCGCGAACGAGTAGCGGTCCGCGCGGTACACGTGGCAGCCGTACTCGATCGCGATTCCCTTGTCGTCGTAGGCCGTGCGGTTCATGGTCAGCAGCGGGACGCCGCGCCGCTCGTCCAGCAGCCGGGCCTCGGCCGCCGTCGCGCCGCGCGCGCCGATGGTCTGGTTCGCGATGCGCAGGTTGACGCCGGTCGCGCGGAGCAGTTCGTACAGGCCGTGCTCGCCGAGGTCGGCCTCGGTCACCGCGATCAGGTCGCGCGGCAGGTAGTTGGTGAGCAGGGCGAGCGGCTCGTCGCCGGTGCAGCGGATCCGGCGCATCCGGGTGACCTCGGTGCGGGGCGGTACGCCGAGCTGCTTGGCCACCTCGTCCTCGGCCGGGACGAGGCCGAGCTCCAGCACCCGGGTGCGCGGCTCGCGGCCGGCCGCCGCCAGGTCGTCGTGCAGGCTGGTCAGTTCGATCGAGCGGCGGATCTCCGAACGCACCACCTGAGTGCCGACGCCGCGCTTGCGGACCAGTAGCCCGCGGTCGACCAGGTGCTGGATCGCCTGCCGGACGGTGGGGCGGGACAGCCCGCAGCGGTCGGCCAGCTCGACCTCGTTCTCCAGCCGGGTGCCCGGGGACAGCTCGCCGGCCCGGATCGCCGCCTCGAGCTGCCGGGCGAGCTGGTAGTACAGCGGCACGGGGCTGCTGCGGTCCACGGTCACGCGCGGTCGGTACACCCATCGTCTCCTCTCGTGCGGGACGATCGTACCCCCATTCGTGTATTTAACTTATTACCTCATAATGTCCTAACAAACTATTGACATTCCCTCCTGGCCTTCAGCAGACTCGGCGGGGCCGGTGGCACGGCCGGCGCAGGCACGTCCGCTGGAAGATGGTGAGCCGATGATCAAAGATCGCGTCGCGGGAGCCCCGATCTCATGGGGGGTGTGCGAGGTGCCCGGCTGGGGGTACCAGCTGGCGCCCGCGCGGGTGCTGGCGGAGATGCGCGACCTCGGGCTGGCCGCCGCGGAGTTCGGGCCGGACGGCTTCCTGCCGACCGGGGCCGCCGAGCGCGCCGCGCTGCTGGCCGAGTACGGGCTCCGCCCGGTCGGCGGGTTCGCGCCCGTGGTGCTGCACGAGCCCGCCCGCGACCCGCTGCCCGACGTCCGGCGCGTTCTGTCCGGGTTTGATGTGGAACGCTCCAGAGAGCGCCTCACGCTGGTGCTGGCCGCGGTGACCGGCCTGGACGGCTACGACGAGCGCCCGGCACTCGACGCGGACGGCTGGGCGGCCTTGCTCGGCAACCTCGACCGGATCGCCGCGGCCGTGGCCGAGACCGGCGTCCGGGCGGTGCTGCACCCGCACGTCGGGACGATGGTGGAACGGTCCGACGAGGTGCGGCGCGTCCTCGACGGGTCGGGCATCCCGCTCTGCCTGGACACCGGCCACCTCCTGATCGGCGGCACCGACCCCGGCGACCTCGCCGCACGCGCCCCCGGCCGGATCGCGCACGTCCACCTGAAGGACGTCGACGCCGACCTCGTCGGCGCCGTCCAGGCGGGCGCGACGCACTACACCGACGCCGTCCGCGCCGGCATCTACCGCCCGCTCGGCGCGGGCGACATCGACATCGCCGGAATCGTCGGCTCCCTCGAACGCGCCGGCTACGACGGCTGGTACGTCCTGGAGCAGGACATGATCATCGACGCGGAGCCCGCGCCCGGCGCCGGACCCGTCGCCGACGTGCGCGCCTGCGTCGACTTCCTCGCCGGGATCGCCGCATGACCGGATTCGACGTCCTCACCATGGGCCGCGTCGGCGTCGACCTCTACCCGCTCCAGACCGGCGCCCGGCTGGACGAGGTCGAGACGTTCGCGCGGTTCCTCGGCGGCAGCGCCACCAACGTCGCGGTCGCCGCCGCCCGGCACGGCCGCCGCGCCGCCGTGATCACCCGCACCGGCGCCGATCCGTTCGGCCGCTTCGTCCGCCGCGCACTCGCCGGATACGGGGTCGACGCCCGCTTCGTCGCCGACGTCCCCGGCCTCCCGACGCCCGTCACGTTCTGCGAGCTGTTCCCGCCCGACGACTTCCCGCTGTACTTCTACCGCTTCCCGAAAGCACCCGATCTGGAGATCCGGGCGGACGAGCTGGACCGCCCCGCGATCGAGGCCGCCGGCGTTCTGTGGACGACCCTGACCGGGCTGTGCGCCGAACCGTCCCGGACGGCCACGCTCAGCGCCCTGGGCCTCCGCCGCCGCACGGACCTCACCGTCCTCGACCTGGACTACCGGCCCATGTTCTGGGCGTCCCCGGCGGAGGCGCGCCGCTGGGTGGGCGAGGCGCTCGAACACGCCACCGTCGCGGTCGGCAACCTCGCCGAATGCGAGGTCGCCGTAGGCGAGGACGACCCGGTGCGGGCCGCCCGCGCGCTGCTCGACCGGGGCGTCCGCCTCGCCGTCGTCAAGCGCGGCCCGGAGGGCGTTCTCGCGGTCACGGCCGAGGGCGAGACGGTGGACGCGCCGTCCGTGCCGGTCGAGGTGGTCAACGGCCTCGGCGCGGGCGACGCGTTCGGCGGCGCCCTCTGCCACGGGCTGCTCGCCGGGTGGGACCTCCCGCGCGTGATCGGGTTCGCCAACCGGGCCGGCGCGATCGTCGCGTCCAGGCTGGCCTGCTCGGACGCCATGCCCACCACCGCCGAGGCCGCGGAGCCGGCGGTGGCCCCGTGACCCTCGACACCCAGACCCCAGCCGGGTCGCGGGCCGACCGGATCGCGGCGCTCGCGGAGACGCGCGCCGTCCGTCCCGAGGCCGTCGCCGAGGCCGCCGCGGTCCGCCCCCGGCGCCCGGCGCTGCTCGGCGCCACCGGCCGGCTCATGCTGATCGCCGCCGACCATCCGGCGCGCGGCGCGCTCGCCGCCGGCGGCGACCCGCTCGCCATGGCCGACCGCGGCGAGCTGCTCGACCGGCTGTGCACGGCCCTGGAGCGTCCCGGCGTGGACGGAGTGCTGGCCACCCCCGACGTCGCCGAGGACCTGCTCCTCCTCGGCGCCCTGGCCGACAAGGTCGTGGTCGGCTCGATGAACCGGGGCGGTCTCGCCGGGACGTCCTTCGAGATCGACGACCGGTTCACCGCCTACAGCGCCGACGCCATCGCCGCGTCCCGGTTCGACGGCGGCAAGGTGCTGCTGCGCGTCGACGACGACGACCCGGCCACCCCGCGCACCCTGGAGGGCTGCGCCCGCGCGGTGTCCGCCCTCGCCGGGCACGGGCTGATGGCGATGGTCGAGCCGTTCATCGCGCGCCGGGTGGACGGCCGCGTCCGCAACGACCTCACCCCGGAGGCGATGATCCGCGCGATCGCGATCGCGTCCGGCCTCGGCACGACCTCCGCGCGCACCTGGCTGAAGGTGCCGGTCGTCCCGGACATGGAGCGCGTCATGGCCGCCACGACCCTGCCCGCCCTGCTCCTCGGCGGCGAGGTCGCCGGCGACCCGCGCGCCGCCCGCGACGGCTGGCGCCGCGCGATGCGGCTGCCGACCGTCCGGGGCCTGGTCGTCGGCCGCTCCCTTCTCTACCCTGCGGACGGCGATGTGGCCGGAGCCGTGGACGCTGCAGTGGAGGTCATGTGAGCACGAGACTGACGGTCGCCCAGGCGGTCGTGCGCTTCCTGTCGGCGCAGTACAGCGAACGGGACGGCGAGGAGCTGCGGTTCTTCGCCGGATGCTTCGGGATCTTCGGGCACGGCAACGTCGCCGGGCTCGGGCAGGCGCTGCTGGAGCACGCCGGCGACTTCCCGTACTACATGGCGCGCAACGAGCAGGCGATGGTGCATGCCGCGTCCGGTTACGCGCGGATGCACGACAGGCTGTCCACGTTGGCGTGCACGACGTCCATCGGGCCGGGTGCGACCAACATGGTGACGGGCGCGGCGCTGGCGACCGTCAACCGGCTGCCGGTGCTGCTGCTGCCGGGCGACATCTTCGCCACGCGTCCCGCCAACCCCGTCTTGCAGGAGCTGGAGGACGCCAGGTCCTACGACGTGTCGGTGAACGACTGCTTCAAGCCGGTGTCGAAGTACTGGGACCGCGTCAACCGTCCGGAGCAGCTCCCGAGCGCGCTGCTGGCGGCGATGCGCGTCCTCACCGACCCGGCCGAGACCGGCGCCGTCACCCTGGCCCTGCCGCAGGACGTACAGGCCGAGGGGTACGACTGGCCGGACGAGCTGTTCGCCCGCCGCGTCTGGCGCGTCCCGCGCCCCGTCCCCGAACCCGCCGCCCTGGAGGAGGCCGCCGCACTGCTCCGGGCGGCCGAACGCCCGCTGATCGTGGCAGGCGGCGGTGTCATCTACTCCCGCGCCACCGGCGAGCTGCGCGCCTTCGCCGAGCGCACCGGCGCCCCGGTCGCCGAGACGCAGGCGGGGAAGGGCACGCTGCCGTGGGATCACGAGTGCTCGGTCGGCGCCATCGGGGTGACGGGTACCACGGCCGCGAACGCCCTTGCTCGCGAGGCCGACGTGGTGCTGGGCATAGGCACGCGCTACAGCGACTTCACCACCGCGTCCCACAGCCTGTTCGCGGACCCCGGCGTGCGCTTCGTCAACATCAACGTCGCTCGCTCCGACGCCGTGAAGCTGGCAGGGACGACCGTCGTCGCCGACGCCCGGGAGGCGATCAAGGCTCTCGACGCGTCCCTCGGCGGCCACCGCGTCCCGGACGCCCACCGGACGAAGGCACGGGAACTGGCCGCGCGGTGGAACGCCGTCGTGGACGGCGCGTTCGGGGAGCGGCGCGCGGGGCTACCCGCGCAGGCCGAGGTCATCGGGGTCGTCAACGCGGAGTCCGGGCCCCGGGACGTGGTCGTGTGCGCGGCCGGGTCCATGCCCGGCGACCTGCACAAGCTGTGGCGGACGCGCGACCCCAAGGGCTACCACGTCGAGTACGGCTACTCCTGCATGGGCTACGAGATCGCCGGCGGCCTCGGCGTGAAGATGGCGGCCCCCGACCGCGAGGTGTTCGTCCTCGTCGGCGACGGGTCGTACCTGATGATGGCCCAGGAACTGGCCACCGCCGTCGCCGAGGGCGTCAAGCTGATCGTCGTCCTCGTCCAGAACCACGGCTACGCCTCGATCGGGAACCTGTCCGAGAGCGTGGGCGCGGAGCGGTTCGGCACCCGCTACCGCGCCCGGACCGACACCGGCCTCGACGGCGACCCCCTCCCCGTCGACCTGGCCGCGAACGCCGCCAGCCTCGGCGCGGACGTGCTCCGCGCCGACGGCGCCGACGGCCTCCGGGACGCGCTGCGCACGGCGATCGCGTCCCCGCGCACCACCGTCGTGCATGTCGAGACCGACCCGCTCGCACCCGCGCCGGACGGCGAGGCGTGGTGGGACGTGCCGGTCGCGGAGGTGTCCGCGCTGGAGCCGGCCGCACGGGCCCGCGCCCGCTACGACGACGACAAGAAGACCCAGCGCCGCTACCTGTGAAAGGACTCTTCATGCGTTCGATTCAGCACCGGATCGGCGGCGTCCCGGCCGGCGGGAGCGCCGCGGCGCCCGTCCACGACCCGGCGACCGGGCAGCAGACCGCCGAGGTCGTCCTCGGCCGCCGGGCCGAGGTGGACGCCGCCGCCGGCGCCGCCGCGCGGGCCTTCGCGTCCTGGCGCGAGGTCTCGCTGACCCGCCGGGCCCGTATCATGTTCGCCCTCCGCGACCTGCTGGAACGGCACGAGGACGAACTGGCCCGGCTGATCACCGCCGAGCACGGCAAAATCCTGGACGACGCGCGCGGTGAAATCGTCCGCGGCCGGGAGGTCGTCGAGTTCGCCTGCGGCATCCCGCAGATGCTCAAGGGGGAGTACTCCGACCAGGTGTCGTCCGGCGTGGACGCGTTCTCGTTCCGGGAGCCGCTCGGCGTGTGCGCCGGGATCGTCCCGTTCAACTTCCCGGTGATGGTGCCGCTGTGGATGCACCCGATCGCCATCGCGTGCGGCAACGCGTTCGTGCTGAAGCCGAGCGAGCGCGTCCCGTCCGCCTCGAACCTGGTCGCCGACCTGTACGCCGAGGCGGGCCTGCCCGACGGCGTGTTCAACGTCCTGCACGGCGACGCCGAGACCGCCGCCGCGCTGATCACCCACCCGGACGTGGCGGCGGTGTCGTTCGTCGGGTCCACGCCCGTCGCACGGCACGTGCACGAGGCGGCGAGCACCGCCGGCAAGCGGGTGCAGGCCCTCGGTGGCGCCAAGAACCACGCCGTGGTGCTGCCCGACGCCGACCTCGACCTGGCCGCCGACCAGATCACCGCGGCCGCCTACGGGTCGGCGGGGCAGCGCTGCATGGCTATCTCGGTGGCCGTCGCCGTCGGCGGCGCCGCCGATCCGCTGCTCGACCGGCTCGCCGCCCGGGCCCGCGCGATCACCGTCGGGCCTGGCGCCGACCCGTCCAGCGAGATGGGGCCGTTGATCAGCGCGGCGGCACGGGAGCGCGTCGGCGGGCACGTCGAGGACGCGGCGCGCGCCGGCGCCAAGCTCGTCGTGGACGGCCGCGGCCGGCCCGGCCCCGGCTTCTTCCTCGGCCCCTGCCTCCTCGACGGCGTCACCACCGGCATGCCCGCCTACCGGGAGGAGATCTTCGGGCCCGTCCTGGTGGTGCTGCGCGCCGAGACGCTCGATGAGGCGATCGCGCTGGTCAACGCCAACCCCTACGGCAACGGAACGGCGATCTTCACCGCGTCCGGCGCGGCGGCGCGGCGGTTCCAGCGGTCCGTGCACGTCGGGATGATCGGGGTGAACGTCCCGGTCCCGGTGCCGATGGCGTTCTACTCGTTCGGCGGCTGGAAGGCGTCGCTGTTCGGCGACACCCACGTCCACGGGGCCGAGGGCGTCCGGTTCTACACCCGGGCGAAGGCCGTGACGTCCCGCTGGCCCGAGCCCGCCGGGGCGGCCGGGGCGGGCGCCGAGGCACCCTCGATGGCGTTCCCCACGGCGCGCTGACCCAAGAGTGCCCTGGGGCTTCGCCGAACGGCCGGTGATCGTTCACCGGCGGTTCAGGGACGGCGGCCAGCCTCCTGCGTGATCCCCTCACGTGAAGGAGTGCCCATGTCCGTGACCCGTCGCGGAGTCGTCAAGGGCGGCGCCGCAGGCGCGCTGTCCATCGCCCTCGCCGGAAGCCTGGACGGAATCTTCCAGACGTCGGCGGGCGCCGACGCCGGAGAGGCCTACGGCTACGGCCCGCTCAACCCCGACCCCAAGGGCGTCCTGGACCTGCCCAAGGGCTTCCACTACAAGCAGCTGTCGGTGGAGGGCGACCCCATCTCCGACGGCGTCGTCGTCCCCGGACACCACGACGGGATGGCCACCTTCCCCGGCAGCAGGCACGGCCGGACCCGGCTCGTCCGTAACCACGAGCAGGGCACGAACGGCACCCGCGCCGTGGCGCCCGCCGAACTGACCTACGACCCCGCCGTGAACGGCGGCACCACCACCCTGGAGGTCGACAGCCGCGGCAACCTGCTGTCGCAGTACGTCAGCCTCGCCGGGACGGCCGTCAACTGCGCCGGCGGCCGCACCCCCTGGGGCACCTGGCTGACCTGCGAGGAGACCGAGGGCGTCGGCGGCCAGACCAAGAGCCACGGCTGGGTGTTCGAGGTCGACCCGGACGGCCGGCGCACCGAGCCCGTCCCCCTGACGGGCCTCGGCCGCTTCGCGCACGAGGCCGTCGCCGTCGACCCGCACACCCTCACCGCCTACCTCACCGAGGACGCGGCCAGGCCGTTCGGGCTGTTCTACCGGTTCCGGCCCCGCGCCCACCACGGCGGCTACCACGCCTACATGCGGGGCGGGCAACTGGAGGCGATGAACGTCCGGGGCGTCCCGGACCTCTCGCTCGTCACCGAGCCCGGCACCCGGCTGCGCGTCGAGTGGCTGGACGTCCCGGACCCGTCGGCGAAGCAGACGTCCGTCCGCAAGCAGTTCGACACGATCACCCGGAGCCAGAAGCTCGAAGGCTGCTGGTGGGGGCACGGCAAGGCGTACTTCGTCTGCAGCTTCTCCGACACCGGCGACGGCGCCGCCGCCGACCACGCCGGGCAGGTCTGGACCTACGACCCGCGCCGCAACGAGATCGAGCTCCAGCTGATCTTCAAGCCAGGCGGCCGGTTCGACGGCCCCGACAACATCACCGTCTCCCCGTACGGCGGCGGCGTGATCCTGGCCGAGGACGGCGACGGCGAGCAGTACCTCGTCGGCACCACCCGCGAGAACAAGCCGTTCGCGATGGCGCGCAACGCCCTCAACGGCAGCGAGTTCACCGGCGTGACGTTCTCCCCGGACGGCCGCGTCCTGTTCGCCAACCGCCAGTCGGACCCGGGCGCGACGTTCGCGATCACGGGCCCCTGGCACCGGCTGCGGGGCTAGGCCAGGCCCCGGCGGGCGACGGTGGGGGGCCGGGTGCCCTGGATGGAGGCCACCATGTCGAGCACCTGGCCCATGCCGTCCGCCTGGGACTCCGGCACCCGGAAGTACACCGCGCCGAGCCACGCGTAGACGGACGCTGCGGCGAGGAGCCCCGGATCGGGGTCCCGCGCGTCCGTCTCCAGCGTGACGAGCACGGCGTCCCCGGAGGCGGCGAGCCGTTCCACGCGGCTCGCCGGGGGCGCCGTGCCCGCGTCGACGGCGCCGTCCGGAACCGGCGCGTCCGGTGGAAGGACCTTCCGCTCTTGCATCCCCATGCCGCCAAGCGTGGCACGATCGGAGTCCGGGGATCGTCCTTCCCGTAGGGACACGGGCAGAAGATCGGAGCGTTGATGGTGGTCGTGGTGCTCGTCCTGGCCGGCGTGGCCGTGCTGGGCGCCGTCGTCGTCCTCGCCATGGGCAGGGGCGGGGAGCTGGCCGAGGCCCATCCGGACTATCCGCCCCTCCAACTGGACGCCGAGGGCCGCCCCATCCTGGGCGCGGACGGTTCCCGCCTCCGGTTCCCGGCCACGATCTGGGGGTATCAGATGCAGGTGACGGACGAGGCCGTCCACCGCCTGACCACGGCCCTGCAGGAGCGCGACGCCCGCGTGGCCGACCTGGAACGGCAGCTGCACGACCTCCGGAGGCGCGTCGACGAACCGCCCATCGGTGCCCTGCACGGCCTGGAGGAGCCCGGCGACGGCGTCCCGCTCCGCAAGGAGACCGTCCCCAAGGAGGACGAATCCGGCGCGAAGGAGGACCACCGGTGAGCCAAGTCGCCGTCCACGCGGAGGCCGTGTCCGGCGCCCCGGCACAGCGCGTCTTCGACGTCCTGACCGACTGGCCCCGCCACGCCGAGTGGATGCCGTTCACCAGCGCCGAGGGCGGCGACAAGGTGGGCGACGAGCTGCGCGCCTGGACGGGCGTCGGCCCCGTCGGCTTCCTCGACACCATGATCATCACCGACTGGCGGGAGGGGCGGCGCGTCGCCGTCCGCCACACCGGCCGCCTGGTGCGCGGCGAGGCGTGGTTCAAGGTCGTCCCCGAGGGGCGGGGCAGCCGCGTCGTCTGGGCGGAGCGCATCGACCTGCCCCTCGGCCCGCTGGGCCGCGCCGGATGGCTGGTCGCCGGCCCGGTCGTGAAGGCGTTCCTGACCCTCGGCCTCCGCCGACTCGCCGCTTTGTCGGAGGCGTGAGGTAGAACGGGGAGAGTGACCGCGATCCTCGGCGATGACGGGCTGGCGCGCTGCCCATGGGGGCTTTCGGCGCCCGACTACATCGCCTACCACGACGACGAGTGGGGCCGTCCCGTCCGCGACGACCTCGGGCTCTACGAGAAGCTGTGCCTGGAGGCGTTCCAGTCGGGGCTCTCCTGGCTGACGATCCTCCGCAAGCGGGAGAACTTCCGCGCCGCCTTCCACGGCTTCGACCCGGAGAAGGTCGCCGCGTTCGGCCCCGATGACGTGGAGCGCCTGATGGGCGACGCCTCCATCGTCCGGAACCGGGCGAAGATCGAGGCGGCGATCGGTAACGCCCGCGCCGCCCTCGACCTCCCCGGCGGCCTCGCCGCGACCGCCTGGCGCTACGCCGACCCCGACTCCCCGGCCTACACCGACATGGCCGACGTCCCCGCCTCCACCGACGCCTCCAAGGCCCTCTCCAAAGAGCTGAAGAAGCACGGCTTCCGCTTCGTCGGCCCCACCACGGCCTACGCCCTCATGCAGGCGTGCGGACTCGTGAACGACCACCTGACCGGCTGCGCGTTTCGTTGCGGCGCCCTCGGCGGCAGGCGCTAGAGCGCCTTTCTTCAACGGGCCCTGCGGCGATCGCCGCATCGCATCCGACTCGCCTGGCGGCTCGCTGCGCGATCAGGTCCTCGCAAGCTCGAACCTGCCTTCGGACGTGATCGCGACGCTCCAGGATGTCGCGTGGCCGGGGCAACGGGCTGGGGAAGTCATTCGGCTTTGGTGGCCTCCAGGAGGGGGACGTCGGCGGCGCGCCGGGCCGGGAGGGCGGACGTCGCGAGCGCGACCGCCGCCGCGCCGGCGATGACGGCCGGGAACAGCCACCACGGCGGGTCCGGGGTGAGGAACGAGCTGCCCGTGGCGACGTGCATCAGGAAGACGGCGCCCAGCGCCGTGCCGATGCCGAGCAGGCCCCCGAGCAGGACGACGGTCGCGGCCTCCCAGCGGACGATCGCCCTGATCTGCGCCGCCGTCGCCCCGACCGCGCCGAGCAGCCCGAACTCCCGGGTCCGCTCGCCGACGCTCATCGAGACGGTGGTCGCCATCCCGAACAGCGAGAGGACGAGCGCCATCCCGATGAACCCGTAGATGACCGTCAGCCCGCTCGTCAGCGCGCCCGCGGCCGTCCGCACGTAGGCGCCCTTCCCGAGGACCCCGACGCCGGGCGTGTCCGCGAACGCGCGGGAGAGGTCCCGCTCGGAGCCGCCCCGCACGAGGACGACCTGCGCGGGGGCGTCCGGGTCCAGCCGGTCCATGGTCGCCGCCGACACCACGGCCTGGTCGGCGAACAGGTGCGACGGGTCGTGGTACGCGGCGGCGACCCGCAGCGGGATCCGGCCCTGCGCGCCGCGCACGACGATCGTCTGCCCCTTCCCGATCCTCTGCGCCTCCAGCACCGCGGAGGTGAGGGCGATCTCGCCGTCCCCGAGCCGAGGCAGGCGCCCGCCGAGGTCCAGCACGGCCGGCATCGCGGCCTGGTCGGCGCCCGTCACGGAGAGGTAGGCGGGCTCCGGCGGCTCCTCCGGCGACGGGCGGCGGGGCGGCGGCGAGACGAGCTTGATCTCCGACACCGTCAGCGCCACCGCGGCGGACACGCCGGGCACGGCCGCCGCCTTGGCCGCCGAGTCGCGCGGCAGCGGCGCCGGGCCGTCGGACGTCGTCCCGGTCGCGGCGATCGCGTGCTCGGCCCGCATCACCTGCCGGCCGGTCTCGTCGAACCGCGCGTTCACCGACAGGACGGTCAGCGCGGTCGCGCCGACCAGCGCCACGCCCAGCATGAGCGACGACGCGGCCGACGACACCCGGCGGGGGCTGCGGGTGATCGTGGCGCGGGCGAGCCGCCCGGCCTCGCCGCTCACGGCCGTCCCGACGCGTCCGACGAGGCCGCCGAGGGGGCCGACGAAGAACGGGGCGAGGAGGGCGAGGGCCACGACCGTCGTCATGCAGCCCATGAGGACCATCATCGCGACGCCGACGGTGCGCTCCGGCCCGGGCGGCTCCTCGTACCTGATCCCGAAGACGCCGCCGAAGAAGATCCACGCGCACGCGAACACGGCGAGGGCGCCGAGCACCCGGCCCCGGCGGCGGCCGGCCGTCTCGGCGCTCGCGGCGCGGATCGCCGCCATCGGGGAGATCCGCGCGGCGCGGCGCGCGGCCCGCCAGGCGGCGAGCTGGGTGACGACGATCCCGGCGGCGGCGGGCACGGCGAGCGCGATCCAGCCGTACTGGGCGTCGGCGGCGGAGATGTCGAAGCCGTCCTCGGCGAACAGCCGGGTGAGCAGCGCCGACACGGGGTAGCCGAGGAGCACGCCGCCGGCCGACGCGACGGCGCCGAGGGCGAGGGCCTCCCACCGGATCAGCCGCTTGATCTGGCGCGGCGTCGCGCCGATCGCGCTGAGCAGCGCCAGCCGCCGGGTCCGCTGCCGGACGAGCGTCCCGAACGTGTTCGCCACGACGAACAGCCCGACGAACACCGCGACGGACGAGAGCATGCCGATGGCGCCGCCGATCGACGCGCCCGCCCCCTCCAGGTCGGCCGACTGGGCGTCGCGCACGGCCGCGGCGGTGCGGACGGTGACGTCCTCGCCGAGGGCCCCGGCCAGCTCGGCGCGGAGCTCCGCCGGACGGACGCCGGGCGCCGCCTTCACCCAGACGCCCTGCCACGTCCCGGCGGGGAGGCCCGCCGCCTGCCCGGCCGTCGACGGCGCCGCCAGCAGCAGGTCGCCGCTCGCGACGGCGCTGTGCCCCTGCACGGTGACGATTCCGACGATCTTCATGGTGCGGCTCTGCTTCGGCAGCATGACCTTCAGCGGGTCGCCGACGTCCAGCTTCCCGGCCCGCGCCACGTGCCGGGTGACCGCGACCTCGTCGCCGCCGGCCGGGGCGCGCCCCGACTCCAGGCGGTAGGGGTTCAACCGCGCGTCGGACGTCCACGGACGCAGCGTCGTCCCGGCGCCGGCGGGCGGCAGGATCGTCCTGCCGTCGGAGCCGCTCGCGGTGACCGGGACCATCGCGTCCCCGGCCGCCGCCGCGACCCCCGGCCGTCCCGCCACCGAACGCAGCGCGACCTGGCCGTCCGGGGCCGAGTACGGGTCGTCGGCGTCGGTCGTACCGCCCTGGACGAGCACGTCCGCCGCGGAGTACTCGCTGGCGTCGCTGCCCGACACCGCCTCCTGCGCCCGGAGCGTGAACTGCAGCGAGCCCGCGATCAGCCCGATCGAGAACACCGCCGCCAGCAGCGTGGCGGCCAGCCGTGTCCAGCCCTCGGCGAACGAGCGGCGCGCGATGAGCCACATGCCGCTCAGCCCCCCATCCGGCGCATCACGCCGTGCACCTGGCCGACCGTCGGGCCGTGCAGTTCGTGGACGATCGCCCCGTCGGCGAGGAACAGCACCCGGTCGGCGTGCGCGGCGGCCCCCGGATCGTGCGTCACCATGATCACCGTCTGGCCGTAGGCGTCGACCGAGCGGCGCAGGAACCCCAGCACCTCGGCGCCCGACCGGGAGTCGAGGTTGCCGGTCGGCTCGTCCGCGAACAGCACCTCCGGCCGGGTCAGCAGCGCCCGCGCCACCGCGACCCGCTGCTGCTGGCCGCCCGACAGCTCGGCCGGGCGGTGCGACAGCCGCTCCCGCAGCCCCAGCGCGTCCACGATGGTCGCGAACCACTCGCGGTCGGCGCGCCGGTTCCCGAGCCGCCCGGTCAGCCGGATGTTCTCCTCCGCCGTCAGCATCGGCAGCAGGTTGAACGACTGGAACACGAACCCGAGCCGGTCGCGGCGCAGCTTCGTCAGCCGCGTCCGCGACAGCTTCGTGATGTCGACGTCCCCGATGAGCACCGAGCCGGACGACACCGTGTCCAGCCCGGCCATGCAGTGCAGGAGCGTCGACTTCCCGGAGCCGGACGGCCCCATGATCGCGGTGAACCGGCCGCGCGGGAACGCCGCCGAGACGCCGCGCAGCGCGGTCACCGCGTGCTCGCCCGCCCCGTACGACTTGACGACGTCACGGGCCACGGCGACATGGTCGCGGACCTCACCGGAAGGGGGTGCGGCGGTTGTCTGGGTCATGCCTCAAGCCAACCGCCGGAGCCCCCTCGCCCGCAGTGGCGGAGCCTCCCCACCCGATACGGGGGAAGGCCCCACCCTCACGGCGCGGCCGTCAGCGCCCCTCGAACTCCGGCTGCCGCTTCTTCAGGAACGCCTCGGTCGCGTTCTTGTGGTCGGCGGTCTCCGCGCACTCGTCCTGCAGCTCCGCCTCCCGCTCCAGCGAGGACGCCAGGTCGTGCGCCGCCGCGTGGTCGAGCGCCGCCTTCACCGCGCCGTAGGAGACCGTCGGGCCGGCCGCGAGGCGCCGCGCCAGCTCCACCGCCGCCGGGGCCAGCTCGTCCGCCGGGACGACCCGGTTCACCAGGCCCAGCTCCAGCGCCTGCTCCGCCTTCACCGGCTCCCCGAGGAGCAGCAGCTCGGCGGCCTTCGCGCGGCCGACGAGGCGCTGCAGCGTCCACGACATGCCGCTGTCGGGGGCCAGGCCGATCCCGGTGAACGCGGTCGCGAACCTCGCCCTGTCGGACGCCACGATCAGGTCGCAGGCGAACGCCAGCGCCGCGCCCGCGCCCGCCGCGACGCCGTTCACCGCCGCCACCACCGGCTTCCGCATCCCGGCGAGGGCCAGCACCACCGGGTTGTAATGCTTGCGGACGGTGTCGTCCAGCCCCTTCCCGGCGGCAAGGTTGGCGGCGTGCTCGCGCAGGTCCTGCCCAGCGCAGAAGGCCCGCCCCGCACCGGTGAGGACGACCGCGCGGGCGTCCGGATCGGCGGCGGCGCGCACCACCGTCGCGCGCAGCAGCTCCTTCATCTCGGTGGTCAGCGAGTTCATCCCGTCGGGGCGGTTGAGTGTGATGGTCCCCACACCGTCGGTCACGTCGTACAGCACGGTCTCAGACATCGGCGTCCTCTCAGCTCTCCCGCAGATCTTCCCATCTTCCGATCTGGAGGCTGATCGTTACCACTTCGCGCCCGGAAGACGAGATAATGGACCACTACTGATGACGCGGATGCGACACGCGGCCACGCGGCCACTGGTGTGCGAGGCCGCGGCCCTACGCAGGAAGGGGATGCACGCATGGCGGCGATGAAGCCGCGGACGGGAGACGGTCCGCTCGAAGTGACCAAGGAGGGACGCGGGATCGTCATGCGGGTCCCCCTCGAAGGCGGCGGCCGCCTCGTGGTCGAGCTTTCCGCCGACGAGGCCAAGGAACTCGGCGAGGCGCTCAAGGACGTCGTGGGCTGAGACCCCGCGGGCTGAGCCGACGGCTCCGCCGCTCCCGGCTTGTTGGTGACGGTCCCGGCGACGCCGCCGGGGCCCTTGCCATTTCCGAACCCAGAAGGGGGACCCTCACCATGCCCATCGAGACCCGCGTCCACGGCGCCGGCGGCACCGTGTCGCAGACGGCGGTCGATCTCGGCGCCGAGGTGGTGGCGGTCCCGGTCCGCAAGGGCCCCGTCGCGCCGGCCGCCGAGGTCGCCGGTGCGCTGCCCTTCACGCTGGACGAGCTGCTCGCGCTGCACAAGGCCAAGGGCGATCCGGGGGAGATCGTCGCGACCCAGGTCCGCGTCGGCGACCGGGTCCGGGAGCTGCTGCTGTACGGGGTGGGCGACGCGGCCCCGGCCGACCTGCGCAAGGCCGGCGCCGCGGTGGCCCGCCGCGGCAAGGGGCGGACGGCGCTCCTCGCCGGCGTCCCGGACGGCGACCTCGCCGCCTTCGTCGAGGGCGCGCTGCTCGCCTGCTACGAGTTCACGATCGGCGCCCCGCCGGCCCGGAAGGCGCTCCGCACCCTCGCCGTGCTGACCGAGGCCGGGCCGGAGGCGGACGCTCCGGCCCTCGAACGCGCCACCGCGCGGGCGCGGGCCACCGCGCTGGCCCGCGACCTCGCGAACACCCCGGCGGGGGAGAAGGACCCCTCCTGGCTCGCCGCGCGGGCCGAGCAGGTCGCCGCGGAGGCCGGCCTCGCCGTCCGCGTGCGCGGCGAGAAGGAGCTGGCCGAGGGCGGCTTCGGCGGGCTGCTCGCCGTCGGCGGCGGGTCGGCCCGCCCGCCCCGCCTGATCGAGCTCGGCTACGCGCCCGAGGGCCCGGCCGAGAAGCACGTCGTGCTGGTCGGCAAGGGCATCACGTTCGACAGCGGCGGCCTGTCGCTGAAGCCGAACGAGGGCATGAAGACGATGAAGACCGACATGGCGGGCGGCGGCGCGGTCATCGCCGTCATGAGCGCGCTGCGCGGCCTCGGCGTCCGCGCCCGCGTCACCGGCCTGGTCGCGGCGGCGGAGAACATGCCGTCCGGGTCGTCGATGCGCCCCGGCGACGTGATCACCCATTACGGCGGCACGACGTCGGAGATGCTGAACGCCGACGCCGAGGGCCGGCTCGTCCTCGCCGACGCGCTCGCCTACGCCGACGCCGAACTCGACCCCGACGCGGTCGTCGACGTCGCGACCCTGACCGGCGCCGCGAAGGTCGCGCTCGGCCTGCGGCACGCCGCGCTGTTCGCCACCGACGACGCTCTCGCCGACGCGCTCACCGGTGCGGGCGCGGCGGCCGGCGAGCCGGTGTGGCGGCTCCCGCTCACGGCCGACTACCGCACCGCGATCGACTCCGACGTCGCCGACGTCGCCAACATCGGGCGCGGCGGCCTCGGCGGCGGCGCCATCACCGCGGCGCTGTTCCTGCGCGAGTTCGCGGGCGACCGCCCCTGGGCGCACCTCGACATCGCCGGGCCGGGCCGCGCCACGTCCGACGACGGCGAGATCACCCGCGGCGCGACCGGGTTCGGCGTCCGCCTGCTGCTCGACTGGCTGACCGCCGGAGCGTGAGCGCCGGCCCGCCGGCGGGAGGCGCTACTTCGTCCGGCGGTCGATCACCGGGACCCGGCGGCGCCGCCGGGCCTCCTTGACGATGTCGGGGAGCGCGGCGTCCCAGCCCGGCTCCACCGCGAAGCACCACGGGACGGCCGCCACCGTGGCCGGCACGTCCCGGATCGTGAACGCCACCAGGCCGGGCCGGTCCGACGTGCGCGCCAGCTCCGCCAGCTCGGCGGACGGCAGGAACACCAGGTAGTCCTGCTCGCCCCGGCGGCTGCCGGGCATGCCGCGGCGCAGCGCCGCGATCGCGGCCACCTCGTCCCAGGGGAGCGCCCGCCCGGCCGAGCGGGGCAGCGGCCAGCGCGCCGGGCGGCGCACCTCGTCGCCGTCCAGCTCCAGGACGGGACGGCGCGCCAGCATCCCGCCGCCGGAGATCAGCAGGCCCGTCCCGAAGAGCGCGAGCCCCGCCACCCCGAGCACCATGACCGCGACGGCGCCCACCCCGGCGCCGCGGATCGCGCCGCCCGTGACGAACGCGATCGACGCGGCGAACAGGATCGCCAGGGCCACCAGCTGCCAGGCCCCGCGCCACGTCATCCTGATCCGCACCGCGAACGGCTCGCGGGTCTCGACCGTCTCCGCATCCATGCGCCCGCCCTCCATGCGCCCGCCTCAGTCGCGCTTGACGGCGCAGAGGAGACCGTCGCCGACCGGGGCGAGGAACGGGACGAGCCGCTCGTCCTCGCGGATCATCCGGTGCACCTCCCGGATCGCCTCGGTGTCGGGGTCGCGGTGCGCGGCGTCGGCGACCCGGTCGTGCCACAGCGCGTTGTCGAACGCGACCACGCCGCCGGGCCGCAGCAGCCGCAGCGCGTCCACCAGGTACTCGGGGTACTCCCGCTTGACCGCGTCGCAGAACACCATGTCGTAGGCGCCGTCGGTCAGCCGGGGCAGCACCTCCAGCGCGGGGCCGCTGATCATCCGGGTGCGGAAGTGGGACAGGCCCGCCTCCCGGTAGGCGAGCTTCGCCAGCCGCTGGTTGTCGGGCTCGATGTCCACGCTCGTGAGGACCGCGTCCCTGGGCATGCCGCGCATCAGCCAGACGCCGGAGACGCCGCAGCCGGAGCCGACCTCCACGACCGTCCGCGCGCCGATCAGCGCCGCGATGAAGCGCAGCGCCGCGCCGCCGGCCGGCCCGATCGGGGACGCGCCGACCTCCTCGCCGCGCCGCCTGGCGGCGCGGAGCGGCTCGTCTTCGGGGAGGAAATCCTCCACGTAGGCCCGGGTGGCCTGAATGGCGTCGATGGCTGCCTCCTCGCGGGACCCCCGCATGCCTCATGCTGGAAAGACCATATCGTTGACAGGGAACCAACTGGAGTTTCAGCGCGTTGTAACCAGCGGAAGCGCACCCGCGCGGCCAGCACGCACGTCGGTCCAGAACCGCCCCAGCCCAGGCGAGACCGTGCCGTTCCAAGGCGAGGACCTTGGCTCACGAGAGAGGAACAGCCCGGCACCATGGGAGTCGCAGCACTCAGTTTCAGAAGCGCTGTGGGGGTAGGCGCCAGGCAGGGGAACGCCGCTCGCACCCGCGAGAACGCCCCCGAGGCCGAGTGGGCGCCGCCGTCCTGGGACGAGGTCGTCCGCGAGCACTCCGCGCGCGTCTACCGGCTGGCCTACCGGCTCACCGGCAACCAGCACGACGCCGAGGACCTCACCCAGGAGGTCTTCGTCCGCGTGTTCCGCTCGCTGTCGAACTACACGCCAGGAACGTTCGAAGGCTGGCTGCACCGCATCACCACGAACCTGTTCCTCGACATGGCGCGGCGCCGCCAGCGCATCCGCTTCGAGGGGCTCGCCGACGACGCCGCCGAGCGCCTCCAGGGCCGCGAGCCGACCCCGGCGCAGGCGTTCGACGACACCAACTTCGACGCCGACGTCCAGGCCGCGCTCGACGCGCTGGCCCCCGAGTACCGCGCGGCCGTCGTGCTGTGCGACATCGAGGGGCTGTCCTACGAGGAGATCTCCGCGACGCTCGGCGTCAAGCTGGGCACCGTGCGCAGCCGCATCCACCGGGGACGGGCGCAGCTGCGCGCCGCGCTGGAGCACCGCGCGCCCACGCGGCGCCGGCCCGGCACCAGGAACGACTACCAGGTGGCGGCGCCGGCCTCCGAGGCACGCGCCACCGCCGCCGACGGTGCGGCCGCGGCGCCCGCGGGGGGCGTGCACACGGCCGGCGGGGCGCTGCCGGAGCCCGGCGGCGCTTAGAGCCGAGCACATCGCGCGCGGGGCCGGGACCGCGCGCCCGACCGAATGGAACCGACGGAGGCGGCGTGAGTTGTCTGGGGGAGCGTCTGACCGCTCTGGTCGACGATGAGCTGGGACACGAGGAGCGCGACCGCGTGCTCGCCCATCTCGCGGGATGCGCCCGGTGCAGGGCCGAGGTGGCGGGCCTGCGCCGCCTCAAGGGACGGCTGCGGGGGCTGTCGGAGCTGCCCGCCGCGGACGGCACCGACGACCTGCCGACCCCCGACTTCCTGACCCGGCTGCGCTCCCTGCCCGTGGCCGCCGAGCCGCCCCCGTCCGCCGGCGTCCCCGCGGGCCCCCCGCCGGGCCCGCCCGCCGGCGCGCCGTCGGAACGCCCGGCACGGCCGCTGCGATCATCGACCCGTCCCGCGCGGCCGGCCCCCGCCGCGCGCCCGCGCGACAACCGGCCCGGCGGGCACGCCACCACCGTGCAGCTCCACCCGCGGCGCCGGTACCTGGTCGTGGGCGCCGCGACGCTCTTCCTCGGCCTCGGCACCGCCTCCTACGCCGCGGGCGGACGGCAGGACGCGCCGACCGTCACGCCCGCCTTCGACCGCTTCGCCGTCGAGCACGCGCTCACCTCCGGGGACGCGCCGATGACCGACCCGCTCACCGACCCGGTCTACCAGGTCCAGGTCTCCCCCGGACCGTGACCGCGCCGACCGCGACCGGGCTGGCGGGGCGCGGCCGGCGGTGCGCCCTCCTGGCCGGCGCGCTCGCGGGCGCGCTCGCCCTCGCCGGGCTGCTGTCCGGCGACCCGGCCGCCGTCCGCCGGACGCGCAGCGATCCCGGCGCCGTGGGGCTGCTGCGCGCCGCCGCCGACGCCGCCCGCCGCGTCCCCTACGAGGGCCGGCGGTTCCTCACCACGTGGAACCGCGGCGCGTCCGCCACGTCCCGCGTCGCCGTGACGCACCGGCCCGGCGAGGGCATCCGCTACCGGTCGGCCGCGAATGGGACCGGCTACCGGCCCGAGTCCGCCGCCGGCGACACCACCGGCTTCACCCCCGGCACCCTCGCCCTGCTCACCCGCAACTACTCGGTGGTGCGCGCCGCGGACGCGGCGATCTGCGGCCGGCCGGCCCGCGTCGTCGAGGCCCGCCGGGCCGACGGCAGCCCCGCCGGACGCTTCTGGATCGACCGCGAGACCGGGCTGATGCTGCACCGCGAGCTGATCGACGCCAAGGGCCATCCCGTGATCGTCACCGGGTTCAGCGAGATCAGCTTCACCATGCCGCCGGGGGAGCGGGCCGCGCTCGACCTGCCGCGCAGCGGGCTGCTGCGCTTCCCCGGGTCCAGCGCGTCCGGACCGGTGGAGAGCGCCGGCTCCGGCACCGCCGCGAGCGCGTGGGGCGACCGGCTGGACCGGGCCGGGATCGCCGGGCTCCGCGACCGCGGCTGGCCCGTCCCGCAGGACCTGCCCGGCCGGCTCACCCTCTACGACGTGCGCCGCGAGAAGGGCGGCGGCGCCGTCCACCTCAGCTACTCCGACGGCCTCGCCGCCGTCTCGGTGTTCGTGCAGCGCGGCACCCTCGACGAGCACGGCCTGGCCGGCTGGCAGAAGACCGTCCGCCGGGGCCGGACCGTGTACCGCCGCGAGTCGCTGCGCCGGTGGGCCGTCTCCGCCGGGAAGGGGTACGTCTACACCGTGCTGACGGACGCGCCGCAGAGCACCGCCGACGCGGTCGCCGTGAACATGCCGCGCGGCGCCGAACCGCTGTGGACGCGCCTGTCCCGGGGCGCCCGCCGCCTGGTGTCCGCGGTCGATCCGTTCGACTGAACCGTCGCGGCCGTATCGGCGTCCGAGGTGGTGATCACCGTTCGCCGGCACGGCGGGCGGGTCTTATGCTCGCCACATGCCTTTCGGGGCAGCATGAGCACGGATGACGAGGACCATGCTCGGTAGGAGAGATGGGGATGACGGAAGACAACCGCGGGCCGGTACGGGCCCCGTCGGACGACGACGAGGTCGTCTCCGGCGGGGAGCCTGAGCGGCAGGAGGCGGCGGCTCCTCCCGAGACGGTGACCGACCAGGAGATCCCGCTGGATCAGCCGGTGGACGGTCCGGAGCCGGGGGCCTGGGCGGACGCCGGCGACGACCCGCGCCCGGTCGACGACCCGGAGCCCGGCCGGGAGTTCGGCGCCGAGGGCGCCGAGGGCGCCGGCCGGGGCGACCGCCTGGTGGCCGGCGGGTTCGCGCCGCCGGACTCGCTCGGCGGCCCGCCCGACACCAGCGAGGACGTCTTCTCGCGCGGCGCGCCCGGCGGCGCCTCCGCGGCGGACATGGGGCCGCAGGAGGTCCCGCTGCAGGACGTCCCGCCGCGCGACATGCCGCAGCCCCCGCCGCCGGTCGCGCTCGACAAGCCCGCCGCGGACGACGACCGCCCGCGCCCCGGGTTCGTCCCGCACAACGCCGACCCGCGCGCCGCGCAGGGCGGCCCGTACGGCGGCTGGCCGCAGCAGTCCCACCAGGGCCCGCCGCCGCCCGCGGGCGCCCGGCCGCCGATGGCGCCGCCGCCCGCGCCGATGGGCCCGCCGCCCGGCGGTCCGGGGCCCCGGCCGATGTCCGGCTACGGGATGCCGCCCGGCGGCACCGGCCCGAACTGGGCGCCGGTGCCGGCGATGCCGTCGTCCTCGCGTGGCGGGCCCGGCCTCGGCCTGCTCGCCGTCGTCGCGCTGATCGTCGCGCTGGTGGCGGGCGCGCTCGGTGCCGGGATCGGCGTCGTCGCGACCAACGGCGACGACGGCGGCGGCTCGGTGAGCCTCGGCGGCAGCGACAGCAGCGACACCAAGGTGCAGAACCGCCCGCCCGACTCCGTCGCGGGCGTCGCGCAGCGGGTGCTGCCGAGCGTCGTGATGATCCGCGTGCAGGCGGCGCAGGGCGAGGTCGGCGGGACCGGCTTCATCGTCAACGGCGGCTACGTCATCACCAACAACCACGTCGTGTCCGGCGCCGGCGGCGGCGGGCAGATCCAGATCGTCTTCAACGACAAGAAGACGCTGCCCGCGACCGTCAAGGGCGCCGACCCGAGCTCGGACGTCGCCGTCCTCAAGCCGGAGGGCCAGCACTCGCTGCCCGCGCTGCCGGTCGGCGACTCCAGCAAGATCGCGGTCGGCGACCCGGTGATCGCGATCGGCTCGCCGCTCGGCCTGCAGGGCTCGGTCACGACCGGCATCGTCAGCTCGCTGAACCGGGCCGTTCCCACGCAGGGCGAGGGCGGCGCCGACGCGTCCTACCTGAACGCGATCCAGACCGACGCGGCGATCAACCCCGGGAACTCGGGCGGCCCGCTCGTGGACGCGAAGGGCCGCGTGATCGGCATCAACACCGCGATCGCGACGCTCGGCGGCCAGTCGCTCGGCGGCGAGCAGCAGAGCGGCAGCATCGGCCTCGGCTTCGCGATCCCGATCAACCAGGGCAAGCGGGTCGCCGAGGAGATCATCCGCAGCGGCAGCGTCCGCAAGGCCAAGCTCGGCGTGCTGCCCGACCCCCGCTACCAGGAGGGCGGCGCCCGGATCATGCCGCAGCCGGTCAGCGGGCAGGACCCGGTGACCAAGGGCGGCCCGGCCGACAAGGCGGGCCTGAAGCCCGGCGACGTGATCACCAAGGTGGACGACAAGCCGATCGAGGACGCCACCGACCTGATCGCGCAGATCCGCAGCCGGGCCCCCGGCGACCGGATCACGATCACCTACGAGCGCGACGGCCGGGAGAACAAGGTTCAGGTGACACTGGGCGCCGATTAGAACGGCGGGATGTTCAGGTCCGGTTCATCCGGGCTCGGGATACGCTGAGGGGGTCGGTCCGCGGGGACCGGCCCCCTGACGGCTTGTGGAGGACGGGTTGTTCGACGTCGGACTCGGTGAGATGGCGGTGCTCGTCGTCCTCGCCCTGGTCATCTTCGGGGACAAGCTGCCGCAGGTGGCCGGGCAGGCGGGACGCATGCTGCGGCAGTTCCGGCAGATGGCCGACAGCGCCAAGGCCGACCTGCAGGAGGGGCTCGGGCCGGAGTTCAAGGACTTCGACCTCAACGACCTCAACCCCAAGACGTTCGTCCGCAAGCACCTGTTCGAGGACGAGCCCGGCGGCGGCCTGACGGCGAACGGCTCCGGCGTGTTCGACGACGAGCCGTCCTACGCCACGACCGCGCACCAACTGGACGGCAAGAAGCCCCCCTTCGACGACGAGGCGACCTAGCCCAGGGGCCACCAGTTAGCCCAGGGGGCCACCAGCTCACGGGTCGGGTGGCCGGAGGGCGCTCTGCGCCCGGAGGTCGCACGACCCGCCGGACGAGAGGGCGTTTCGCGAGACGCGCCAGCGGCTCGGGAAACGCCCTCTCGTCCGTAACGGGGGTTCCAGGGGGTCGCCCCCCTGGGCTAGCAAGTCGTCAGCGGCCCTTGGGGGAGATTCCCAGGGACATGCCGGCGAGGCCGCGGCTGCGACCGGCGAGCTTGTCGGCGATGGTGCGCAGCTCCTTGGCGGCGCCCGCGTCCGGGTCGGACAGGACGAGCGGGAGACCGTTGTCGCCGCCCTCGCGGAGCCGCGGGTCGATCTGCACCTGGCCGAGCATCGGGACGCGGGTCCCGAGCGTCTTCGTCAGCGCGTCCGCGACCGTCTGGCCGCCGCCCTCGCCGAAGATGAACTGCTGCTCGCCGCAGTGCGGGCACGACAGGTAGGACATGTTCTCGATCACGCCGACGACCTGCTGGTGCGTCTGCGCGGCGATCGCGCCCGCCCGCTCGGCCACCTCGGCGGCGGCCTGCTGCGGGGTGGTGACGACGAGGATCTCCGCGGACGGCAGCAGCTGCGCGACGGAGATCGCGATGTCGCCGGTGCCGGGCGGCAGGTCCATCAGCAGGATGTCGAGGTCGCCCCAGTACACGTCCGAGAGGAACTGCTGGAGCGCGCGGTGCAGCATCGGCCCGCGCCACACGACCGGCTGGTTCCCGGCGGTGAACATGCCGACCGAGATCACCTTCACGTCGTGCGAGGTCGGCGGCAGGATCATGTCCTCGACCTTGGTGGGGGCGTTCTGCACGCCCAGCATCCGCGGCACCGAGTGGCCGTAGATGTCGGCGTCGACGACCCCGACCTTGCGGCCCTGCGCGGCCAGCGCGGCGGCCAGGTTCACGGTCACCGACGACTTGCCGACGCCGCCCTTGCCGCTCGCCACCGCGTACACCTTGGTCAGCGAGTTCGGCTTGGCGAAGGGGATCTCCTTGGCGGGCTGCCCGCCGCGCAGCTTGGTCTGCAGGTCCTTGCGCTGCTCCTCGCTCATCACGTCCAGGTCGACGTGCACCGAGGAGACGCCGTCGAGCCGGGACACGGCCTCTGTGACGCGTTTGGTGATGGTGTCCTTCATGGGACACCCGGCCACGGTCAGGTAGACGCCGACGCGGACGCCGCCGTCCGCGTCGATGTCGACGCTCTTGACCATGTCGAGCTCGGTGATGGGCTTGTGGATCTCAGGATCGTTCACCGTGGCGAGAGCCTCGGTCACCCGCTCGGTCGTCAACAGGGAGGCCATGCGCCCATGGTATGAACCCTGAGGCCCTACCCGTTAATCAGGGTGTCCGTCTTCACATGTCGGGTGCGTCTCCATCGCGCGGACGGCCCGCCGGCCGTAACATCGGTCCGGTGACAAGCGGCACCCTCTCGGCCGCCGAGCTGGTCGTCTGGCGGACCATGCTGCGGGCGCAGGCGCAGATCTCCCGCCGCCTGCAGGCCGACCTGCTGGCCCGGCACGGCCTCGCGCTCGGCTCCTACGAGGTGCTGATGCACCTCGGCGAGGCGGCGGGCGGGCGGCTGCGGATGAACGACCTGGCCGACCGGGTCCTGCTGTCGCGCAGCGGCCTGACCAGGCTCGTCGACCGGCTGCAGCGCGACGGGCTGGTGGTCCGGCAGTCCTGTGCCGACGACGCCCGCGGCCTGTACGCGGCCCTGACCGACGCCGGGCGGCTCCGGCTCGCCGACGCGACCCCCACCTACCGGCAGGGCGTCCAGGAGCACGTGCTGAGCCGGCTGGACGAGTCCGACCTGCGCGCGTTCCAGCACATCCTCGACAAGCTCGCCGACGAGGGGATTCCCGCCTAGGGCCGGGGGTTCAGGGGCCTAAGGCCTAAAGCCTGGCGCCTAGGGGACGTGCTCCTTCGCGTCCAGATCCTTGATGATCTGCTGGAGCTCCGAGCGCAGGAAGTCGCGGGTGACGACCTCGTTCAGCGCCACCCGCAGCCCGGCGATCTCCCGGGTCAGGTACTCGGTGTCGGCGATGCTGCGGTCGCCGCGCGCCCGGTCCTGCTCGTACTGGACGCGGTCCCGGTCGTCCTGCCGGTTCTGCGCGAGCAGGATCAGCGGCGCCGCGTAGGACGCCTGGAGCGACAGCATCAGCGTCAGGAAGATGAACGGGTACGGGTCGAACTTCAGGAAGTCCGGGGCGAACGTGTTCCAGCCGAGCCATACGGCGACGAACACGGTCATGTAGACGATGAAGCGGGCCGTCCCCAGGAACCGCGCGATCCGCTCCGACAGCCGGCCGAACGACTCGGGGTCGTAGTGGACGCGCGGCAGCAGCGTCCGGCGGACCTCCCTCGGCTGGTCCAGGCGCGCGGTCATCGGGCGTGTCGTCATCATGTCGTCCCCCGGAGTACCTCTTCCTCGGGATCGGCGGTCACCTCGGCGGCGGCGTCCATCACGTTCTCCCGCCAGTCCTCGGGCAGCAGGTGGTCGAGCACGTCGTCGATCGTCACCGAGCCGAGGAGGTGCCCGTTCTCGTCCACGACGGCGGCGGCGACGAGGTTGTAGGTGGCCAGGAACATCGCGACGGCCTCCAGCGACATCGTGGGGCGCAGCGGGTCGAGCTCGGTGTCCACGATCCCGCTGACCAGCGTCGGCGGCGGCTCGCGCAGCAGCTTCTGGAAGTGCACGGTGCCGAGGTACTGGCCGGTCGGCGTCGCGCTCGGCGGCCGGCACACGTACACCTGCGCGGCGAGGGCCGGGTTCAGGTCGGGGCGGCGGATCAGCGCGAGCGCCTCGGCGACCGTCGCGTCCGGCGGGACGACCACCGGGTCGGTGGTCATCAGCCCGCCCGCCGACTCGTCGGGGTAGGTGAGCAGCCGCCGCACCGGCGCCGCCTCGTGCGGCTCCATCAGCGTGAGCAGCTGCTCCCGCTGCTCGGTCGGCAGCTCGCCGAGCAGGTCGGCGGCGTCGTCGGGGCCCATCGCCTCCAGGACGTCGGCGGCCCGGTCCACGCCCAGCTGGCCGAGGATCTCGACCTGGTCGTCCTCGGGCAGCTCCTCCAGGACGTCGGCGAGCCGCTCGTCGTCCAGCGCCACCGCGAGCTCCGTCCGCCGCTTCGCCGGCAGCTCGTGCACGATGTTGGCGAGGTCGGCGGCCTTCATCTGGCCGAACGCGGCGATCAGCCCGGCGGCGCCCTGGCCGTGCTCGACGGCGGAGAAGCCCTCCACGGCGTCCCAGTCGACGACGAGGCTCTCGCCGCGCTTGCGCAGCGCGCGTCCCGTCCGGCGGCTGACGGCGACCTTCACGACCAGCCAGTCGCGGGTGCGGGTCGGCTCCATCGCGACGTCCACGACGGAGACGGGCTCGCCGGAGTCGCGGAACCGGATCGTCCGGTCCAGCATCTCGGCGATGACGAGGGTCTCCGACTCGCGTTTCTGGAACCGCCGCATGTTCAGCCGGCCGTCGAAGATGATCGCGTCCGCCTCGATCACCGTCACCCGGGTGATCGGCAGGAACACCGCCCGCCGCGAGGTGACCTCCACCACCAGCCCGAGCACCCGCGGCGGCCGCGGCGCGAGCCGCAGCGCGACCACGACATCGCGGACCCTGCCGACCTGGTCACCGGCGGGGTCGAACACCGCGATGCCCGCGAGCCGGGCGATGAACACCCGTGTCGGAGCTGCGCTCATGGTCAGGACACTACCCATGATCGCCTGCTTGATCCGGGCCCGCCCCGGTTCCGCCCCCTTCCCGGGGTCCTGAATCGGCTGAGCCGGAGTTCGGAAAACCGATGGCCGTGGCCGGCTTGACGTTCGCGCGGAGCGCCGGGCCCCTCCGGGCGATCGCAGGGGACGTGCCCATGTCACATCGGGGTCCGGCGCTTCGTCGTCCGGGGTGATGGTCGACGAACATTCACGCATGCGAGGCTGGACAACCATGGACGATCCCTTCCGGCTCTTCGAGGAGCACCGCAACCTGCTGTTCGCCGTCGCCTACCGGATGCTGGGCACGGCGGCCGACGCCGAGGACGCGGTGCAGGACGCCTGGCTGCGCTGGTCCGCGGGGGACCGGACCGGGGTGGCCGACCCGAAGGCGTACCTCGTCCGGATCACCACCAACGTCGCGCTCGACCGGCTGCGCTCGGCGCAGGCCAGGCGCGAGACGTACGTGGGGCCGTGGCTGCCCGAGCCGATGCTGACCTCGCCGGACGTCGCCGAGGACGCCGAGATGTCGGAGTCGGTGTCGATGGCGATGCTGGTCGTCCTGGAGACGCTGAGCCCGCTGGAGCGGGCCGTGTTCGTCCTCAAGGAGGTCTTCGGGTACCCGTACGCGGACATCGCGAAGGCGCTGGACCGGTCGGAGGCGTCCGTGCGGCAGCTCGGGACCCGCGCCCGCAAGCACGTCGAGGCCCGCCGGCCCCGCTTCGAGGCGGGCGGCGCCGAGCGGCGCGCCGCGACCGAGCGGTTCCTCGACGCGGTGACCGGCGGCGACGTCAACCTGCTCATGGAGGTCCTCGCACCCGACGTCGCGCTGTGGTCGGACGGCGGCGGCAAGGTCCGCGCCCCGCGCCGCGCGATCTTCGGCGCCGACAAGGTGGGCCGCTTCCTCGTCGGGATCAACGGCGTGCCCTACCAGGGCGTCGAGCCCGCCGACATGCGGTTCCGGCGCGTCGAGATCAACGCCGAGCCGGCGGTGGTGGTGGACGGCCCGGACGGCCCGATCAGCGCCTTCACCGTCGACATCGACCCCGACGGCAAGGTGCGGACGATCCACCTGGTCGCCAACCCGGACAAGCTCCGCTCCCTGGCGGAGGGCCGCCGGCTCCCGATGTGACGCTCCGGACGCGCCCCTAGCGGTCGGCCGCCCGGCGCTTGCCGCCGAACATGCGCGGCGGCGCGCCGGCGGTCGTCGCCGGGGTGGGCACCGGGCGGACGGTCGCGTACCCGTCGTCCGCCGTGACGACCTCGTCCACCGGGGTCAGCCGGACGACCCACGACTCGACGGCCCACGTCTCCACCTGGCCTTCGTGGGTGCGGGCGTTGAGGCGCTCCTTGGCGAGGATCGGCGTCACCTCGTCCCACAGCTCGGTGCCGGGCTCGACCTGCTCGGCGTCGGCGGTGAACGAGATGAGGCGCCCGCCCTTGTCCTTGCTGCGCAGGATCACGGTGACCCGCGACGACTCGGGCAGGCCGGGCAGCGGCTGCTCGCCCTCGCCGCCGGTCAGCACGTAGGCGGAGCCGTCGTGCCAGATGTGCCAGGCCGCCCGCGGCTGCGGCAGGCCGGGCAGCTCCAGCCACAGCAGCCCCGACTTCCTGGCCGCCTCCTCCACCAGCGCCCTGTTCGGACCCGCGCCGTTCAGACCCATGACCGCAGGGTCTCACACCCGCTGGATAGCATCCGGGGCCATGCGCTCTCGACGTACCACCCTCGCCGTTCCGGGCAGCAACCCCCGCTTCATCGAGAAGGCGCAGGGGCTCCCCGCCGACGAGATCTTCCTCGACCTGGAGGACGCCGTCGCGCCGTCCGCCAAGGAGGACGCCCGCGCGACCGTCGCCGCCGCGCTCAACGAGGGCGACTGGTCGGGGAAGACCCGGGTGGTGCGGGTGAACGACCTCGACACGCACTGGGCCTACCGGGACGTGATCGAGGTCGTCGAGGCCGCCGGCGCGAACCTGGACGCGGTCATGCTGCCGAAGGTGTCGGACGCCACCCACGTCCAGTGGCTCGACCGGCTCCTCACCCAGATCGAGCGGGCGACGGGCCTGCCGGCCGGCCGCATCGGCATCGAGGCCCAGATCGAGGACGCGCAGGGCCTGGTCAACATCCACGCGATCGCCGCGTCGTCGCCCCGGCTGGAGACCCTCGTCCTCGGGCCCGGCGACCTGATGGCGTCCCTCAACATGAAGACCCTCGTCGTCGGCGAGCAGCCGCCCGGCTACACCGAGGGCGACGCCTACCACCACATCCTCATGCGCATCCTGATCGCCGCCCGCGCCCACGGCCTGCAGGCCATCGACGGGCCCTACTTCAACGTCCGCGACGTGGACGCCTTCACCCGCGTCGCGCGGCGCTCCGCCGCGCTCGGCTTCGACGGCAAGTGGGTGCTGCACCCGTCCCAGGTCGAGGCGGGGAACGCGGTGTTCTCCCCGTCCCAGGACGACTACGACCACGCCGAGCTGATCCTGGACGCCTACGACCACTCCCTGCGCGAGGGGCGCGGCGCCGCCACCCTCGGCGACGAGATGATCGACGAGGCGTCCCGCAAGATGGCGCTCGTCGTCGCCGCCAAGGGGCGCGCCGCCGGTCTCGCCCGCACGAAGCGCTTCGACCCGGCGGGGAACTGACGCCCCGTACGATTCGTCACGTACGCGAAGGGTTCGCGGGGGATTCGCGGGGGAGGGGTCACGTTGCCAGAACCAGGGGACACCGACGGCTGGGCGCCCCCGGACCCCGTCCGTCCCGCCGACCCCGGGCCGGGGGAGCAGCCTTCGTGGCCGCCGGCGCAGCCGCCCCACCCGGCTCCGCCGCAGCCGTACGCGCAACCGCCCCTGCACCCGCCCGCGGAGCCGCCGGGCCGACCGTACGGGGGCGCTCCGGGATATTCGCCCGGGATGCCCTATTGGCCCGGGGCGCCAGCGCAGCCGGACGGCTGGGGCCCGCAGCACGGCCCCGGCGCGTACGGGCCGGGGTACGGCATGCCGCCCGCCAAGCGGTCCTGGACGGTGCCGCCGCCGGCGGGCAGGCGGTTCCACCAGGTGGCGCGGAACGAGGCGCACCGCTGGTGGCGGCCGCTGGCCGGGAGCCTCGTGGTCGCCGTCGCCGGGATGGGCCTCGCGCTCCTGCTGATGCTCGCCGGGATGATCGTTCGGATCGCGGTCACCGGGGACGTCCCGGACCCGGACGCCTCCGGCGCCGACGCGGACTCGATCTTCGGCAACGACACCGCCGACCTCGCGTTCAACCTGGGGTCCCTCGCGCTGTTCCTGCCGGTCGTGCTGGGGGCCGCGTGGCTGCTGCAGCGGCGGCGGCCGGGCACGCTGTCGTCGGTCGCGGGACGCCTGCGGTGGCGCTGGATGCTGGTCTGCTGCGGCCTCGCGGTCCTGTTCTGCGTCGTGTCGTACGGGACGTCGATCGCGGCGGCCGTCGCGATGGACGACCAGTCCGGCGGCGACGAGCACTGGGTCGGGTGGAGCGCGTTCCTGGCTCCGGCGATCGTGATCGTCCTGCTGGTGCCCTTCCAGGCGGCGGCGGAGGAGTACGTCTTCCGCGGCTGGCTGCTGCAGGCCGTGGGCGCCTGCACGCTGGAGAACGCCAGGGGCCGCGCCGGGCGGGCGTTCAGCCTGGTCTTCCGCACCCCGTGGCCGGGGATCGTGGTCGGGTCGGCCCTGTTCACGGCCGGGCACGGCTACACGAGCTGGGGCATCCTCGACATCTTCCTGTTCGGTGCGATCGCGGCGTGGCTGACGGTGCGGACGGGCGGGCTGGAGTCCGGCATCGCCCTGCACGTGTTCAACAACCTGATGGCGTTCCTGCTCCCGGCGGCGGTCGGCAAGCTGGACATGGAGCAGGGCAGCGTGCCGTGGCAGGTCGTGCTGGCCGACGTCGTCCCGATGCTGCTCTACGCGGCGGTCGTCGTGTGGCTGGCGCGGCGCATGCGGCTGCAGAAGGTCACGGCGGAGGACGGCGTGCCGGTCGCGGCGGTGTCCCAGCCGCTGCCCGTGCCCTGACCGCCCGCGCCCTAAGCGCCCGTGCCCTGACCGCCGCCCGTGCCGCCGCCCTCGGTATCGAGGACGCCCCACTCGGCGAGCGCTTCGAGCAGCCCCGGCGTGACCGGGAGGCCGGTGAGGTCGCCCGGCCGCACCCAGCGCGCGTCGGACGCGTCGTCGCCCGCGCGGAGCGTCCCGCCGGTCACGGTGGCCGCGTAGTCGTGGATCTCGTAGATGACGCCGCCGGGGGCGGGGCGCTCGACCGTCCCGGCGAGGGCGCCGACGGCGACGTCCAGGCCGGTCTCCTCCTTCAGCTCCCGCGCGACGGCGGCCGGGTCGTCCTCGCCCGGCTCGACCCGTCCGCCCGGGATCGACCACAGGCCCTCGCCGGGCGGGCGCCCGCGCCGCACCAGCAGCAGCCGCCCGTCGCCGTCCCGGACGATCCCGCCGACGCACCGCGTTCTCATGGACCCCATTTTGGCCCCTCTTTCCCAGCCGGCGACCAGCCCGAACTTGACGAGCCGGGACATCGCCGCGCAGGGTGGGTAATCATGAGGGCGGAGCCCATGTGCCCGCGCTGCGCGGGTCCTCTTCGCGAGCCGGGCCTCTGGTCGAGCGACTGGACCTGCGGCGTGCACGGCGCCGTCCTGCCGAGGCAGCCGTCCAGGCGTCCGGGCCCGGACGGGCTCGCCGCCGTGCTGCGCGACGCCCGGGTCCCCGTCTGGACGCCCTGGCCCCTTCCGCCGGCCTGGCTCGTCACGGGGTTCACCTCGGTCGGGGACGACCGGTCGGGCGCGCGGGCGACGGCCGTCGCCGTGTCCGGGCCGGGGCTGCTGCGCGGCCCCGCCGACATGCTGCTGATCGCCGAGGAGCCCGGGATCGGGCTCGGCGCCTACTACGCCGGGCTGGAGGGCACCGACCCCGGCGAGGCGTTCAACGGGAGCCCGCCGCACGTGAAGCTCGACGTCAGCGGCCCCGCCGCGACCTGCGGGCGGTCGGTGCCCATGTGGGCGGTCCGCACCGGGCCCGACCGCGCCGACCGCGCCGTGTTCGTCGGCGAGGCGATGGGCAACTGGCTGTGGGCGGTGCTGTGGCCCGCCGACGCCGGCGTCCTGATCCTGGAGAGCCAGAACCTCCTCGACCTGCGCGAACCGGGCATGGAGCTCGACCTTCCCTACGGCGCCCACAGCCCGCGGCTCGACGAGTGATGCGGATCGACCTGCACTGCCACAGCGACGCGTCCGACGGCACCAGGCCGCCCGCGGAGGTCGTGGCGCGGGCGCGGGCGCGGAACCTCGACGTCGTCGCGCTGACCGACCACGACACGGTCGCCGGATGGGACGAGGCCGCGAACGCGCTGCCGGACGGCCTGACCCTCGTCCCCGGCATCGAGTTGTCGTGCATGCAGGACGGCCTCAGCATGCACATGCTCGGCTACCTGTTCGACCCGGAGCATCCGCCGCTCGCCGCCGAACTGGCCCGCGTCTGCGACGACCGCGTCGTCCGCGCGCAGGCCATGGTGGAGCGCCTCCGCGCCCTCGGCGTGGAGGTCACGTGGGGCATGGTCCGCGCGCTCGCGCACGGCGAGGCCGTCGGGCGCCCGCACATCGCGCGGGCCATGGTGGAGGCGGGCGCGGTCGCGACGGCGGACGAGGCGTTCACGCCCCGGTGGATCGCGCAGGGCGGCCGCGCCTACGTCGACCGGTACGCGCTCGACCCGGAGCGGGCGCTCCGGCTCGTCCGGGCGGCCGGGGGAGTGTGCGTGCTCGCCCACCCGCGGGCCCGCCGCCGGGGCTACGTGTTCGACGACGAGGTGATCGAGCGCCTGGCCGCCGCCGGGCTCGCCGGGATCGAGGCCGACCACCCCGACCACGCCCCCGAGGACCGCGCCCGCCTGCACGACCTGGCCGCCGCGCTGGGGCTCGCCGCGACCGGGTCCAGCGACGACCACGGCGCGCCGACCGGCGACCGGCTCGGCGCCGAGACGACCGCGCCGGAGGCGTTCGAGCGGCTCGCGGAGGCCGCGTCCGGCGGTGATCTCCGTGTGCCGGATCGGAGCCGCGAAGCACGGTAGGGTGCGTTGCGTGGACGCGCGCATCGAACAGGTGGTGACGTCGGGGACGCTGACCCTGGACGACACCGAGTACGACGTCGAGAACAACACCTACATCGTCGGCGACGACGACGAGGTCATCGTGATCGACCCGGCCTCCGACGCCGAGGCCATCCTCAAGGAGGTCGGCGACCGCGAGGTCATGGCCGTCATCCTGACCGACGGCAACGAGCACCACCTCAACGTGGTGCTGGAGGTCGCGGCCGCCGGCGAGGAGGACGAGGACGACTGGGCCCCGATCGCGATGCACCGCGCCGACCGGCTGCTGTGGCGCGACTACTTCGGCCGCCTCGCCAAAGAGGAGGAGGACGAGGACGACGCCAAGGCGCTGCGGTCCCTCGAACCCGACATCTGGCTGGAGGACGGCGGCGTCTTCGAGATCGGCGACGCGCAGCTGGAGATCGTGCACACGCCCGGCAACACGCCCGGCAGCGTCTGCGTGATCAGCGAGCAGCTCGGCGTGCTGTTCTCCGGCGACACGCTGCACCGCGGCCGTCCCGGCTCGATCGGCGGCGTCTACGAGGACCTGCGCAAGCAGCTCAACTCGATCGGCGCGCTGCTGACCCCCCTCCCGAAGGACCTGAAGGTCCTGCCCGCGCAGGGCGAGGAGACCACGGTCGGCGACGAGGACGCCCGCTGGGAGACCTGGGGCTCGCTGGCGAACGAAGACGACTGATTCCCGCCGCGGAGCCCGGGAGGGCGCCCTCCCGGAAGGGACGTTGACGGTGGAGCAGCTGGGCTTCGAGGGAATGCCCCGGCGGCTGTACGCGTGCACGCCGTCGCGGCTGAACACCTGGCTGGACTGCCCCCGCCGGTACCGGATGACGTACCTCGACCGTCCGATGCCGCAGAAGGGCCCGCCGTGGGCGCACAACAGCGTCGGCGCGAGCGTGCACAACGCGCTCGCCGCCTGGTGGCGGCTGCCCGCCGGCGAGCGCACGCCCGAGGCCGCCGGGCGCCTGCTCGCCCGGGGCTGGCTGACGGACGGCTTCCGCGACGAGGCGCAGTCGGCGCAGTGGCGTGACCGGGCCCGGGAGATGACCGAGCGGTACGTCGCGGGCCTCGACCCGTACGACGAGCCGCTCGGCGTCGAGCGCACGGTCGCGACCCGCACCGACAGGATCGCCGTCTCCGGCCGCATCGACCGCCTCGACGCGCGCGGCCCCGAGCTGGTCGTCGTCGACTACAAGACCGGCCGGCACGTGCTGACCTCCGACGACGCGCGCGGCTCCCTCGCGCTGGCGATCTACGCGGTGGCGGCGTCCCGCGTCCTGCGCCGCCCGTGCCACCGCGTCGAGCTGCACCATCTGCCGTCCGGCGAGGTCGCGGTGTGGGAGCACACCGACGAGTCCCTCGCCCGGCACATCCGCCGCGCCGAGCAGATCGCCGCCGAGACGGCGGAGGCCGACGAGGCGTACCGGGCTCTTGCGGGGGGTGCTGGGGGTGCTGGGGGTGCGGGGGGTCGTCCACCTACGGGGGACCGCACCAGCGTCCCGAAGCCCCGCCCGGGTGACCACGCGCCGTACGACGAGCTGTTCCCACCGCGTCCGGGCACCCTGTGCTCGTGGTGCGACTTCGCGCGCCACTGCCCCGAGGGCCAGGAGGCCGCCCCGCGCAAGGAGCCGTGGGCGGCGCTCCCGGTGGACGTCGCCTAGACCGGCGCGAGCTCCTTCCGGCTCGGCCAGCGGCGCGGGTCGCGGAGCCCGAAGAGCCCCCGGCTGACGTCGTACCCTTCGGCGGCGAGCCGCTGCCGGGTCCGTTCGAGCATGTCGCGGGTGTTCTTCGCGAACGCGTAGTCGTGCACCCGCTCGGGCACCGAGTTCATCGCGAGCCGGAACGAGCGGAGCGCCGCCGTCACCGCCGGCTGCGGCACCTCGGGCAGCGCCCCGTACATCTGGCGCGCCCAGTCCGGCAGCGAGTAGTAGCAGAGCGCGCCGAACGGGAAGTAGCCCGGCTTCCCGGGGGCGAGGAACCTGAGGTTCTCCGGCATCGTCGGCCACATGAGGAACCGGACGGTCTCCGCCGCCTCCTCGGTGACGCGCAGCTTCGGCCGCATCTCGGCGAAGAACGCCTCCATCTCGGCGACGCTGCCGGGGACGTCCTCGGCGTGCAGCCCGACGAGCGTCGCCGACGTGCGCTGCTCGTACAGGTACCGGTCGGCCATGGCATCGGTCAGCGGCAGCCCGGCGCGCCGCGCCACCTCCAGGTAGGAGTAGACCTCGGCGCAGTGCACCCACAGCAGCAGCTCGGGCTGGTCGAGCCGCTCCTTCTTCCCGGTGTCGTGGTTGAGGATCCGCAGGCTCCGGTGGATCTCCCGGACGCGGTAGGCGGCCTCCTCGACCTCCTCCGGGCTGCCGAAGGTGCCGAGGCCGACGAAGTCGGACGTGCGCTGGAGCCGCCCGAACGGGTCCTCGCGGAAGTTGGAGTTCTGCCAGACCCCCCACATGGCCATGGGATGGAGCGCCTGGAGCATCAGGCTGCGCACCCCGCCGATCCACATGGACCGGTCGAGGTGGACGCGCCAGGTGACGCTCTCGGGTGGCTGGACGGTCGCGGGCATCGGCACCTCCGTGAGACAAACTGGAGTAAGTGTGTCATCCCCCGGTACCGCCCTCGCCACCGCCCCCCTGTCGCGTCCCGTCCGGGGACGCCCGTCCTGCTTCGCCGACCCCTGATCGAGACATGAATAAAGAATATATATAAAACTGCTATACTTCAGGGATGAGTCGCCAAGGCGCCGCGCACGGCGCTTCCGATGCCATCGGGTCGGCCCTCTACGAGCTGGCCACCAGGGCCGTGAGACGCCTTCCCCGCGACATGAGCCTGACGTCCGCCGCCACCTTGGCCACCCTGGACAAGGCCGGCCCGCGACGGATCACCGATCTGGCGGCGGCCGAGGGCGTCACCCAGCCCGCGATGACCGTCCTGGTCCGGGTGATGGAGGAAGCCGGGCTGGTCGAGCGGACGGGCGATCCGTCCGACAAGCGGGTCACGCTGGTACGCCTGACCGAGGCCGGTGCGTCCTACGTCCGGGCGCGGCGCCAGGCGGGCGTCGACGCGTACGCGCGGTTGATCGACGAACTCACCGGTGACGAGGCCGAGGCTCTGGAGGCGGCCCTTCCGGCGCTGCTGCATCTGGCAGAGCTCGAAGCCCGCGCCCGAGAGGAGTCGGACCGGTGACCGCGGCCCAGGGGCCTGACCGGCCTGTGAGTGCCGCCCCGACACGTTCCGAGGCACGTCCGCTGGTCCCCGCCCTGGTGTTCATCGCCCTGGTCGTGGCGGCGGTCGCCAGCCTCGGGACGCCGCTCATCACCAGCGTGGCGACCACGTTCCACGTCTCCCTCGACAGCACGCAGTGGACGCTGACCATCGCCCTGCTCAGCGGCGCCGTCGCCACACCCGTCCTCGGCCGGCTCGGCGCCGGTCCCCACCGGCGGGCCGCGATTCTCGCCACGCTGGCGATCGCCGTCGTCGGCAGCGCGCTCACCGTGCTGCCGCTGCCGTTCGCCTGGCTGCTCGCCGGCAGAGCCGCCCAAGGCGTCGGGCTCGGTCTCACGGCGCTGATGATGGGCGTGGCCCGCGACCATCTTCCCGAGGAGCGCGGCGCGGCCACGATCGCGCTGATCTCCGTGGTCTCCATCATCGGAGCCGGCGTCGGCTACCCGCTGGCCGCGCTGCTCGCCGAGTTCGGCGGACTGCGGGCCGCCTACGGCCTCGGCCTGCTCGTCACCGCCATCGCGTTCCTGACCGCTTGGCGCTCCGTGCCCGCGGCTCCCGGACGCCGATCCGCCCACGTGAACGTGGCCGGTGCGCTCGTCCTGGCGGGCGGACTGCTTCTCGTCCTGCTCCTGGCCGGCGAGAGGAGCCTGTGGAGCCGGCACCTCGCCGTGGCGGTGGCCCTCGCCGTCGCCGCCGCGTTCCTGCTGTGCGCCTGGACCGTCTCCGAGCTGCGCACCGCGACGCCTCTGGTCGACGTCCGGGCGGTACGGCACCCGGCGGTCGCCGGGGCGAACATCGCCATGTTCGTCGGCGGGAGCGGCATGTACCTGCTGCTCACGCTCATCACCCGCTACGCGCAGACGCCGCACGGCGCCGGCTACGGCTTCGGGCTGACCACCTTCGTGGCGGGGCTGGTCCTCATCCCGTTCTCCGTGCTGGGGTTCGTCGCCGGCAAGCTCACGGCCCGGGTCCGCGAACGGATCGACGGCCCCCTGCTCCTCGCCGGCAGCGCCGCCATCGTCGGCGGCGGGTTCGTCCTCTTCGCGGCGGCCCGGTCCAATCTGGCCGAACTGCTCGTGGCCATGGGCGTGCTGGGCTTCGGCGTCGGCGGCTTCTCCGCCGCCATGCCCGGCGTCATCCTGGCCGTCACGCCCAAGAGCGAGACGTCGAGCGCCATGGGCTTCAACTACGTCGTCCGCAGCGTCGGGTACTCCCTGGGCAGCGCCATCGGCGGCCTTGTCCTGGCCGCCGGCACCGGCCGCCTCTTCCCGGCCGAGGGCGCCTACACCACCGCGGCGCTGATCGGCGTCGCCGTGATGGCGATCACGACCATGACCAGCCTCGTCCTCGTCCGCCGTAGCCGACGCCCACCCGAGACCAATCCGATCGCCACCCCAGCCGGTTGACCGAAGCCGTCCGGCTTCGACGCGTCTCGGCCGGCGCGCCGACCCGCAGCGCGCCGGCCATGGATCCGAGCATCAGTCCCGAACACAGGAGGAACCATGCCGAAGGGCTACTGGGTCAGCGTCTACCGCACCATCGCCGACCCCGAGAAGCTCGCCGCCTACAACAAGCTGGCCGGTCCGGCCGTCAAGGCCGCGGGCGGGCGGACCCTCACCCGCGGCGGGCGGGTCGCCGCATACGAGGCCGGCGTCGCCGAGCGCGTCGTCCTGGTCGAGTTCGACAGCTTCGAGCAGGCGGTCGCCGCACGCGAGAGCGCGGCCTACCAGGAGGCGCTGGCCGCACTCGGTGACGCCGTCGAGCGCGACTTCCGCATCATCGAAGGCGTCGACTGACGGCCGATGCCGCAGGAGCCACCCCGCGCGGCAGCGCGCGGGGTGGCCGGCCTTCCGATGAACTACCTGTTCAGAGCGACTCGTCCCGCGAGACGTCCATGTTCAGGAAGCGCGGGCCGTCGGTGCACAGTTCCTCCATCCGCCCGGCGAGGCGCCGGGTCTCGGGCAGGTCGCTGTTGCGCATCGCCTCCTCGTAGGACGGGAACTCGACGATGTCGACGTAGTGGGACGGGTCCTCGCGATCGTGGGTGTGCATTTCGTGCGTCGCGGTGCGCTTGCCCTCGCTGACCTCCGCCCACTCGTCGAACAGGCTTTCCATCTCGTCTTGGCGGTCGGTGCGGTAGTCGATGATCTGTACGAAGCTCATATGGCTCAGCCCCCTGCCGTCGCGTGCTCGTCCTTCAGGTGGGTGCGGATCTCGTCCCGCAGCTCCGGGGTGTCGTCGTGCCCGTGCACCGAGGCCGCGTGCTCGGCGGCGGCGCGGACGACCTCGTCCTCCTCGCCGCTGATGGTGAGCGTGCAGCCCGACTCGCTCGGCATGTCCCTGCAGTCGGCCACCTTGCGCATGATTCCCCCTCGCGGCCCGCCGCACCGCCACATCATGGCAACTCCTCCAATGTAGGCATAACGCCACGTCAGAGGGAAGCCGCGCCGCGGCGACCCGGGCATGCCATGCTGATGGGCACTTCGGCGAGGGACGAGGAGGCGGATTGTCGGCTCAGGGTGGTGGGACGCGGTCCTGGTGGGGCTGGGGCAACCTGGAGGACGCGGTCACGGGCGCGGAACGGAAGGCGCTCATCGGCCGGGTGGCCGCGCTGCTGCCGGACGCCGAGCTGGTCGACCATCGGCCACCGGACATCGGTGAACTGGGCGTCGGGGCCCCGCGAGTCGCGGCGCCGGCAAGCCTGGACCGCCTGTGCTCGGACGACCCGGCCGACCGCGTCGGGCATGCCCGCGGCAAGGCGTTCCGGGACGTCGTCCGCAACCTGCTGGGCGAGGTGGGGGAGGTGCCCGACCTGGTGGTGAGGCCGCGCGGCGAACGGGACGTGGTGGACGTGCTCGACTGGTGCGCGCGGGCCGGGATCGCGGTGATCCCCTACGGCGGCGGCAGCTCGGTCGTCGGAGGCGTCGAGCCGCGGGACACCGGACAGGTGATCAGCCTCGATCTGGGCGAGCTCGCCGACGTGATCGAGGTGGACACCGCGGCCAGGGCCGCCCGGATCCAGGCGGGGATCTTCGGCCCGGCGCTGGAAGACCGGCTCCGCCCGCACGGGCTGACCCTGCGGCACTTTCCGCAGTCGTTCGAGTTCTCGACGCTCGGCGGCTGGCTGGCGACCCGCTCGGGCGGCCACTACGCCACCGTCCTCACCCACATCGATGACCTGGTGGAGTCGCTGCGCGTGGTGACCCCCGCCGGAGTGAGCGAGTCGCTGCGGCTGCCGGGCTCGGGCGCCGGCCCGTCCCCGGACCGGCTGTTCCTGGGGTCCGAAGGCACCCTCGGGATCATCACCGAAGCCTGGATGCGCCTCCAGGCACGGCCGCGCCGGCGTGCCGGGGCCTCCGTCCTGTTCACCCGCTACGACGACGCCGTCACCGCGACCCGGGCCTTGGCGCAATCCGGGCTGAACCCGGCCAACTGCCGCCTGCTCGACCCCATGGAAGCCCTCTTGAACGCCGGCACCGATTCACCCGGCGGCGTCCTGGTACTGGGCTTCGAGTCCGCCGACCACCCGGTCGAAGCGGCCCTGGAGCGCGCCCTGGAGCTGTGCCGCGACCACGGCGGCAGCCCGCAGCCGCCCCGGGCCCGGAACGCGTCCGACACCTGGCGCACCGCGTTCCTGCGCATGCCCTACCAGCGCGACGCCCTGGCCGCCCACGGCATGATCGTGGAGACGTTCGAGACCGCCTGCACCTGGGGCGCCTTCCCCGCGCTGCGCGAGGCCGTCCTGTCGGCGGCGCGGGAGGCGATGCGCGCGGCCGGCGCCCAAGGCGTCGTGACCTGCCGCTTCACCCACGTCTACCCCGACGGCCCCGCCCCCTACTTCGGCGTCTACGCGAGCGGACGCTGGGGCTCGACCGTGGCGCAATGGGACGAGATCAAAACGGCCGTCTCCGACGCGCTGTCAGCCAACTCAGCCACGATCACCCACCACCACGCGGTGGGCCGCGACCACCGCCCCTGGTACGACCGCCAGCGCCCCGACCCGTTCGCCGCCGCGCTGCACGCCGTCAAGTCCACCCTGGACCCGTCCGGGATCCTGAATCCCGGCGTCCTCCTGGACCCCCGCAGGTAGAGGCCGACCGCCCACGTCGCCGGGCCCGCGGACGGTAGTGTCCGATCATGGGCTGGGACGGCGAGGGTGTGCTGGCGGGCCGGTACCGGAATCTGGGGCGGATCGGGCAGGGCGGGATGGGGGCGGTCTGGCGGGCGCATGACCCCGAGCTCGGCCGCGAGGTCGCCATCAAGGAGCTGCGGGTCCCCGAGCAGGTCACCGAGCGGGAACGGTCCGTGTGGTACGCGCGGATGGAGCGCGAGGCCCGCGCCGCCGCCGGGCTGAGGCACCCGGCGATCGTCACCGTCTACGACCGGGTGATGGGCGAGGACGGCCGCCCGTGGATCGTGATGGAGCTGATCCGGGGCCGGTCGCTGGCGCAGCTGCTGGCCGAGCAGGGGGCGGTGCCCGCCCGCCGGGTCGCCGCGATCGGACTGGCCATGCTGGACGCCCTGTCAGCCGCCCACGCGCAGGGCGTCGTGCACCGCGACGTCAAACCGGCCAACGTGCTGCTGGAAGGTGACAGGGTCGTCCTGACCGACTTCGGCATCGCCGCGGTGGAGGGCGACGCAACCCTCACCGGCTCGGGCGCGGTGCTGGGCACACCCGCCTACATGTCCCCTGAGCAGGTGCGCGGCGAACGCGCCACGCCGGCCTCGGACCTGTGGGCGCTCGGTGCGACCCTGTACGCGGCCGTGGAGGGCCGCCCGCCGTTCACCGCACCGAGCCATGGCGGCCTCTTCGTCGCCATCGCGACCCAGGAGCCTGCCCCACCCCGATGCGGCGGACCGCTCGCCCACCTCCTGCACGGCCTGCTGAGCAAGGACCCTGCTGCCCGCCTGTCTCCCGCCCAGGTCCGCGATCTCCTCCAGGCCGTCTCCGACGACGGCGAACCGCCTCTCGCCGAGCACCGCCCGCCGTCCCCGGAACCGGCCACCCGTGTCGAGCCCGCGTCCACGGGCGCGTGCCGCCACCCGGTCGCCGTTCGGGGCGCTCTCGTCGCCGCCTGGATCGCCATCGCCGCGGCTCTGCTGCTGCCGCGCGACTTCGCCGACCCGATCGGACTGTCGATCCTCCTGGAGGTCGCGCCGCGCTGGCTGGAAGTGGCCCTGGTGGTGGCAATCCTTCTCTCGTGCCTGCTGTGGAACATGACGGATCGGCCCGCATTCGTCCTCCCGGCCGTCGCCGTGTTCGCCGTCCTGCTCACCTTGGCCGCGCCGAGCTCCTACGACGCGATCGTGATCAACGAACTGGGCGAGTCGGACCGGGCGCCCGACATCGGCTTCGGTTTGGCCTGGGCCTGGCTGGCGGGCGCGGTGGCGCTCATGTTCGCGTTCGCGGGTGTGAACGCGTCGCTGGAGGCGCGCATGCCGCGTCCCGCCCTGCTCAGGACGGCCGTCGTCATCGAAGGCGCTCTCGCGGTCCTGTGGCTGCCGCTCGTCTTCTGGACCCTGGGGATCGGAATGGACGCCGACATGAGCAGGCACGTCGGCTCCGAAGCCCGCGCCTGGGCTCTTATGGGCGTCCTCGCCGCCGTGTTCACCGTCTGGGTCGCCGCCCAGGCCGCGTCCCGCCGACGCCACCGCGGCCCCGAACCCGCCCGGTGACCCGAATGGGCCGGGCGCCTACAGGGTGTCATTCGATGGCGGTTCTCGTGGCGCCTGCGTGGCGGGTGATCCGGGGGCGCAACTGGACTTTGACGGCTCCACGATTGAGCGCGGCGTCTGTCGCCTTGCTCGACCAGATCCCAGTCTCTCGGAGGTAAGTCGGCGCCGGCACCCCCGCAGGCATCGGGACGCCGTTCGGCACCGGCGCAGCTCTGGTCCGGTCGTCGAAAGGGCTGACACGCGTGGGTGTCGACCGCACCGACAACAGAGGGCAACACGCTGCAACTCAACGTAGATGGGGCTGCTCAGCGTAGGTCGAAGTGGCCGGTCTTCACTGTGGTGAGGAAGGCGCTCCAAGCGTCAGCGCCGAAGCAGAGTACCGGCCCGTCCGGGTCCTTGGAGTCCCGCGCCAGCGCGATTACCTCGCCTGCCGGGATCTCAACGCAGCTGCCTTGTTGGCTGTCGCGCCTGCTCTCCACCCACCTATCGTCGATCTCAAGGCCGTGGCCCTCTTGGTCGGCACCATTCTTGTGCCAGCTGCCGACCTCAACACAAGAACCGTTGTTGGCGCTACTGCGTGCCTTGCGCCATGTGACCCGGGAGAGGCCCATCGTGGAGACCTCCACTTTCTCTTCCGTCAGGCTGCTATTGAGCTATCTGGGTGATCAAGGTGCGTGTCTCGTCGGGGCCGAGTGCTCTCGCGCGTAGCTGATCGAAGAGCTGGGCGTAGTCGTCGACCTCCGCTGACTCCTCAAGGTAAATGCTCCCGTTTCGATAATCAACGTACACGACGTCGGGATCACGGCGATTTGGGAAGCTCAGGACTTCGAAGGCCCCGTGCATGGACGGGTGTGCGCCGCTCGCCAGTGGAAGCACCTGGATGGTCACGCCCGGCATACGGGACATGGTCACGAGATGGTCGAGCTGTTCGTGCATGACGGCTCGGCCACCGACCTCCCTGCGTAGGGCCGCCTCGTTCTGGATGATCCACAACTTCGGCCGGTCAAGCCCTTCAAGTAGCTTCTGGCGCCGCATGCGGACTTCGAGCATGCGTTCGCCGTCTTCGGGAGAGACGTTGTCATCCGCAAGCAGCACGGTACGGGCATATGCCTCCGTTTGCAGGAGCCCAAAGATCACCTCGGACTGGTAGCTCCGGATTTCGGAGACCTCTTCTTCGAGGCCGACGTAAACCTCGAACCAGGCAGGGATGGCGGTGCTGTACTTCTGCCACCAGCCGCGCTGGCGGCTCTGTCGGGCGAGGGTGACCAGGACCTCGGTGCGCTCGTCGTCCAGGCCGTAGAACTTGCAGAGCGCCATGATGTCGGCGACCTTCGGGGCGTGGACGGCGGCCTCGATGCGGCTCACCGTGGCGGGTGCGATGTCCGCGAACTTGGCCGCCTCTTCTCGGGTCTTTCCCGACTCTCTGCGTAGTCTCCGCATTTCAGACGCGAGGCGTCGCCTGCGGACCGTGGGGCTCGTCCGACTTGCCACGTTCGTACCTCCAATGGGTGTATGCCTATCGGGCGGATCATGATTCTTTGAGCGAGTTCACTTTTGTGGGTTTACAAACTCGCCCAGTCCGCTCCATGCTTCGACCGTAGCGAAAATCACGCACGGTAGATGAGCGGTCACGCGAGAAAGTCGGGTGGATCGTGGTCGTTCGCGTGCCTGGAGAAGGGACGTCCGACGATGTCAGCGGATCAGCGACCGCATGCGGTGCGGTTCAGCCTCCTGGCTGATCTGTGTCTCAAGCTGGGAGAACGTCAGCAGTGCGCGTCCATCCTCGTCCACCCGTTGCGCGGTGAGGCCGTGCTGTGGGTGCCGGGGCGGGCGTGGCCCCGGCAGTGGCTCGGGGTGGCGGCGGTCGACCACCGGGGCCGGTGGCTCCACACCTTCGGGAGCCAGTGGAGCATGGCCGGGGATGTGGCCGAGGCCGCCGCCCGGGTCGCGTGGACGGTGGGCATCCGATGAAGCACCTGGGGACGTGCGTCGTCCCATCCGCGCCGCAGAATGTGGCGAACGGACGCCGTTGGCTGCTGGGCTGCCTCGAACCGCTCCTCGGCGCGGAGCACAGCGCCTGCGAGGACAGCGTCCTCCTGCTGTCCGAGACCCTTACCAACGCGATCGTCCACGGTAAGGGCAACCTCGTGGAGGTGGACGCCTACGTGGACACGGCCAGCATCCGGATCGAGGTCACCGACGAGGGCGGCGACGGCGTCCCGCACCACGTCGACGACCCGCACGGTGAGCACGGGCGCGGCTTGCCCATCCTGTCAACGCTGGCGAAGTCGTGGGGGTTCGAGCAGCTCGACGGCGGCCGGCTGCGCGTCTGGTTCGAGGTCCCGCACACCGGCGGTTGCACTCCCGCCGCGATCCCGTCACGCCATGACGGGGTGCGCGAGGAAGTGCCCACCCCCTCTCCCGGTGCCGCGCACGTCTCCGACTGTTGACGGGGTCCGGCGGCGCGGGCCCCGTCAGGTCCGTGCCGTCCTCGGCATGATGACGGCGCATGGCGCGCGGCTCCGTTCGGAGCCCAGGGCACGCCGCTCGTGCGGAGAGCGGGTCAGCCGTTCCCCATGGCGTCGCGCGCATGGCGCGGACCTGCGTGGACGCCACGATCACCCACCACCACGCCGTCGGCCGCGACCACCGCCCCTGGTACGACCACCAGCGCCCCGCCCCCTTCGCCGCCGCACTCCAGGCCATGAAATCCACCCTCGACCCCGTGGCCATCCTTAACCCCGGCGTCCTCCTGGACCTGATCAGCCAGGACCGGGCGTGACCTAGGCGATCGCCCGCCGGACGCGGTAATCCCAGCGCCGCAGCACTCGGAGCAGGGTCTCCGCGCCGCTCGGATTGGCGCTGTGGACGAAGATCATGCCGATCGTGAAGGGACGGCCGTCGAAGGCCGCCTCCTCCAGCAGCGCCACGACCGGCATGATCGTGTCGTCGCCGCCCAAGTCGTGGTCGAGCCACAGTTCGTCGATCTCGCGGTCGCGGTGCTCCTCAAGAAGCAGGACGCCCTCGCGGCTGGTCCGGGCCACCCGCGTGGCCCTGGGCAAGGAGCGCAGGTCGTCCACGCCGAGGATGATCGGCGTCTGTCCCGCAGCACTCTTGTCCACCCGGCAATCATCGCGGAGGAATCGCGAGTCCGCCCGCGTAGCTGGGCGCGCGAAGGCGGCTCGCCGGGGTCGCCGCGGCCGACAGTTCCGCGTCGAGCGTGCTGACCAGCGAGCTGCTCGGCTGGCGCCCGACTCAGCCCGGGCTACTGGACGCTCTCGGCAAGGGCCACTACTTCACCTGATCGGCCAGGCCGGAGAGGAAGGCCGCGGAGTCGGCGGGGGAGAGGGCCACCGCCTCGATCTTCTGCCAGACCTCCCAGAGGTCGGCCTGGGCGGCGTCGATGCCGAGGGCGGTGTGGACGATGGAGATGCGGTCCGGCAGGCCGGGGTACTCCAGGACGTCGAAGGAGCCGTCCATGCCCGCGTGGGCGCCCGTGTCCGGCGGGACGACCCGGACGGACGAGCGGCCGTCGGCGGGGAGTTCGAGCAGGTGGGCGAGTTGCGCGCGCATGACGTCCGGCGGGCCGCCGTGGTGCTCCAGGGTGAAGCCGTCGAGGATCACGTCGAGGGTGCGGGACCGGTGCCGCTGGCGGCTGCGGAGCAGGTCCCACTCCAGGTCGACGTCCACCGCGGGGTACTGGTGCTCGAACACCAGGCGCGCGTACTCCTCGCAGCGGACGAGTTCCGGTATCCAGCCGATGCCGAAGACGTGGATCAGCGCCGACTCCGACTCGACCGTGTAGATGTCGCGGACGAGGGCCTTGAGGCGCCCCACATGGCGGGCCAGCCACGGCGGGCCCGCCGGGCGGGACGCGAGGTCGACCACCGCGCCCCGGATGTGCGCCGGGGTGCCGTAGGAGTCCAGGATCGCGGCGACCTGGTCGGGGGTGACCGGCCCGAAGCCCGTCTCGACGCGGGCCAGCCAGTCGGCGCCGACGCCGAGGCGGGCCGCCGCGTCGCCGTAGGAGAGTTCGAGGATCTCCCGGATCTGTCGCAGATGCTGCCCCACGCTGCGCGCGTTGATGTTCGGGGCTCGGTAGTCCACCGGCATGCGGACAGCGTAGGACGGTCGCGGCGACGATGCGCGAGGTTCCGGTAGCTGACCGTTACTTCAGGGTGTGCTCCGTTTCGTTCCAGAAGGTACGGAGCGCGGCGGCGGTGGTCTCGGGCGCCTCCCAGGCGGGGGAGTGGGCGGCGCCCGGGATCACGACCCGGTCGGCGTTCAACCGCTCCGCCATTGCGGCCTGCGTGTTGGGAGACCACACGTCGTCGTCCTCCCCGTACAGGACGAGGGTGCGCAGCCCGGCGTCGGCGCAGTGCTTGGTGAGCTCGTCCACCCGGTCCGGCGCGGTGAGCAGCTCGCCGGCCATGCAGGACAGGCCCTTCTCGGAGTTGCCGACCGTGCGGGCCTTGAGGAAGGCGAGGACCTCGGGCTGGACGCCGCGGCCGAGGTAGTCGGGTTCGAGGGCGAGCTCCCAGATCTGCGCCAGGCCGAGTTCGGGGATGGCGTCGCGGAGGGCGCGGGCCTTGGCGGCGGCCTGGCCGGTCGCGGCGGACGGTCCCGAGCTCATCAGCGTCAGCGACGCCGGAAGGGCCCCCGACAGGACGGTCTCCCGGCAGACCAGCCCGCCGAACGAGTGGCCGACCAGGTGGACGGGGTCGGGGCCGAGGACGTCCAGCAGGGCCGCGACGTCCTCGCCGAGGGCGGCGCGGGTGTAGGCGGAGACGTCGTCGGGGCCGATCGACTCGTACTGGCCGCGCATGTCGATCGCGAGGACGCGCCGCCCGGACGCGGCGAGCGTCTGCAGGACGGCGAGGAAGTCCTCCTTGCTGCCCGTCAGGCCCGGGACGAGCAGGGCGGGACAGCGTTCGGGCACGCCCGAGCCGGGGAAGGCCTCCAGCGCGGCGAACGGCCCGCGCGGGGTCTCGACGGTCACACGGCTCACGCCGGGGGGCAGGTTCAGGAACCGGGGCGTACTCACGGGGTACCAGCCTAGTCAATGGACATCGGTGAAAAAGTTTCGGTGGTAGCGTCGCCTGCGTGCGTTCCAAGCCGGCCATCTCCGCGCACCGTCGTGACGAGGCGGGGCTGACGGGGCTCGGCGACGCCGCCGCGTCCGGCGCCGAGTACGTGGAGATCGACATCCGGCGGACGGGGGACGGGCGGCTCGTCGTCCACCACGACCCCGAGATCGGCGGGCTCCGCCTGAACCGGCTGAGCTACGCGCGCATCCAGGACCTGGCGACCCGGCCCGTACCGCTCGTCAGCGACGCCATGGACATCATCGCGGGCCGCGCCAAGGGCCATCTCGACCTCAAGGAGCGCGGCTGCGAGCACGAGACCGTCGCCCTCGCCATGGAGGCGTTCGGGCGTGACGGGTTCGTCGTCACCACCCGCGAGGTCGCCTCGCTGTTCGAGATCAAGAAGAGCTTCCCCGGCGTCCGGACGGCCCTGTCGGTGGGGCGCAACCTGTGGGAGCGCGGCGCCGCGCGCGACTTCGCGCCGCTGCGGCTCGTCCGCCGGGCGGGCGCCGACATGGTCGCGCTCAACCACCGGCTGGCCCGCGTCGGCGTGCTGCGCCAGTGCGGGCGCGCCGGGATCCCCGCCATGATCTGGACGGTCAACGCCGAGCCCGTCATGCGGCGGTTCCTCGGCGACCCGCGGGTCGCCGTCCTCGTGACCGACCACCCCGGCACCGCCCTGAACCTGCGGGACGGCCGGGGCGGCACGGACGCCCCGAACCGCCGGGCCCCGCAATAGCACAACCGCGAGACCCGGCGGAGGTCTCGCGGTCGTCGCCAGATGATCAGGCCGTCTCCGCCGCCTCGGCCGGGGCGGCCGCCGCCGCGGGCTGGCCGGCGCGGGTGCGGCGGCGGGTCCGGCTGCGCTTGCGCTCGGTCGCGACCGCGTCGACGACCGTGCCGTCGGCCGGGGACGCCGCGTCCGCGGCGGTCTCGGCCTCCGCCGCGGTGGCCGTCTCGACCGGCTGTCCGGCGCGGGTGCGGGTCCGGCTGCGCTTGCGGCGGCGCGGCCGGGGACGTTCCCGGTCGTGGTCGCGATCGCGGTCGCGGTCGCCGCGGGTGTGGCTGCGGATCTTGCCGGTCTCGCCGATGTCCTCGAGTTCCTCGGCGTCCAGCCCGGCCCGCTCGTGGCGGTGCTCCTTGGGCAGCTTGCCCTTCGTGCCCGCGGGGATGCCGAGCGTCTCGAAGAAGTGCGGGGACGTCGAGTAGGTCTCCGGCGGATCGGCGAACGGCAGGTCGAGCGTGCCGTTGATCAGCTTCCACCGGACGAGGTCGGACCAGTCGACCAGCGTGACCGCGACGCCCTCCTTGCCCGCCCGGCCCGTCCGGCCGATGCGGTGCACATAGGTGTCGGCGCTGTCGGGGCACTCGTAGTTGACGACGTGCGTGACGTCGTCGACGTCGAGGCCGCGGGCCGCCACGTCGGTGGCCACCAGCACGCCGATCTTGCCGTTGCGGAACGCGCGGAGCGCCCGCTCGCGCTGGCTCTGCCCGAGGTCGCCGTGCACGGCGGCGGCGTCGAAGCCGCGCTGCGCGAGGTCGGCGGCCACCCGGTCGCAGGCCCGCTTGGTCTGGCAGAACACCATGGTCAGCCCGCGGCCCTCGGCCTGCAGGAGGCGCGCCAGCATCTCCGGCTTGTCCATCTGGTGGGCCTGGAAGACGTGCTGGACGACCTGCGGCGTCGCGTCCGACTCGGAGTGCGACTCGGCGCGGACGTTGGTCGGCCGGGTCAGGTACGTGCGCGACAGCGCGACGATCTCGCCCGGCATCGTGGCCGAGAACAGCATCGTCTGCCGCTTCTTCGGGATCCGCTCGACGATCCGCTCGATGTCGGGCAGGAAGCCGAGGTCGAGCATGCGGTCGGCCTCGTCCAGCACCAGGATGCCGACCTTGGACAGGTCGAGGTGCTTCTGCTTCACGAGGTCGAGGAGCCGTCCGGGGGTGCCGACGACGACGTCGACGCCGTCGCGCAGCGCGCTGATCTGCGGCTCGTAGGCGCGACCGCCGTACACCGACAGGACGCGGCTGCCGAGCTTGCCGCCGGCGACCAGGAGGTCGTCGGTGACCTGGAGGGCCAGCTCGCGGGTCGGGGCGACGACGAGCGCGCGCGGCTCCTTGCCGCCGTGCTCGATCCGCTGCAGCAGCGCCGCGCCGAACGCGAGCGTCTTGCCGGTGCCCGTCCGGGCCTGGCCGATGATGTCGTGCCCGCCCAGCGCGATCGGCAGGGCGAGCTCCTGGATGGGGAACGCGTTGACGATGCCCTCTGCCTCAAGGGCGTCTGCTATCTCGGGGACGACCCCGAGTTCACGAAAGGTAGTCAGGGCTTTCAGCCTCCAATATGCGGGGTCTCCGCTCCCGGGTGCGGCGCGGCCCGCCGGCGCGACTGCGTCCTCGCGGACATGTCCATCGCTCCAGCGGCCGCGCGCTCGCGCGGGAGGGACCAGCCGTTGATCAAATCTCTCGGCGACCGCAGTCAGGGGTTGAAAGCAGTCACTCGCTGTGGCTGCGTGCGGTCACACTCCGCGACGCAGTGTACCTACCGGCCGTTGCATACACCAATAGCCGATCAGCAGTCCCAACGTTTGCACGGTTTCGTCTATTCCATGCCCCGTCCGCCAGGCATTATCCGGCGGGGCCTCCGGCGTCCCGCGGCCCCGCCGTACGTCCTGCCCGGGGCGGCGCGCACGGCCACATCCGGACACTTCGCGACCGGGCCGGGCGGCCGTTGCCGCGAATGATCGCGAGTGCCGCACGCTGGACGGCATGAGCGATCAGGCCCGGCCGTGGCGTGTCGAGGGCTTCACCGAGGTGCGGGAGCTGGGCGCGGGCGCGCAGGGCGGCCGGGTGGTGCTGGCCCGGCACGCCGCCTCGGGCGCTCCGGTGGCGATCAAGTACCTGGCCAGGCGGGACGGGGACGAGCGCGCCGTCGCGGCGCTGCGCGACGAGGCCGTGATGCTCGGCCGGGTGGACGACCCGCACGTCGTGCGGCTCTACCGGTTCGTCGGCGCCGCGCGCGGGGTCGCGCTCGTGATGGAGGCGGTGAACGGGGTCTCGCTCAAGCGGATCCTGGCCGAGCACGGCGCCCTGGAGCCGGAGGCGGCGCTGACCGTCCTGAAGGGGTCCCTGCTCGGGCTGGCCGCCGCGCACGCCGCCGGCGTGGTGCACCGCGACTACAAGCCCGCGAACGTCGTCGTCCGGGCCGACGGGCTGAGCAAGCTGATCGACTTCGGTGTCGCCGCCCTCGCCGGGGACGGCGGCGGGGCGGGCACTCCCGCCTACATGGCGCCCGAGCAGTGGGAGCGGCGGCCCGCCTCCCCGGCCACCGACGTGTACGCCGCGACCTGCGTGTTCTACGAGTGCGTCACCGGCGGCCGCCCCTTCGGCGGGGACCTGGCGGCGCTCGCGGGCGCCCACCTGCGCGCGCCCGTCCCGCTGGACGAGGTGCCGGAGGGGCTGCGCGACCTCGTTGCGCGGGGCATGGCCAAGTCCGCCGACGACCGTCCGGCGGGCGCCGCCGACTTCGTCGCGGAGTTGGACGCCGCGGCGTCCTCGGCGTACGGACCGGGCTGGGAGGGACGCGGCGTGGCGGCGATGGCGGGCGCGGCGGTGGCCCTCGCCGCCGTCTTCCCGCTGGTGGCGGCGGGCCTGGCCCCCGCCGGAACCGTCGCCGCCGGCACCGCGGCGGGCGGAGCGGCCGGCGGTGGTGTGTCGGCGGCCGTCACCGCGAAGGCCGTGGGGGCCGTGATCGCGGCGACCGCGGTCGCCGCCGGAGGCGCCGGCGTGTACGCGGCGAACTCCGGAGACGCCGCCCAGAGCGCGAAACCGCCGGTCCTCCAGGTGCGGCCGGTGTCGTTCACCCAGACGACGAGCGGCCCGTCCGTCCGGTTCACGGGCCGGGTGCCCCGGCTGACCGGCCTCCCCGCGGGGTTGCAGAGCAAGGTCAACGCACTCGTTCGGAAGCCGGCCGAGGACTGGACGCGGTATGCCGGTCCGGGCCTGGCCTCCTTCACCGACCAGGACGACCCGGCGCACCCCTACACGGGCCGCATCGCCTATGACGTGGGGCTCGGCGGGCCCAAGCTCTTCTCCGTCCGCTACACCCTCACCGGGACGGTCATGTCGAAGAACACGTCGCCGCTGGCGACGGTGACCGTCGACCTCACCACCGGACGGGCCCTGGCGAACCGGGACTTCGTCACGGCGGACGCGCACACCCGGACGGGCATGAGCGCCCTCACCCGGCTCCTGGTCGAGTACGGCCCCAACGGCGTCTCGTTGTGCGGGGGCAGGTACTGGGACGCCGACGGGCGCCGGTACGTCGAGGTCCCGCCGGAGGCCACGGACCTGACGCCCGAGGAGTTCGACGACGGCGTCCTGCTGATCCCGACGCGCAGGGGGATCGACTTCTACCTCCCGCTGCCCAGCCTGGGCTACCCCATGAGCTGCGGGCGGGCCGAGCATGTGTTCCATGTCCCCTACACGCGGCTCGGGAGGTTCGTCCGGCCGGAGATCTTCCGCGCGGCCGGTGTCGCCGTCCCCACGCCCTGACGGGGCCGGGGACGCGGAGGGCCCCCGCCTGACAGGCGGGGGCCCTCGACGGGGTCGTGCGCGTCGCGGTCCGGGGTCAGTAGGTGCCGCGGCGCGTGCGCCAGCCGCCCTTGCGGCCGCCGCGTCCGCGCGCGTTCATGCCCGTGAGCGCGGCCACGCCGAGTGCGGCGATCACGACCGCGAACACGAAGGCGATGAGGGTGCCCGCGCCGAGCGCGTCCGCGACGACACCGCCGAGGATGGCGCCGGCGATCCCGATGAGAAGTGTCAGCAGAATGCCGATCGGGTTGCGGCCCGGGACGAGCAGCCTGGCGAGCGCTCCGATAACGGCACCGACGACGATGAACCAGAGGATCGTCGTGAGCATGTCGATCATCCATTCCTTTTCCGTGGGCCGGGCGGCCCTTGAACGGTGATCGATATGCCCGTTGTGCCGATTTGAAACAAAGCGCAGGTCAAAACTTCGTCGAACCGGCCCGAGACGTCATGCGTACTGCGTACCGAACCCCACGCTGCGCTGCTCGTCCTCGGAGATCTCCAGGTAGCCGACGCGGGCGGCCGGGATCACGATCCGGCCGGCGCGCCTGTCCTTGAGGACGAGCACGCCGTTCGGCGCGGCGAGCGCGTCGGACAGTGCGTCCGTCACCTCGTCGGCCGACTGCGCGGTGTCCACCACGAGCTCCTTGGGAACGTTCTGCACCCCGATGCGAACCTGCAACGCGCTGCTCCCGTCGTCCGTCACGTCCCGCCGACCGCCGGCGGTCCCGTCTCCGATGGTCGCACGGAGATCACCCGATCGGCGGGCCGCCCGGTTGTGCCGAGGGTGAACGTCCGGCGGACGGCCGCGCGGTGAGCGCGGTGAGCGCGGAGGCGGGTCAGGTCTGGTCGGTCGTCCGCGGGAAGCCCGAGATGCCGCGCCAGGCCAGCCGGGCGATGATCTTCTCGGCGGTGTCCTTGGGGATGGCGCGGTGCTGGGAGAGCCAGAACCGCGCGCTGACCTCGGCCATGCCGACCAGGCCCATGCCGAGCAGGTGCGCCTCCTCGGCGGCGGCGCCCGTGTCCTCGGCGATGACCTGGGCGATCATCTCCGCGCACTGCTGGTTGGCGCGGTCGACGCGGGCCCGGACGGGCGCCACGTTGCGCAGGTCGGACTCGAAGACCAGGCGGTACGCCTCGCCGTCGCCGGCCACGAAGTCGTAGAAGGCCTGCATGCTCGCCTGGACGCGCAGCTTGTTGTCCGTGGTGGACTCCAGCGCCTCGCGGACGATCTTCACCAGGGCCTCGGCGTGCTCGTCCAGCAGGGCCAGGTACAGCTCCAGCTTGCCCGGGAAGTGCTGGTAGAGCACGGGTTTGCTGACGCCTGCGCGCTCGGCGATCTCGTCCATCGCCGCAGCGTGGTACCCCTGCGCGACGAACACCTCCTGGGCGGCGCCGAGCAGTTGCCTGCGGCGCGCCAGCCGCGGCAGCCTCGTGCCACGGGGGCGGGCGTCCGGGGTCGCGGTCACCACACTCTCCGATCAACCGAATCGTGGCGGCGGGTGGGGCGTCCGCCGCGTGTGAACAATCACATCATCCTACGCGCGAGTAACTCCGTCGGTCACTGACAAGGACCGGTGTCGTTCCTTCGCGCAGGTCAGTGTATTCCCGCCGGGACCGGTCCCGGTCCGGCGCCGGTCCCTTCCGGAAACCTTGTTACCTGTGACGGAGTCCAACGACCGTCACCGGTACTCGTCCTCGTCCAGCCTGACCTCGCGCCGCTGTTCGGCCACGTCGGCGTCGTTCGCGTCGTCCGGCAGGGGGGCGCGCTCGACCTGCTCGGCGTTCTCGTCGCGCTCGTCGAGAGCCGCCCGCTGCTCCGCCGCGTCCGCCTCGTCGGCCTCGATGGTCTCGTCGGCCTCGCCGGGCGCGCCGGCTCGATCCGTCCCGCTCGCCGCCGTCCGTCCCAGGTCGTCGGTCTCGCTCATTCGGGGTCCTCCTCGCGAGTGGGGTCGCGCAGCCGCCCGGCCAGCTCCCGCAGCGGCGCCTCTACGGCCTCGCCGTAGGTCGGGAACGCGTGGACGACGTCGGCGAGCAGGCTCAGCGGCGTCTCCGCGCGGATGGCCAGTGCGATCTCGCTCATCCACTCCTCGGCGTAGAGTCCGGCCGCGGCGGCGCCGACCAGGAGTCCGCGGGAGCGGTCGGCGTACAGCTCCACCCGGCCGCGCTCATCGGCCTCCACCGCGGCCCGCGCCGTCGCGGCGAGGTCGTACCCGGCGGTGAGGAGGTCTATGCGGAGTTCCTCCGCCTGCCTGGGCGAGATCCCCACCGAGTAGACGGTCGGGGACGTGTAGACGACGCGGGGGATCGCGCGGTAGTCGGCCTCGCGGCGCCGCCCGAGGAGGTTCGACAGCGCCACGCGGGCCTGGTAGCGCGCCGCGTGCGCGGTGCGCGCGATGCCCGTCACGTCGCCCGCCGCCCACACGCCCCCCGTGCCGGACGGCACCTGGCACGTCTCGTCCACGGGAACGCCCCGGCCCGGCACGACGGCGACGCCGAGGTTCTCCAGCCCGAGGCCCTCCACGCGGGGGCGGCGCCCGGCGGCGACGAGGACGCGGTCGGCGTCGAGCGTCCCCCCGTCCGACAGCCACAGGCGGACCCCGACGTCCTTGCGCTCGACGTTGCCGACGGCGGCGCCGAGCCGCAGGTCGACGCCCATCCGGCGGAGCGCGTCGGCCAGCGCCTCGCCCGCGAACGGGGCCTCGGCGGTCAGCAGCCGCCCGGACGACTCGACCAGCGCGACCTGCGACCCGAACGCCGCGTACACCTGCGCCAGCTCGCAGCCGACCGGGCCGCCGCCGAGGACGACCAGCCGGCGCGGCAGGTCGGGCACCGACAGCGCCTCCGCGCTCGTCCACAGCGGGACGTCGGCGAGCCCCTCGACGGGCGGGATCACCGGCTCGCTGCCGGTGCAGACGACCAGGTCGCCGAAGCCGTGCACGGCCCCGCCGACCTCGACGCGCCCCGGTTCGAGGACCCGGCCCCGGCCGCGCAGGACGGTGACGCCGTCCTCGGCCATGCGCGCGACGGCCGGGTCGTCGCCCCGGTGCCCGGCCAGCGCGTCGCGCCGGGCGAGCGCCATCTCCCAGGTCTCGCCGCGCCGTGCCGACAGCAGCAGCGACTTGGACGGGACGCACGCGAAGTACGGCGACTCCCCGCCGACGAGGCGGCTCTCGACGAGCGCGACGTCCCGTCCGGCGCGGGCGAGGCCGGCCGCGACCAGCTCCCCCGCCGTCCCCCCGCCCAGCACCACGGCGTCGTAGTGGTGGTTCTGCGACAACTGCTCTTCCTTCCGCCCCGCTCGGTGTCCCCGTGCCCATGGTGACGGACCACGACCCCGGAGAGTGCTGGATTGAACACATAGGGCACTCGGAATTCAGTGGAATGTCCGCGAATGGGGCGTCCGGGCGGCGGGACGGGGACGGTCAGGGGAGCGGACGGTGATCGTCCAGGAGCGGCTTGAGGAGGTCGCCGTGCTCGTCCACCCTGACCAGGACCTCGTTCGGGGTGAACGCCAGGTCGGCCGCGCGCTCGCAGGACTCGATCTCGTCCCAGGTGACCGGTGTCGACACGGACGGACGGCTCGCGGCGCGCAGCGAGTAGGCGGCGACGGTCGTCTTCGCGGGGTTGTTCTGGCTCCAGTCGACGAAGACCTTCCCCTTGCGCAGCCGCTTCTCCATCTTCGCGACGACCAGGCCGGGGTGGTCCTTGGCGAGCCGCTCGGCGATGTCCTTGGCGAAGCGCGACGTCCGCTCGGCCTCCTCGGGCTCCTCGACCGGGACGTAGACGTGCAGGCCCTTCTTGCCGCTCGTCTTCGGGCACGCGTCCAGGCCGTGCTCCTCGCCGAGCAGCTCGGCGAGCAGGGACGCGACCTCGCACGCGTCCACGATCGTCGCGGGCGGGCCCGGGTCCAGGTCGAAGACGACGAGGTCGGGGGTGTGCACCTCGCCGCGCGGCCCGACCTTCCACTGCGGGACGTGCAACTCCAGCGCCGCGAGGTTCGCGCACCACACGAGCGTGGGCAGGTCGTCGACCACGATGTAGTCGAGCGTCTCGCGCCCGCGCGTGCTGCCGGGGCTCGGCACGGTCGCGGTGCGGATCCAGCCGGGGGTGTGGGACGGGGCGTTCTTCTCGAAGAACTTGCCGCCGTCGACGCCGTCCGGCCAGCGGATCCGGGTGGCGGCGCGGTCCTTGAGGTGCGGCAGCATCACGGGGGCGATGCGCGCGTAGTAGTCGATGACCTCGCCCTTGGTGAACTCCGGGTAGAGGTTCTTGCCGAGGTTGGACAGCGACAGCTGCCGTCCGTCGACGTCGACGGCGGTCCGGCTACTGCTCACTCGTGACCTCCAGGGGGTCCTTGTCGTCACGCAGCCCCCGCCAGGACGGGAAGCGCAACCGGCCGTCCCTGGTGCGGGCGCTGTAGGCGACCTCCCCGACGAGCCGCGGCTCAACCCATTGGGCGTCCTTGGCGAACTCGCGCGGGACGGCCTCGTCGTAGGGGCTGGTGGGACGGCGCAGCGGCCACAGCGTCTCGTACAGCTCGTCCAGGGCGCGGTCGGTGAAGCCCGTGCCGACGTGGCCGACGAACCCCAGCATCCCCTTCACGTCGTACTCGCCCAGGAGCAGCGACCCCACGCCGCCCTCGCGCCGCCCCTTGCCGGGCTTCCAGCCGCAGACGATGACCTCGCGGGTCATGAAGTTCTTCACCTTGCGCCAGAAGTCGACGCGGCGGCCGGGGCGGTACGGGGAGTCCAGCCGCTTGGCGAGGACGCCCTCCAGATGCTGCTCGCGGGTGAACTCGAGTAGTTCCTCCACCTGCGAGCCGTCGCCGCCGTGCAGGTACGGGGGCACCTCGACGGGGCCGCTTCCGGCCAGGTCCAGTTCCGTCAGCAGCGCCCGGCGGTCGGCGTAAGGGAGGTCGTACAGGAGGTGCCCGTCCAGGAACAGGATGTCGAAGACCACGTACCGGACGGGCACGAGGCGGATCAGCCTGGGGTCGGGATGCTCGACGTGCATCCGGCGCTGGAGGCGCTCGAAGCTCGGCCGCCCGTCCTCGAACGCCACGACCTCGCCGTCCAGCACGGCGTCGTGGTCCGGCAGCAGGTCGGCCAGCGCGGACAGCTCCGGGTACCGGCCCGTCACGTCGCCGCCGCGCCGCCCGCCGGCCCGGACGCCGTCCGCGGAGACGTGCGACAGGACGCGGACGCCGTCCCACTTCAGCTCCAGGCCCCAGTGCTCGCCGTCGGAGGGGAGGTCCCCGGTGGCGGCCATCATGGGCTCAACGGGCCACGGCATGGTCATACCGGCGTCTTACCCGGCCACCGGCCCGCAGAAAAGGATCAAGGCCTCGTTCTGGCGCAAATCGCGCCGGGTTGCGACGCTAAGAGCGGGAACGTGCTGGGTAAGGACGGATCATGCGGAGTATCTGGAAGGGCGCGATCTCGTTCGGGCTGGTGACCATACCGGTGAAGCTCTATTCGGCGACCGAGCAGAGGGACGTCAGCTTCCACCAGGTGCACCGGGAGGACGGCGGGCGCATCAAGTACAAGCGGGTCTGCACGGTCGACGGCGAGGAGGTCCCGTACTCCGACATCGCCAAGGGCTACGAGCTGCCGAGCGGCGAGATGGTCATCCTCACCGACGAGGACTTCGCCGAGCTGCCCCTGTCGTCGAGCCGCCGGATCGACGTCCTGCAGTTCGTGGAGCAGGCGGAGGTCGACCCGATCTACTTCGCGAAGTCCTACTACCTGGAGCCGGATGCGCAGGGCGCCAAGCCGTACGTCCTGCTCCGCGACGCGCTGGAGAACTCGGGCCAGGTCGCGGTCGTGAAGGTCGCGCTGCGGCAGCGCGAGTCGCTGGCCACGCTGCGCGTCCGCAACGGCGTGTTCGTGCTGGAGACGATGCTCTGGCCGGACGAGGTCCGCACCCCCGACTTTCCGTTCCTGGACGAGGACATCGAGGTCCGCAAGCAGGAACTCTCGATGGCGACGTCCCTCATCGAGTCGATGGAGGGCGAGTTCGACCCGTCGGAGTTCAAGGACGCCTACCGGGAGGCGCTCCAGGCGGTGATCGACGCCAAGGTCGAGGGCAGGGAGGTCACCCGCCCCGAGGAGGCCGAGGAGGAGCCCGCCGCCGACCTGCTCAGCGCCCTGCGCGCCAGCGTCGAGGCCGCCAAGAAAAGCCGCGGCGAGCGCGACGGCAAGGCGGCCCCGGGCAAGGGCACGGCGGCGAAGAAGCCCGCCGCCCGCAAGACGTCGCCGTCGAAGCCGACCGCGAAGAAGGAACCGGCGAAGAGCCGCAGCCGCAAGTCCGCCTGAGGGCGCGGTGCGGGCCCGCCGCCGGGCTCGGGCTCAGTTGTCGCGGCGGGCGGTGAGGACGCGGGCGAGCGCGGCGGCGGCGCCGGACGGGTCGGTGCACGGCGCGATCCGCTCGCCCCAGCCGTAGCAGTACGACCAGCCGTCGCCGGACCGCTCCGGGGCCGCGATGACGTTCTCGTTGATCCGGCGCATGTGCGGGTCGGCGACGAGCGCGGACGGGCGGCGGTCGTCGGGCGCGGCGACCTCGACCGCCCAGCCGGCGGAGCGCAGCGCGTCGGTCAGGCGCTCCAGGTGCCCGAGCGCCGTCTCGGCGTCGGTGATCATCCGCGTGGCCATGGTGCCTCCAAAGGGACATCCCGTGATGGTGTCTGGGGGTCCGCCGGGCGCGGTCCGTCGCGGTACGCGTCACGCGAGGTGGTGCCGGTGGAACGAGGTTCAGTCTCGCGCCGCGTGACATGCGCCACAAGCGGTTTCCGCACATTGGCGGCGGAGACTTCACGGAGCCCGTACCGGCCGTAGAGGCGGGCGAGCGGGCGGGGCGCCCACCAGTTCGCGCGCCCCAGCAGCCGCATCATCGCGGGGACGAGCAGCGCCCGGACGATCGTCGCGTCCATCAGGATCGCGACCGCCATCCCGACGCCCACCATCTTGATGAAGGTGATGCCGGACGTCGCGAACGCGCCGATCACGATGATGAACAGCAGCGCGGCGCTGGTGATGATCGAGCCGGTGCGCTCCACGCCCGCCGCCACCGCCGTGACGTTGGAGCCGGTCCGGTCGTACTCCTCGCGGACGCGCGACAGCAGGAACACCTCGTAGTCCATCGAGATCCCGAAGAGCATGACCAGCATCAGGAGCGGCATCGCGGGCGCGATCGCGTCGATGGCCGTGAAGTCCAGCAGGCCGGACAGGTGGCCGTCCTGGAAGATCAGCACCACCAGGCCGAACGTCGCCGACAGCGACAGCATGTTCATCACGATGGCCTTCAGCGGCAGCAGCACCGACCCGAACGCCAGGAAGAGCAGCACGAACGTCGCGCCGCCGACGAGCAGCGCGAGCCACGGCAGCGTGCCGCCGAGGCCGGCCATCTCGTCGACGACGTCGGCGGTGGCGCCGCCCACGTGCACCTGCGCCCCGGCGGGCGCCGGGACGTCCCGGACGTTCTGCACGAGGTCGCGCGCGGCGGCGGAGTACGGGTCGGCGTCGTAGCGCAGCGCGATCCGCGTCGTGTCGCCGCCGGCACCGGTCACGGTGGCGTCGGCGGCGCCGGGGAGCGCGGCCAGGCGGTCGCCGTAGGCGTCGATCGCGGCCCGGTCGGACGTCCCGGTGACGACCGCGTTGATCGGGCTCGTGGCGTTGCGCGGGAACCGCGTCTCCAGCGCCTCGGCGACGGCCCGCGTGTCGGTGCCCTCGGGCAGGGCGGCGGCGTCGACCCCGCCCCAGTTGATGCGCAGGAACGGGCCGCCGAGCGCGAGGAGCAGCGCCACCGTGGCGACGACGTAGACGACCGGGCGGCGCATCACGCTGTAGGCCACCCGTCCCCACCAGCCGCGGGACGAGCGGCGCCCGCCCCGGCCCCGCCTCCGGAGCCGGACCGGCAGCGCGTTGACCTTCGGGCCGAGGACGGCGAGCAGCGCGGGCAGCACGGTCAGCGCGCCGGCCATGCACACGAACACGGTCGCGATGCCGCCGTACCCCATGGAGACCAGGAAGTTCTGGTCGAAGAGGAGGAGACCGGACAGCGAGACCGCGACGGTGACGCCGGAGACCGCGACCGTGCGGCCGGCCGTGTCCATCGTCGTGGCGAGGGCGTCCTCGACCGAGGTTCCGTCCCGCCGGAGTTCCTCCCGGAACCGGCTGACCATGAACAGCCCGTAGTCGATCGCCAGGCCGAGCCCGAGGAAGGTCGTGATGTTCACCGCGAAGCTCGACACGTCGGTCACGTACGCCAGCGCGTGCAGCGCGGTGAACGAGCCGAGGATCGCGATGCCGCCGATCAGCAGCGGCAGGCTCGCCGCGACGAGCCCGCCGAAGATCAGCACGAGCAGCACGAGGAGGAGGGGCATGGCGACGGCCTCGGCGCGCGGGATGTCCGAGGCGACGCGGTCGTCGATGGCGGCCGAGGTGGCGACGGGACCGCCCGCCTTGGCGGTGAGCCCGCCGCCCGCGTCGTCCAGCCGGTCCTTGATCGCCTGGTAGGCGCCCTCCCGCGCGGCGTCGTCGGCGCCCGCGAGTCCGAGGACGGCGTAGGTGGACCTGCGGTCCTCGCTGACGAACGCGGGCGAGCCGGTCGTCCAGTACGTGGCGGTGCCGGCGACCTTCCCGGCCGGCAGCGCGGCCAGGGCCCGCTCGACCGACGCCCGGTAGGACGGGTCGTCGACCGTGGTCGTGCCCTGGTAGAGGACGACGACGTCGGCGGCGTCCCGGCCGAGGGCCCGCTCGGCGATCCGGGTCGCCGCCGCGCTCTCGCTGCCGGGCGTCTCGAAGCCGCCGGAGGAGCTGAGCGCGCCGAAGACTCCCGTCCCCCAGACGCCGGCGAAGACGAGCAGCGCGCCGGCGGCGGCGAGGACCCACCGGCGCCGCCGGTGGACCCATCGGCCCCATCGATCGAACATCGGTCGCCCCCCGCCGCCGCTGCTCTATGCAGGGTAAAAGACGATTTGTACTGTTTTGGGCGTTAAGGGGCGCGATGCGGCGGCCGGCGGTACGGGACCGCCGGCCGCCGGACGCCCAGCCCACGGGCTCGAACCAGCGGGCTCGAACCACCGGGCTCTGACCACCGGGCTCAGGGCACCGGGCTCAGGGCACCGGCTCCAGCTCGGGCCGCGCCGGTGCGGGGGAGCCGCCCTCCCGGATGCCGTACTTGCCGTAGAGCCTCGCCAGCGGGCCGGGAGCCCACCAGTTCGCCCGCCCCATCAGCCGCATCGCGGCCGGCACGAGCAGCGCCCGCACGATGGTCGCGTCCATCAGGATCGCGATCGCCATCCCGACGCCGGTCATCTTGATGAAGGTGATGCCGGACGTCGCGAACGCGCCGATCACGATGATGAACAGCAGCGCCGCGCTGGTGATGATCGAACCGGTGCGCTGCACGCCGGCGGCGACGGCCGCGGTGTTGGAGCCCGTCAGGTCGTACTGCTCGCGGACGCGCGACAGCAGGAACACCTCGTAGTCCATCGAGATACCGAACAGCATCGCCAGCATCAGGATCGGCATCGCGGGGGAGATCGAGCCGGTCGCGGTGAAGCCGAGCGGGCCGGACAGGTGGCCGTCCTGGAAGATCAGCACGACCGCGCCGAACGTGGCCGACAGCGACAGCGTGTTCATCACGATGGCCTTGAGCGGCAGCAGCACCGACCCGAACGCCAGGAACAGCAGCACGAACGTCGCCCCGCCCACCAGCACCGCCAGCCAGGGCAGCGTCGCGCCGATGCTGTCGAGCTGGTCGACGACGTCGGCGGTCATGCCTCCGACGTAGACGTGCGCGCCGGCCGGAGCCGGGACGTCCCGGACCCGCTGGACGAGGTCGCGCGCGGAGCCGGAGTTGGGGTCGGCGTCGTAGCGCAGCGAGATCCGCGTCGTCGTGCCCTGGGCGCCGGTCACCGTCGCGTCCGTCACGCCGGGCAGCGCCGCCAGGCGGTCCCCGTACGCCTGGACCGCGGCCCGGTCGGACGTCCCGGTCACCACGGCCTCGATCGGGCTCGTGGCGTTGCGGGGGAACCGCGTCTCCAGTTGCTCCGCGACCACCCGCGCGTCGGCGCCGTCCGGCAGGACCTTGGCGTCGACCCCGCCCCAGTTGATGCGCAGGAACGGCGCGCCGAGCGCGAGGAGCAGCGCCACCGTGGCGACGACGTAGACCACCGGGCGGCGCATGACGCTGTGCGCGAGGCGTCCCCACCAGCCGCCGGCCCGGTCACCGGACGCGCGGCGCCGCCGGACCGGCAGCGCGTTGACCTTCGGGCCGAGGACGGCGAGCAGCGCGGGCAGGACGGTCAGCGCGGCGAGCATGCACACGAACACGGTCGCGATGCCGCCGTACCCCATCGAGACGAGGAAGTTCTGGTCGAACAGGAGCAGGCCGGACAGCGACACCGCGACGGTGACGCCGGAGACCGCGACCGTGCGGCCGGCCGTGGCCATCGTCGCGGCGAGCGCGTCCTCGACGGACGAACCGCGCTCGACCTCCTCGCGGAACCGGCTGACGACGAACAGCCCGTAGTCGATCGCGAGCCCGAGCCCGAGGAACGTGGTGATGTTCACCGCGAAGATCGACACGTCGGTCACGTAGGTCAGCGCGTGCAGCGCGGTGAACGAGCCGAGGATCGCGATGCCGCCGACGAGGAGCGGCAGGCTGGCCGACACGACGCCGCCGAAGATCACGATCAGCAGCACCAACAGGATCGGCATCGCCATGCCCTCGGCCCGCCCGATGTCGGACGAGACCCGCTCGTTGATCGCGGTCTCGGTGCCGACCGACCCGCCGACCTTGGCGGTGAGCCCGCCGCCGACCTCGGTCAGGTCGTCCTTGACCTGGTCGTAGGCGTCCTGGCGGGCCGCCTCGTCGGCGCCGGCGAGTTCCAGCACGGCGTAGGTCGCCGTCCGGTCCTCGCTGACGAACGCCGGCGCGCGGGTCGTCCAGAACGTGGCGGCGGAGGCGACCTTGTCCTTCGGCAGGGCCGCGATCGCCCGCTCGACCGACGCCCGGAAGGCCGGGTCGTCCACCGTGGTCCGCCCCTGATAGAGGACCACGACGTCCGCCTCGTCCCGGCCGAGGTCCCGGTCGGCGATCCGCGCCGCCTTCGCGCTCTCGCTGCCCGGCGTGTCGAAGCCGCCGGCCGAGCTCAGCGCGCCGAAGACGCCCGTGCCCCACACCGCGGCGAACACCAGCGCCGCGCCCGCCGCGGCGAGGACCCGGCGTCTGCGCCGGTGGACCCACCGTCCCCATCGATCGAACATGACCGTTCCCTTGTCTCGCCGTAACCCGTTAATCGCAGTGAACGTTGTAAACTGCGAACGGCGTTAACTTCGCATACAGCGTTAGCTTCCGTCAAGGGTGTTCTTGAGGAATCATGCGAGGACGGTCCCGGACCTGGCCGGGCATCGGGAAAGAGGCGGCTCAGTGGGAACACGGCGTGATCGGCTGCGCGCCGCGACGGTCAAGGAGATCTCCGAGACCGCCCGGCGGATCCTCGTCGAGGAGGGTCCCGAGGCGGTGACGCTGCGGGCGATCGCCCGCGAGATGGGCATGACCGCTCCGGCGCTCTACCGGTACTTCGACAGCCACGGCGAGCTGCTGCGGCACCTGGTCGGCGACCTGTTCACCGAGCTGACCGGCGAGCTGCGCGCCGCGCTGAAGCGGGTGCCGCACGACGACATGAGCGGCAAGTTCATGGTGGCGTCCCGCCAGTTCCGCAGCTGGTCCCTCGCGCACCCGCGCGAGTACGCCCTGCTGTTCGGCGCGCCGGTCCGCGGCGTCGGCGAGCAGGAGCAGGTCGACTTCGCCGAGGAGTGCGCCCGCCAGTTCGGCTGGACGTTCATGGAGCTGTTCCTGCAGCTGTGGAAGAAGAAGCCGTTCCCGGTCCCGCCCGACGACGAGATAGACCCGGTCCTGCTGCCGCAGCTGCGCGCCTACCGCGACACCGTCCTCGGCGTGGAGCTGCCGCTCGGCGTCATCCAGCAGTTCCTCAAGTGCTGGATCAGGCTCCAGGGCGGCGTCAGCCTGGAGGTGTTCGGCCACCTGGAGTTCGCGCTCACCGACGCCGAGCCCATGTTCGAGCTGATGCTCGCCGAGATCGCGCCGCAGATCGGCCTCACCTACACCCGGCGGTGACCCGCGCGGGACGACCGGGCCCCGCCGGCCTTCACGGCCGCCGCGTCACCGGGCGGGACGGGGCGCCGCCGCGGGCAGCCGGACGGTGAACACCGCGCCCGCACCCGGACGGCCGTCCGCGGTGAGGGTGCCGCCGTGGCCGTCCACCACCTCGCGGGCGAGCGCGAGGCCGGGTGGGAGGCGCGCGTGTGCACCTGCGCGAGCCGGGTCGCGAGCGCGGCCAGCAGCCGCCCCCGCCGCCGCCCCGCCGCCTGCTCCGCCTCATCGTCCGCGGGGACTGACACCGGCGTTCGACGCACTCGGCCATCCGTGCGCTCCGGCCTCCCGGATCGGACGCGGGTGCGCTGACCATTGCCATCGTGTCCGCGGACATGATTGATTAGGGCTTCCGATTTGGAAACGCTGTTTCTTTCACAGAAACGGCCTGGCCTTCTCGTGCCGTAGGCACGACGACCCCCGGTGCCGCCGAGCGGCGCCCGGTCCTCCCGTCCGCACCGCCGAACGAGAGAACGGACCACGATGAGCGCAGCCCCACCGACCCCGTCCGCCCGGATCGCCGCGTTCGCCGGGCGTCCGCCGGTTCCCTTCGACCCCGCGCGGGCCGCCCCGTTCGGCTGGTGGCCCGCGATCTGCATCGCCCTGGTGGCGCTGATCGACCGGGTCGAGGCCAACCTCATGGCCGGCGCGCTGCCCCGGATCCAGGAGGAGTTCGGCTTCTCCGACACCGCCGGCGGCGCCATCGCCACCGCCGCCGCCCTGGCCGGGGTCGTGCTGCTGATCCCGGCCGGACGGCTCGCCGACCGTACCCGGCGGACCTGGACGATCGCCGCCGTGGTCGCCGTCTGGTCGCTGCTGACGGTCGGCAGCGGGCTGGCGCAGTCGTACGCGACGCTGTTCGCCGTCCGGGTCTTCCTCGGCGGTGCGGGGCTGCTCTACAACCCGTCCGGCTCCAGCCTGATCGCCGACTACTTCCCCGGCTCCGGACGCGCCCGCGCCTTCGGGCTGGAACGCTTCGCCTACTACTCCGGGCTCCCGCTCGGGATCATGGTGGGCGGGGCGCTGGCCCAGGCGTTCGGCTGGCGGACGATGTTCTTCCTCGTCGCCGTCCCGGGCGTGGTCATCGCGCTGCTGTGCCTCACCGTCCGCGAGCCCGTCCGGGGGCTGGGCGACCGCATCGAGGCCATGCGCTCGGGGACGCCCGGCACCGGCGCGGCCGGCGACCCGCCCGTGGCCGCGGCGGCGCGGGAGCCGCTGGCCGCGCAGTTGCGCTCCCTGCTGGCGATCCGGACGCTGCGGTCGGTCGTCCTGGGGCTGACGATCCTGTTCTTCGGCCTCGGCGGCCTCTTCTTCTGGATGCCCAGCTACTACCAGCGCACCTACGACCTCGCCGAGGGCCCGGCCGCGGCCATCGCGGGCGGCGTGGGGCTGGCCGGGATGGTCGTCGGCACGCTCATCGGGAGCCGGTACGGGGACCGGCGGCACGGGCGCTCACCCGGCTGGCGCGTCCACTTCGGCGCGATCGGCCTGGCGGTCGGCACGGCCGGGCTGGCGGGCGCGGTCCTGATCCCGGCGCTGCCCGCGCAGGTCGCGTTCTACTGCCTCGCCAACATCGGGTTCTCGATCGCCATCCCCACCCTCACGGCGGCCAACGCGGACATCGTCAGCGCGGACCGCCGCGGGCTGGGGTTCGCGGTGCTCCAGTTCCTGATCACGCTCGGCGGGGCGGCCGGGCCGCTGCTGGTGGGCGCGGCGTCCGACCTGACCGGGTCGCTGCGCGGCGCCTTCACGGTGCTGCTGCTCCCGCTGCTGGCCGGGACCCTGGTCGCCTTCGGCGGCCGCCGCCACTACGACGCCGACGCCGCCCGCGCCCTGAACCCGTCCGGTCAGGCGGAAGGCCCGCACCCCCGCGACCCGGCGGAAGGCACCCCGAAGAAGTGAGGCCGACGCACCGCCCGGTGCGCACCGCCGCTGGACGGCGGGACTCTGCTCCCGGCGTTCGGCCGGGCAGCGCGAAGGCCCCCGGACCCGCGACGGGTCCGGGGGCCTTCGGGGAGGCGCGTCAGTAGGACGGCTGGCTCGGGTCGATCTGGTTGACCCAGGCCAGGACGCCGCCGCCGACGTGGACGGCGTCGGCGAAGCCGGCGTTCTTCACGACGGCGAGGGCCTCGGCCGACCGGACGCCCGACTTGCAGTGCAGGACGATCTTCTTGTCCTGCGGCAGCCGCTCCAGCGCGGACCCGTTCAGGAACTCGCCCTTCGGGATCAGCGTCGCGCCCGGGATCGAGACGATCTCGTACTCGTTCGGCTCGCGGACGTCCACGAGGAAGATGTCCTCCCCGCCGTCCTGCATGGCCTTGAGGTCGTGGACGGTGATCGTGGAGTCCTTGGCGGCCTCGGTGGCCTCCTCGGACACCGCGCCGCAGAACGCCTCGTAGTCCTCCAGGAGCTCGGTCTGGGTCGGGTTCTTGCCGCACAGCGGGCACTCGGGGTCCTTGCGGACCTTGACCGACCGGTACGTCATCTCCAGCGCGTCGTAGATCATCAGCCGCCCGACGATCGGCTCGCCGATGCCGGTCAGCAGCTTGATGGCCTCGTTCACCTGGATGGAGCCGATCGAGGAGCACAGCACGCCGAGCACCCCGCCCTCGGCGCAGGACGGCACCATGCCGGGCGGCGGCGGCTCGGGGTAGAGGCAGCGGTAGCAGGGGCCGTACTCGGCCCAGAAGACGGACGCCTGGCCGTCGAACCGGTAGATCGACCCCCACACGTACGGCTTGCCGAGCAGCACGGCCGCGTCGTTCACCATGTACCGGGTGGCGAAATTGTCGGTGCCGTCCAGGATCAGGTCGTACTGGGAGAAGATCTCCATGATGTTGTCGCGGTCGAGCGCGGTGTTGTGCACGACCACGTCGATCAGCGGGTTGATCTCGCGGACGGTCTCGGCCGCCGACTCGACCTTCGGCTTGCCGAGGGACGACTGCCGGTGGATGATCTGCCGCTGCAGGTTGGACTCGTCCACGACGTCGAAGTCGATGACGCCGAGGGTGCCCACCCCGGCGGCGGCGAGGTAGAGGAGGGCGGGGGAGCCGAGGCCGCCGGCGCCCACGACCAGAACCTTCGAGTTCTTGAGGCGCTTCTGCCCGGACATGCCCACGTCGGGGATGATCAGGTGCCGCGAGTAGCGGTTGACCTCGTCGCGGGTGAGCTCCGCTGCGGGCTCGACCAGAGGTGGCAACGACACGGTGGGTGCTCCTGTGCTGACGCTCGGCTGTTTGGGAGGGCAGGACGTCACTGTCCTCTCCCCGCACAACCTTGCCATGTCCCGCCGCATTCCCCGCAGCCGCCCGCCCGCGATACGCCCACGTCGGCGGGTGGTGCGGAATGAATCGTGGCGAAACGGGCACTGGTCGGTCGCCGAGCCGGTCAAGGGACCGTCTCGCCGGTGATGAGAGGTGACGGGTGATGAACGTCTTCAAGCGGTTCTCGCGGAGCCGTGCCGGTGGTCGCGCCGCCGGGGCGCGGCGGAGGCCGAGCCTGCGGGAGCGGCGGGCGCGCCGGCAGACCAGGGAGGCCGAGGCCAGACTCCTGGAGACCGAGGCCCGCATCCACGAGGAGGCCGACCGCATCCGCCGCGACATCCGGAGCAACGCATAGCCGGGAGCACCGCATATTCCGCGGCTCAACGGGCATGGGCTGGGACCCACGACATGCGACGACTCGCCTGAGGACTCGCATACAGGAGGAGAAGCCATGAGCGTCCTCGACAAGCTCAAGAACACGATGCAGAAGACCATGGGCCGGGGCAAGGAGGAGGCCGGGCGCCGTACCGGCAACCCCGACCTGGAGGCCGAGGGCCGCAAGGACCGCGCGGCCGGCGGCGCCAAGCAGGTCGGCGAGCAGGCCAAGGACGCCGCCAAGGACGCGCGGCGCACCTTCGGTTCCTGACCGCTTTCCGCGCGTCTTTCCGCGCGTGGTCTGAGCGTCTTCCGAGTGTTTCCGATCGCCGCGGCGGGGAGGAGGGCGGCCTTACCCGGTTGGCAGGGCGGAATGTCGTGAAGCACAGTTAATCTTGACTGTTGTGGCATTCCTGCCCCCCTCCCAGCAGCCGCCCCCGCCGCGGCCCGTCCACCCGAGCCCGCCGCGATTCGGGCCGGCGGGCCCGCCGGCCCCCGCGCACCCGACGGTCCTCGGGCTGACCGGCCGCCAGTGGATGGTCGCCGCCCTCGCCGTCGGCTGCTGCTACCTCGTCACCACCGGCATCGCGGTGACGGGCGCCTGGACGACCTTCAACCGCGCGCCCACGAACGCCGAACTCCAGGTGGCGGCGAACAAGGAAGTCGCGCGCCGCTGGCAGGCGTGGCCCGCGAGCCGCGTCTTCCCCGACAAGGTCTCCTACCGTCCCGGCGGCAACCACAGCGAGTACGCGTCGCGGACGGGCATCGTCCCCGACACCGGCTGCGCCCAGGCCGTCGACGAGGAGCTCGCGGCGACACTCGCCAAGTACGGCTGCCGGGCCGTGCTGCGCGCCACCTATGTCGACCAGTTGCAGGGCGTCGTCGTCACCGTCGGCGTCGTCGCGTTCCCCGACCCGTGGAAGGCCGACCGCGCCTACAAGGAGCTGCCGCCCTCCCAGGGCCCGGACGAGGGGTCGGGCCCGGTGCGTCCCGCGCTGCGCGCCGCCGCGTTCCCGGGCACCGCGTCCGCCAGGTTCACCGACGAGGCCCGCCAGGACCGGACGATCGACCGCGGCGGCCCGTACGTCGTGCTGACGGCGTCCGGGCAGTCCGACGGCCGTCCCGCGGCCGCGATCGAGAAGGAGCGGCCCGGCCTCCCGTTCACCGTGGCGCCGCAGATCGGCCACGCGATCGCGCGGTCGCTCGCCACGAAGGCGCTGCCCGACTGCGAGGACCCGGAGTGGCAGTGCTGACCCGGGCGCGGCCGATCCCGGCGCGGCGGGGCCGGGCGCGGCGGGGCCGGGCGCGGGCCGGCACGGGCGCCGTGCTGCTGGCCGCCGCGCTCGCCGGAAGCTGGCTGCCGCCCGTCCCGGCGCACGCCGACCTGGTCCGCGACCGGCAGCGGCCCATCCTGAAGCTCCTCGGCATGGACGCCGCCTGGAAGATCACCAAGGGCGCGGGCGTGACGGTCGCCGTCGTCGACTCCGGCGTCGACCCGAGGCAGGCGGACCTGCGCGGCAAGGTCACCACCGGCCCCAACATGATCGCCGCCGTCGACGTGGGGCGGCCCGCGCGGCTGCACGGCACCGGAATGGCGTCGCTGATCGCCGGGCAGGGCCACGGCGCGGGCGGCCGCTCCGGGATCATCGGGATGGCCCCGCAGGCGCGCATCCTCGCCATCCGGTCGATCAGCGAGCCGGAGGACGCCGGCTACACCCGCTACCAGCGGTCTGAGGCGGCCCGGAACTCGGTGGCGCGCGGCATCAAGTACGCCGTCGACCACGGCGCCGACGTCATCAACCTCTCGCTCGGCCGGGAGGACGAGGAGCCGGAGGAGCGCGAGGCCGTCGGCTACGCCATCGGCAAGGGCGTCGTGGTGGTCTCGGCGGTCGGCAACGACGGCGAGAAGCAGCGCCTGCTGGACGAGGACGGCTTCGCGCCGTACTCCTACCCGGCGTCCTACCCCGGCGTCATCGCGGTCGCGGCGGCCATGCCCGGCCACGAGCGCGCGCCGTTCTCCAACCGCAACTACTCGGTGGTGCTGTCCGCGCCGGGCGTCGGCCTGCCCGTCGCGCTCCCCGGCGGCGGGTACGGCGTCAGCGACGGCACCAGCGACGCCTGCGCGATCGTCTCCGGGATCGCCGCGCTGATCCGCGCGAAGTACCCGGACATGGCGCCGGCGCTGGTGTCGCAGGCGCTCGTCCAGAGCGCCCGGAACGGGCCGAAGGGCGGCTACGACCCGGAGATCGGGTTCGGCGAGGTGCACGCCGCCCGCGCGCTGTCCGCGGCGGAGTCGATCACGTCGGCGCGTCCGGGCCCCGCCAGGGGCAAGCCCGCCCGGGAGCGGTTCGGCACGGCCGACCCGGGCCCGGTGAAGATCATCGACCATCCCGCCTGGGTCGGCTGGACGGTCGTCGCGATCCTCGTGCTCGGCCTCGGCGGGACGGCCGGAGGCGGCGCGATCGCCCTCGCGTTCCGGCGCCGGCACCCGAGGCCCGCGGGCGGCCCGTCCCCCGGCCCGCTCCCCGGCCCGCCGCAGGGCGGCGCGCCGTTCCGCCCGCCGCCCCCGCGCCCGCCCTACATCGCCCCCGGGCCCCCGGGACCGCAGCGACCGCAGCGACCGCACCGACCGCCGGGACCGCAGCGACCGCAGGAATCGCCGGGTGGACCGTCGTTCGCGCCCCCGTCCTGACCCCGCTTCGGCTACGCTCCGCTGCGTGTCGCGCGCCGAGATCACCGCCCCGGGCACCGAGCCGGAACCGGCCTCCGGGGAGCCGTGCGGAGGATGGCGGGTGTCGCGCCGGACGGCCGCGCTGGTCGCGGCGTCCGCGTGCGCGACGGTGCTGGTCGTCGCCGGGGTGCGGCTGTCGGCGGAGCTGACCCGCGGCCCGACGCCCGCCGAGCGCGCCGCGGCCGCCTCGGCGGAGCTGGCCGGCCGCTACCGCGGCTGGCCCGCCGGGAAGATCTTCCCCGCCGAGCTCGCGTACACGCTCGGCCAGTCGTCGCCGGAGACGGCCCGCCGGGTCGGGATCGGCACCGACACCCGCTGCGAGACGGCCGCCGACGACCCGCTCGCCCGCTCCCTCACGTCCCGCGGCTGCCGCGCCGTGCTCCGCGCCACCTACCTCGACCAGGCGCAGGGGCTCGCGGTGACGGTCGGGGTGGCGGCGTTCCCGGACGAGCGGTCCGCGCGCGAGGCGGTCGAGTGGTTCCCCGGCGACGGCGCGCCCCGCCCCGGGCTGCGGGCGCTGCCGTTCCCGGACTCGGTGGCCGCCCGGTTCGGCGACGCGGCCCGGCAGACGTCCGCCGCCGCGCAGCGCGGCCCGTACGTGGTCGCGGCGACGGCCGGGTACGCCGACGGGCGTCCCGCGCTGCGCGGGCCGCAGGCCGACCTGGCCGAGCTCGCGCCGCAGCTGGTGCGCGGCGTGCTGCGGCCGCTGGCCGCGCCCGCGAACGTCCGCTGCGGCGAGCGGGAGTGGCGGTGCTGACGCGCTTCCCCATGGTGCTGACGCGGTTCGCCGCGGCGCTGGCCGCCACCGCGCTGGCCGCCCCGGCGCTCGCCGTCCAGCCCGCCCCCGCCCGCGCCGACCAGGTCCGGGACGCGGTCATGCCCGTGCTGGAGTCGCTGAACGTGCCGCACGCGTGGACGATGGCGAGGGGGAGCGGCGTCACCGTCGCCGTCCTCGACTCGGGGGTGGACGCCGATCAGGCCGACCTCGCCGGGGCGGTCACCCTGGGCCCCGACCTCACCCGCGGCGCCGGGCCGGCGGGCGCCCGGCCGAAGCGGCTGCACGGCACCAACATGGCGTCCATCATCGCCGGGCACGGCCACGGCCCCGGCGGCGCGCTGGGCATGGTCGGCGTCGCGCCCGAGGCGCGGCTGCTGTCCCTGCGCGTGATTCTGGAACGTGACGAACCGGGCTTCGCGGAGTTCACCGGCGCCGAGCGCTTCGCCGGGACGATCGCGGAGGGCATCCGGTACGCGGTCGACCACGGCGCCGACGTCATCAGCCTGTCGCTCGGCCGCTCGTACCCGACCCCGCGCGAGCGGGAGGCCGTCGCGTACGCGATCAGCCGGAACGTGGTGGTGGTCGCGGCGGCGGGCAACGGCGGCGCCGACCGGACGGCCAAGCGCGGCGGCCACACCAGGTACTCCTACCCGGCGTCGTTCCCCGGCGTGATCTCCGTCGCCGCCGTCGACGCGGAGGGGCGGCACGCTGGGTTCTCCAACCGCAACTCGGGCGTCGTCGTGTCCGCGCCCGGCGTGCAGATCATCGGCGCCGGGCCGGACGGCGGCTACTGGATCGGGGACGGCACGAGCCCCGCGACCGCGTTCGTCTCCGGCATCGCCGCGCTCATCAGGTCGCGGCACCCGGGGCTCGCGCCGGCGCTCGTCACGCAGGCGATCGTGGCGAGCACCCGGAACCGGCCGGAGCGCGGCTACGACCGCGCGGTCGGGTTCGGGCGCGTCGACGCCGTCGCCGCGCTGACCGCGGCCGACGCCCTCGCGGGCGCCCGGATGAGCGGCGCGGGGCTGGCGCCCGGCCGCCGGTTCGCGGACGAGCCCGTCCGCCCGGTCGCGGTCGTGCGCCGCTCCGGTGGGCTGGTCTTCACCTACGCGCTGGTCTGCGCGCTGGCGCTGGCCGGCCTGGCGGGCGCCGCCGGGTACCTGCGCGCCGCGCCGCGCGATCCGGGAGAATCGTCGGATGTGGTCCGAACCTGACGAGTACGCCGAGGCGGTGCTGGACGCGGTGGAGCGCATCCCGCCGGGCCGCGTCCTGTCCTACGGCGACGTCGCCGAGCTGGTCGGGCGGGGCGGGCCCCGGCAGGTCGGGCGCGTCATGTCGCTGTACGGCGGCGCCGTCCCGTGGTGGCGGGTGATCCGCGCGGACGGCAGCCCGCCGCAGTGCCACGAGCTGCGCGCGCACGAGCACTGGCGCGCCGAGGGCACCCCGCTGCGTGCCGACGGCCGCCGCGTCGACATGTCGCGCGCGCGTTGGCAGGGACCGTCCTGAGCCCGCGGGGTGTGGGTTTTCTCCCTGGCGACATGCGTGCGTTGTGGTCAGAACCGTCCCGGTGATCTGTTCCAATGAACTGTTGTGCTCTCTGGTTCCTACCGTCTCGTGCGCCGCGCCGGTCCCGCGCGGGCCGTCCCGCCTGCGCTCGACGAGCAGCAGCGGCGGGTCGTCGAGCACGCCGGTGGGCCGATGCTGGTGCTGGCGGGCCCCGGCACCGGGAAGACGACGACGATCGTCGAGGCGGTCGTCGACCGCATCGAGAACCGGGGCGTCGATCCGGAGCGCGTGCTCGTCCTGACGTTCAGCCGGAAGGCGGCGGGTGAGCTGCGGCAGCGCATCACCGGCCGCCTCCACCGGACGACGCGCACCCCGCTCGCGCTCACCTTCCACAGCTACGCGTACGCGCTGATCCGGCGGGACGCGGTGCTGAACGAGGAGCCCGCCCCGCGGCTGCTGTCCGGGCCGGAGCAGCTCCTGGAAGTGCGCCGGCTGCTGGAGGGCGAGCTGGCGGACGGCGCGCGCGGCTGGCCGGAGCGTCTGAGGGCGGCCTTGGCGACGCGCGGGTTCGCCGAAGAGCTGCGCGACTTCACCCTGCGGGCCGTCGAGCGCCAGTACGCCGCGGAAGACCTCGTCGCGCTCGGGCGGATGCGCGGCCGCGACGACTGGCCCGCCATCGGCGGGTTCATGGACCGCTACGTCGACCGCTTCCTGCTCGACCCCGTCCCCACCTACGACTACGGCGAGCTCATCCACATGGCCGCGGGCATGCTCGCCGAGGAGGAGGTGCGGATCCGGGAGCGGGACGCCTACGACGTGGTGTTCGTCGACGAGTACCAGGACACCGACCCCGCGCAGGAGGCCCTCCTGCACCACCTCGCCGGGGAGGGGCGCGACCTCGTCGTGGTGGGCGACCCGGACCAGTCCATCTACGGGTTCCGCGGCGCCGACGTTCGCGGGATCCAGGAGTTCCCCGGCCGCTTCCCCACCCTGGACGGCGAGCCCGCCCCCGTCGTGGCGCTGCGGACGTGCCGCCGCATGGGGCCGGAGATCCTGGCGGCGTCGCGCCGGATCGCGCGCCGCCTGCCCGCCGGGTCGGCCGGCGCCGCCGAGCACCGCGCGCTCCACCCCGTGGACGAACTGGACGACGGCGAGGTGCGGGCCGTCATCGCCGACTCCGAGAGCCAGGAATCGGCCCTCGTCGCCGACGAGCTGCGCCGCGCCCACCTGCTGGACGGCGTGCCCTGGTCGCGTATGGCCGTCCTGGTGCGCAGCGCCGTACGGCAGGTCCCGGTGCTGCGGCGCGCGCTCGCCCAGTCCGGCGTGCCGGTGGTCGTCGCGGGCGACGAGGTCCCGCTGATCGCGGAGCCCGCCGTCCGTCCGTTCCTGGTCCTGCTCAGGGCCGCGCTGAAGAAGGGCTTCCTGGACGAGGTCGTCGCGGAAGACCTCCTCACCGGTCCGCTCGGTGGCGCCGACGCGCTCGCCATGCGGCGGCTCAAGCGGGCCTTGCGCGACCTGGAGGAACTGTCGGGCGGGGACCGTCCGCTCGGGGAGCTTCTGGTCGCGGCCGTCAACGACCCCCGCGAGCTGATCCTCGTCCACGAGCGGGTGCGCGCGCCCGCGGAACGGATCGCCCACCTGATCGAGGTGGCGCGGCGGTCCGTCCACGACGGCGGAACCGCCGAGGACGTGCTGTGGGCCGTGTGGCAGGAGAGCGGCCAGGCCGACGTCCTGCTGGAGCAGAGCGCCAAGGGCGGGACGCGCGGCGCGGCGGCCGACCGCGACCTCGACGCCGTCGTCGCGCTGTTCGACCACGCGGCGCGGTTCGTCGACCGCCTGCCCCAGGCGGGACCGGAACTGTTCGTCGACAACATCGCCTCGCAGGAGATCGCCGGCGACACGCTGGCCGAGCAGGCGCCGGAGGGCGAGGCCGTCCGCATCCTCACCGCGCACCGCGCCAAGGGCCTCGAATGGGACGTCGTGGTGGTCGCCGGCGTCCAGGAGGGCGTCTGGCCCGACGTCCGGCTGCGCGGGTCGCTGCTCGGCGTCGAGGAGCTGATCGAGCACGCCGCCGGCGCCGAACCGGACGGCGACGCCGCGGCGGGCGCGTCCATGGCCGCCAAGATGCTGGACGAGGAACGGCGGCTCTTCTACGTGGCGGTGACGCGCGCGCGCAAGCGCCTCGTCGTCACGGCCGTCGGCGGCGACGACACCGAGGAGCGCCCGTCCCGGTTCCTGAACGAGCTCCTCCCCGGCGCCATCGAGCAGTCGCAGCTGGACGAGAAGACGCGGTGGCTCTCGCTGTCCGCGCTGGTCGCCGACCTGCGGTCGGCGGTCGCGGACCCGTCCCGCCCGGAGCCGCTGCGCCGCGCCGCCGCCGGGCACCTCGCCCGCCTCGCGCGCGCGGGCGTGCGCGGCGCGAGACCGGGGAACTGGTACGCCATCACCGCGCTGTCGGACTCCGGGCCCGCGTTCGCCGACGACGAGCAGATCACCATCTCCCCGTCCCAGGTCGAGGCGTTCACCACCTGCGGGCTGCGCTGGCTGCTCGCCTCCGCCGTCGGCGCGCAGGAGGGCGGGCCCAACGAGTACAGCACCATGGGCAAGGTCGTCCACGCGGTCGCCGAGATGGCCGGCGCCGACGACGGCATCGACGAGGTGCACCTCGCGCAGCGGCTCGACGAGATCTGGAACGACCTGGAGTTCCGCAGCTCCTGGTACTCGGAGAAGCAGCGCGGCCAGGCCGCGGCGATGGTCGGCAAGTTCCTCGCCTGGCACCGCGACAACCCCAACGAGGTCGTCGCCCTGGAGGAGTCGTTCAAGGTCGACCTCGGCCGCGTCGTCATCAAGGGCCGCATCGACCGCGCCGAACGCGACGAGCAGGGCCGCGCCGTCATCATCGACATCAAGACGTCCTCCACCGCCGTCCCCAAGGACGACCTGGCGCGGCACCCGCAGCTCGGCGTCTACCAGTACGCGGTGATGCTCGGCGCTTTCGAGCGGCACGGGCTGATCGAGCCCGGCGGCGCCAAGCTCATCCAGGTCGGCAAGGCGGCGTTCACCGCGAAGGCGCGCGAGCAGGAGCAGCCGCCGCCCGCCGAGGACGCCGATCCCGAGTGGCCCAAGAAGCTCATCGAGATCGTCGCCACCGGCATGGCGAGCGACGTCTTCCAGGCGCGCGCGAACGACAAGTGTCGCACCTGTCCCGTACGCTCCTGCTGCCCCGTCCATGACGAGGGCGGCCAGGTGGGAGACTGAGCGGCTGGGCCGCGAGGCGATCGACTAGCTCGGGGGGAGTGGGGTGATCACGCCGGGAGAGCTGGCCCGGCTGCTGGAGATCCCGGAGCCGACGGAGGAGCAGGCCCGGGTGATCGAGGCGCCGATGGCGCCGATGGCGGTGATCGCGGGCGCCGGGTCCGGGAAGAGCGAGACGATGGCCGCGCGGGTGGTGTGGCTGGTCGCGAACGGCTTCGTCCGGCCCGAACGCGTCCTCGGGCTGACCTTCACCCGCAAGGCCGCCGCCGAGCTGGGCGTACGCGTGCGCAAACGCCTCGACAAGCTGCGCGAGGTCCTGCCGGGGGACGAGCTCGAGCGGCTCGGCGGCGAGGCCCTGTTCGACGGCGAGCCGATGGTCTCGACGTACCACTCGTACGCGGCGCGGCTCTTCGGCGACCACGCCTTGCGCGAGGCCCTCGAACCCACCATGCGGCTGATCTCGCCCGCCGTCGCCTGGCAGATCTGCTCGCGGGTCGTCGACGCCTACGACGGGCCCATGGACCGCATCGACTGGCAGCCCGACACCGTCACCAAGGCCGTCATGGAACTCGCCGGCGACCTCGCCGAGCACCTGCGCACCGCCGAGGACGTCCGCAAGGTCGGCGCCTGGCTGGACGAGCGGCTCGCCGTCGTGAAGAAGCCGCTCAAGGCGCAGCGCGACATCCTCGCCAAACACGCCGTCCGCGAGCAGCTCATGCCGCTGATCGGCGCGTACGCGCGGGCCAAGGCCGACCGCGAGGTCATCGACCACGGCGACCAGATGGCGCTCGCGGCGCGGATCGCCTCCCGGCATCCCGAGGTCGGGATGATCGAGCGGTCCCGGTTCTCCGTCGTCCTGCTGGACGAGTACCAGGACACCAGCCAGGCGCAGCTCGTCCTGCTGCGGTCCCTGTTCGCGGGCGGGCACCCGGTGACGGCGGTCGGCGACCCGTGCCAGTCGATCTACGGGTGGCGGGGCGCGAGCGCCGGGAACCTGCTGCGGTTCGCCTACGACTTCCCGCTGCTGCCGGGAGCCGCCGGGGGGCGCCCGGTGCCGGCGCCCGTCGTCCAGCTGAGCCGGTCGTTCCGGAACGGCGAGCAGATCCTCGAGGCGGCGGCCCGCGTGCAGGAGGAGCTGCGCGCCGAGACGAAGGCGGTGCCGCGCCTCGTCCCGGGCGCGGGACGCGAAGGGCGCGGACGCGTCGAATGCGCCCTGTTCCCCACCGTCGAGGACGAAGCCGACCGCATCGCCGGGCGCATCGCGGGCCTCATGGCCGCCGACCCCGGGACCGCGCCCGACGGCGGCCCGCGGACGGAACCGCCGCAGTACTCCGACATCGCCGTCCTCGCCCGGAAGCGGTCGCAGTTCCCGCTGATCAGGCGTGCCCTGGAGGCGCGTGGCATCCCCGTCGAGGTGGTCGGGCTCGGCGGGCTCCTCACCGTCCCCGAGGTGCAGGACGTCGTCGCGACCCTGCGGGTGATGCACGACCCCACCGCCGGCGCGTCCCTCGCCCGGCTGCTCACCGGCCCCCGCTGGCGCCTCGGCCCCCGCGACCTCGTCGCCCTCGGCCGCCGGGCCCGCGCCCTGGCCCAGGAGGCCGCCCGCGACATCACCCCGCCGGAGGCGGCGCCCGTGGTGGGTGAACCTGTGGTGGGCGAGCCCGTGGCCGACGCGCCGGGGGCGTCCGGTGACGGCGCGGCGCCGTCCGCGGACGATCCGCTGCGGCAGCTCGTCGGGGAGCTGAACCAGGAGACCGGCAGCCTCGTCGACGCGCTCGACGACCTCGGCCCGCCGGACGCGTACTCGCCCGAAGGGCACGGGCGGCTCCGGCGCCTCCGCGACGAGCTGCGCGGCCTGCGCAAGCAGGTGGGGCTGCCGCTGCCCGACCTGGTCAACGAGGTCGAACGGACGCTCGGCCTCGACATCGAGGTCGCCGCGCGGTCCGGCCTCGACCCCGTCACCGCCCGCGCCGACCTCGACGCCTTCATCGACGCCGCCGCCACGTTCGCCGGCGACGCCGAGGACCCGACGCTCGGCGCGTTCCTCGCCTACCTCAAGGCCGCCGAGACCGAGGAGTTCGGGCTGGAGGCCGGACGCGTCGGCGAGACCAACAGCGTCAAGCTCCTGACCGTCCACGCGTCCAAGGGCCTGGAGTGGCCCGTCGTGGTCGTGCCCGGCCTGTCGTACGTCCCGCAGAAGAACGGCGGCCCCGCCAAGGGGTCGATCTTCCCGTCGCCGCCGCAGAACGCCACCCGCTGGACGGCCAACCCGCGCGTCCTGCCGTTCATGCTGCGCGGCGACCGCGCCGACCTGCCGCCGCTCACCGGGCTGGAGAAGGACGACCTCGCCGCGTTCGACCAGGCGTGCTCCGAGCGCGACCTGCGGGAGGAGCGGCGGCTCGCCTACGTCGCGGTCACCCGCGCGTCCAGCCTGCTCATCGCCACCGGCTACTGGTGGGGGTCGTCCGGGCGCCCGCTCGGGCCGTCGCCGTTCCTGGAGGAGGTGCGCGCCGTGTGCATGGCGGGCGCCGGGTCCGTCGCCGTGTGGACCGACCCGCCGCAGGAGGGCGCCGCCAACCCGCTGCTGGCCGACCCGGACGAGGCGCAGTGGCCCGCCGCGCCCGGCGAGCGCGGCCAGTCCGACATCAGCGCCCGCGAACGGTACGAGGCGGTCGTCGAGGCCGCCCGCATGGTCGAGGACGAGATGTCCGGGCGGACGCGGCACTGGCCCGGCGACGCCGGCCTGACCGAAGCCGACCGGGGCCGCATGACCGCGTGGGCCCGCGACGTCGAACTCCTCCTCGCCGAACGCGACCGGGGGCGCGGCGGCGACGGCCTGCTCGTCGAACTCCCCGCGCACCTGTCGGTGTCGTCGCTGGTGTCGCTCGCCCGCGACCCGGCGGCGCTGGCCCGGCAGATCCGCCGCCCCATGCCGCGCCCGCCCGCCCCCTACGCGCGGCGCGGCACCGCGTTCCACGCCTGGCTGGAGAGCCGCTGGGGGCAGCAGCGCCTCCTCGACCCGGACGAGCTGCCCGGCGCCGCCGACGAGGGCGCCGTCGACGACTCGCATCTCGACCGGCTCCGGTCGCGGTTCGAGGAGTCGGAATGGGCGGGGCGCGAGCCCCTCGACATCGAGGTTCCGTTCGAGACGATCATCGGCGACCGGCTCGTCCGGGGCCGGATGGACGCCGTCTTCCGGTCACCCGGCGGCGGCTACGAGGTTGTCGACTGGAAGACCGGTTCGCCGCCGTCCGGGGACGAGGCGCGGTTCGTGTCGGTGCAGCTCGCCGCGTACCGGCTCGCCTGGGCCGAACTCACCGGGGTGGACGTCGCCCAGGTCAGCGCGGCGTTCCACTACGTCAGCGCGAACGTCACCGTCCGTCCGGCCGACCTGCTGGACGCGGCCGGGCTCGCCGCGCTGCTCGACGGCGTCCCCGCCGCGTGATCCACGGCGTCCCCGCCGCGTGATCCACGGCGTCCTCGCCGCGTGATCCACGGTGTTCCGGTGGCGTCCCTGGTGTGATTTGTTGCCGGAATGGGGTGATGAGTCTCACTCACCCCTGTTCACCATGCGTGCTTTCGGGGATGATCCGGGCAACCATCCGAGGGAGGCGACGTGACGGTTACCCACGACGAGAAGGTCGTACGGGAGTTCTCCAAGCAGGCGGCGGGATTCGCCGACCCGGAGCTGAACGTCGCGTTCACCCGTCATCTGGACCGGCTCGTCCACTTCATGGACCCGGAACTCGACCTTGAGGACGTCGTGCTGGAGGTCGCGGCCGGCACCGCCCTCGTGTCCCGTGCGATCGCCCACCGCGTCCGGCACGTGACCGCCCTGGACCTCACGCCCGCGATGCTCGCCGAAGGCAAGCGCGGCGCCGACCGGGCCGGCCTCACGAACATCACCTTCACGCATGGCGACGCGACCGCCCTGCCGTACGTCGACCGGTCGTTCACGCTGGTCGTCACCCGCTTCTCGCTGCACCAGGTCGCCGACCCGGAGGCCGTCGTGAAGGAGATGGTCCGGGTCAGCCGGCCGGGGGCCGCGCTGATCATCGCCGACCTGATCCGCCCCGACGGCCTGGAGGGCGACCCGGACCGCATCGAGCGCCTCCGCGACCCCTCGCACGGCACATCGCTCACCGCGTCGCGGATCGCGGACCTCCTCACCGCGGCCGGCGCCGAGTGCAAGCGCGCCGAGCAGTTCGACTTCGTCCGCCCGCTCGACCCGTGGCTGGAGTTCGCGCAGACGCCGGACGACGCCGCCGCGCGGATCAGGCAGGAGCTGGAGGACGAGTTGTCGGGCGGGCCGGCCACCGGCATGCGTCCGAGCGAGGTCGACGGCGTCCTCCACTTCACGCACTCGTACCTGTTCCAGCAGGCGATCGCCGGATAACGTTTTCGACCAAACGTTCGACGCGGATCGCTCATATGTTCTAGGTTGTCGAACATGGGTTCCAACACCGTGCGGTCCCTCGACCGCGAGCCCGCGGCGCTGGCGATGCGCATCGGCGTCGTCGCGGCAGAGGCCGCCCTCGCGACCTTCGCCCGCAACCTCGACCTGGACGACCTGGAGGACGGCGTCGACTTCCAGGGCGCCATCGGCCCCGCCGAATGGCCGGTGTTCTCCCTGGTCATCGACACCCTGGCCGAGGCGGGCCCGGGCGACCGGCGCTCCCTGGACGAGCGCCGCGCCGACGCCCTCAACGACCTGGCGCGCATCTGCATGGCCGCCAAGAACCGAGGCGCCGCCTGACCGGCGCCGTCCAGGGCGGGGCGTCCGGGGCGGGGCGTCCAGAGCGGGGCCGGAGCGGGCCCGAGCGGGCCGGTGCGCCCGCCTCGGGGCGCTGCTTGAGCGGGCGCGTCCGGGACCGTGCGGCCTGGGGCCCGGACGCCGCCCTCAGCCGGACGCCGCCCTCAGCCGGACAGCGTCCTCGCCTTGACCTTCCCCGTGCTGGTGCGCGGAAGCTCCTGGACGAAGCGGACATCGCGCGGCACCTTGTACCTGGCCAGGTGCTTCTTCACGTAGGACTTGAGGTCGTCCTCGGTGACCTCCGCGCCCGGCGTCCGCACGACGTACGCGGCGAGCCGCTGGCCGAACTCCTCGTCGTCCACGCCGGCCACCGAGACCTCCGCGACGTCCGGATGCCCGCCGAGCAGGTTCTCGACCTCGCCCGGGAACACGTTCTCCCCACCGGACACGATCATGTCGTCGGCGCGCCCGTCGACGAACAGTCGGCCCGCCGCGTCGAGATGCCCGAGGTCGCCGGTGCCCGTCAGGCCGTCCAGGACCCGCTTGCTCTCGCCGCCGGTGTAGCCGGCGAACCGCAGCCCGCCACCGGTGTAGATCTCGCCGGTCTCGCCGACCGGAAGCTCCCGCCCGTCCCCGTCGAGGATTTTGACGGTCAGCCGGAGCGACGGCCTCCCCACCGTGCCCGGCGCGTCCCGCAGGTCGCGCGGCGTGGCGATGGTGGCCCAGCCCGTCTCCGTCGCCCCGTACACGTTGATGAGGACGTCGCCGAACGCGTCCATGAACGCGTCCGACACATGCGGGTGGAGTGCCGAGCCACCCGACACGACGACGCGCAGGGTCGGCGTCTCCGGCGGGTCCTCCACGTCCAGGATGCGCTGGAGCATCATCGGCACCGCGACCAGCGCCTCCGCCTCGCAGTCCGCGATCCGCCGCAGCGTCTCCCGCGCGTCGAACCGGCGCGAGAGCACGAGAGGCATGCCGATCCCGAGCCCGACCGCCGTGTAGGCGAAGCCGAGAATGTGGAACAGCGGCGGCGCGACCACGATCGGCGCCCCGGACCGGACGGGCACGCGCATCATGTGGGTGAGCGCGGCCGGCAGCAGCGCCGAGACCGACATGTCGTGCCGAGCGCCCTTGGGCGTTCCGGTGGTCCCGGACGTCATCACGATCACATCGCTGGTCCGGCCGGGCTTGACCGGCTCAGGCTCGGTGACGCGGACGAGCGCGTCGATCGTGTTCGTGTCGCCGTCCGCCCAAGCGAGCAGGCGTTCACCCGTGAAGCCGGACTCGTCCACCGTCGCGGTGAACTCCTCGTCGTGGACGAGCAACGCGATGCCTTCACGTTCGACGACCTGGCCGAGCTGCGTCGCGGAGAAGTCGGTATTGAGCAGGACCACGTCATTGCCCAGGCGGGACGCCGCCAGAACCGCCTCGACGAACCCGCGATGATTGCGGCACAGAACGCCGACGCGTCCATCTCCGACCCGCTCCCTGAGGCCGGTGGCCAGAGCGGCGGCGCGCCGCTCCAACTCCGCGTAGGAGAGCGTCCCGCGCTCGTCGATCAACGCCGCCCGTTCGGGAAACCGCAGAGCCGACATCGCCCCGACCGTCGCCGGCACAGGCCCGAACCGCACATACGGCAACAACAACCGCGCGGCCCGATCCGGCCGGATCGGCTGCATGACGCCCGCATCCCGCAGCGCCCGAGCCGCCCGCACCCCTGACCGCGCAACAGAACGCACCTGTTCAAGCAACGCCTCTCCTCCGAAGACCCGTCAAATTCAGAGCAAGGCCATACCCGCCTCTCCTCAGAGTATTGACCGGCCCGCACTCCGTCCCTCCGCCGGCACACCGCTCCCGGCATCTCGCCACCTCGGATGTGGCGGGGCCGTGTCAGTGCGGGGGGCGCCGTCGCGTTCGGGCCGGGAGAGGACGCCGAGGTGCGGGCCATCGCGGACATGGTGCGGGACGGGCCCGCCTGTGGCTAACGTCGGGGCATGCCGACCTCAGCGGGTGCCGTGACCGCCGACGATCTGGAGCTGGCCGTTCAGCTCGCCGTGTCCGTCCTCAGGACGGCGCCGCCCGGCGCCTGGGACGCCAAAGCGGGAAGCCTCGAATGGGACTGCTGGGAAACCGTCGAGCACCTGAGCGACGACCTCTTCGCCTATGCCGCCCAGCTCGCCCCGAAGACACCGCCGGTGGACACCGAAGTGCCGTTCGTGTGGGAGAGCCGCCGCCCGTCCGGCCCGGCGAACGCCGTCCACGCGAACCGGGAGGCCGGGCCTGACGGGCTCCTGCAAGTGCTCGACGCATGCGGCGGCCTCCTGGTCGCCATGGTGCGGACCGTCCCACCGGACGTCCGCGCCCACCACGGCTACGGCCTGGCGGACGCCGAGGGCTTCGCCGCCATGGGAATCGTGGAAACGCTCGTCCACACTTACGACCTGGCCGAAGGGCTCGGCCTCCCATGGGACCCGCCCGCCGGCCTGTGCTCCCGAGTGCTGCGGCGCCTGTTCCCCGACGCCCCGCGGGACACCGCCCCCTGGCCGACCCTCCTCTGGGCCACCGGCCGCACGGACCTCCCCGGACACCCCCGCCTGACCACCTGGCGCTGGTACGCGTCCCCGATCGCCGAGAGGTAACGCGACGGCGCGGGGCGGATCAGTCGTCGATCCGGTAGTCGAGGAGAACGAGGCGGTCGTCGAGCACGGTGGTGGAGGTCAGGGTCAGGTCCATGACGGGGAGATCGGCGAAGACCGGGCCCTCTCCCTCCACGCCGTGGATCATCGGGAACACCATCGTCCGGACGCGGTCGACGAGGCGGTGCCGGAACAGGCTGCGCACCAGGGAGGCGCTGCCGATGGTGCGCATGGGCAGGCCGTCGGCCATGTCCTTCAGAGCGGGGACGGCCGTCCCGATCGGTTCGTCGATGATCGTGGTGTTCTGCCAGGTCAGCGGCGGCTTGAGCGTCGTGGAGAAGACGATTTTGGGGAGCTCGGCCATCCGGGCGAAGGACGGGTCGTCGCCGGTCGCGACGATCTCCGACATCTGGCGGTACGTCGTCGCGCCCATGAGCGTGACGTGCTCCTCGGCGAGCTGCGCGTCGACCCACGCGAGCAGATCCGGCCCGTCGTAGCCCCAGTACGCGGCCGGACGCGGTCCGCCGCCGCCGAAGCCGTCGACGGTGTTGAACATGTCCACTCTCAGCTCGCGCATGGCTCTCCTTCGCCGTTCGTCGTGTCGGCCTTCTGAGTGTGGACCTCGGGTGCTTCGCGAACTCATCGGTCCGGGCACGTCGCGTCAGCGCAGGTAGTGGAACGTGGGTTTCGGGTGCATGAGGAAGTCGTGGTGGGAGATGTTCCAGGCGTAGGCGCCGGCCATCGCGAAGGCGATGATGTCGCCGGGGGCCAGGGGCGGGACCAGCACGTCGCGGGCGAAGACGTCCTTCGGGGTGCACAGCTGGCCCACGAGGGTGGCCGGGCTTTCCTGGCCGGTCGCCGTGAGGCATGTGAAGGGCTGGTCGTGGCCCTTTGTCACGGGTGTCCTGAGGTGGTGGGTCCCGCCGCGCAGGATGACGTAGGTTTCGCCTCGCGTCGTCTTCACGTCGAGGACGTCGGTGACGTACCAGCCGTGATAGGCGGTCACGGCGCGGCCGGGTTCTATGCGGACCCTGGACGGGATGGACGCGAGGCCGGCGCCGTAGACCTGCCAGTCGAAGAGGGACGACGGGGACGCGTAGTCGACGGCCATGCCGCCGCCCACGTTCAGTTCCGGGTCGTCCACGCCTTGGGTCTTCAGCCAGGGAAGCGCCCAGCCGGCTATCTGGCGGGCCAGGTCCAGCATGGTGCGGGCGTCCAGGCCGGAGGCGAGGTGGGCGTGGACGCCGCGGAGAGTCAGGTGGCGGTTGCCGGCGAGGAGGCGGGCGCATTCGTTGAGGGCGTCCTCGTCCATGCCGAAGGGGCCGCTCATGGCGAGGGCGGCGTTCGGGGTGTCCAAGGGGAGGTTCGCCCGGAGGAGGATGTTGGCGGGGCCCAGAGCGGCCAGGTTCTTGAGCTCGTTCGGGCTTTCCACGTGGATCCGGTCAGCGGTCAGGGCCAGGCGTAGCTCTTCGGGGGTCTTGCCTGGGCCGCCGAAGGCCAGCGGCTTGTCCGGCAGGGTCTCCCGGACGTGGGCCAGCTCGCCGCCGGAGGAGACCTCGATGCCGTCTATGTGAGGCGCCAGGGCGCGGAGTATCTCGGCGTCCGGGTTGGCCTTGGCGGCGTAGAACAGTTCGGTGGACCCGAGGGCCGCGCGGATGGACGTGACGTGGTCCGCCAGGCCCGGCAGGTCGTAGACGTAGGCCGGATACGTGTCGAGGTTCAGCGCGAGTTCGTTCATAGCGGTCGGGGCGCGGCGAGCGGGTTCGGGGTCGGGACATAGGTGGCGCCGCGGTCGGCCATGCGGGACCAGCGGGTGCGGAGATTCGCCTTCGCGGGCAACGGGACCCCGGCCAGGAGGGCCCTGACCTGGGGGTGGTGGTCGTGGGCGGCGAAATGCTCTCTCGCGTCCTGCCAGAGCGTTCGATCCAGGTGCGGGTGCAGGTCCGCCACGGCTGCGGCGATCTCGGTGAGGTGGTTGACCAGGAGGCAGTAGACGACGCGGTTCCAGCCCCGCTCGGGCGAGTAGGTGAGGTTTTCGGCCACGCGGGCTGGGAGGTGCGTCAGGTCCCAGCGGCCGGAGGTCAGCTTGGTGCCCTCCAGATCGCGGAAGGCCGCGTGGACGGGCATGCCCCCTGAGTCGACGCAGATCAGGACGTTCTGCAGGTGGGGCTCCAGGACGATGCCGTGGTCGAGGTAGGCGCTGAGGACCGGCGGCGCGACTTGGGCGACGTAGGCGTCCCACCATGCCCGGGCGTCTTCCGGAGTCGACAGGGCGGGCAGGTCTGCGAGGAACGTGTTGTACGGGTCGGTCAGGGAGCCCGCCAGGAGCGGTGTACCGGGAAGGGACTTGACCCCTTGCCGCAGGATCACGCCCAGGCCCTCGTAGAGGCGGCGGTCGGGCAGCATGACGCTGCGGTAGGCGGGCTCTGCGAGGAGGGTCGAGTTCAGCTTCTCGAAGACGGGCGGCAGCAGCTCGTTGAGGGCTATCGCCCCGGCCAGTTCGTACCAGGCGTTCTTGCGCACGCAGTTGGTGATGCGGACGTCCAGGCTGAACTTGCAGAACACGTCCGCGTCCGGCACGTAGGCCGTCCGGACGGAGGAGGTCGGCACCGCCTCGACGTCGGACGGCCCAAGGTCGAGCAGGAGCCCCTGTGCCAGGGCCTTCTGCAGGACGGGGCTGTCCGCGAGCAGGGAGAACTGCCACGGGTGGACGGGAAGCAGTGTCCGGCCGGGCGGAGCAGGCGGCCCATAGGACGACAGGGCGGTGAAGGCGTCCGGGTCGCCCTCTTCGGTGATGACGTCCTCCGGGACGGCCAGCCAGCGCGGGCGGAAACGAGCCCTGGTCTCCGGCGCGTACTGGAGCCAGTCACCAGGCGCCCCTTGGCGGGCCTTCGGGGACGGGTGGAAACGGTGCCCCGCCACGAGAGCCTGTTCTGAGGCGATGTACCGGTCGTCCGAGGGGCCGCTCCGGGCGGCGATGATGGCGGCCAAGGCCGTGTGGCTGTCGTCCACCTGGGTGAGGAACTCGGGATTGGGGCGGCCGGTCGCCAGTTCCAGTTCGCCCGCGACGAGGTTCGCCAGCCTGTCCCAGGAGGCCGGGATCCACTCGTCCTCGCGCCGCTCCTCGTAGGGCGGTGCCAGGCGGTAGGTGGGGCCGGCCGGGGGACGGGCCAGGCCCGTCCGCAGCACGACGCCCGCGCGGGGCAGCCGGGCGACGAGGTGCGAACCGTCCGGCCATACCTGCTGCTCGGGCGCGCAGACCTCCCGGATCAGGCAGTTGAGCAGCGCCGTCGCGGTGGCGTCGCCGGCCGCGACGGCCGGTCGGGTGGGTTCGGTGAGTCCGGTGAGTTCGGTGAGGTCGGTCAGCAGCACGTCGCGTCCCGTAGGTAGTTGGGCCCTGGCGGGCCGTAGTGCTTGTTGATGTCGGCCGCGCCGGTCCTGGCCTTGTCGACGAGGGTTCCGGCGGTGACCATGGCCTTGCCCGGCAGCGAGCCGGCGTCGAGCGTGCGCGAGCGCAGGAACCCGTCGTCCGGGCCGAGCGCGTCGTCGAGCCGCTCGCGGATCATCCTGAGCCCGGCGCGCCAGGTGAGCAGGCCGCGCTCGTCCAGGCCGACGGCGACGGCGGCGGCGCACAGGTGCAGCGTGATGGTGACGAACACGCGGGCGAGCGCGTCGCGGTCGTCGGTCGTCATCCGCTGGTCGACGAGGTCGCGCGGGTCCGTTCCGGGGGACGCGGGGAGGTTCTCCCTGAGCCGGGACGGGGCGATCAGTGCGCCGTCGTTGTCCTTGATGAGGAGATGGAGTGGGGACGTGTCGTCCAGGACGAGGGACACGTTCTGCTGGTGCGCCTCTAGTGCGATGCCGTAGCGGAACAGCGTGACGTTCCATGCGAACAGTGCCGACAGGTAGGTGCCGAAGAGGGCTTCGACGTCCCCCCAGCGCTCGATGACGTGCCCCTGGTCCGGGGCCTCGGCGAGCAGCGCCGCCACCGGGACGATGTGCGCGCGCGCCGTCTCCGGTGGGAAGCGCCGCACCAGGTAGGCGAGCAGCGGGTCGTTCGCGTGGCCGTAGGTCTGCTCATCGGCGAGGAGGACGCGAAGCGCCGGTTCCCGGAGCAGCACCCGGCGCAGGACGCGTTCGACCAGCGCGCCGTCCGGGAGGGTGCCGGGCATGATGGTGCGCCGGTTGCGGAGGCCCAGCGTGCTGGTCGGCAGCGGCGTCTTCAGGTGCACGGGCGGTGCGTCGCCGCCCAGCACGGCCACCGTGCGCATGGAAAGCGTCGGTGCGACCCGCAGAAAGGGCTCCGGGGCCAGCGTCGCGCCCGGCTGCTCGCGCACATGCCGCGCCGCCAGCGGATGGACGGGGAACAGCGGATCGTCCGACTCCGCCCCCACATCGGACGGCTCGGGCCACCACTCGGGCGGCGACCCGGCGAGCACCGGGTTCCGGACCGAAGCCCACCGCAGCGGGAACGACGGCGCGAACTCCGGCGCGTACCGGCCCAGATCGGCCATGGACAGCCCCGCGCGGCTACGCCCCGCCGGATGCACCGGATGGTCGTTGTAGGCGGCCAGCGTCTCGTAGAACGTCCCCGGGCCGGTCCGCAGCCCGTCCGGGACGCGCGCCAGCCGCCGGTGAACCACCGGCCGCGCGTCGGCGTGGAGCTTGACGGCGGCGAGCGCGCCCAGGCATTCGCGTTCGAACGCGTCCGTGTCGTCGCGCGGATCGGCCACCGCACGGACGGCTTGGAAGACGTCGCTCAGCTTGAGGTCCTGCCCAGGGTCCACGACGAGTTCGGACAGGAAGACCGGGCGTGCTTGCGACAGGCGCACAGAACAGCCCGGCAGTTCTAACGACCCGTTCCGGACGAAGCGCCGTAGGCCCCCGTAGTCCTCACGCAGCAGGGCGTCCAGCAGACGTGCGGCGAGCGGGCTTTCGCCGGTCACGTGATGGTCCAGTCGTGGGCGGCGCGGAAGCGTGCCAGGGCGGCGTTGACCTCGTCCGGCCCGGGGCCTATGGCGCGCACCGTGCCCAGGTAGTCGCGGTTGGTGCGGGTGACCGCGACCGTGTCCCCCACCGACCGCTGCGGACGGTAGGACAGCCGCACTGGGCCGTCGTCCACCCGCACTGGGCCTGGGGCCGCGGTGAGCGTGCCCGAGCGGTCGGCGATGACCGGCTCGGCGATGGCGTGCCGGGGCCGTGGCACCCGCACTCCCGGCAACGGCTCGCCCAAGTGGACCCGCCAGATCTGCTCGAAGAGCGGGATGCCCAGTAGGTCGGCCAAGAGGAAGTCGCAGTGGTCGCCGATCAGCCGGTAGTTGACCTCGATGATGCGCGCACGCCCCTCGTGGACGACGAACTCCGTGTGGCACGCACCGAACCCGATACCCAGCGCCTCCAGTTGCCGCAGAACCTGCGGCGTCTCCGGAGGCGGCTCCGTCCACTCAAGGCGCTCTTCCACGAAGAACGGCGGCGGGGAGAGGGTCGTGCGGAACGAACCGAGCACGCGCATCTCTCGCCCGTCGCCGAGCGTCTCCAACGTGTGCAGGCGCCCTGGCAGGTACTCCTCGGCCACCAGCGGATCGTCCCGTCGGGCGGCGATCTCGTCGACCCGGGCGGCCAGTTCCGTAGCGTCCCGGATCAGGAAGACGTCCTCGCTGGCCACACCCTCGCGCGGTTTGAGGACGAGCGGATACGGCGCGTCGGCCGGAACCGTGCGCGCGTCCGCCGAGAAGACCGGGTCGAGGGCCGCGAGGTGGCGGCGCATGAGCGCCTTGTTCTTCGCGCGGGTCGCCGCCCGCCAGTCCTTGGCGGGCAGGCCGAAGTACGCGGCCGCCAGCGCGGCGGGCGCCTGCAGGAAGTCGCTGTTGGAGAAGACGGCGGCGGGCTCCGCGTCGCCCACCCGGGCGATGATGTCCCGGAAGTCGGAGACGTCGCACTCGACGACCGGCCCGCCGAACGCGTGCGCGCCCGACCGATGGGCGGCGGGACGGTCGGTGAGCAGCGTCACCTCGAGTCCGAGGCGCGCGGCGGCGGGCAGGAACCCGTGCGTCACCGAGTCGGTCGCCTTCCCGGCGACCAGGTAGACGGAGGCGGCCACGATCGGCCTTTCCAGTTCGGCTGGGTGTGAGGTAAGCCTTGCCTAACTCTGATGATCACCATAGTGGCGGGGCGGTACCGCCCGCGCAAGAACGGCGGCACCGCGTGTCCCGGCCCGTCCGGTGATCCGCGAGGATGGGGCCATGGACCTTGTCGACCGGTGGGTCGCGCTGGCGGGACCTCACACCCGGCATATCGGAACCGAACTGGACCAGCGCTACGGCGAGCCGCACCGCCGCTACCACACCCGGGCCCATCTGACCGCCGTCCTCGACCTCGTGGACGAGCTGGCCGGGCACGCCGCCGACCCCGACGCCGTCCGGCTCGCGGCCTGGTTCCACGACGCCGTCTACGACCCCGAGCGCGCCGACAACGAGGACCGCAGCGCCCGCCTCGCCGCCCGCATGCTCGCCGACACCGACCTCCCGCCGGACGCCGTCCAGGAGGTGACCCGGCTGGTGGAGCTCACCACCACGCACGCACCGGACGAAGACGACCGCAACGGCCAGGTCCTGTGCGACGCGGACCTCGCCGTCCTCGGAGCGGACCCCGACACCTACGCCGCCTACGCCGCCGCCGTCCGGGACGAGTACGCGTTCGTCCCCGACGAGTTCTTCCGCGCCGGACGGGCCGAAGTGCTCAACGGCCTGCTGGCCCTCCCCAAGCTCTTCCACACGCCCGTCGCACGCGGACGATACGAGGAGCGCGCGCGCACCAACATCCGCACGGAGCTGATGCTCCTCAGCGCGTGACGCGCGTACGGTACTGCTGGCGGTACTGCTTGCGGCGACGCAGACCGGCCCTGGTGAGCCGCAGGAGCAGTTCCTGGCAGCCGACCGCCTGAGCCCCCTGCAGCACGGCGGCCTCGTAGAGCTCGGACGGGACGTCGTAGTGGTCGCGGTCGAACGCCCTGGGCGGCATCCCGAGCTCCGCGGCGAAGGCGTGCAGCTCCTCGTACGAGACGTCGCTCACCATGTGCGACCAGACACGGCCGCGCGCGGGCCACAGCGGCGGATCGATGAGGATCAAGCTGCTTCCCCTAACACTGCGTTGACGCCGATGTAAGCTCGCGGCGGCGACGGCCCGTCGTGAGACCCATGGTGAGGCCGTGGAGCCGGTGCAACGGTACGACAAACACACGTGCAAAGGGGCATGCGGGTGAACGACGTGGTCGCCTACATACAGAGCGAGCGGGACCGGTTCATCGCCGACCTCAAGGAATGGCTGGCGATCCCGTCCGTCTCCGGCGACCCGGCGCACGCCGGCGACGTGCGCGAGTCGGCCGAATGGCTCGCCGCCCACCTGCGCAAGCAGGGCTTCCCGACGGTCGAGACCTGGGAGACGGACGGCCTGCCCGCCGTCTTCGCCGAATGGCCCGCCGACGACCCGGACGCGCCCGCCGTCGTCGTCTACGGCCACCACGACGTCCAGCCCGTCGAGCCGCTGGAGGAGTGGGACACCGTCCCCTTCGAACCCGTCGAGCGGGGCGACCGGCTCATCGGCCGCGGCGCGTCCGACGACAAGGGGCAGGTCTTCTTCCACACCCTCGGCGTCCGCGCGCTCCTCGCCGCGACCGGGCGGCAGGCCCCGCCCGTGACCGTGAAGCTCCTGGTGGAGGGCGAGGAGGAGTCGGGGTCCGTGCACTTCGCCGACCTCCTGCGCACCCACCGCGACCGGCTCGCCTGCGACGCCGTCGTCATCAGCGACACCACGATGTGGGCGGCGGACGTCCCCTCCATGTGCACCGGCATGCGCGGGCTCACCGAGGCCGAGGTCACGCTGCGCGGCCCGTCCACCGACCTGCACTCCGGGTCGTTCGGCGGCGCCGTCCCGAACCCGCTGCACGCGATGGCGACGCTGCTCGCCTCCCTGCACGACGCCGACGGGCGCGTCACCCTCCCCGGCTTCTACGACGACGTCGTCCCCCTGACGGACGAGGAGCGGGAGCTGTTCGCGCGCCTCCCGTTCGACGAGGAGGAGTGGCTCCGCGCCGCCGGCGAGAGCCGCGCCGCGCACGGCGAGAAGGGCTACACGACCCTCGAACGCATCTGGGCGCGCCCGACCGCCGAGATCAACGGCATGTGGGGCGGGCACACCGGCCCCGGTGGCAAGACGATCGTGCCGCGCGACGCGCACGCGAAGATCTCGTTCCGGCTCGTCGCCGGCCAGGACCCCGCCAAGGTCCAGGAGTCGTTCAAGGCGTGGGTCGCCGAGCGCACCCCGCCCGGAGTGGAGGCCGAGGTCCGCATCCCGGGCGGCGGCGTCCGGCCGTGCTTCTCGCCCATCCACTCGCCCGGCGTCGCCGCCGCGCGCCGCGCGATGGAGCGGGCGTTCGGCACCGACGTGCTGTTCACCCGCGAGGGCGGCAGCGGACCCGAGGCCGACCTCGCCGACATCCTGGACGCGCCGCTGGTCTTCGTCGCCGTCGGGCTGAACGGCGACCGCATCCACGCGCCCAACGAGAAGGTCGAGATCCCGCTGCTGCTCAAGGGCGCGGAGGCCGCCGCGTACCTGTGGGAAGAACTCGCCACCGCGCTGCGCTGACCTACCCGGAGAGGAGTCCTCTGTGACCGAAAGCGCCCTCGAATGGCTGGCTCTCGCGCGCGGAACGCTCGACCGGGTCGCGCTGAACCGGACGGACGACGCCTGGCTGGACGCCGCCTGGAACGATCCGAAGACGCGGGTCCTCGTCATCCGGGACGGGCGGGCGCTCGTGACGTACGAGCCGACCCCCGCGCTCGTCCTGCTCCCGCCGGACCAGGCGCCGGACGGCGAACGCTGGCTCCTCGGCGCCGACGACGACGGCACCGTCCACTTCGGCGTCGCCGGCCCGCTGCCCGCCGTCGAGGGGACGGAGCAGGCCGGGCTCCGCCGCGTCGGCGCCGTCCTCGGCGACCGCGACTCCGGCCTGCTCACCCACGCCGTCGCGCTGGAGCACTGGCACAACACCAACCGGTACTGCCCGCGCTGCGGCGCCGAGACGCGGGTCGCGTCCGCCGGGCACGTACGCGTCTGCCCCGAGGACGGCTCGCAGCACTTCCCGCGCGTCGACCCCGCCGTGATCATGCTGGTCACGGACGAGGCCGACCGGATCCTGCTCGCCCGCGGCCCGCAGTGGCCCGCCGACCGCCGCTCGATCCTCGCCGGGTTCGTCGAGCCGGGCGAATCCCTCGAACAGGCCGTCGCGCGGGAGGTGAAGGAGGAGGTCGGGCTGCCCGTCCGGGACGTCCGTTACCTCGGCAGCCAGCCGTGGCCGCTGCCGCAGAGCCTCATGCTGGGCTTCACGGCGCGGACGGACGGCGACGTCCTGAACCCCGACCCGGAGGAGATCCTCGACGCGGCCTGGTACACGCGGGACGAGCTGCGCGCCGCGATCGACGCGGGCGAGATCGTCGCGCCGGGCCCGCTGTCCATCGCCGCCCAGCTCATCATGCGCTGGTACGGCGGCGAACTCCCCAACATGCCCGACTTCTGAGGCGCGCGTCACATAGAGTGAGCAGTCTGTTCCGTGCCGCCGCGGGGATGGCCCACAGACCGTGCCGACCGTCTTGTTCCCGGACGGACGCTCCGCGCACGCGGGGATGAGAAAGGCCCGCTGACCTGCTTGGGTTCTAGGGGTCGGCGGGCCTTCTTCACGGCCGGCTCAGGCGGTCCCGGCGATCTCCGCCAGGCGGCGCTTGACTTCCTTGGCGCTCGGGTTGGTCGCGGCGGTTCCGTCCGGGAAGAGGATCGTCGGGACGGTCTGGTTCCCGCCGTTGACGCTCATGACGAAGTCGGCGGCCTGCGGGTCGCGCTCGATGTCGACCTCGACCATCTCGATGCCGTCGCGGGCGAGCTGGCTCTTCAGCCGGCGGCAGAACCCGCACCAGGTCGTCGTGTACATGGTGAGCTGGCCGGTCGGGCCGGGGGCCTGGCCGGTCGAAGGCGTCGCCATCGCTTCGTCGTCTCCTCGTTCGTTCGGACGGTCCGTGCGTACCGGTGAACATCGGGCGGTCCGCGCGCATTCCGGGTTGTCCACAGTTGGTGTGCCGGGTGCTACCGGTGGGGCGGCCTGCGAGTATGGGGGCATGTTGGCTGAGTCGGTGCTGGAGGGACTCGACCCCGAACAGCGGGCGGTCGCCGAGGCGGTGAAGGGGCCGGTGTGCGTGCTCGCGGGCGCCGGGACGGGCAAGACCAGGGCCATCACACATCGGATCGCCTATGCCACGCTGACGGGCGTCGTCACGCCGCAGCGGGTGCTGGCCGTGACGTTCACCACACGGGCGGCGGGCGAGCTGCGCAGCCGGCTGCGGCAGCTCGGCGCGCCGGGCGTCCAGGCACGGACGTTCCACGCGGCGGCGCTGCGGCAGCTCAGCTACTTCTGGCCGCGCGTCGTCGGCGGCGAGGCGCCCAAGATCATCGACTCCAAGATCGCGCTCGTCGCGGACGCGGCGCGGGCGTGCCGGCTGTCGTTCGCGCGGACGGAGCTGCGCGACCTCGCGAGCGAGATCGAATGGGCGAAGGTCACCCAGAACCGTCCCGAGGACTATCCCGCCGCGGTCGCCAAGGCCGGCCGCAGGCCGCCCGCCGAGGTCGTCGACGTCGCGCGCGTCTACGCGATGTACGAGCAGCTCAGGCGCGAGCGCAACCTGCTCGACTTCGAGGGGATGCTGGAGCTGACCGCCGCCGTCCTCACCGAGCACCGGGAGGTCGCGAACCAGGTCCGCGAGCAGTACCGGTACTTCGTGGTGGACGAGTTCCAGGACGTCAACCCGCTGCAGAAGATGCTGCTCGACACCTGGCTCGGCGACCGCGACGACCTGTGCGTCGTCGGCGACCCCAACCAGACGATCTACTCGTTCACCGGCGCGTCCCCGTCCCATCTGCTCGACTTCACCCGCGAGCATCCCGACGCGAAGGTCGTCAAGCTCGTCCGCGACTACCGGTCGACGCCGCAGGTGGTCCGGCTGGCGAACGGGGTGATCGGGCAGGCGCGGGGCGTGCGGCCCACCTCGCCGTTGCCGGGGGGTCTGGGGGGTCGCCCCCCCAGCGGGTATGCGCTGGAGCTGGCCGCGCAGCGGGAGAACGGGCCCGAGCCGGTGTTCAACGAGTACGACGACGAGGTCGCCGAGGCCGACGACGCCGCGCGGCAGGCCCGCAAGCTGATCGACGAGGGCGTCCCCGCGCGGGAGATCGCGATCCTGTTCCGGATCAACGCGCAGTCCGAGACGTACGAGTCGGCGCTGGCCGCGGCGGGCGTCCCGTACGTGCTGCGGGGCGCGGAGCGGTTCTTCGAGCGGCCCGAGGTGCGCGAGGCGGTGGTCCGGCTGCGGGGCGCGGCGCGGGCGGGCGCCGACGCGGAGACCGAGGGGATGGGGCTGATCCAGACCGTCCGGCACGTCCTGTCCGGGGCGGGGTTCTCCGACCGGCCGCCCGAGGGGGCGGGGGCCGCGCGGGCCCGCTGGGAGTCGCTCGCCGCGCTCGCCCAGCTCGCCGAGGACATGGCCGCCGACAACCCGAAGGCCGGGCTCCCCGATTTCGTCGGCGAGCTGGAGGAGCGCGCCGCCGCGCAGCACGCGCCGCCGCTGGAGGGCGTCACGCTGGCGTCCCTGCACGCCGCCAAGGGCCTGGAGTGGGACGCGGTGTTCCTCGTCGGGCTGGCCGAGGGCACGCTCCCGATCATCTACGCCAAGACGCCCGCGCAGGTGGAGGAGGAGCGCCGCCTGCTGTACGTCGGCGTGACCCGGGCGCGGGTGCACCTGGCGCTCTCGTGGGCGCTGGCGCGTTCGCCCGGCGGGTCGCAGACGCGCCGCCCGTCCCGCTTCCTGGACGGCCTGACCGGCAAGGCCGCCACGCACACGCCGCCCCGCGCCGACCGGGCGAAGCGGCGCCCCGCCAAGGGCCCGCAGCCGTGCCGGGTCTGCGGGCGCCCGCTGACCGCCGCCGTCGAACGCAAGCTCGGCCGCTGCGAGGACTGCCCCTCCGAGCTGAACGAGGAACTGCTCATCGCGCTGAAGGACTGGCGCGCCCAGGTGTCCGCCGAGCAGAAGGTCCCGGCCTACGTGGTGTTCACGGACGCGACCCTGCAGGCGATCGCCGAGCACGGCCCCGAGTCGATGGAGGACCTGGCCCGCATCCCGGGAGTGGGGAAGGTCAAACTCGACCGCTACGGCGACGCCGTCCTCACCCTGTGCGGATACTGACCTCCGGGAGGGCCAGGCGCACGGCACGGCAAGGGCTGAGACTCCGGGGGAGATCCCGGTCACCTGGCCGTTGGACAGGGCTAGGTATTGCGGGGGTGAGACCCCGGTCACCGTGGCCGATAGGGAAGACTGACCGCCGTGAAGGAATCGCTGAAGGCCCTGCTGGACCTGCTCGATCTCGAACAGATCGAGAACGACATCTTCCGCGGCCGCAGCCCCGAGGAGCGGCGGCAGCGCGTCTTCGGAGGCCAGGTGGCCGGGCAGGCGCTCGTCGCCGCCGGGCGCACCGTCCCCGCGAACCGGCCCGTGCACTCGCTGCACGCGTACTTCATCCGGCCCGGCGACCCGCTCGTCCCGATCGTCTACACCGTCGACCGGGTGCGGGACGGGCGGTCGTTCACGACGCGGCGGGTCACGGCGATCCAGCACGGCAAGGCGATCTTCACGCTGTCGGCGTCCTTCCAGATCACCGAGGACGGCCCGTCCCACCAGGCGGACATGCCGGACGCGCCCGCCCCGGAGACCCTGCCCGACGGCCTGGAGCGCCTCACGCCGCTCTTCGGCGAGGTCGGCGCCCGCGAGTTCGTCACCCGCCGCCCGTTCGACATCCGGCACGCGACGCCGCTGACGTGGGAGGCGGCCAAGGACCCGGCGCTCGCCACCCCCGAGTCGAAGGTGTGGCTGAAGGTGGACGGCGAGCTGCCGGACGACCCGCTGCTGCACGTCTGCCTCATGACCTACGCCTCGGACATGACGCTGCTCGACACCGTCCTGCTGAACCACGGCCTGGCCTGGGGCGACAGGCGGACGATGGGCGCCAGCCTCGACCACGCGATGTGGTTCCACCGGCCGTTCCGCGCCGACGACTGGCTGCTCTACTACCAGGACACGCCGTTCGCCGGCGGCGCCCGCGGGCTCGCCCGCGGCCAGGTGTTCACCCGGTCGGGCGAGCTGGTCGTCTCCGTCATGCAGGAGGGCCTCGTCCGCGTTTCCGACGGCGAGCGCGAGCACTGACCGGCACGCCCCGCCCGCGCGGGGGACAGGGAGCACGCAGGTGATCAGGGTTCTGCTGGCCGAGGACGTGCGGATCCTGCGGGAGGCGCTGGCCGGGCTCCTCGACAGGGAGGACGACGTCGAGGTCGTCGCGCAGGTCGCGGCCGGGGACGCGATCGTGCCCGCGGCGCTGCGTGAGAGGCCGGACGTCGCGGTCCTCGACATCGAGCTGCCCGGCCTGGACGGCGTCAGCGCGGCGGCGGAGCTGGCCCGGCGCCTGCCCGGCTGCCGCACGCTGATCCTGACCGGGGTCGGGCGGCCCGGGACGCTGCGGCGGGCGATGGCGGCGGGGGTCGCCGGGTTCATGGTGAAGGACAGCGCGCCCGGTGACCTGGTGGACGCCGTCCGCACCGTCGCGGCGGGAGGACGGGTGGTCGACCCGCAGCTCGCCTTCGCCGCCCTGGACGCCCCGGACTGCCCGCTCACCGACCGCGAATGCGAGGTGCTGCGGCTGACCGCCTCGGGAGCCGAGCCGCCGCAGATCGCCGCCCGGATCGGCCTGTCCTACGGGACCGTCCGCAACTACCTGGCGTCAGCGGTGACCAAGCTGGGCGCCCGCAACCGGGTCGACGCCATCCGCATCGCCGCCGAGGCCGGCTGGATCTGACCGCCCGGCGGCCGGCACCTCGACGGTGAGGGTGAACCGGCCGGCGGCGTGCTCGACGGCCAGCGCGCCGCCCGCCTCGGCCGCGCGCGACCGCAGGTTCGTCAGCCCCGTCCCGCCCGCGCCGGGACGCTTCGCGCCGGGACGCGGGGCGCCGTCGTTGGAGACGCGGAGGCGGCCGGGCGCGATGGAGATCTCGCAACGCCGCGCTCGCGCGTGCCGGACCACGTTGGTCACCGATTCGCGCAGGACGACGGCGAACAGGGCCGCGACGTCCTCCGGCGGCGGTTCCGCGATGGTGACGCGGACGCGCACCCCGGCCGTCCCCAGCAGGTCCCGCGCGCTTTCGACCTCGGCGGCGAGCCGCAGCGGGGCGGGCTCCGTGCCGATCGACCGAACCGTCGCCAGCGCCGCGCCCGCCAGCCCGGCCAGTTTCGCGCCGTCCGCCGGGCCGTCCGCCAGCTCGCCCCGGATGACGATCGCCGAGAGTTGCGAGCCGAGCAGGTCGTGCACGTCCCGCGCGATCCGCAGCCGCTCGCGGAGCACGGACGTGCGGACCAGCTCCCGGCGCGCCCGGTCGAGCCGGGCGGCCGCGACGGGCAGCCGGCCCAGCGCGTAGACGGTGATCATGAAGGCGGCCGAGGCGAGCAGGCTGAGCAGCGCCACCGCCGGCGGGCGCGCGCCGTACAGCAGCGGGAAGGGCATCAGCAGCAGCGCGGCGGCCGCCGCCCACGCCCAGGGCGGGCGCACGTTCAGCAGCACCACCCCCGCGACCAGGCCGCCGTACGTCGCGGGCAGGCCGCCGTAGTCGGCCGGGACGAGCGGCCCCGCGGCGGTGAACGCCGCCAGGACCAGGACTACCTGGGCCGGCAGCGCCCAGCGTCCCGGCCGGTCCTCGCCGCGCGGCAGCACATGGTAGAGCTGCAGCGCCGCGACCAGCGGCAGCGTGACCGCCGCCACCGCGAGTCGGGCCGGGTCGACCGCGACGCCCGCGTCCCGCGCCATGACCACGCTGGTCGCGACCGTGCCGAGATGGTCCAGCTCCAGGACGAGGAGCACGGCGAAGGCCAGCCACGGCGCCGCGCCGACCGGCCCGCCCGCCCAGGCCCGCGCCCGCGGGATCTCCGCCTCCACGGCGGGGCCGGTGACGAGCCGCCCGCCGAGCCCGGCGATCTCGGCGGACGCGGCCGAGAGCGGCTCGGCGAACGGCGGGACGCGGCCGGAGAACTCCACCCGCAGCCGCTCGGGGCCGCCGGGCCCGGTGCGGCACTCGATCACGCAGCCGTCGGGACGGCCGTGCCGCAGGGCGGCCACGACCGTGCGGCGCAACACCCCCGCCAGCACCGCGTCGGCGCGCGACGAGCGCGGGGCGGCGGCGTCCGCCTCGACGCGCACCGGCACGCCGGAGGCCGCGAGCACCGTCCGCGCCGCCTCGATCTCGGCGGCCAGCGACCGGTCCCGGTAGTCGTCGGCGAGGGATCGGGCGCGGGCCAGCGCCGCCCGCGCGGCCGCCGTGATCTCGCCCGGGTCGCCGGCCACCGCGGCGGCCGACAGCCGCCGTCCCAGCTCTGCGCGCAGGTCGCGCGCGATGCGCAGCCGCTCCCCGGCGGCTCGGCGGGCGGCCAGCTCGGTGCGGGTGGCCTCCAGCGCCCGCACCAGATGACCCAGTCGCGCCAGGGCGAGGAACTGGAGGCCGCCGGTGAACGTCACGGCGGCGGCCCACACGGCGTACCCGGCGCCGGCGCCGGACAGCCAGACCGTCCTGATCGCGAACTCGGCGGCGACGACGGCCGCGGCGCCCGGCCACCGCGCCCAGGCCGGCGCGGCGAGCAGCAGCACCGACGCCATGAGCAGCGGCGCCGCCGGCCGCCAGGCGTCGCCGAGGACGAGCAGGGGCGCGTACGCCAGCACCGCCTGCGCGGCGAGGTTGCCGAGCGTGCCGCTCCAGGCCAGCGCCCGCGCCTGCAGGACGCCGAGGGCGAGCGCCGCGCCCGTCCCGGCGAGCAGCGCCGCCGCCCCGGCCGGGGCGCCGGGGACCGGAACCGCCCACAGCACCAGGACCCGGTACGTCCAGAACAGGACGATCCCGGCGAAGAGCGGCAGGCGGCGGTCGCGCATGGCGGCAATTATGCAGTGTGCACGTCAGCGGCCTGCGGACCGCAGCCCGGCCGGTGCACCAGGCACTACTCCGGCGCGCGGCCGGTCAGCAGACTCGGAGTACCCGAACGAGGAGGAACTCCAGATGAGCTTCGAGATCACGCCTTTCCGCATCGACGTGCCGCAGGCCGACCTGGACGACCTGCGCGACCGCCTGGCCCGCACGCGCTTCGCCGACGAGCTCCCCGAGAGCGAGGTGACCGACGGCGTCCAGAAGGGCCCGGTCCAGCCGGGCTGGGAGTACGGGGTGCCCGTCTCCTTCGTCCGCGACCTGGTGGCCCGCTGGACCGGTTTCGACTGGCGCGCCCAGGAGGCGCGGATCAACGAATTCCCGCAGTTCACCACCGAGATCGACGGCCAGCTGATCCACTTCCTGCACGTCCGGTCGCCGGAGCCGGACGCCACCCCGCTGATCCTCACCCACGGCTGGCCGAACACGTTCGTGGAGTACCTGGACCTGATCGGCCCGCTCACCGACCCGGCGGCGCACGGCGGCGACCCGGCGGACGCGTTTCACGTCGTCGTCCCGTCCCTGCCCGGCTTCGGCTTCTCGGCGCACACCCGCACCAAGGGCTGGGGGTCGGCGCGGACCGCCGACGCCTGGGCCGAGCTGATGGCGCGCCTCGGCTACGACCGCTTCGGCGCGCACGGCAACGACGCCGGCGCGATCGTCAGCCCGTGGATCGGGCGCCGCCACCCGGACCGGGTGATCGGCGTCCACGTGAACCAGATCTTCTCCTTCCCCACGGGCGACCCCGCGGAGCTCGCCGGCATCAGCCCGGAGGAGGGGGAGTACCTGGAGTTCCTCCAGGGGTTCGTGCGGCACTCCATTCACGACCGGGCCCAGGAGGCGCAGCCGCAGACGCTCGCGCACGCACTGTCGGACTCCCCGGCCGGCCAGCTGGCCTGGGTCGGCCAGCTCCTGGCCGGCCTGCCGGACCCCGACACGATCCTGACCATCGCCACCGTCTACTGGCTGACGAACACCTCGGCGTCCACGGCCCGCTTCTACTACGAGAACCACCACGAGCCGCAGGAGACCGAGCCCACGACGTTCCCCATCGGGCTGGCGTCGTTCGCCTACGACTTCCGCCCCCTGCGTCGCTTCGCCGAACGCGACCACGCGAACATCGTCCACTGGCGCGAGTACGACCGCGGCGGCCACTGGGCCGCCCACGACGCCCCCGACCTGCTGCTGGACGACATCCGCGAGTTCTTCCGCGGCCTGCGCGGCCGGGCCATGCCGTGAGAAGATCGTTCTGTAGGGGACTCCCGTGAGGTTCGACGCCGGTGAGGCGGGACGGGTTTCCCGGGAAAAGGGTGAAGTCACCCACAAATCCGCAGGTCAAAAATACCTTGCTTGATTCGGCGAGATCACCGTACGCTCGTCGCGAGCAATCAACCGGCCGTCCGGTGTGGATCTTGAATCCGCCGGGTCCGGCCCGAGGAGCCAGAGAGGTGGTGTGCAGTCCGGTGAGCAACACGTTGATGAAATCCGCGTCGTCCTGGGCCGCCGCCGTCTCCGGCGCCTCGATGCCCCGTGCTTCGAAGCCCTGTGTCTCGGTGCGCGGCGGCGCGATGTCCGGCGTCTCCATGCCCGGCGCCTATCTCCAGGCGCCCGGCTGGCGACTGCGCGGACGACAGCGCGCCATGCTGCGCGATCTGCGCGGACTGCGCTTTGAGCAGCTGATCCAGGACGACCAGGGGCGGAGTGTCTTCGAACACCTTATCGAGGACACGAACGCTCCGGCTCCGGCCACGGCCCACGTGGGCGTCACCAAGGGTGGCGTGTCGGGTCCGTACCCCTGGAGGCGACCGGTCTAGCAAGACAACCGGCAAGCCCCCAGGCCGCGGATCCAGACCGGATCCGCGGCCTTCTCTTTTGCCCAGACAACCACCGAGACATCACGTTGAGATCCAACGAGAGGAACAAGGGTGACTGTGATGCAGGGGGCCTTCGCGATCAGCGAGGAGGACCTCACGCTTCCGTGCCGGACCGACCCGGAGCTGTTCTTCGCCGAGGCTCCCGCCGACGTCGAGCTCGCCAAGGCCCTGTGCCTGGAGTGCCCGCTCCGCCGGGAGTGCCTCGCCGGCGCTCTCGAGCGCAAGGAGCCCTGGGGCGTCTGGGGCGGCGAGCTCTTCGTCCGCGGTGTGATCGTTCCGCGCAAGCGGCCGCGCGGCCGCCCGCGCAAGCACCCGCGGCCGGACGAAGTGACCGTGTGAGGCAGTGATGCCCAGCACGCTCGACCGAATCGACCCCGGAGGCGTGGTTCCCACGCGGGGACCGCGCCTCCGGGCCGCCGGGGAGAACGAGATGACGTTGCTCAGCCAGGACCTGCCCAGAGAACGAAGACCGGCGACCGTGCCCGACGAGGTCGCCGCCCGCGTGCGCGCGCTGCGGCGCGCCCGGCGCGACGCCCGGACGAGGGCGTCCCGCGTCCGGCGCGTCCTGCTCGCCCCGACCGCACGGGGCGAGTCGTACACGCACGTCCCGCGGTCTCGCCACAGGGACTGACGGGCCGCAGAGGCCGCTCAACGGGGGCCGGCCTCTGCCCCTCGCGAACGAGTGCCCGCGCGGTCGAGGCCCCGTCCGTCCTTCTTGGATGGTTTGGCGGACGGGAGCGCCTCCCGGCGGGCGCGTGGAGCGCGTCCGATGGCCCCACTCCACCGGACGCGCGAACAGCGGAGCCCCGCGCACCCCATCAGTGCGCGGGGCTCCGCCATGTCCTCGGCGTGGCCGGGGGCGGTCAGCCGGTGACGAGCTCGCCGTCCTCGTCGTCGGCGAAGCCGGGCACCCACTTCAGCGACTCGGCGCGGGCCGGGATCTCGCATTCGAGCTGGCACAGCACGCCGGTGCCCGCCGACAGCACCCGGTGGATGATCACGTAATCGGGCGGCAGGTTCAGCTGCCGGACGACGTTCGACGGCCGCAGATCGGTGACCTGGACGGCCATGTCGCGCAGCCACTCCCGGCTGAACTTGAACGTGTCGGTGACGAACGGCTCCGTGACGGGGGCGAGGAACGCCTGCAGCGACTCGGCGTCGACCTCCACGCCCTCGCGGATGAAGTCCTCCCGGCGGAGGGCCTCCTCGATCTCGTCGATGCCGGCCATCGTGCCGATGCGCAGCAGCAGGCCGAGCCGCTTCTGGAAGCCGCCGGGGATGCGGTCGACGGCGCCGAAGTCGAGGACGCCGAGCCGCCCGTCCTCCAGCAGCCGGAAGTTGCCGGGGTGCGGGTCGCCGTGCAGCATCCCGGACCGCTTCGGCCCGGACAGCAGGAACCGGCAGTACAGCAGGGCCGCGTGGTCGCGGGTGTCCTGGTCGCCGTCACTGATGATCTTCGAGAGGAGGGTGCCGTCCATCCACTCGGTGATCAGGATGTTGCCGGACTGCGCGATGACCTCGGGGATGTAGAAGTCCGGGTCGTCGAGGTACGCCTCGCGGAACCGGGTCTGCGACTCCGCCTCGATCGTGTAGTCGAGCTCCTCGACCACCCGCTCCTTGAGCTCGGCGAGCATCGACTTGACGTCCAGCCCCGGCATCAGCACGCCGAACAGCCGGCCGAGCCGGGCGAGCTGGTTGAAGTCGCTGATCAGCGCCTTGCCGGCGCCCGGGTACTGCACCTTCACCGCGACGGCGCGGCCGTCGTGCCAGACGGCGCGGTGCACCTGCCCGATGGACGCGGCGGCGGCCGGCCGGTCGTCGAACGACTCGAAGTAGTCGCGCCAGTCCTCGCCGAGGAACTCCTCCAGCACCTTGTGGACGGTCGACGCCGGCAGCGGGGGAGCGGCCTCCTGGAGCTTGGTCAGCGTGGCCCGGTACGGGCCGGCGATCTCCGGCGGCAGCGCGGCCTCGAAGATCGACAGCATCTGGCCGAGCTTCATCGCCCCGCCCTTGAGCTCGCCGAGCACCTTGAACAGCTGCTCGGCGGTGCGCGTCTGGATCTCCATGGCGACGGCCTCGGCCGGCTTGCCGAAGGTCCGCTTCCCGACGCCGAGCGCCGTGCGTCCCGCGAAGCCGATGGGGAGGGACGCCAGCTTTGCTGACCGCGTCACCGCGCGGCGGGGAAGATCGCTCACGCCGTACATTGTCGGTGATCGGGTGTCGTTCACGCCACAACGATCCGCAAGTATCACCGGTGCCGAAACCGGCCCACCCTTGTGACCTGGCCGGATATGGTAAGTGTGCGCTTTCTCACGGCGCCGGGGGAGTGCCGGAGGCAACGCGCCGAGCACGGTTCGGTAGCGTGCGGTGCCATGTCCGCAGACTCCGCCGACCTCCTGCAGGTCGAACGCCGTCCCGACGGGGTCGCCGTCCTCACGCTGAACGACCCCGGCCGCCGCAACGCGATGTCGGACGAGATGACCGCCGCGTGGAAGGACGCGATCGCCGGCCTGCGCGCCGACGCCGGGCTGCGCTGCGTTGTGGTCACCGGCGCCGGCAGCGCGTTCAGCTCCGGCGGCGTCCTGTCCTGGCTGGCCGACACCAGCGAGGTCGCCGTCCCGCCGCTGCGCGACCGGATGCTGGGGTTCTACCGGACGTGGCTGGCGATCCGCGGCCTGGAGGTGCCGACGATCGCCGCCGTCAACGGGCACGCCGTCGGCGCCGGGCTGTGCCTCGCCCTCGCCTGCGACCTGCGCTACGCGGCGGACGACGCCAAGCTGCTCGCCCCGTTCACCGCCCTCGGGCTGCACCCCGGCATGGCCGCGACCTGGCTGTTCCCCGAGGTCGCGGGGCTGCCGCTGGCCCGCGAGATGCTGCTGGCCGGACGCGTCCTCAGCGGCGCCGAAGCGGCGGCGAACGGGCTGGTCAACCGGGCCTTCCCGCGCACGGACCTGCTGGACGAGGCGCTCGCCGTCGCCGCGCGGGTCGCCGCGCAGGCGCCGATCGCGACCCGGCTCACCAAGGTGGCGCTCTCCGGCGGCGGGCACGCCGACCTGGAGGCGGCGCTGCGCTGGGAGTCGCTCGCCCAGCCCGTCACGATGTCGTCCCGCGACATGCTCGAAGGACTGGCGGCGCAGCGGGAGAAGCGCAGCCCGGAATTCAGCGGCGAGTAAAGCCGCGCCCAACCCCGTCGGGCATTTACTTTCACCTCCCCGGGCATGGTCAAAACGTAGGGGCTGACCTGCGGCAACGTCAAACACCCCCTTTGGCGGAGGCAAATTTTCGAGTACGGTTCAGGCGTGCCCCCTAACGTTGAGGTCCGCCGCAGCGCCAGACGCAGGCGAACCGTGTCCGCCTACCGCGACGGGGACAAGGTGGTGGTGATGGTTCCGTCCAGGCTCAGCAAGGCCGAAGAGGAACAGTGGATCGCGACCATCCTGGAACGGCTCGCGGAGCGGGAACGCCGCCGGCGGCCCTCCGACGCCGACCTCCAGTCGCGCGCCCGCGAGTTGTCCCGCCGCTACCTGGACGGACGGGCCGACCCGGTCAGCGTCCGCTGGGTCGCCAACCAGCGCGCCCGGTGGGGCTCCTGCACCCCGGACGACGGCACGATCCGGCTCTCCACGCGGCTGCGCGGCATGCCCGGCTGGGTGGTCGACTACGTCCTCGTCCACGAGCTGGCGCACCTGCTCATCCCCGGGCACGGCGCCGACTTCTGGGAACTGGTGGGCAACTACCCGAAGGCCGACCGCGCCCGCGGCTACCTGGAGGGCGTCGCCGCCGCCGCGCACCTGCCGCTCGAAGCGGACGCCCCCGAGGACGACGTCACCGGCATCCACCACGGCGACGGCCTGCACCCCGGCGACCAGTTCCCGCACGAGGCCGCCGGGTGACCGACGCCCCCGACCGGACGCCCGGAACGGCCGGCCGCTTCGCCGCGGTGCTCGCCCTCCCCGCCCGGCACGAGGACGTCCCGCCCGGCATCGACCCCGGCGAGTTCCGCCTCGCCCTGCTCGAGGACACCTACGAGGTCGTCGCGGGCCTCGAACTGGTGACGCCGGCGCTCGTCCTCGACCCGCCCGACCAGCCGGACGCCGAGGCGGTCACCTGGCCCGGCACCCCGATCGTCCGGGAGGCGACGCTCACCGGCGCGTTCGCGGCCCTGCACGCGCTCGGCGCCGGCTCCGCCGCGCTCGTCGCGCCGGACGCCCCCGACCTGCCGCCGCTGCTGCTCGGCAAGCTGTTCCGCGCCCTCGGCGACGCCCCCTCCGCCGCCTGCCGGGCCCAGGACGGCGGCCTGGTCGCCCTCGCCGCCCGCCTCCCGCTGCCGGCCTGGCTCGCCGCCGCCCTGCGCGAGGTCGACCTCGACACCCCGGACGCCCTCGACCGGCTGCGCGCCGCCGCGCCGCGCCCCGGCCTCGTCCCCCAGGGCCCCGGCTGGCACCGCCTCCGCACCCCCGACGACCTGCGCCTGCTCGATCCCGGCCTGGAAGGCTGGGAGAACACCCGCGCCCTCTTGGAGGGCCACCCCCTCACGCGCTGACGAGGCGAGTCAGCCGCTCGCGGCCACCGCCCGTGCCACGAGGCGGTGGACGGCGTCGTCGGCCGAGGCGGGGAGATCGTCCACGGGGAACCAGGCGAGATCGTCCGACTCGTCCGAGACCGCGTGCCGGGCCCCTTCGGGGGCGATCGCCACGTACTGGACGTCGAGGTGCAGGCTTCCCCGCGGGTGGCAGCGGACGGCGTGCCGGTCAAGCTGGACGGGTTCGGGCAGCAGCCGAAGGCCCGCGATGCCCGACTCCTCCGTGGCCTCCCGCAGCGCCGCGCCGGAGAGGGTCGCGTCGCCGGGCTCGCAGTGCCCGCCGAGCTGGAGCCACGCCTTCACCTTCGCGTGCAGCGTCAGCAGCACCCGCGTGCGGGACGCGTCGAGCACGGCGGTGCTGGCCGTGAGGTGCCCCGCCGCGCACTCCCGCCACATCCCGGCGGCCGGATGCTCCGCCAGATGCCGCAGGAAATCCCGCCGCAGCCGCTCCTGCCCGGCGTCGGGCGCCCGCCACGACGACAACACCGCCACCGCGTCGTCATGCAGGACGCCCGGCGCCGCCGAACGCACGCTCACAGAACGCCCCCCGCGCCGCTCACGTGCGGCCGACACGCGGGTAGCGGGAGTTCGCGGGATGGAGGCGGCGGCGTTCCTGGTCGAGGGGACGCTGCCAGCACAGGCTCGCGCGCGCCACGCGGCGCCGGATCGCGTTCGCGGACGATCCGGGCTCGTAGCGGCAGCCGTGCACCCGGGACGGGCGCGCCCGGCTCATGCGCGCGGCCCGCCGTCGTCCGGGCCGGGCTCATCGCCCGGGCCCTTATCGTCGGGCTTCTCGTCCTCCGCCTTGGTCAGGTCGGACCAGTCCAGGTCGGACAGCCCCTCGATCTCGTCGCGCCCGTGGACGAACCCGTCCGGGTCCTCGAGGTCGTCGGCCGTCGGGAGCAGGTCGGGGTGGTCCCAGACGGCGTCCCGGCCCTGTGTGCCGCGCGCCTCGGTGAGCGTCCGCCACAGGACGGCGGCCTCGCGGAGGCGGCGGGGGCGCAGCTCCAGGCCGACCAGCGTCGCGAACGTGCGCTCCGCCGGGCCGCCGGTGGCGCGGCGCCGCCGCACCGCCTCGGCCAGCTTCACCGAGCCGGGCAGCCGGCCCTCGGCGGCCTCGTTCACGACCGTGTCGACCCAGCCCTCGACCAGCGCGAGCGCCGTCTCCAGGCGGGCCAGCGCCGCCTTCTGGCGCGGCGTCTCCTCGGGCTGGAGCTGGATCTCGCCGCCGAGCGCCTCCTGCAGCGCCTCCGGGTTGCTCAGATCGAGCCCCTGGACGGCCTGCTCGATGCCCGACAGGTCGACGGTGATGCCGCGCGCGTACTCCTCGACCGCGCCCAGCAGGTGCGCGCGCAGCCACGGGACGTGCGTGAACAGCCGCTGGTGGGCGGCCTCGCGCAGCGCCAGGTAGAGGCGGACCTCGTCGGCGGAGACCTCCAGGCCCGCACCGAACGCCTCGACGCCCGCGGGCACCAGCGCGCCGACGCCGTCCGGGGCGAGCGGGAGGCCCACGTCGGCCGAGCCGGTGACCTCGCGGGCCAGCCCGCCGAGCGCCTGCCCGGCCTGGCCGCCGACCATCGCCCCGGCCATCTGCTTGACCATGCCGATCAGCGGGCCGGCCATCGCCTGCATGTCGGCGGGGATCTCGCCGCCGCCGAGCGCCCCGCCCATCGACTCGACCATCCGGGTCGCGATCGGGTCGCACACCTTCGCCCACACCGGCAGCGTCTGCTCGATCCACTCGGACCGGCTCCACGCCTGCGGCGTCCGGATGCCGGCGGGCAGCGTGGTCTTCTCGTCCAGCCACAGGTCGGCCAGGCGAAGCGCCTCCTCGACCTGGCGCCGCTCGGCGTCGACGACCGACGGGTCGCCCTGCTCCACCACGGTGTGCCGCGCGATGTTCTTGGCCAGGTCCCAGTTGAGGGGGCCGCCGCCCCCGCCGCCCGCACCCTGCGCGCCGATCATGTCGGCGAACCGGTGCAGCATGTCGGCGAACTGCGCCATATCGCCGCCCATGCCCTTGAATGGATCCTGGGGCCGGTCGTCGTCGTCTCCGTCGCCGGGACGATTGAAGCCGAAGGGAGTGTTGCTCATCGGATCGCCCCTGGGATGCATGATGGGCTCATATCCGCAACGTTAGCCGGTCCTGGCAAGGTCGCGTACTCAAGGAAGGGGGCAGCCCCGTGGCAACGGGCAAGGTTCGCCCTCGGCGTAGCAAGGGCCCGGTCGTCGCCGTCACCGGCGCCGCCTCCGGCGCGGGACGGCTGCTGGCCGCCCGGCTCGCCGAACGGGAAGAGATCCGCAAGGTCGTCGCCATCGACGGGCAGCGGGGAGACGTGCCCGGGGTCGTCTGGCGGGTCACCGACATCCGGGATCCGCTCCTGTCGGGCCGCCTCTCCGACGTCGACGTCATCGTCAACCTGGACATCGAGCGGTCCCCGGACGCCGACCCCCGCGAGCGCCGCACCCACAACGTCCGCGGCGCCCAGACGGTCGTCACCGCCGCCGCGGCCGCCCGCGTCCGCCGGGTGGTCCTCGTCACGTCCGCGATGGTGTACGGGGCGGAGCCGGACAACGAGGTCCCGCTGCACGAGGACGCGCCGCTGCTCGCCGAGGCCAGCACCAGCATCGCCGGCGACTACCTGGAGATGGAGGAGCTGGCCGCGACCGCGCCCGTCACCCACCCGGGCCTGGACGTCACCGTCGTGCGCCCCGCCGCGGTCGTCGGCCCGGGAGTCGACACCGTCGTCACCCGCCACTTCGAGGCGCCCCGGCTGCTGACGGTCAAGGGCAGCACGCCCGGCTGGCAGTTCTGCCACGTCGAGGACCTCGCGTCCGCGCTGGAGGTCGTCGTCGCCGAGGACGTGCGCGGCCCCGTCGCCGTCGGCTGCGAGGGCTGGCTCGGCCCCGACGAGGTCACCGAGATCACCGGCAAGCGCACCTTCGAGCTGCCCGCCGCGCTCACCTTCGGCATGGCGCAGCGGCTGCACCGGCTCGGCATGACGCCGGCGCCCGCCACCGACCTGCACTACGTCGCCTACCCGTGGGTCGTCGACTGCGCTCGGCTGCGCGCCGCCGGCTGGAAGCCGCTGTACGACAACGCCGCCGCGCTCCGCGTCGTGATGGAGGAGACCGCGGGACGGCACGCCGTCGTCGGCCGCCGCGTCGGCGGCAAGGAGGCCACGGTGGCCACCGCCGCGGGCGCGACCGTCGCCGCGATCGGCGCCGCCGCCGCGATCCGCCGCGCCCGCAAGCGCCGCCGGTAGACGGCGCGGCCGGCGGCCGCGGTCAGACCGGGCACCGGCCGCCCGCGGTCGGGTCGACGGCGGACGGCGGTGCCGCGCTGCGGCCGGAGTCAGCTCGACGGCGGCGAGCCGCTCGGCGACGGCGACCCGGACGGGCTCGGTGACGGGCTCGGCGACGTCTTCGGCGCCGCCTGGCCCGCGGCGGCGAGCGCCGCCTGCGCGTCCTTGATCCGCTTCCAGGCGTCGCCCATGCCCGGGTAGTCGCCCTTCTTCTGCGCGTTCTCGTAGTCCGTCACGGCCTTGTTCAGGTCGCCGATCGCCTTCTGCGCGTCCGCGCTCAGCTCGGTGCCCGGCGTTTCGGACGGCGCGGGCGCCGAGCTCGTCCCGCCGAGAACCTGTTTCAGCGCCTCGTCGAACGTGTCGGCGGCGGCGATGCTCTCCCCGTACCGCACGAGGATCTTGCCGAGGATCGGATAGGGCTGCTGCTCGGCCCCGCCGGACGCCTTCGTGTACATCGGCTCGACGTACAGCAGGCCACCGCCGAACGGGATCGTCAGCAGGTTGCCGGCGACCGTCTTCGTGCCGCCCTGTCTCAGCGCGAACAGGTCGCCCTTCACCTTCGCGTCCGTCTCGAACGAGTTCTGCACCTGGCCGGGGCCCGCCGGCTGCGCGTTGCGCGGCATCTGCAGGATCTGGATCTGCCCGTAGTCGCGCCCTGGCGTCGACCCCACCGACATGAACGCGGCCAGCTGCGGGTTGTTGCGCGGATTGAACACCGTCGTCAGCGAGAACGACGGGGTGTCCTGGCCGGGCATCCGCAGGCTCTGGTAGTAGGGCGGCTGCCGCTTGCCCCTGACCGTCGGGTCCTGCGGGACCTCCCAGAAGCCCTCGCCGTTGTAGAACGCCGACGGGTCCGTCACGTGGTACTTGGTGAGGATCTTCCGCTGCACCTTGAACAGGTCCTGCGGGTAGCGGAAGTGGGCCTCCAGTTCGGGCGGGATCGACGAACGCGGCTGGACGGTGTCCTTGAAGACCTTCATCCACGTCTTCGTCACCGGGTCGTTCTCGTCCCACTGGTACAGGTGGACGCTGCCGTCGTAGGCGTCCACCGTGGCCTTCACGGAGTTCCGCATGTAGTTGATGTGGTCGTTCGCCTGCCGTGCCACCGCCGACCGGGTGTCGGTGATGGTGTCGCGGGTGGCCTCCCCGAGGCTCATCTCCTCCGAGTACGGGTAGCTGCTGGACGTCGTATAGCCGTCCACGATCCAGAGGATGCGGCCGTTCACCACGGTCGGGTACGGGTCGCCGTCCAGCGTCAGCCACGGCGCGGCCTTCTGCACCATGTCCCGCGGCGACCGGTCGTAGAGGATCTTGGCGTTCTTGTTGATGGCGCCCGACAGCAGGAGGTTCTTGTCCTGGAACTTGGCGGAGTACAGCAGCTTGCGGAAGAACGAGTCGATGCGGACCCCGCCCTGCCCGTCGTAGGTGCTGCTCTGCTGCCCCGACTCGCTGTTGTCGGGGTAGTTGAGCTCCTGCTGGCCGCGCCCGCCGGCCACCGAGTACGCCGGCGAGCGCTCACCGAAGTAGATCTCCGGCCGCGCCACCTTGATCTGCTGGTCCGGCGACGCCGGCATGTCGCGGTTGATGAAGTCGGGCTCCCGGGAGTCGAACCGGTCGCCGTAGGCCGACACGAACCCGTAGCCGTGCGTGTAGACCATGTGGTCCTTGATCCAGCTGCGCTGCCCCGCCGGCGCTCCGGACAGCTCCCGGAGCGCGACCACCGTGTCGACGGTCTTGCCGTCCACCGTGTAGCGGTCGACGTCGAGCGTGTCGGGGAACTGGTAGAACGGCCGGATGCGCTGAAGCTGCTGGAACGTCTCGCCCACCACGTTCGGGTCGAGGACGCGCATGCCGCCGTCGGTCAGCTTGTCGGCGTCGTCCTGGAGCTGCTTCTTGTCCGCCACCGGCTGCGACCCGTACGGGACGACCTTCGCGCCGTCCACCCCGTACGCCGCGCGGGTGAACTGGATGTTGCGCTGGATGAACTGGCGCTCCTTGGCCAGCTCGTCCGGCTTCACCTGGAACTGCTGGATGAGCAGCGGGTACACCCCGCCCAGCAGGATCGCCGACAGCACCAGCAGCGTGAACCCGACGCCGGGCAGCATCATGCCGCGCCGCAGCAGGTTGCTGAAGAACATGACGGCGCACAGCAGCGCGATGACGGCGAGGATCGTCTTCGCGGGCAGCAGCGCGTTGACGTCGGTGTAGGACGCGCCGGTCGTCACCCCGCGTTCCGAATGCACCAGGCCGTACCGGTCGAGCCAGTACGCGACCGCCTTCAGCAGGATGAACAGCCCGAACAGCACGGACAGGTGCGCCCGTGCGGACGGGCTCGCCTTGTCGCCCGGCCCCTGCAGCCGCAGCCCCCCGTACAGGTAGTGCACCATCACCGCGGCCAGGATCGAGAGGATCACCGTCGCGAAGACCACACCGATGACGAGCCGCAGGAAGGGGTACGTGAAGACATAGAACGACACGTCCTTGTGGAACTGCGGGTCCTCGACGTTGAACGGCGTCCGGTTCAGGAACGCCAGCCACACCGGCCACTGGCCCGCCACCGACGAACCCGTCAGCACCCCCAGCAGGCCCAGCAGCACCCCGGAGATCAGCCGGCGGCGCGGGTCGATCACCGCCCGGTACCGCTCCAGGCCCTGCTGCTCCACCGACAGCGGCCGGTACGCCGGACGCAGCCGGGAGGCGATCATCACGTTCGCGCCCACGACCAGCGCCATCAGCAGGCCCGCGCCGAAGAACAGGACGATCTTCGCCTGGAGCTGCGTCGTGTACACCGACGAGAACCCGATGGAGCGGTACCACAACAGGTTCGTGTAGGTCGTGGTGAAGACCATGAAGACGATCAGCAGCACGGCCAGCGTCACCAGGACCGGTAGCAGCAGCCGCGTCCGTCCGGTGCCGAGCCGGCGCCCGAAACCGGGAGTCCGGAAGGTCAAGTGGCCCCTCCGATCGAGATCTCGCCCACCGGCCGCCCGCCGGTGCTGTAGATGCAACTTACCGACTGACGCGGGGGTTCCCGCATTTCCGGGTCCCGATTGGGGGAAAGATGGGCCCGTGAGTCTTCTGGAAGAAGTCGTGCTCGACCTCGAACGTCATTCGGCCGAGAAGGGCTGGGACAGCGGGCCCAGCCTGTACGCCCTCGTCCGCAGCGCCGAACTGCGCCGCGCCGAGCCGGGGATCGCCGACCAGCTGCCCGCGGACGCCGACGCCCTCGTCCCCGTCGAGCAGGAACGCCTCCCGGACGGGGCCAGCATCGAGGAGGCGCTCGCCGGGATCGCCTGGCCCGACACCGTCGACGGCTGCGTCCTCGTGATCGAACGGGTCGTCCTCCCCTCCGACGTCGAGGCGGACATCCCCGACGACCAGGCCGCCGCGGCCGAGTTCGTCGGCAGCCACCCCGCCCGCGAGGAAGTCCGCATGGTCGTCGGCGTCCTGCGCGACGGCACCCGGCACGCCGCCCTCCGCATGCGCAGCCACGACACCGAGGACGAGGTCCTCCGCGGCCCCGACCTCGTGCCCGGCCTTCCCGACGCCCTCGTCGCCACCCTGGAACCCGACGAACCCGGCGCGCCCCGGAACGGATGACCGGGCCGTCCCGGGCAGCGGCGTCCCGGGGAGGAGCGGGGACCGCCCGGAGGGGTAGCCTGCGGAACGTGAGCCAAAGCGCTGCGGGCGAGGACGTCATCCGGCTGATCGGCGTCCGCGAGACGCCCCTGTCCATCGACGAGGTCTACAACGCCGTCGGCGCCCCCGGCGCCGGCGGCATCGCCGTCTTCGCCGGCACCGTCCGCGACAACGACCACGCCCGCGACGTCACCGGCCTGTCCTACAGCGCCCACCCCACCGTCGAACGGGAACTCCGCGCCGTCATGGAGAAGGTCGCCGCCGACCACCCCGTCCTCGGCCTCGCCGCCGTCCACCGCGTCGGCGACCTCCGGATCGGCGACATCGCCGTCGTCGTCGCCGCGTCCTGCCCCCACCGCGCCGAGGCGTTCGCCGCCTGCCGCCGCCTCATCGACGACCTCAAGGCCCGCGTCCCCATCTGGAAGCACCAGACCTTCGCCGACGGCGACGACGAATGGGTCGGAGCCTGCTGAGCGTGGGTCGGGGAGCCCCGGGCCCCCCGACCGCATAGAGTTTCCGGCATGTCTCGTCGTGCCACCACGCTCACCGTCGCGAGCGTGCTCGTCCTCGTGCTCGCCGTCATCGGCTCCTTCATGCGCGTCCCCTACGTCGCGCTGATGCCCGGCCCCACGAGCAACACCCTCGGCACGAACGACAAGGGCCAGCCCCTCATCCGGATCGACGGCCGCAAGACCTACCCCGACCAGGGGCACCTCAACTTCACCACCGTCACCTACCGCGGCGGGCCCGGCGGCCGCATCGACCTCTTCACCGCCCTGCGCGGCTGGCTCGACGGCGACACCGCCATCGTCCCCGAAGAGACGATCTTCCCCAAGGACGAGTCGCCGAAAGAGGTCGACCAGGAGAACACCCGGGCGATGCAGGACTCCCAGCAGAACGCCGAAGCCGCCGCCCTCCACGAACTCGGCATCCCCCTCACCACCCGCGTCGTCGTCGACGGCGTCCAGAAGGGACGGCCCGCCGACGGCGCCCTCAAGCCCGGCGACGAGATCACCGGACTCGACGGCGCCAAGGTCACCAGCGTCTCCCAGATCACCGGCGCCATGGCCAAGCTCAAGATCGGCGACAGCGTCATCCTGGCCTACAAGCGCGACGGGAAGGACGGCAAGGCCACCCTCAAGACCGTCGCCGACCCCGCCGGCGAACGCGCCGTCGTCGGCATCGTCCTCTCCGACCAGTACAAGTTCCCCTTCAAGATCGACATCAGCATCGGCGACATCGGCGGCCCCTCCGCCGGCCTCATGTTCTCCCTCGCCATCTACGACAAACTCACCCCCGGCCCCCTCACCCAGGGCAAATTCATCGCCGGCACCGGCACCATCACCCCCGAAGGCGAAGTCGGCCCCATCGGCGGCATCCAGCAGAAGATGATCGCCGCCCGCAAGGCCGGCGCCACCGCCTTCCTCACCCCCAAGGACAACTGCTCCGACGCCGTCGCCGCCCGCCCCGACGGCCTCCGCCTCATCCGCGCCGACACCCTCCACGGCAGCATCCAGGCCCTCAACGCCCTCACCACCGGCAAAGGCGACATCCCCGCCTGCACCCGATGACGCCACCGTACGAACCACCCCCCGCCATGCCATAGACTTAAGACATCACCGCGGGGTGGAGCAGTTCGGTAGCTCGCTGGGCTCATAACCCAGAGGTCGCAGGTTCAAATCCTGCCCCCGCTACTGGTCCTGGGGTCCGTGTGGTCGCCCGCCTTTGGCGGGCTTCCCTGCGGGCCCCGTCGCCTTTGCCTGGGGGGCGACCCCCCGGAGCCCCCCGGTTCCGCCGCCTCCCCCACCCGCCCGCCCCCGGGGCTTCGCCCCTGACCCCCGGCTCAGGGGCCTTCGGGCTTGGTGGGTGGTGTTCTCCTCCAGGAGTTGTCCGGGGTGTCCGGTGGTGCTCGTGCCGGTCAACTCATGCGCAGCGCCGACGGGATCGCCTAGAAGGACGGCTCGTTCACGGTGGAGTGGTCATGAGCCGACGCGGGAGCGACGAGACCCTGAGCCAACCGCTCGTCGAGGTAGGCCAGGGCGGCTTCACTCAGCGCGATACCGGAGACATCGCCGGCCCCCGCCGTGGTCGAGACATTGGACTGGTCTTCCTGTGAACCGTGCATGACACTCCCGTTCGTCGCAGTGGTCCTCCGCGACCGCAGTCATCTGCGCCGACTTATGCGAGTACAGACGCGGTCGTTGAATGCACGCCAGCAGAGTAACATTCTTCCATCGAAGGAAACAGGTAGGTACGGCATCGAAGGTGATCACCAAGGTGGTCTTGTGACACGGATGCCCTTGTGTTTCGCTAGAGGCGGCGACCCATTATCAAGATCGACGGAACTGCCATGCCTACCGCGAAGCGCAAACATTACTCGTTCCTTTGTCCGGTGTGCGTCAATGGGCTGGTGGGGGGGACCGCGTGATCAGGGGCGGCTCCGGTGCCGGTGCTCGGTAGCAGTGTCCGCGCGGTCCCGGCCGCGGAGACGGCCCGCCGAGCGTGGCCGGTGGCGCGCGGACTCGGCGTCACCCGCTGTGCCGAGACGACCCGGCTCGACCGCGTCGGCATCCCCGTACACTCCGCGACCAGGCCGGGCGCCGCCGTCGTCATCGTCACCGCGGGCAAGGGCGGGACCGCCGAGGAGTCGCGCGCCGGCGCCTTGATGGAGGCCATCGAGCAGGCGGTCGCGGAGAGATCGGCACCGTTCGCGGCCGAACGGGGGGATCTCCGGTGGGCGTCGCCGCGCGCTATCGCGAGCGCCGGCGGCCCGACGCTCGGCAGCCTGTGCCCGGTGTTGGGGCGGGGACTCGACGTGGACCGCAAGATGGCCTGGGTCCGAGCCGAAGAGTTGAATTCTGGGGAAGAGCTGCCGGTCCCCGCAGAACTCGTCTTTCATCCGTGTCCTGAGGAACTGCGTGTTGGAATCTGGGGTTCCACCACGACCGGTCTGGCATCCGGAAATGACTTCGACGAAGCGATGCTGCACGGGCTGTGCGAGGTCTTGGAGCGCGATGCGCTCTCGTTCGAGACACTGAGTTCCTCGTCGATTCTGGTGAAGGCCGAGCAGTTGCCGGCGGAACCGGCGGCGCTGGCCGGGAAGATCCGCGCAGCCGGCCTGCGGGTCTGGCTCCGCTGGATTCCGAGCGCCCTCGGCGCCTGTTTCTCCTGCCTGATCGTCGACGACGACCTGGCGTCCCCGCTGGCTTGCAGCGGGGGATACGGATTCCATCCGGTGGCGGCGATCGCCGCCGTCCGCGCGCTCAGCGAGGCCGCTCAATCGCGCCTGACCTACATCCAGGGCGCCCGCGACGACCTGGATGAGGCGACCGCCTTCATCGATTCCCTCGGCGCGGAGAGGGAAGCGCGCTATCGCGCCGAACTCGTCGCCGGCTTCGCCCGGGCCGCACCTGCCGTGTCTTTTTGCGACATTCCCACGTCCGAACCCGCCGGTCCCCGCGACATGCTCGGCAACCTGCTCGACCGCTGCCGACGCCACGGGTTCGAGCGTGTGGGGGCGTACCGCTATCCGCCGCTGGCGGAACCGTTCGCGGTGGTGCGCGTCTGCGTTCCGTTCGCAGAGCATTTCACGCAGACGACCCGCCGGGTCGGTCCCCGCCTCGCCGAGGAGGCTGAAAGGGCGGCACGCTCGTGAACTTCGGCACGTACGTATTCCTCGGCTCCACCGGACACGGCATGTCCCGCGACCTGTTCGGCGGCCCCGGCCTGACGGTCCTTCCACCGGCACGGCGCGGCGACATCGCCGCTCTGCTGGACGGGCCCGCGAGGCCGCCTGGAGAGATCGTCATCGTGGACGGCCGGTTCGGGGACGTCCTGGCCGTGGGACACCGGGAGATCATTGCCGCCCTCCGCGCCGGCTGGACGGTGTGGGGACTGTCGTCCATGGGAGCGATCCGCGCGGCGGAACTGCGCGATCATGGAATGCGAGGTTTCGGTAGGGTCTACCGGTCTTTTGCCGAACGGATGATCCCCGACGATGAAGTCGCCGTGCTGCACGGCCCGGCCCCCGAGTACCGGCCGCTCAGCGAAGCCCTCATCGATCTTCGACCGTTCCTCGGTCACCTGGCCGGCGTGGGGGTTCTTCAGCCCGCGCACGCGCGTGAGATCGCGGACGTTCTGGCGGCCGCCTGGTTCGCCGAACGGACCGTCAACGCCCTGGCCGTCCTATGCGGTGAGATCGCCGGGCCGGAGACCGTTCCACTTCTCAGGGCGGAGCTCCGGTCGCTGCCGAAGTACCGGCTGAAGAGCGCTGACCTTCGCGCCTTCTTCGCGACGCGCGGACGGTGGCTCGCTCGGTGAGACGAGCCGGGCAGGGCGATTCCAGCGGGTGGGGACGCCAAGGCCGCCGGATCGCCCTGTCCGGGCATCGAATGATGCCTACGGTTGCGCGCGGTGCTCAGTCCTCCGACATCCTCCGGCGGATCTCGCCCATCTTGGAGCGGAGTTCGGCCTCGCGGAAGAGCCCCCGGTCCATGAGGGTGTGCGCGACCGTCAACGCCGACCGCGTCTGGACGGGGAAGCGCGCATACGCGGTCTCCCCGAGTTCGTCCTCCAGGAGACGCCGCTCCAGGTTGTCGAGGGTGCCGCTCTGGGAAAGGCACTCGCACGTCACCTGCATCCTGGACTCCCAGACTTCGGGCTCGTGCTCGATGCACCGCAGCGAAGCGTCCGTGCGCTCCCCGATGTCGTCGAGCGTCTCCATGAGGACGCCGTACTCCTGCGCCGGTGAAGCGGTCACTTGTGGACTCCCCCGGCCGGGACGGGCACCCGCACGTCCGCGCTGGGCAGCGCGACACCGATCATGGTGTCGCGGGTGACGATCTCAGCGAGCTGCTGCTCGCTCCAGCCCTCGGTCCCCTCCGGCCGCATCGGCATGACCATGAAGCGGGACTTCTGGTTGGAGTCGTGCACCCGCACCTCGACGTCCTTCGGCAGGTGTAGGCCGAACTCCGCGAGCACCTCGCGGGGCCGGTTCACCATGCGGCGACGGTATGCGGGCGTCCTGTACCAGTCCGGCGACATGCCGAGGACCGGCCGCGGGTAGCAGGAGCACAGCGTGCACACGATCACGTTGTGCACCTGCGGCGTGTTCTCCAGGACGTAGAAGTAGGTGTAGTCGCTGGGCGTCCCCGTTCCGGTCGGATCCAGCCAGTCGATGCCCACCTCCTTGCACGCCTCGGTTCCGTTGCTGAGGAGCCTCTCTTTGAAGGCCGTGTCGGACCACGCCTTCGCGACCAGTTTGGAGCCGCCGTGCGGACCGACGCCGTCGGCCCATTCCGCGAACCGGCGGTGGTCCTCGGCCGAGAAGAGGCCCTTCTCGATGGCCAGTTCGCGGACCGCTAGTTCGAGGATCTCGAACTCACTGACCTTCGCGGACACCGGGAACGTGTTGTGCCCGTCGTGGCCGTCGTGCATTCCAGTCATTTCTTCCCCTCTACTGCGCCGGGGTCAGCCAGCGTTCCGAGAATTCGGACTCGAGCGTGTCGACGGGCTGGCCGGTGTAGCCGGGCCAGAGTTCGGTCTGCTTGAACCGGACGACGTAGAAGGGCTCCTTGCGGCCCGTCTCCATGCGGTCCCACGCCTCGTCCTCCGGGATCACCCACTCCGGGCGATGCTCGACGACGACGCCGGTGCGTCCGCGCGTGTACTTCTGCGTGCGGGTGTGGAACATCGTGGTCTGATCGCGGACGGTGACCTTGTCGCCGACCGAGAACCGCGGGTTCGCCATCAGTCCTTCGCCTCCATCCGGGTCCGGATCTCGTCGATCTTCTGACCCAGTTCGTCGGTGGTGATGAGGCCCTTCTGGACGAGGGTCTTGGCGGCGACGGTGATCCACCGGGCGTAGTAGGGAAGCCCGAAGTACTGCGTGGCGCCGAGATCGTTCTCGGCGCGCCGCCGCATCTCGGAGTTCCAGGCGCCGCGCCAGCCGAGGCACTCGCAGGTGATGTAGGTGTTCATCTCCCACTCCTCTTCCCCTTTTTCGAGGAATGGGGCCGGAGCGTCAGGCTGCCCGCCGACATCATGCAGTACCGACCGGAGCGCCGCGTACAGCTCGTTCGATATCGTGTAGGGCGAGTCGAGCACATTGCGTTCTTCGGGTGACAGATGCCTGACTCGCTCCATCAGGGTTGAATACTGCATCCTCGCACTCTCCTTATCAGCGGGAGAACATCGGACGCCTGAGACATGTCCAGCTAACTACCGTGCAACCAGCGACCTGTCACAAATTCCGGCAAAGAACACTTGACCTGGCGCCGCCTCTTGATCGTGATCGAACTCCTTGTCCAAAGGGTATGCGTCACCTGCCAGCGCCAGGTCGGAGGCTTGCCCGCCGGGGGATAGCCTTCCGAATCATTTCAGCTCTTGGATTTGCGGAGGCCGGTAATTGCGGGTGCGAGAAGGGCGGGGGCGGGAAGACCGGGAGAGGCCGGTATACGAGGGAGGCGGGGTGTCCGCGCGGGCGAAGGAACGGCCCCCGCCGCCGAGGCCCCGCTGCACGGTCACCCTGTGCAGGGGCTGCTGCTGCGGCACCGACCGCCGCAATCCCGACGTCGACCACGCGGCGCTGGAACGACGGCTCCGCCTCCAGTTGGCGCAAGACGTCCGTGTCCGCTACACCGACTGCCTCGGGCCCTGCTCGCAGGCGAACGTCGTCGTGATCAACCCCTCCGCCCTGGGACGGGCCGCCGGCGGCCGGACGACGTGGATCGGTCGAGTGCTCGACGAGGACGCTGTGGGCGACATCACCGAATGGGCGAACGCGGGCGGGCCCGGTATGGCCGATCCACCCGCGACGATCGGCCTCTACGTGTTCGCGCCGCCGAAGCACGGCCGCTGAGGCCGCGAGTACCCCTCCGAGCCGCAGGCGGAATTCGGTAAAGCCTCGGCAGTGGTTATAGGCGTCCGGAGGGCGGCGCACGCACGTGGTATGCGGTGGATAGGTCCCAGGGGAGCGGCGAGCTGTGGACGAATACGAGAACAGGCTGCACCGCATCGTCGACATCGAGGGCGGCATCGTGCGCGGCTATCTGGTCGAAGGGTGCGTTTTCGGCGGGTTCAACGAACACATCGCCTGCTTCCAGATCATTGAGTGGAGGGAGGCCGCGTCGCCTGTCAAGATCGCTTAATTCGTGCTTGACAGGATCAGAGTTGATCAGTGACTCCACCTTGTACGTGTGTTACCTTTCGCTCTAGAGCAGTCGGCCGCCTCCGCAATGAAGCAGATCGGAATGCCTGAGATGTGTGGCGGCCTGGCCCGATAGGAGGAAATCTATGGCCGGTCTGACAGCACCCGGGGCCTCCAGCCGCCCTGTCCCGGTCCCCGTTCGTCTGCCACTGCGGGAGATCGTTCCGTGGGCGGTCTTCGCCGCGGTGCTCGGGCTCGTGATCCTCTACTTCGTCGGGGCCGAGCAAGGAGCCATGTCGCTGTTCGGGGGCTCCGCGATACACGAGTTCATGCACGACGGCCGGCATCTGCTTGGTTCCCCCTGCCACTGACGCTCGGTGTGAGGAGCAGGGCATGATCAGGAGCGGGGCATGATCAGGGCACTTCTGGTCCGCGGCATGCTGGCCGGCTTGGCCGCGGGCCTCGCCGCCACCATGTTCGCCTGGTCGGCGGGGGAGCCGCAGATCCGCGACGCCATCGGCTTCGAGGAAGGGCACGGGGCGGGCGGCGGCCACGAGCATACGGCCGTCGCGGGGCAGCACAGCCACGAGACGGCCGAAGCGGTGGTCTCCCGCGGTGTGCAGGAGACGCTCGGACTGTCAGTCGCGCTCGCGCTCTTCGGCATCGCGATCGGCGGTATCTACGCGCTGGTCTTCGCCGGCTTCTACGGGCGCCTGGGTTCGCTCTCCGCCCGTCCGACCGCCGCCCTGCTGGCAGCGGCGGGGTTCGTCATCGTGAGCCTCATCCCTCTCCTGAAGTACCCCGCCAACCCTCCGGCGGTCGGCAGCGCGGACACCGTCGGCACTCGGACGGGTCTCTACCTGGCCATGATCGGAATCAGCGTCGTCGCGGCGATCGCCGCGGCGGGGACGGGGCGCCGGCTGGTCCACCGTCTGGGCGGCTGGAACGCCGCCCTGGTCGGCGGGGCGGTGTTCGTCGTTCTGGTGGGCATCGCCTACGCGGCGCTGCCCGGCGTCGACGAGGTGCCCGCAGGCTTCCCCGCCGAGCTGCTTTGGAAGTTCAGGCTCGCCTCGCTCGGCACGCAAGCGATTACCTGGACGGTGCTCGGGCTCGTCTTCGGCGCGCTCGCGACCCGCGAAATGAACGAGGAATCTGTCCGCCCCGGCAAGACGCCGACTGCGATCGGCACATGACCGGCACATTGATATATCGCCTTCTCTGAGGCGTGTCGCAGTGGAGCCGCCGAAAAGTCGGCCTCGTTTATTTTCGCGACACGCCAAGGGATGACTCCACAGCGCATGCCCGGCGGCCTGCGAGAATGCACGAGTGTCCCAAGTGCGAGACCATGGACCGCTGCCGCCCCTGCTCGTCCTCCTCACAGTGATGACCGGATTCGTCGACTCGGTCAGTTTTCTGGAACTCGGCAATGTCTTCGTCGCAAATATGACCGGCAACATCATCTTTCTCGGTCTCGGGCTCGGCGGCAGCGGCGGGGTGCCGGGCGATATCCTGCCGACCGCGCTGTCGACCGGGCTCTTCTGCGTCGGCGCCGCCGTCGGCGGGCATCTGGCATTCAACGGCATCACGCACCGCGGCAGGCTGCTGGGAGCGGCCACCGCCACACAGGCGTGCGCCGTCGTCGCCGCCGCGCTGATCGTGTCGAGCCTCGGCCATGTCCCCGGGTCCGGCCGCGAGGCGACGATCGCCGTCCTCGCCGTGTCCATGGGCTGGCAGTACGCGATGGTGCGCCGGCTGGAGGTGCCCGACTTCCGGACCATCGTGGTCACCACCACGCTGACCGCTCTGGTCGCCGACCGTGGTGAGGCGAAGGAACGGGTCGTCCGAAAGGCCCTGTCCATCGCCGCCCTGCTGCTGGGGGCCGCGATCGGCAGCGTGCTCATCCGGAAGGTCGCGGTTTCGGCCCCGCTGTGGTGCGCGGCCGTGGTACTCGTCGTGGTTGCCGCCGTGTCCTTTGTCACCGCAAGCCGGGAGGACGCCGAGAAGTGGGGCTGACCCTGCGCATGCCGAGAACCGTCCGTGTAGTCCAGGGGGCATGCTGGCCCTGGTTGGAGACTCCGCCCGGAACCGTGGCGCCGGAATCCCACCGTTCTGTCCTACCCTTTCCCGCCGTGACCACATGCTTCGTGCAGCGAGCCGTCAATGGGACGGGCGTGGCACCTGACGGAGTACCTCGCAGGTGACCCTCCGGCTGGTGCTGATCTCCCACGCGTCCACGGCGGCGACGCACGGGGCGCGTTTTCCCGATGACGAACCGCTCAACGACCGCGGGCTCGCTGCGGCGTCCGCCTGCCTCGGGGCACTGCGGCGCGTCGGCGCGGCCTATCGCGGTCTCGAACGACGCTGCCTGCAGACCGCCCAGGCCTTAGGGCTGGACGCGGAGCCGGAGCCGCTTCTGGCCGACATGGACGCCGGCATCTGGCGGGGGCGCCGGCTGGCCGACCTCGAAACCGAGAACCCGGCCGATCTGTACACGTGGATGACCGACCCTGTCGCCGCACCCCATGGCGGTGAACCGCTCGCCGGTGTCCTTGCGCGCATGGCGTCGTGGCTAGACCGGCTCCCCGGTGCCGCCTCCCCTGTCGTCGCCGTCACTCACCCCGCGCTGGTGCGAGCAGCCGTTCTGCACGCTCTGGGCGCTCCACCAAGTGCGTTCTGGCGCATGGACGTCCCGCCGCTGTCCCAGACCCGCTTGTCGTATAACGGCGGCCAGTGGCGCCTGCGCGAGTCCGGCCACCCGCTCGGCCCGGCGGATCAGGGGCCCCGTGAGGTCAGAGGACGGGGTTGAGGGCGGCGGCCAGGTCCGCGGTGAGGACGATCGGCGGTCGGCCGGCGCGGCGCCGGCCATGGGGCACGGTAGCGACCTTGGGCGCCCCGAACCCGGTCCGCCCAAGAGACGTCAGTCGAGGTGGGGGGACAACGTCAGGGCCAGGTGGAGGGTCAGGCGGTCCTGGCCGTCGGTGAGGGTCAGGGACGTCAGTTCCTCGATGCGGCGCAGGCGGTGGTAGAGGGTCTGGCGGTGGATGTTCAGGGTCTTCGCCGTCTTCTGGACGTTGCCCGCCAGGTCCAGGTAGGCGCGGGCCGTCTCGGCGAGGTCCGGGTGCTGGAGCAGGCGGGCGGTCCCCGGGGTCTGGGTCGTCTGGGTCAGGGCCTCGCCGCCGGCGGTGCGCAGGAGGCGGAGGACGCCCAGGGACGTCCAGTCGCGGGTTTCGCCGGGGGCCGCGGCGCGGGCCGCGACGCGGGCGCGGAGCCAGCCTTCGTGGACGTCCTCCAGGGTCGGGCAGGGGGAGAAGACGCCTGCCCGGACGGGCGCGTGGCGTTCCTCCAGAAGGCGCCGGGCCCTGTCGAGGGTGGTCGTGGTGGGGGTCGAGGCCGGGACGACCAGGACGTGGTCGCGCTGCCAGACCGTCGTCAGCACCGAGTGGGGGAGCTGCCAGGGGTTGAGCGGCTCCGGGGACGGTGTGCGCAGGACGGCCACGGTGAAGGGCGCTTCGGGGGCCGCGGCGTCCGTCAGGTCGTCCGCCGCCTGGGTGCGCGTGTCGGGGTGGGTGGCGAGGAGGTCGGCGACCTTCCAGCTCAGGTCGTCGCGCTCCCTGGCCTGGCGGGCCATGAGGAGCGCGGCCCGTTCGCACAGCGGCATGGCCTTGGCCGCCTGGGGGGTCGTGATGCGCTCCTGGTCGTCCAGGAGCCATAGGTAGCCGTAGGTCACGTTGTTCCAGCGGACGGGCAGGCAGAGGCGGCCGAGCTGGCCGAGGGACGCGTCGGCCGGGATGCGGACCGGGCTCGTGGCGCGGGCGATGCCGTGGCGTTCGAAACGGGCGCGGACGTCCTCGGTGGCGCGGCGGTGCAGGATCGACGCCGTGCGGACGGGGTCGATCGTGTCGCCGTGGGCGGCGTAGGCGACGAGGTGGAAGTCGCGGTCCTCCAGCGTGGCGGGGGCCCGGAGGAGGTCGGCGGCCTGATCCACGATGTCCTGGAGGTCGGGAGCCATGAGCCTTCCTTCATACGTTTGTATGAAGTCTAGCCGGAAAGAAAGTGACATCTGCCTATAGGGGGACGGGCACGGCGCTTCTACCGTTCGAGGTGTTCCTCGACGTTGGAGGCTCCCATGCTCAGTCCTCTCCTGCTTGCCGCGGCGCGCAGCGAACGCATGCGCGGGCTCGTCACCTCGATGCCCCTCACCAGGGGGGTCGTCGACCGGTTCGTCGCTGGGGACGATCTCGGGGCGGCGCTCGGCGCGGTGCGGGAGCTGGGCCGCGACGGCCTCGACGTCACCCTCGACCACCTGGGGGAGCACACCCGGGAGCCCGCCCAGGCCGCGGCGACCCGCGACGCCTATCTGCGCATGTTCGAGGCGCTGGACGCGGGCGGGCTCGCCGGTGGCGCCGACGCCTCGGTGAAGCTGTCCGCGCTCGGGCAGGCGCTGCCGGGAGAGCTCGCGCTCGACCACGCGAGGGACATCTGCGCCGCCGCCGGGCGGGCCGGAATGACCGTCACGCTCGACATGGAGGACCACACGACCGTCGACTCCACGCTGGAGACCCTCGGCAAGCTGCGGGCCGACTTCCCGTGGGTCGGCGTCGCCGTCCAGGCGATGCTGCGGCGCAGCGAGAGCGACCTGCGGGACCTGGCCGGGCACGGGTCGCGGGTCCGGCTCGTCAAGGGGGCCTACGCCGAGCCCGCCTCGGTCGCCTTCCAGGGGCGGCGCGAGGTCGACCGCGCCTACGTGCGGGGGCTGCGGCTGCTGATGCGGGGCGACGGATATCCGATGGTCGCGAGCCACGACCCGCGGATCATCGAGATCGCGTCGGCCCTCGCCGCCGGACGGCCCCCGGCGTCCTACGAGTTCCAGATGCTCTACGGGATCCGGGCCGCCGAGCAGCGGCGGCTCGCCGAGGCGCACCGGATGCGCGTCTACGTCCCGTACGGAGCCGACTGGTACGGCTACTTCATGAGGCGCCTGGCCGAGCGTCCCGCCAACCTCGTCTTCTTTCTCCGTTCGTTCGTCTCCCGCTAAGGAGGGTTCCTTTCCATGGACGCCGTGACCAACGTTCCGACGCCGGTGAACGAGCCGGTGCGCGGGTACGCGCCGGGCAGCGCCGAGCGGGCCCGGCTGGAGGCGAGACTCGCCGAGCTGACCGCCGAGGCGCCGATCGACCTGCCCATGACGATCGGCGGCGAGCGGCGGCTCGGCGGCGGCGCGAAGGTCGCCGTCGTTCAGCCGCACCGGCACGCGTCCGTCCTCGGGACGTTCGGGACCGCGACGGCGGACGACGCGCGGGACGCCGTCGACGCCGCACTGAAGGCCGCGCCGGCGTGGCGGGCGCTGTCCTTCGACGACCGGGCCGCGGTCTTCCTGCGCGCCGCCGACCTGCTGGCCGGGCCGTGGCGCGAGACGCTGCTGGCCGCGACGATGCTCGGGCAGTCCAAGACCGTCCAGCAGGCGGAGATCGACAGCCCGTGCGAGCTGGTCGACTTCTGGCGCTTCAACGTCCACTTCGCGCGGCGGATCCTCGCCGAGCAGCCCATCAGCGGCGACGGGGTGTGGAACCGGTCCGACCACCGGCCGCTGGAGGGGTTCGTCTACGCGATCACCCCGTTCAACTTCACCGCCATCGCCGCGAACCTGCCGACCGCGCCCGCGCTGATGGGGAACGTGGTGGTGTGGAAGCCTTCGCCCACGCAGACGTACTCGGCGGTGCTGCTGATGCGGCTGCTGGAGGAGGCCGGGCTGCCCGACGGCGTCATCAACCTGGTGACCGGCGACGGGATCGCGGTCTCGGAGGTGGCGCTCCGGCACCCCGAGCTGGCCGGGATCCACTTCACCGGATCCACCGCGACGTTCCGGCACCTGTGGAAGACGGTCGGGAACAACATCGAGAAGTTCCGGAGCTACCCGCGGATCGTCGGGGAGACCGGCGGCAAGGACTTCGTCGTCGCCCACCCGTCCGCCGACCCGGCCGTGCTCAAGACCGCGCTCGTGCGGGGCGCGTTCGAATACCAGGGGCAGAAGTGCTCCGCGGCCTCGCGTGCGTACATCCCGCGGTCCATCTGGGACGGCGGGTTCAAGGAGGAGCTGGCCGCCGAGGTCGACGGGCTCACCATGGGGGACGTCGCCGACCTGTCCAACTTCATGGGCGCCGTCATCGACGAGCGCGCGTTCGCCAAGAGCCGCGACGCGATCGACCGGGCCCGCGCCGACGCCGGAGTCGAGATCGTCGCCGGCGGGACGTACGACGACTCCGTCGGATACTTCGTCCGGCCCACCGTGCTCGCCTCCGCCGACCCCGGGAACGACATCTTCCGGACCGAGTACTTCGGGCCGATCCTCGGCGTCCACGTCTACGAGGACGACCGGTACGACGAGATGCTCGCCCAGATGGAGTCGGTCGCGGAGTACGCGCTGACCGGCGCCGTCATCGCGAACGACCGGGCCGCCGCGGCGCACACCGCGGAGGTGCTCCGGTACGCGGCCGGCAACTTCTACATCAACGACAAGCCCACCGGCGCCGTCGTCGGGCAGCAGCCGTTCGGCGGCGCCCGCGCGTCCGGCACCAACGACAAGGCCGGCTCCGTGTTCAACCTGCTGCGCTGGACGTCGCCGCGCTCCATCAAGGAGACGTTCGTGCCGCCGACCGACTACCGGTACCCCCACATGGGTTAGGCGCCGACCCCCGTCGCGGGGAGCGAGACCCAGCCGCGCGTGAAGGGGGACGCGATCCGTTCGGACTCCTCCAGGTCCACCCCGATGCGGGGATGGGCCCGGAGGAGTTCCTCCAGGGCGACGCGCGCCTGCAGCTTGGCCAGGTGCGAGCCGATGCAGAAGTGGACGCCGCTGGAGAAGCCCAGATGGCGCGGGATCTCGCGGGTGATGTCGAGGTCGCCCGCGGACGGGCCGAACTCGCGCTCGTCCCGGTTCGCCGACCCGAACAGCATCATCACCTTCTCGCCCGCGGGGATCTCCGTCCCGTGGACGGTGACGGGACGGGTCGTCGTCCGGGCCAGCGCCTGCACCGAACTCTCCAGCCGGAGGAACTCCAGCAGCGCGTTCGGGATCAGCGACGGATCGGCGGCGAGGCGCTCGCGCTGCGCGTGGTCGCCGTCGAGGAGCGCGACGCCGTGCGAGACCAGGTTGCCGGTCGTGTCGTTGCCGCCCGCGACCATCACGAAGCAGAACCCGAGGACGTCCCAGTCGGTGAGGCGCTCCCCGTCCGCCTCGGCCCTCGTCAGCGCGCTGATCAGGTCGTCGGACGGGTCGGCGCGGCGCGCCGCGATCACGTCGGTGAAGTAGCCGAACATCTCCGCGACGGCGGAGACCGCGTCGTCCTTCAGCGCCTTCAGGTCGAAGCCGTCGTCCTGGAGGGTCGTCAGCGCGGACACCCACGGGTCGAACTTCGCCCTGTCCGCCTCCGGGACGCCCAGCAGACGCGCCAGCGCGAACGTCGGCAGCGGAGAGGAGAAGTCCCGGTGCAGGTCGGGCGTCTCGCCGTCCGCCGCCTTCCGCTCCATCAGCGCGATCCTCGAACGGACGAACTCGCGCAGGAGCCCCTCCAGCGCGGCGATCCGGCGCGGCGTGAAGCCGTGGCCGACCAGACGGCGCAGGACGGTGTGGCGCGGCGGATCCAGCATCACGATCGTCGGCGCCAAGCCCAGGGTGCCGATCTCGTCCGGATAGAACGTCAAGCCCTGCGCCGACGAGAACGTCCCCGCGTCCCGCGTCGCCGCCCAGATGTCGTCGAACCGGGACAGCGCCCAGAACGGCGGATCGACGTGGCGGTGGACCGGGTCGTCGTCGCGGAGGCGGCCGTAGGCGGGATAGGGGTCGGCCTGGAAGGCGGGATCGAACGGATCGTAGACGTCCGCCATGGCGGGGGCCTCCGGTATTAACAGGCGCCGTTATTAACGCCTCCTGTTAGTATCACCGGCGTGCCGAAAGACGCAAGAGCCACCCGCGAAGCGCTCATCCGCGCCGGCGCCCACCTCTTCGCCGCCCACGGCATCGACGCCGCCCGCACCCGCGACATCGTCACCCGCGCCGGACAGGGCAACGACTCCGCCATCACCTACCACTTCGGCTCCCGCGCCGGCCTCCTCAACGCCATCCTCCGCGCCGGCATCACCCGCATGGAACCCGCCCGCGCCGCCACCCTCCCCACCCTCCGCCCCCACGACCTCCCCGCCATCGTCGCCGCCATCGTCCACCCCACCGCCGACGAACTCCGCACCCCCCAAGGACGCGACTTCCTCCGCATCACCGCCCAACTCGCCGGACGCGCCGGAATCCGCGACCACCACCACCCCGCCCTCCTCGACGACACCGCACTCCAACGGCAACTCCACCTCCTCCAAAACGCCTGCACCGCCACACTCCCCGAACCCCTCGCCCTCGAACGCATCTCCCTCTTCATCGCCTTCCTCACCGCCGCCCTCGCCGACCGCACCACACGCCCCCGAACCCCCGCCGCCATCGACCACCACACCTTCACCACCGACCTCACCGCCATGCTCACCGCCGCCCTCCAAGCCCCCGCCCGAACCGGTTTGCCTAACCACCCCCAGCCCCCTACAGTTGACCCATCACCGCGGGGTGGAGCAGTTCGGTAGCTCGCTGGGCTCATAACCCAGAGGTCGCAGGTTCAAATCCTGCCCCCGCTACTGGTCCTGGGGTCCGTATGGTCGCCCGCCTTTGGCGGGCTTCCCTGCGGGCCCCTTCGCCTTTGCCCGGGGGGCGACCCCCGGAGCCCCCGGTTCCTCCGCCTCCCCCACCCGCCCGCCCCCGGGGCTTCGCCCCTGGCCCCCGTTCGTGGCTTCGCCCCTCATTTTCGTCTCGGGGTTTCGGTTATTGGGGCCCATCGGTGGTTGGTGGTTTTTTTCTTGGGGCTTCGCCCCTCGGCGCCGCTGGGCTTCGCCCTCGCTGCCTTCCTGGTCCTGGGGCTCTTTCGGCTCCTGGAAGACGGGGCGGACGGTCAGGACTTGCGGTTGTTCAGTCTTGTCGGGGTGTCTTCCAGCGTTGCGCGGTCCCAGTCGGCTCGGGTCGCGGCTGCCTCGTAGGTGGATTGGAAGAAGTCGGTGAGGGTGCGGTCGGGGGCGGGGGCTGTGGCGACTGCCTCGTAGGGGAGTAGGAACTCGCCCATTTCGCTGTTGTAGGTGGCTTCCGGTGGAGTGACCGGATGGTCCTGGAAACCGGGGGGCTCCGGGTAGGCGTAGGAGTAGAAGGCTCCCTCCTCGCCTCCGCCGGGCCAGAAGCCGGCGCTCGACAGTTCGCCGGAATAGCCCTCCACCATCACCCAGTCGGGGCAGTTCGGGGCGCCGCCGGGGTGCTCGGGGGCGGGGCGGCCGGAGAACCTCGTGCACGCCAGGTCCATCGCGCCCCAGAAGAAGTGCACCGGGCTCACCTTGCCGACGAAATGGGAACGGAACTCGCCCAGGACCCGGTTCGCCTGCAGGAGCTGGCGCCAGAACAGGTGTGCGGCGTCCGGGTCGTAGGACTTGTGGTCCTGGTCCTCGGCGAACGGGATCGCCGGGTCCACCTCGTTCGGGCTCGCCTGGATGGGGGCCACGATCCCCAGCTCGTCCAGTGCCGTCATGGTCTGGGCGTAGAAGTCGGCCACCGGCTTCGGCGCCAGCGCCACCGTGCGGGACCCGCCGTCGCTGCTTCTGACGCGCAGGACGTGGTCGACGAAGTCGAACTCGATGTCGAAGGCGCCGTCGCGGTACGGGACCGCCGAGGTCGTCAGGCCGCGGGCGCTGACGTACAGGGTGACCTGCCACCAGTGGTTGAGCAGCGGCGCGTGCGCCAAGCGCACCTTGCCGACGATCTGCGTCCACATGTGCAGAGTCGTGCGCGTCTCCGCCCAGTCCGCCAGCCGCAGTCGCGGCCACCCGTTGGCTCCCCGGTCCGCCATCGCCCCTCCACACGTCGAACGGTCACCACGCGTGATACCCGCAGGTGGAGCGTCAACCACGGCGGATGCTCCGGTGTTTGTCGGCGCGCCGACGGCGCGAATTGCGGAAGGGCCGGCCATGGGTAAGCCGGTCAAGGCGACGCTCGGAATCGGCGAGTAGGCGGATGGCTTTCTGGACGTCTTCGCGGTCGGCGTCGGCGGGGGCCCCGCCAGGTCTCTTCTTAAGGGAATAGTGTGCCGAATTCGAGCAGACATGCTTCCACTCCCGCCTCGTCTTGGGAGGGGTTGTATTCCGTCCGGAAACCGGCTCCCTTATTCGCTGTGACCAATGACCGGGCAGCCGGAGCTCGGTGTCATCGGAGAATGCGCGGCGGCTTCTGTGAACGGACTCAAGGTGCCGGGCGCGCGTCCAACTCCCGGGCGGTACCGGAGTGCGCATAGCCTGGCGTCATGCGCAACTGGGTCGCCGGCGTGCTGGACGCCTGCTGTGTGCTCGTGTTCGTGGCGATCGGGCGGGCCTCGCACGAGGAGGCCGCGAGCGTGGCGGGGTTCGCCGGCACGGCCTGGCCGTTCCTGGCGGGGGCCGGCGCCGGATGGGTCGCCGGGCGCGTCTGGCGGCGGCCGGAGGCCGTGGTGCCGTCCGGCGTCGCGGTCTGGGCCGCGGCCGTCGGCGGCGGGATGCTGCTGCGGGTCCTGACGGGGCAGGGCACCGCCGCGGCGTTCGTGATCGTGGCCCTCGTGTTCCTCGGGGCGACGCTGCTCGGCTGGCGCGGCGCCGCGGCCCTCGCCCGGTCGCGGAGGCCCGCGGAGGACCGGACCACATGACCGCCCGGTCTCCTTACTGATCGAACCGGTTGACGTGAAGCCCCCGTCCTGGTGAAGTTACCCGCGAGTCACGTGGGTGACCGTGATCAGTCTGAAGGGGACACGATGGCATCTGCGCTGCGCGACTGGCTGGAGACGCCGGACACCGGACGCGGCGTGCACCTCGCGGCCGACGACGGCGGCTGGGAGTTCCGCGACTACGGTGAGCTGGCGTCCGCCGCGCGACGCACCGCCGGGGCGCTGATCGAGGAGGGCGTCCGGCCGGGCGACGTCGTGTGCCTCATCCTGCCCACGGACTTCACCTGCATCGAGACGTACTACGGGGTGTGGGCGGCGGGCGCCACCGTGTGCCTGATCACGCCCCCGCTGTTCCAGGACGGCGACGACTACGTCGCCCACGTCGCCGCCATCCTGCGGCAGGCCGCGCCGGCCCTCGTCGTCGCGTCCAAGGACCTGACCGAGTACGCCGGCCGCGCCATGGACGAGGCCGGGATGAGCGGCGAGCCGTGGCAGCCCCGCCAGGGCGAGGAGGCCCCGGTGCAGCCGGCCGGCGAGCTCGCCCTGCTCCAGTTCACCTCCGGGTCCAGCGGCGCGCCGCGCGGGGTCATGGTCACCTGGGACAACCTCGAGGCCAACTGCGACCTCATCGCCCGGATGGCCGGATACGAGGACGGCGACGTGGTGGCCTCCTGGCTGCCGCTCTACCACGACATGGGCCTCATCGGCACCTTCATCACGCCGATCGCGCGCCAGGGGATGCTGCGGCTGATGCGGCCCGACCACTTCATCCGCGACCCCGCGCGGTGGCTCCGGTGCTTCGCCGAGGCGCAGCACACGGCGGCGCCGCCGTTCGCGTACGCGTACTGCGCGCGGCGCGTCAAGCCGGAGCAGCTGGAGGGGCTCGACCTGTCCGGCTGGAAGATGGCGCTGATCGGCGCCGAGCCCATCGACCCGCACGCGCTGGAGGTGTTCGCGCAGCTCGTCGAGCCGTACGGGTTCTCCCGCACGATGTTCAAGCCCGCCTACGGCATGGCCGAGACGACGCTGCTGGTCACCATGGACAACGCGCCGCGCGACCCGCTGGCCGTCCGGCCCGACCCCGATACGCTGTCGTTCGGGCAGCCCGTGCGGATCCTGGAGCAGCACACCCTCGGGGCGCGGTCGCTCGGCGCCAAGGCCGGCTGGATCGTCGGCTGCGGCACGCCCGAGGACGACGTCTCCGTGGAGATCGTGGACGACGACGGCAACCGGCTGGCGGAGGGGCTGCTCGGCGAGATCGTCGTGGGCGGCGCCTCGGCGTGCCCCGGGTACTACGCCGGGGCCGAGGCGAAGTCGACGCGGTTCATGGACGGCAAGGTCTACACCGGTGACGCCGGGTTCTTCCACGAGGGGCAGCTCTTCGTCCTCGGGCGGATGGGCGACAGCATCAAGGTCCGCGGCCGGTCCGTCTACGTCGAGGACCTCGAATCCAAGATCGCCGAGGTGAGCGGGCTCGGGAAGGGCCGCATCGCGGTGGTCGGCGTGCCGGGCGCCGGGCAGAAGGGCCTCGCGCTGTTCGCCGAGACGCAGGCCGAGGACTGGATCCCGGCGGTCCGCGAGATGCTGCGGCGGCGCGTCGGCGAGGACGTCGAGCTGACCATCGTCGTCGGCACCGGCCTCATCCAGCGGACGTCCAGCGGCAAGCCCCGCCGCCGCTACATGTGGGAGCGGCTTCAGGCCGACCGGCTGGACGGTGCCCGGATCGTCCCCTGATTGCTAAGCCGCCGACATCAGGACACCATGGCGTTGACGCTGCGAAGGGTCGACGATGCCGGATGTTGCCAGAACGCTGTTCCGCCTGGGGGCCCGCCTGGGCTCCACCGCCCAGAACGCTCTGGAGGTCGCCCGGTTCGGGGGATTCGACACCGATGAGGACGCGTCCCCCTGCGAGGTCGTGACCGAGCAGCGCGTGTACCGGCTGCGGCACTACTTCCCGGACGCGGCGGGCGGGCCGGTGATGCTGCTCGTCCCGCCGCTGATGATCACCGCGGAGGTGTACGACATCTCCTCCCGGGTCAGCGCCGTGCGCGTCCTGCACGACCTCGGCGTCGACCCCTGGGTGGTCGACTTCGGCGCGCCCGAGCGGGAGCCCGGCGGGCTCGAGCGGACCATCACCGACCACGTGCTGGCCGTCAGCGACGCCGTCGACCGGATCAGGCGGGACACCGGGCGGGACGTCCACCTGGCCGGCTACTCGCAGGGCGGCATGTTCGTCTACCAGGCCGCCGCGTACCGGCGCAGCGAGGGCGTCGAGTCGATCGTGACGTTCGGCAGCCCGGCCGACATCAGCCAGGGCCTGCCGTTCGGGCTGCCGAGCTGGCTCGCGGCGGAGGGCGTCGAGCGGATACCGGACCAGGTCCTCGGCGGGTTCGCGGTGCCCGGCTGGCTGACGCGGCTGGGGTTCCAGGCGCTGAGCCCCGTGAAGTCGGTCCGGTCGAGGATCGACTTCATCCTCCAGCTGCACGACCGCGAGCGGCTCGCGCCGCGCGAACGGCAGCGGCGGTTCCTGGAGCGGGAGGGCTGGGTGTCGTGGCCCGGCCCCGCGCTCGCCGAGTTCCTCCGCCAGTTCATCCAGCACAACCGGATGCTGACGGGCGGGTTCGTGATCGGCGACCGGCTCGTCACGCTCGCCGACATCACCTGCCCCGTGCTCACCTTCGTCGGCGAGGTCGACGAGATCGCGCCGCCGCCGATGGTGCGCGGCATCCGGCGGGCCGCGCCGCGCGCCCAGGTGTACGAGGCGTCCCTGCGGGCCGGGCACTTCGGGCTCGTCGTCGGGAGCCTCGCGATCGCGCGGACGTGGCCGGCCGTCGCGTCCTGGGCGCTGTGGCGGGAGGGCAAGGACGAGCTTCCGGAGATCGTCGTGCCGGTGGCGGGCGACGAGGAGGCCGAGGCCGCCGGGCTGCCCGGCGGGCCGGCGGGGTACGGGCTCCAGCTGGCGATGGGCATCGGGACGAGCGCCGCGCGGTCGGCGATCCGGACCGCCGCGCAGGTCGTGCGCGGGACCCGGCAGCTGAGCGGCGAGGCCGCGCAGAACCTGCCGAGGCTGGCGCGGCTGGAGCGCATCCAGTCCGACACGCGCATGTCGATGGGGCTGCTGCTGGACGAGCAGGCGCGCGCCAGGCCGGGCGAGGTCTTCTTCCTCTACCAGGGGCGCGCGCACACGCACGACGCGGCCAAGCGGCGCGTCGACGCCGTCGTGCGCGGGCTGATCCACATCGGGGTGCGGCGCGGCGACGCCGTCGGCGTGCTGATGGCGACGCGGCCGGCCGCGCTGGCGCTCGTCGCGGCGCTGAGCCGGCTCGGCGCCGTGGCGGTGCTGCTGCGCCCCGACGGCGATCCGGCGGCGGAGGCGCGGCTGAGCGGGGTGACGCGGGTCATCGCCGATCCCGAGCACGCGGCGCTCGCCGGGGGGCTGGAGGGCGTCCAGGGGTACCTGCTCGGCGGCGCCGGGCGCGGCGACCGCGGGGCGCTGGTGGACATGGAGGCCATCGACCCGGCGCGGGTCGAGCTGCCGGGCTGGTACCGGCCGAACCCGGGGCGCGCCGGGGACCTGGCGTTCGTCGTGTTCCGGGGCGACGGGGAGCAGTTGCGGGCCAGCCGGATCACGAACCGGCGCTGGGCCCTGTCCGCGTTCGGGACGGCGTCGTCGGCCGCCCTGTCCTCGTCCGACACGGTCTACAGCATCACGCCGCTCCAGCATCCGTCCGCGCTGCTGATGAGCCTCGGCGGCGCGGTCGCGGGCGGCGCGCGGCTCGCGTTGGCGAGCGCTCCCGCCGCCGCTGCCGGGGAGTGTGGGGGGTCGTCCCCCCACGGGGGCATCGACCCGGAGACGTTCTGGGACGAGGCGCGCCGCTACGGCGTGACCGTCGCGTCCTACACCTGGATGTCGCTGCGCGACCTCGTGAACGCGCCGCCGAACCCGGCCGAGCGGCACCACGCCGTCCGGCTGTTCATCGGGTCGGGGATGCCGCGCGGCCTGTGGCGGCGGGTCGAGGACCGGTTCGCGCCCGCCCGCGTCCTGGAGTTCTACGCCTCGACGGAGGGCGAGGCGGTGCTGGTCAACCTGAGCGGCAAGAAGCCGGGCTCGCTGGGGCGGACGCTGCCGGGCAGCGCCGCGGTGCGGCTCGCGCGCTACGACCTGGAGAACGGGCGGCTCGACCTCGGGCCCGACGGGTTCGCGGTCCGCTGCGAGCCCGGGGAGATCGGCATGCTGCTCGCCCGGGTGCGGCTCTCGGCGATCGGCGCCGCGAGCCGCCCGTTGCGCGGCGTGTTCCGGCCCGAGGACGCCTGGACCATCACCGGCGACCTCTTCCGTCGGGACGCGGACGGCGACTACTGGCTGGTCGGGCGGGAGACCGAGCTGATCCGCACCGCCGAGGGCATCGTCCCTCCCGGCCCGATCCGGGACGCGCTCGGCGACCTGCCGTACGTCGACAGCGTCGCCGTCTACGGGATCCCGGTGGGCGGCACCGAACTGGCCGCCGCGGCGGTCACCCTGCGGGACGCCGGCGAGCTCAAGGCGATCGACCTGTCGGAGGCGCTGCTGCGCGTCGAGCCGGGGCTGCGGCCCGCGCTCGTCCGGGTGGTCGACGAGATGCCGGTCACGGCCGGGCGGCGGCTGTGGACGGCGCCGCTGCGGGACGAGGGCGTCCCCGCCGCCGACGACGGGCTGACCTACTACCGGGACAGGTCGGGCGCGTACCGGCCGCTGACCGAGACGGCGCGGCGGCGGCTGCTCCGCGTCGCGGCGGGCCGCCAAGCGCGCTGACGCGCAAGTCACCGGCGATAAGTCTGGACTTACGGGCGTCCGCTACGTTAGAACAAAGCAACAGAATCCGGTCTTTTGTTGCACGCCTCCGGAGGGGTCCATGACGAGCGTCCTCGCACCGCCGCCGCAGGGCAGCGGCCTGAAGCCGGTCCCCGGCGTGCCCGGCGTCCCGTACATCGGCAGCACCCTCGCGGTGATGCGCGACCCGATCGGGATGGCCCGCAAGCGGTACGACCAGTACGGCCCCGTCGCCTGGGGATGGCTGCTCGGGCAGCGCACCTGCACCGTCCAGGGACCGGAGGCCGCCGAGGTCGTCCTGGTCAACCGGGACAAGGCGTTCGCGAACGGGCCCGCGTGGAGCTACTTCATCGGCCCGTTCTTCACCCGCGGCATCATGCTGCTCGACTTCGAGGAGCACCTGCACCACCGGCGCATCATGCAGCAGGCGTTCACCCGCCCGCGGCTGCGCGCCTACATGGACGCGATGGCGCCCGGCATCGTCAAGGGCATCGAGGCGTGGGAGCCCGGCCCCGACTTCAAGGTCTACGACCACATCAAGCGGCTCACGCTCGACCTCGCCGTGGACGTGTTCATGGGCGTCGAGCTGGACGACGCCGAGCGCGCGCGGGTCAACGGCGCGTTCATCGACGCCGTCCGCGCGGGGACGGCCTACGTGCGGTTCCCCGTCCCCGGGCTGCGCTGGCACCGCGGCCTCCAGGCCCGCAAGGTGCTGGAGGAGTTCTTCTACCGGCACCTGCCCGCCAAGCGCCGCGACGCCGGTGCTCTCCGAGGGGGGACGACCCCCCACGCCCCCCGGGGTGCCTCCGGCGGTAGCGACCTGTTCGCCGCGCTGTGCGAGGCCGAGACCGACGACGGGCAGCGGTTCACCGACGAGGACGTCGTCAACCACATGATCTTCGCGCTGATGGCGGCGCACGACACCACCACCATCACGCTGACCACGATGGCGTACTACCTGGCCAAGTACCCCGAGTGGCAGGAGCGGCTGCGCGAGGAGTCGCTGGCGCTCGGCAAGCCGCAGCCCGCCTACGACGACCTCGACTCGTTCACCGGCATCGACATGGTGATGAAGGAGTCGCTGCGGATGCTGCCGCCCGTCCCGGCGCTGCCCCGCAAGGTCGTCAAGGACACCTCCATCCTCGGCTTCCACATCCCCGCCGGGACGCTGGTCGTGGTGCCGATGCTCAGCAACCACCACATGCCGCAGTGGTGGCCGGACCCGGACACCTTCGACCCCGGCCGCTTCACCCCGGAACGCCGCGAGGACAAGATCCACAAGTACGCGTGGGCCCCGTTCGGCGGCGGCGCGCACAAGTGCATCGGGCTCTACTTCGCGGGCATGCAGGTCAAGACGATCCTGCACCAGGTGCTCCAGCGCTACCGCTGGAGCGTGCCCGCCCGGTACGAGTGGCCGCTGGACACCACGTCCCTTCCCTCGCCGAAGGACGGGCTCCCCGTCCGGCTCGACCGCCTGGAACCGTAATGAGAAGCGAACCGCGGGGCGCGCGGGGTCGTCCCCCCGCCTGAGGAGCAGCCATGAGCAAGGTCATCGCCATCACGGGCGCCGCGCGGGGGATCGGCCTCGCCACGGCCCGCGCCCTCAAGGCCGCAGGCGCGACCGTCGTCATCGGCGACATCGACGAGGCCGCCGTCAAGGAGGCCGCCGAGGCGCTGGGCGTCACCGGCCTGCTCGTGGACGTCACGTCCCGCGAGTCGTTCACCGCGTTCCTCGACCGGGCCGAGGACGCCGCCGGGCCGCTCGACGTCCTGGTCAACAACGCCGGGATCATGCCGATCGGGCCGGTCACGGACGAGAGCGACGCCGACGCCCGCCGCTGCGTCGACATCAACCTGCACGGCGTGATGCTCGGCACCAAGCTCGCCCTCGGGAGGATGCTGCCGCGCGGGAGGGGCCACATCGTCAACGTGGCCTCGGTCGCCGGCGTCATGTTCACCCCCGGCCTCGCCCTCTACAACGCCACCAAGGCCGCCGTCCTCGCGTTCACCGAGGCCACCCGGCTGGAGGTGCGGGACCGGGGCGTGCACGTCGGCGCCGTGCTGCCGACCTTCACCAACACCGAGCTGGTCGCCGGGACGGCGAGCCCCAAGGGGCAGCGGAACTGCGAGCCGGAGGACATCGCCGCGGCCGTCGTCGCGCTGATCGCCAGGCCGCGCCCGCAGGTCGTCGTCCCGAAGAAGCTCGGCACGCAGGTCAAGGTGAGCGCGCTGCTGCCCGAGCGGCTCCGCTGGGCGATGTCCCGCCGGCTCGGCCTGGACAAGATCTTCCTGGAGTACGACCCGGACGCCCGCAAGGAGTACGACGCCCGGATCCGCTCCCAGGGGTGACTCAGGCCCGCCGCGCCCGCCGCGCCTTCCGCGCCTCCCGGAAGGCGCGGCGGGCCTGCGGGAGGTAGCGCACCGCCTCCGGGAGCAGCGGCCACACGCGGTCGCCCGCCCGGACGGCCGCCGCGAACCGCCGGTAGCGGCGCTCGTCGGCGGCGCTCCACGGCAGGTCCAGCAGCTCGCGCATGCGCGGGTGCAGGCCGCCGACCGTGATGAACCGGGCGACGGCGTTCAGCGGCGGCGACACCGCGCGCCACACCGGCGCCGGCACCTTCGGCGGCGCGGGCAGGCCCTTGGTGACGTAGCCGACGCCGTACCGGGCGGTCTTGTGCGGGACGATCTCCTCGTCCAGCATCCGCTTCCAGTACGCCTGGAACGCCTCCCAGTCGTCCGGCATGGCGCGGTCGCTGACCCCGTACATCCGGAACCAGGTCTTCGACTCCTCGTAGATGCGGCGCTTCTCCGCCTCGCCGAGGGGCCTGACGAACGTCTCGATCGTGTACAGCAGGGTGTCGAGGAACGTCGCGTGCGCCCAGTAGTAGGTCTCGGGGTCGAGCGCGTGGTAGCGGGCGCCGTCCGGCATCGTCCCCTTGATGTCGCGGTGGTAGTCGCGGACCTTGCGGCCCGTCTCCGCGGACCGCTCCGCGCCGTACACGGTGTCCAGGATCGGCCCGGCGGACCGCTTCAGCCGCGCGAACGTCTCGGAGAAGAACACCGAGTGGTCGAGGACGCCCTGGCCGAGCGCGGGGAGCATGTTCTGCAGGACGGCGGCCCGGGGCCCGGTGAGGAGCATCCGGGTGTCGCCGAAGTAGCGCCAGGTCAGGGAGTCCGGCCCGAGCGGGGCCGGGGGCTGCGTCTCGGCCAGGTCCGTCATGTGCACCGCCGCTAGTGTGTGAGACAGAAGTACAGATTGACGATTATTGTAGCTCTGTCGCGTCCGGTGTCACGAGCCGGACGCCCGATCCGGCTAGGGTGCGGCTATGGCGATGGATGTGCGGAGCGCCGACGGGCTGGCGGCGTGGCTGGCGACGCCGGAGACGGGTGCCGACGACCTCGACACCCGCATCCTGGACGCCGCCCTCGCGGAGTTCGAGACCTACGGGCTGCGCCGGGTCAGCGTCGAGGACGTCGCGAAGCGGGCCGGGGTCGCGCGCACCACGATCTACCGGCGGTTCACCAACAAGGAGCAGCTGCTCCAGGCGGTGATCCTGCGCGAGTGCCGCCGGTTCCTCACCGCCATCGCCGAGGCCACCGCGGACCTCGGGTCCGCCGAGGAGGCCGTGGTGGAGGGGTTCGTGGTCGGGCTGCGCAGCGCCCGCACGCACCCGCTGATGACGCGCGTCCTGGAGAGCGAGCCGGAGGCGTTCCTCCCGCAGCTCAGCATGAACGGCGGCGCGGTCATGCTCGCCGCCCGCGACATCCTCGCCGACCGGCTGCGCCGCGCCCGCCCCGCCGACGCGGAGGACCACGACACCGTCGCCGAGGTGCTGCTGCGGCTCGCGGTGTCCCTGCTGCTGGTGCCCGGCGGCGGGCTGGCGCTGGACGACGAGGACGCGATCCGCGCCTTCGCCCGCGACTACCTCACCCGCATGCTCCGTCCCTGACTTGCTCCGTCCCTGACTTACGCGATGCGCCGCGCTCCCGTACGCTCTGGTTGTCGAATTTCGTTCTAGAACCGGGAGCGCGGCATGGAGGCGGTCGTCCAGACGTCCCACGGCAAGGTGCGCGGCAGGACACGGGACGGCGTCACCGCCTTCCTCGGCATCCCCTACGCCGCGCCCCCGTTCGGGCCCGACCGCTTCCGGGCGCCGCGCCCGCCCGAGCCGTGGGACGGCGTCCGCGACGCCTTCGACTACGGGCCGACCGCGCCCAAACCCGGCTACCCCCGGCCGTTCGACACGCTCCTGCCCGACCCGGACGTCCCGGGAGACGACTGCCTCAACCTCAACGTCTGGACGCCCTGCTTCTCGGGGGGCACAGGGGGGCCGTCCCCCCGGAACGACACGACGCGTGAGCCGGGCGGCTCCGGGCTCCCCGTCATGGTGTGGATCCACGGCGGCGCGTTCCGGAACGGGTCCGGCGCCGTGCCCGTCTACAACGGCCGCAACTTCGCCCGCGACGGCGTCGTCTGCGTCTCGATCAACTACCGGCTCGGCGTCGAGGGCTTCGCCCACCTGCCCGGCGCCCCGCTCAACCGGGGCCTGCTCGACCAGATCGCCGCGCTGGAATGGGTCCGCGACAACATCGCGGGCTTCGGCGGCGACCCCGACCGGGTCACCATCTTCGGCGAGTCCGCGGGCGGGATGAGCGTCACCACCCTGCTCTCCCTCGACCTCGGCCTGTTCCGGCGCGTGATCGCGCAGAGCGGCGCCGGCTCCATCGCGCAGGACCCGGACGACGCCCTGCTCGTCACCAGGGAGATGGCCGCGCGGCTCGGCGTCGAGCCGACCGCCGAGGCGTTCGCCGCGCTCGCGCCCGCCGAGATCCTGCCCGCGCAGGCGTCCGTCGCCGCCGAGGTCTCGATGGTGCCCGACCCCGGCCGCTGGGGCGCCACCACGGCCGCGGGCGCGATGTCGCTCACCCCCGTCCTGGACGGCGAACTGCTCACGCGCCGCCCCGAGGACGCCATCGCCGCGGGCGCCGGACGCGACGTCGACCTGCTCATCGGCTACACCTCCGAGGAGTTCCGGCTCTTCCTGATGCCGACCGGCATCGCGGCGCAGGTCACCGACGAGATCGTGGGCCTCATCACCACCGGCATGGGCGTCCCGTCCGGGATGCCCGCCGCGTACCGCGACCGGTACCCGGACATGACGGCCGGCGAGGTGATGGCCACGATCATCACCGACCACCTGTTCCGCGTCCCGGCGAACCGCGCCGCCGCCGGGCACGCCGCGTCCGGCGGGCGCACCTGGATGTACGAGTTCGCGTGGCGGTCCCCGAACCACGGCCTCGGCGCCTGCCACGCCCTGGAGCTGGGCTTCGTGTTCGACAACCTGACCGCCGAGCCCGACGGGCTGGCCGGCCCGAACCCGCCGCAGGCGCTCGCCGACCGCATGCACCGCCACTGGGTCGACTTCGCCGCCACCGGAGACCCCGGCTGGGAGCGCTTCGACCCGTCCGGCCGCGCGGTGCGGACGTTCGACGAGCCGTCCGACGGCATCGTCCACGACCCGCGCGGCGACGTCCGCAAGCTCTGGGACTAGAGCCGCGCGGCGACGTGCTCGGCGATGGCCAGGGAGGACGTCGCCGCCGGGGACGGCGCGTTGCGGACGGTCACGACCGGGCCGACGCGCCCGATGCGGAAGTCGTCGACGAGCGAGCCGTCGGGGTCCACCGCCTGCGCACGGACCCCGGCGGGCGCCGCGACGACGTCGCGCGCCGCCAGCTCGGGGACGAAGCCGCGCGCCTCCGCGACGAACGCGCGCTTCACCGCCGACCCGTACAGCTCCTTCGCGCCCGTCCGCCAGTGCCGCCGCGCCAGCCGCCGGAACCCGGGCCAGCGGAGCGTCTCCCACAGGTCGGCCGGGCGGACGTCGCGCCGCCGGTAGCCCTCCCTCGCCAGCGCCAGGACGGCGTTGGGGCCGACGTCCACGCCGCCGTCCACGCGGCGCGTGAAGTGCACGCCGAGGAACGGGTAGCGGGGGTCGGGCACCGGGTAGATGAGGCCGCGGACCAGGTCCGTCCGGGACGGGACGAGCCGGTAGTACTCGCCGCGGAACGGGATGATCGCCGGGGCGGGTTCGTCGCCGGCGAGCCGCGCGACCCGGTCGGACTGGAGCCCGGCGCACACCACGAGCCTGTCGAAGACCAGTTCCTCGTGCGGGGACGCGACCGTGACGCGGTCGCCGGCCCGCCCCAGCCGGACGACCTCGAAGCCGAGCCTGACCTCGCCGCCGCCCGCGGCGACGTCCTCGGCGAACGCGCGGGCGACCGCCGGGAAGTCGGCGATCGCGGTGGTGGGGGAGTGCAGGGCGGCCACCCCGGCGGCGTGCGGCTCGATCTCCCGGAGCCCGTCGCCGGTCAGGCGCCGCAGACCGGGCACCCCGTTGGCCGTCGCGCGCCGCTCGATCTCGTCCAGCGCGGCCAGTTCCGACGCGTCGCGCGCGACGACGACCTTGCCGCACTCCACGTAGGGGAGGTTCCGGTCGGCGCAATACTCCTTGAGCAGGCCGATCCCGCGCCTGCACAGCGTCGCCTTCAGCGAGCCCGGCGCGTAGTACAGGCCCGCGTGGGCGACGCCGCTGTTGTGGCCCGTCTGATGGGCCGCGACACGGTCCTCCTTGTCGAGGACCGTCACCGTCACGCCCGGGCGCGTCTCGGCCAGCCGGCGCGCGATCGCGAGCCCGAGGATTCCCGCTCCGACGACGCCGACCCGTGTCTCCGCCATCCCCGCACCCTAGCGGGGTCGGCGGCTAGCTCCCGAGGCGCTTGCGCCCCTGCGCGCGCACCCGCTTGCGCTGGGACGGGTCGAGCATCATGTACCCGACGAGCGGTGCGCCGAGGACGCCGAGGATGATCAGCGCGCTCAGCCACCACGGGAAGACGAACAGCGTCAGGAAGCCGACGACGACGCCGCCGATCACTACCTTGGTCTGGGTCGACATCTGCGTACCTCCGTTTACGGGCCGCCCGTCTGGCGCCGCCCATATAGGACAACGGCCGTTGCGTGACCGCTGTTCCAAGATATGTCGCGAGTCGGGCGGATGGCCATGATGATCTGGCCCCGGACCGGGTATTCCCGCCGCGGGGAGGTCGGATGCGCGGGAGATCGGATGCGCGGGGAGGTCAGATGCGCAGGGAGAGCTGCCCGCCGCCCAGCGTGCGCAGGACGTCCGCGTGCAGCTTGCCGTTCGTGCAGACCACGCTGCCGCCGTCCGGGCCCGGCACCCCGGACAGGTCGGTGAACATGCCGCCGGCCTCCTCCACGATCACCTGGAGGGCCGCGAGGTCCCACAGCGACACCTCCGGCTCGGTGGAGATGTCGATCGCGCCCTCGGCGACCATCATGTGCGACCAGAAGTCGCCGAACGCCCGCGTCCGCCACACCGAGCGCGTCAGCTCCAGGAAGTGGGCGAGGCGGCCCTGCTCCTCCCAGCCGCTCAGGCTGGAGAACGACAGCGACGCGTCCGATATCTCGCCGACCGCCGACACGGTCATCCGGCTGGCGCGGGTGAGGCTCCGGCCCGTCCAGGCGCCGCCGCCCCGAGCCGCCCACCAGCGCCGGTTCAGCGCGGGCGCCGACACCACGCCGACGACGATCTCGTCGTTCTCCATCAGCGCGATCAGCGTCGCCCACACCGGGACGCCGCGCACGAAGTTCTTCGTCGCGTCGATCGGGTCGATGATCCAGCAGCGGTTCCCGTAGCCGGTCTTGCCGTACTCCTCGCCGAGCACCGCGTCCCGCGGGCGCGCCCGCTTCAGCGTGCCGCGGATCTGCTCCTCCACGCTGCGGTCGGCGTCGCTGACCGGCGTCAGGTCCGGCTTGGTCTCCACGCTGAGATCGAGGGCGCGGAAACGCCTGGTCGTGATGTCGTCGGCCCCGTCCGCCAGCACGTGCGCGAGACGCAGGTCATCGGAATAGCCCGCCACGGCGTGCAACGGTACCCTGATCACCGCTTGTCCAGACACACTCACCCGTGCCGTTCCGGCCTTTTCGGTCGTCCGGACGGGGCGCGCCGGGCAAGGTCGCCGGTTTCCCCGGACGGGTGATGGCAGCATGGGGGCCATGGCGCACGACCTACCCGCGTGGGTGACCGAGCTGACCGATCCGCGCCGGGCCGAGACGCTCGACGAACTCGCCGACCGTCTCGTCCCCCTGGCCGAGCACGCCATCGACGTGTCCCGTCGATTGCAGGCGCAGCTCAACGAGCTCAACGACCCGTTCAAGCGCGAGGCCCTCTACGGGCGCGTGGAGCGGCTGAAGAGCCGGGCGGGCGAGGCCCTGGACGAGATCACGGCGGAGATCGCCGCGTCCGGGGAGGAGCGCATGGAGCGGGTCTGGGCGGACTGGGCCGGCCGCGCGGCGCCCGGCGACCGCGGCGCGCGGGAGCGCGAGCTGCGCCGCCTGCTGGACCGCGACGTCGTCCCCGTGCTGTCCAAGCAGCAGCAGGACGTGGCCGGACGCGTCGCCGAGCGCACGTCCGGCGCGCTGGAGGAGGCGACGCAGACGCTCCTCACGCGGGTGGAGGAGCTGGCCAAGGCGGTCACCGACCTGATCCACGACGTGCTGCCCCTCGCCCGCGAGGGGCTGGCGCTCGCCAGCCGCATCTCCGCGCTGTCGGGCCATGCGCGCAAGGCGGGCCGGGGGCCGATCCCGGACGAGCTGAAGAGCGCGGGCGCCGAGACGTCCCGGGCGTTCGACGAGGCCGTGGCGCGGCTGGAGCTGGAGTGGGCCGCGCTCGGCGCGCGGTCGGCCAGCGTGCGGGCGGCGCTGCGGGGCGCGGAGGAGAGCGCGTTCAGCCACGTCACCGAGGAGATGACCCGGTGCGTGGAGGAGCTGGCGCCCCGGCACGTCAAGGCGCTGAACGAGGCGGAGGCCAAGGCCCGCGTCCTCTTCGAGGAGTCGCGCGGCTGACCGCCGGGCGGTGGCCGGCCGTCAGGCCGTGACGTCCAGTGTGCGCAGGAACGTCTCGTAGCGGGGGACGCCCGCGTCCCAGTGCTGCCGGTCGGCGGCCAGCAGGACCTGGTAGAGGACGCCGCCCGACTCGAACACCCGCACCCGCGCGCGGCCCGGAGTGCCGTTCTTGGTGAAGGTGAACTGGAGTTCGGCCGCCCGCCCGCCGTTGTAGGGGACGCTCCGGTCGAAGTTCTCCTGCTCGAAGCCGGGGTAGGCGCCGGTGTCGTTCTTCATGCCGGCGATCGCGGACGCGAGGCCGTCCGCCGGGGTCCCCAGCGCGGCGGATCCGAGGCGCTGGAACGCCAGGCCCATCGTGACGCCCTTCTCCGGGGAGGTGAACATGACGTCGTCGCCCTCGGCGTCCGCCTTCCAGCCCTGCGGGACGGCGGCGGTGAACGACGACCCCCGGTACGTGGTGTACCCGGCAGGCGCGGGGGACGGCCCGCCCGGCGACGTGGCCGGCGACGACGGCGACGGCGACACGGTGCCCGTGGTCGTCGCGGTGCCCGGCTTGCCGTCGCGGCCCTGCTCGTCGCCGCCGCTGGTGAACAGCACGACCGCGACGACGGCGGCGGCCAGCGCGGCCGTGAAGATCCCGGCGGGCACGATCAGCGGCCAGGGCACCCGCCTCGGCCGCGGGGGCGGGGGCATCCCCGCCGCCGGGCCCGGCGCGGGCGGCTGCAGCGTCACGTCGTGCGGCGGCCGGACCGGCGTGAACGCGGGCGCGGGGGCGTTCCGCGCGGCCTCGCCGAGCAGCCGGCGGGCCTCCTCGGCCCCCAGCCGCCGGTCGGGGTCCTTGCGCAGCAGCCCGTGCAGGACGGGGGCCAGCGGGCCGGCGAGGCGGATCGGGTCCGGGTCGTCCGACAGGACGGCGGCCATCACGCCCCACACGTCCGGCCGCCCGAACGGCGGACGGCCCTCGACCGCCGCGTACAGCGTCCCGCCGAGCGACCACAGGTCGGACGCCGGCGTCGCCTTCTGGTGCCGCGCCTGCTCCGGCGCCAGGTACGCGGGCGACCCGACGATCGCGCCCGCCTGGGTGAGCGTCTCGTCGCCCGCCACCGTCGCGATCCCGAAGTCGGTGAGGACGGCCCGGCCCGGCGGCAGCAGCACGTTGCCCGGCTTGACGTCGCGGTGCACCACCCCGGCCGCGTGCGCGGCGCCCAGCGCGTCCAGCAGGTCGAGCCCGATCGCGGCGACCCGCGCCGGCGGCAGCGGCCCCTCCCGCGCGATGACCCGGTCGAGGCCCTCCGCCCGGACGAGCTGCATCACGATCCACGGCCGGCCGTCCTCCTCGACGACGTCGTAGACCGTCACGATGCCCGGATGGTCGAGCCGCGCCGCCGACCGCGCCTCCCGGAACGTCCGCGCGTACAGCCGCTCGACCTGCGCGTCGTCCAGGCCCTGCGGCAGCGACACCTCCTTGACCGCGACCTCGCGGTCGAGCGTCCGGTCGCGGGCGCGCCACACCGCGCCCATCCCTCCGCGGCCGAGCAACTCCAGGAGCTCGTACCGCGCCGCGATCGTCTGGGGCATGGAAGCGACCCTACCGACGCGCGCGGGGGCCGTCGCGCGCTATTCGGCGTCCGTCTCGCGGCTGGACAGCAGGCGGCGGAGCGAGTCCAGGCGCGCCCGGGACGCGTGCCCCTCCGCCACCCACGCGTCGAGGCCGCAGTCGTCCTGGAAGTGGTCGCACTGCGGCGGGCAGCGCTCGGCGGCGCCCTCGGCCAGGTCGTCGAACGCGTTGATCACGTTCACCGGGTCGACGTGCGCCAGGCCGAAGCTGCGGACGCCCGGGGTGTCGATGATCCAGCCGTCGCCGCCGGGGAGCTCCAGGGCGATTGCGGACGAGGAGGTGTGCCGGCCGCGGCCGGTCACCGCGTTGACATGGCTGACGGCGCGTTCGGCGTCCGGGACGAGGGCGTTCACCAGGGTCGACTTGCCGACGCCGGAGTGGCCCACGAGGACGCTGGTGCGCCCGGCGAGATGGCCGCGCAGCCCGTCCAGGTCGCCGCCGCGTTCGGTCACGACGTAGGGGACGCCGAGCGGCGCGTACTCGGCGACGAGGCCGGCGGCGTCGGCGAGGTCGGCCTTGGTGAGGCAGAGCAGCGGGTCCATCCCGGCGTCGTAGGCGGCGACGAGCTGCCGGTCGATCATGCGGGGGCGCGGCTCGGGGTCGGCCAGCGCGGTCACGATCACCAGCTGGTCGGCGTTCGCGACGACGATCCGCTCGAACGGGTCGGTGTCGTCGGCGGTGCGGCGCAGCGACGACGTGCGCGGCTCCACCCGGACGATGCGGGCGAGGGTGTCGGGCGCGCCGGACACGTCCCCGACGAGCGCCACCCGGTCGCCCACGACCACGCCCTTGCGGCCCAGCTCGCGGGCGCGCATCGCGGTCACGCCGCGCTCGTCGCCGGTGCCGGCGTCGACCAGGCAGCGGTAGCGGCCGCGGTCGACGGCGGTCACGAAGCCGGACGAGGCGTCCTCGTGCGCGGGACGGCGGCGGGTGCGCGGCCGCGACCCGCGGCGCCCGGGCCGCACCCGGACGTCGTCCTCGTCGTAGTCGTTCGTTCGTCGGGCCAGTGGTCCGTCCCTGCCGTCAGGCGGGCGCCAGCATCGACGCCCACAGCCGAGTGAAGTCCGGAAGAGTCTTGCCCACGGTGCCCGGATTCTCCACTTCGATGCCGGGAACGGCCAGGCCGAGCACCGCCGCCGCCATCACCATCCGGTGGTCGTCGTAGGTGCGGAAGACGCCGCCGCGCAGCGGGCGCGGGCGGATCTCCAGGCCGTCGGGCAGCTCCTCGGCGTCGCCGCCCAGCCCGTTGATCTCGGCGGCCAGCGCGGCGAGCCGGTCGGTCTCGTGGCCGCGCAGGTGCGCGATGCCGGTCAGCCTGGACGGGGAGTCGGCCAGGGCGGCCAGCGCCGCGAGCACGGGCGTCAGCTCGCCGACCTCGTGCAGGTCGGCGTCCAGCCCGCGGAACCCGCCGGGGCCGCGGACGGTCAGCCCGTCCGGCCCGAGCGACACCTCCGCGCCCATCGCGCCGAGCAGCCCGCGCAGCGCGTCGCCCGGCTGCGTGGTCTCGGCCGGCCAGCCCGGCACGGTGACGCGACCGCCGGTGACCAGCGCCGCGCCGAGGAACTGCGCCGCGTTCGACAGGTCGGGCTCGATGACCCGCTCGCCGCCCCCGATCGGGCCGGGCGCGACGTGCCAGAGGTTCTCCTGCGCCTCGACCCGCACGCCCGCCTCGCGCAGCATGTGGACGGTCATCGCCAGATGCGGCGCCGACGGCACCGGCGGCCCCTCGTGCCTGATCGCCACGCCCTTCTCGAAACGGGGCGCGGCCAGCAGCAGCCCGGAGACGAACTGGGACGATCCGGACGCGTCGATCGTGACGTGCCCGCCGGTCAGCGAACCCGTCCCGCGCACGGTGAACGGGAGCGCGTCCCGGCCGCCGTCGTCGATGCCGGCGCCGAGCGCGCGGAGGGCGGTGATGATCGGGCCCATCGGCCGCTCCCGGGCGCGCGGGTCGCCGTCGACGAAGACCTCGCCGGACGCCAGCGCCGCGACGGGCGGCAGGAACCGCATCACGGTCCCCGCGAGGCCCACGTCCACCCGCGCCGGGCCGCGCAGCTCGCCGGGCAGCACCTGCCAGTCGCCGCCGTCCTCGCCGATCCCGGTGCCGAGCGCGCGGAGGGCGTCGGCCATCAGTTCCGTGTCGCGGCTGTGCAGCGGCCGGGTGACGCACACCGGCGCGTCGGCGAGCGCCGCGAGGATCAGCGCCCGGTTGGTCATCGACTTGGAGCCGGGCAGCGGCACCGTGGCGTCCACCGGGGCGTGCGCCACCGGGGCGGACCAATGCGGAGAGGGCATGGCCCAAGGTTATCGGGCCGCCCGCGTCACCGGCGGCGCGTCACCGGCGGTGCTTCACAGCGGAATGGTGAGCAGTGTTCCGCCGTCGTCCAGCCGCACGACGAAGCGGTCGATCTGCGCCCGGCCGAGGCCCGTGCCGCCCTGCATGATCAGGGGCTTCGGCTGGCCGGGCACGCCGTACCCCTGGTCGGGGACGCGCCAGCCCGCCACGACGCTGCGCTCGCCGTCCAGCGAGACCGCCTCCAGGTGGCACCGCAGCGGCCCCTTGACGCCGCGCAGCTCCAGGCTGACCTGCGTGCCCCAGCCCTTGTCGACCAGGCCGACCGTCCCGGACGCGCCCGTGCTCGCGTCCGCCGCCTGGAACTTCTGCCCCGTGACGGACTGCGCCGCGGGCGGCGGCGCCGGCCGGGCGCCGTCGTCGTCCAGCGCCGCGCCCACCGCGACGCCCGCGCCCAGCGCGACCGCCGCGGCGGCGGTGCCGACCGCGTACGCGCCGCGGCGGAACCGCCGGTCGGCCCGCCGCCTGCGGCGCATCATGTCGATCACGGGGGCCGGTGGTGCGGACGGTTCGTCCTCACCCGCCTCCGGAGCCGGGTCCGCCGCCCCGGGCGCCAGGTCGAGGAGGACCCCCGCCGTCCCGGACAGCTCCCCGAGCTCGGCCTGGCAGCGGCCGCATCCGTGCAGATGCGCCTCGAACGCCCGCCGATCGCCGTCTTCGAGAAGGCCCAGCGCGTAGGCGCCGACGTCGGTGTGCTCGATCTGGGAACTCATGAGGTCACCCCCCTCTCCGCCAAGGCGACGCGCAGGGCGCGCAGGGCGTAGTACACGCGTGACTTGACCGTCCCCACCGGGATGCCGAGGTACTCGGCGGCCTGGTTCACCGTGCGGTCGCGCAGCACCGTCTCCGTCAGCGCCTGCCGATGCGCGGGGGAGAGTGACTCCAGCGCCTCCGTCACGACGACCTTGCGCAGCAGGCCGTCCATCTCGTCCGCCATCGGGAGGTTCTCCAGGGGGCCGTCGCCGACCTCCGGCGGTCTGACCTCGCGCTGCCGCCGGTTGTCGATCACGATACGCCGGGAGACCGTGGCCAGCCACGGCATCAGCGAGGACGTCCGGTCGTCCAGCCGGTCCGCGCTGCGCCACGCCCTGATCATGGTCTCCTGCACCACGTCCTCGGCCCACTGGCGGTCACCGCCGGTGAGCCGGAGGACGAACGCGAGGAGGGGCCGATGGTACTCGCGGTACAGCTCGGCGACGATCTCCTCGTCACCGTCGGCCGAAGGCGGCCGTGCCGTGCCGGGGCGGCGGAGCAGGCTCCGCAGCCCGCCGGGCTGGCGACCGGGCGATCCGGGAAGTGCCATGGCCGGGGCGTCTCCGTTGAGGTGATGTGGGGCTGGAGGACGGGCGCCGGGCGTAGCCCGTCGACTGAATGGTGGTGGGTGGGGGCTGGAGGACGGGCGCCGGGCGTAGCCCGTCGACTGAATGGTGGTGGGTGGGGGCTGGAGGACGGTGGTCACCTGGCAGTACGGGACCGGCCTGCCCCTCGGTTCAACGGACTTCAGACTCTTTTAAGGTTCTCTTCGGAAAACCGGCGCCCGACCGGGTTCAGCGCTTGACCGCCTCCAGGACCTTGCCCGCCTGGACGGCCGTGCCCGTCTTGACCGTCTTGCCGGCCTTCATCGCCTTCGCGGCCTGGGTCGACGTGCCCGCCTTCACGCTCTTGCCCGCCGCCTTGCCGGCCTTCGCGGCCTTCCCGGCCCGGTGGGCCGCCGCCGCCCGGATGTCCGGGGCGCCGCCGCGGGAGAACCGGCTGCCGGCCTTGGCGCCGCCCCGGATGCTCGCGAGCACACCCGTCGCCTTGCCGGCCTTGAACGTCCCGGCGGCGCCGAGCCTCGTCAGCGCGCCGCCCGCCTTGCCCGCCTTGCCCGCCTTGGCCGCCTTGCCGGCCTTGCTCGCCTTGCTCGCCTTGCGGGCCGTCAGCAGGCCGCCCGTCTTGGCGGCCTTCTTCATCCCGGCCGCCTTCATCCCGGCGGTCTTCGCGGACTGCCGGGCGGCCATGCGGCCGCCCTCCGCGCGGGCGATCCGCACCTGGCGCGCTGCCTCGCGGCGGGCCTCGCGCAGGGTCGCGGCGGCCTCCCGCCGCATGGCCTTGGCCTCGGCGCCGCTCCTGACCTGCGCGTCGTGCACCGCGCGCCGCAGCTCCGCCGCACGCGGCGGGCGGCGCGGCTCGGTCGCCGACATGAGCAGCGCGCCGAACAGCGCGGCGTTCTTCAGCAGGTGGGAGCGCTCGTCGGCGCGGCGCTCGGGGTCGTCCTCGGTCCAGTAGCGGTGCTCGGTCGCCAGCGCGGGGATCAGCTGCGCCGCGAGCAGCAGCGTCGTCAGCCGCCGGAGCCTCCCGGTCAGCAGCAGCGCGCCCGTGCCCAGGCTGAGCGCGCCCTCGATGCGGACGAGGGTCTCGGGGTCCTTCGGCATCCACTCGATCCGGTCGGCGACCGGCTTGACGGCCGGGCCGACCCGCTCGGCGCGCTCGCGCGGATCGCGGATGGCGTCCAGGCCGGTCATGATGTAGGGCGCCGCCACGAGGGGGCGGGCCAGGGTCGTGAAGGGTCGCATGACCCGCTACATGCCCAACGTGCCGCGCCTCAAGCGCGCGCCGCCGCGCCGTCGGCCGTCCGCGTCAGACGCGCATGGTCTCATGGGAGCATGTGCGGACGCTATGCCACGACCCGGGCGCGCCAGGAGCTGCTGGACGAGTTCCAGGTGCAGCTCGACGCCGTCGAAGGGGACATCCAGCCCGACTACAACGTCGCGCCGACGAAGCAGGTGCCGGTCGTCCTGAACCGGCGCCCGAAGGACGCCCCCGAGGAGGAGCCCGCGGTCCGCCAGCTGCGGACGGTGCGCTGGGGCCTCGTCCCGTCCTGGGCCAAGGACCTGTCGATCGGCTCCCGCATGATCAACGCCCGGTTCGAGACCGTGCACGAGAAGCCGTCGTACCGCCGCGCCTTCGCGCGCCGCCGCTGCCTGCTGCCCGCCGACGGCTACTTCGAGTGGTACACGCTCCAGGACCAGGGCGCCTCGCCCGACCCGGCGGAGGGCGAGAAGAAGGGCAAGAAGAAGCCGCAGAAGCAGCCCTACTTCATCCACCCGAACGACGGCGCGATCATGGCGATGGCCGGGCTGTACGAACTGTGGAAGTCGCCCGAGGACGAGTGGGTGTGGACGTGCACCGTCATCACCACCGACGCGCCCGACGACCTCGGCCGGATCCACGACCGGATGCCGATGGTCGTCGAGCCGGACCGGTGGGACGCCTGGCTCGACCCTTCGCTCACCGACACCGAGCGGGTCCGCGGCCTCCTGGTGCCCGCCATGGCCGGGACAATGGACGCCTACCCGGTGTCAAAGGCCGTCAACAGCGTGCGAAACAACGGGCCGGAACTCATAGAACCGGCCAATTCTGGGGATAGTCCCGGCAACCATTCCGGCAGTTTGTTCTGACCGGCTGTTACGACCGGCGCGGCCTCGGCGGGGGAGGGCCGCCCCTGCGGGAGGAGTGCGCTCGACCGTGGACACCGCCGCCGCCCGTTCCCGCCTTGAGGCCATGCTCGCGGATCTGGACCGGTCCATCGCCATTCTCCGCGGCGAGACCCCCGAGCGCGACGATTCCCGCGCCGACGCCGGGGCCGGGCTCGCCGCGCACGACCGCGTCGAGGCCGCCCTCGCGTCCCTGGAACGGCACCGCGGCGGCGTGGCCGCCGCCCTGGAGCGGATCGCCGCCGGCGGGTACGGCCTGTGCGTCGACTGCGGCGAGCCCGTCCCCGAGGGCCGCCTGGAGGCCCGCCCCGACGCCGCCCGCTGCCTCCCCTGCCAGACCGGGCACGACCGCCGGCGCTGACGGCCCGCCGGCCGGCCGGTTCGCTACCGGGCTCTGCGGGCGCTGGCGAGCAGGTGGATGCCCAGCGACTCGTCCGTCTGGGGGGCGTTCAGCTCGGTCCGGACGAGGCGGGGCAGCGCGCGCGGCGACTCGGCCAGGACGTGCTCGACCGTGGACGGCGACAGCACCGTGCGCGGCCTGATCCACTCGACGTCGAGGCCGGCGTCCGCGAGCAGCTCGCGGAGCTGGTGGGACGAGAACGAGCGCGTGATCGTCCCGTCCGGCCAGGGGACGAGGACGACCTCGGCGCTCGGGACGTCCGACAGGTGCGCCCAGTAGTTCCGCTCGGCGAGCAGCGCCAGGCCGAGGGTGAGGGAGTCGACGCAGAGCAGGACGCGGCCGCCGGGCCGCAGCACGCGGGCGATCTCGGCGACGGTGGTCTCGGTGGCGAGGTGCCGGGACAGCACCCGGTTCTCGGCGATCACGGCGTCCATGGTGGCGTCGGCCAGGTAGGTGAGCGCGCCGGAGTCGCCGATCAGCGGGATGGTGTCCCCTGCCGGCCGGGGTGCCTGCGGGGGGTCGTCCTGGGGTGCGCGGCCGGTGCGGCCGGGGTCGCGGACCTCCAGCACCGCGTGGCCGGCGCCGGCGGCCACGGCGGCGCTGCGGCCGTGCCCGCCCGAGACGTCCAGCACGCGGGACGGCCTGCGCGGCAGCCAGCGCGCGAGCTGGGCGTCCGCGACGGCCCGGTAGAACGTCCAGTAGCGCGCGAGGGAGTCCCCGGCCGCTTCTCCGGAGGTGTCGCGCAGGCTGGCGATGGTGGGCTCGGACGGTCGCGCCGAAGGCACGGAGTGCACCTATTGCTCCTGTTCTCGCCGTGTATGTGACTACCTTCCCCGTCCGGAGCCGGTCATCACCCTGAGTGACCCGGACCGGGGATTCGGCCAGGGGTTCCGATGGGGAATCGGTGGGGCCGTTCCGGTGTTGCACCGTCTCACAGAGAGCAATACGGAGGTGCGATCCGATGACCACAGCCGTCGCCGAACAGCAGCGGAACGCCGGCACGGCGGTGTCCCGCGGCGACGCGCGGGCACCCGTCCGCGTCGGCAGGCCGCGCGGACCGATATCGTCTGTGGGATACGACGCCGACGGCCAAGCCACGGCCACGGGCGCCACAGCCGAGGGGGTGGGTCAGGTACCGGGCACCACGGAGACCGTGGAGCAGCGCCAGGAGCGGTTCCAGCGCGACGTGCTCCCGTTCTTGGACCAGCTTTACTCCGCCGCGCTGCGCATGACGCGCAACCCGGCCGACGCCGAGGACCTCGTCCAGGAGACCTTCGCCAAGGCGTTCGCGTCCTTCCACCAGTTCAAGGAGGGCACGAACCTCAAGGCCTGGCTCTATCGCATCCTGACCAACACGTTCATCAACTCCTACCGCAAGAAGCAGCGCCAACCCCAGCAGGCCGCCACCGACGACATCGAGGACTGGCAGATCGCGCGCGCCGAGTCGCACACCTCCAGCGGGCTGAAGTCCGCGGAGGCCGAGGCGCTGGAGCACCTGCCCGACAGCGACGTGAAGCGGGCGCTGCAGGATCTGCCCGAGGAGTTCCGGATCGCCGTCTACCTCGCGGACGTCGAGGGCTTCGCCTACAAGGAGATCGCCGAGATCATGGGCACGCCCATCGGCACGGTGATGTCCCGCCTGCACCGCGGCCGGCGCCAGCTCCGCGGCATGCTGGAGGACTACGCCGAGGACCGCGGGCTCACCCGGGCCGGCAGGGGGTCATCATGAGCTGCGGCAACCACCACGAGACGCCCTGCGACGAGGTACTGGCGCGGGTCTACACCTATCTCGACGGTGAGCTCGACCAGGGCGGCTGCGGCGAGGTGCGCCAGCACCTCGACGAGTGCGGGCCGTGCCTGCGCGAGTACGGGCTCGAAGAGGCCGTCAAGAAACTGGTGAACAAGTCCTGCGGGTGCGAGCAGGCCCCGACGGACCTGCGCGCCAAGGTGCTCGGCCGCATCGAGGAGATCTGCGGCGAGATCAAGTCGTCCGGCGGCGCGGACAAGGCCGAGAGCGTCTGAGCGCCTGAGCGTCTGACCGCGGCTTCGGTATCGTGCCGGGGGTGCTAGCACTCGTCACCGGCGCGGCCGGGTTCATCGGTTCCCATCTCGTCGACCGGCTGCTCGCGGACGGCCACGAGGTCATCGGCGTGGACGACCTGTCGTCCGGCGCGAACGTCCGTCCCGGCGTGGAGATGTGGGAGATGGACGTCGCCGACCCCGCGCTCGTGGAGAAGGCCGCGGCGCGCCGCCCCGAGGTCGTCTGCCATCTCGCCGCGCAGGTCAGCGTCCGCGCCAGCGTGTCCGACCCGCTGGCCGACGCCCGGACGAACGTGGTGGGCACCGCCAACGTGCTGGAGGCGGTCCGCGCGGCGGGCGGACGCAAGGTGGTGTTCACGTCCAGCTGCGCGGTGTACGGGGTGCCGGACGCACTGCCCGTCCCGGCGGACGCCGAGCTGCGTCCCGCGTCGCCGTACGCCGCCTCGAAGGTCTCCGGCGAGGTCTACGCCGGGATGTACCGGCGACTGCACGGCATCGACTTCACGACGCTGACGCTGGCCAACGTCTACGGGCCGAGGCAGACGCCCGAGGGGGAGGCCGGCGTCGTCTCCATCTTCACGGACGCGCTGCTGTCCGGCCGTCCGACGAAGGTGTACGGCGACGGCACGCAGACCCGCGACTACGTCTACGTCCTGGACGTGGTGGACGCGTTCGCCCGTGCGGCGGGGGACGCGGGCGGCGGGCGCCGCTTCAACGTGGGCACCGGGCTCCAGACGTCCGACCGCGACCTGCACACCCTCGTCGCCGAGGCGGCGGGCGCGCCCGACGACCCGGAGTTCGCCCCGCCCAGGCTGGGCGACCTGCCCGCGATGTCCGTCGACCCGCGGGCGACGCGGGAGGCGCTCGGCTGGGAGCCGAGGACGCGGCTGCCCGGCGGCATCGCCGAGACCGTCGCCTGGGCCCGCGGGCGGAACGCGCCGCGCGGCTGATCGCGCGCGATGACCGCGGATCCACGGCCGATCACGGTGCGGGCGGCCCGCGGCCCGGCTGAATTCGGCGGCATACCCCAAAACACGGGCTTGTCGTATTGTGGCCATTTCCTTGGGGTGAGTCTTTTTCATCCGAGAGGTACGGTACGAGCTACCGCCATGGCGGGCCGGGGAGTTCTCCGCCGCGCCAAAAGGACCCGATGGCCGGTGCATTGGCGGATGCACGTGCATTCTGGTGTGCACCCGCATTGTGCGATTACGTTGAGTGCTTTCCATCCGACAATTGATCACCTATGGTGACGACCACTTCACGCTTTGCTCAGATTTTCCCTCACGCGTGTGTGACCTGGGCAGTTCGCGTTAGGCTTGTGCCGAAATCAGCGACGGGAGCACGTGCGCGCCGATGCAATTCGGGGTATGTGCTCGCCCGGGAGGCCGGGCCCGCGCCCGGCCCCGAACACGGCCGGTCGCGAGGCCGGGAGGCCCGGTTCGGCGGGGGGAGGCAGAGAGCCATGCGCAAGCGTGTGTCGCCGGCAGGACACGGCCGGTGCCCGGGCGCCTCGGCGTCGTCGTTGATGCTGACCAAGGGCGTGTCCTGGGTCTAGGCGCCGTCCGGCGCACAGCACCCCGGCGGCGGCCCGCCATCTCGTCACTCCCCGAGGGGCGGCAATGCGTGGACTTCCTCTCGCTGCCTGGGCGTACGTCTGCGGTGTGGTGGCCCTCGCGGCCGGCCTCATCGCGACGTCGTCCTTCGCGGAGCTGGACTGGGGCAAGCTGGCCGTGCTGGCGCTGCTGTTCCTCGTCTGCGACTCGGCGCCCGCGCGGCTGAACGTCGCGCGGGCCAAGGTGTCGCTCAGCTTCGCCGCGAGCCTGGCCTCGGTCGTGCTGCTCGGCCCGGTCGGCGCCGCGCTGCTCGGCCTGGTCGCCGTCGTCACCGGGCAGCGGTTCTTCGCCCCGGTCAAGCGGATCTTCAACGGCGCGCAGTTCGCGCTCAGCGGCTTCATCGCCGGGACGGTCTTCGACCTCCTCGGCGGCGCCCGCTTCCACCCCGAGCAGGCCCGCTGGGTGGAGAACGTCATCGGACCGTTCCTCGGCGCGCTGGTCACCTTCGTGCTGGTCAACCTGACGCTGATGGGCGGGGTGCTGCTGCTCAGCCGGCAGACGACGCCGCGCGAGTGGCTGCACGAGAGCGGCCAGCTCGCCGTCGGCTGCCTCGGCTACGGCATGGTCGGGCTGCTGATCGCCGGGCTGTGGCCGCGGGTCGGGCCGTTCGCCGCCGTCCTCGTCCTGCTCCCGCTGTTCATCGCCCGCTGGGCGATGGACCAGGCGTACGCGCAGCAGCAGGCGCACGCCGCGACGCTCGCCGCGCTGTGCCAGGCGGTCGAGACCAAGGACTTCTACACCCGCGGCCACTCCGAGCGCGTCTCCCGCGGGTCGGTGATGATCGCGCAGGAGATCGGGATGCGCGCCGACCGGGTCGAGGCGATCCGCTACGCCGGGATGCTGCACGACGTCGGCAAGCTCGGCGTCCCCACCAAGGTGCTGCAGAAGAACGGGCCGATGACCGAGGAGGAGTTCGCCGCGATCCAGCTGCACCCGATGCGCGGGCTGGAGATCGTCCGCGAGATCGGGTTCCTGGACGAGGCGCTCGCCGGGATCATGCACCACCACGAGAAGATGAACGGCCGCGGCTACCCGATGGGCCTCGCCGGCGACGAGATCCCCGAGTTCGCCCGGGTCATCTCGGTGGCGGACGCGTTCGACTCGATGACCTCGACGCGCTCCTACCGGGCCGCCCGCAGCATCGAGGCGGCGGTCGACGAGCTGCGCCGCGGCATGGGCGACCACTTCGACCCGGAGATGGTCGAGGCGTTCCTGCGGGCGCTCGACCGCGACGGCTGGGAGCCGCCCGAACCCGTCGTCCTGCCGGACGACGCCGTCGCCGAGACCACCCAGCAGGATCACGACGACCCGAGCGCGCCGCTGCGCGTCACCGGCGGCGACGAGGTGCGGCGCCAGTGACCACCGGCCAGATCCCGGCCCGGGAGCGGGCCGCGTGGCAGACCATCGACTCCGGCCAGCTGCTGCTGATCGCGACCGCCGGGCTGTTCGTCGTCGTCGCGATCACGCAGGTCGCGGCGGTCGGGCTCCGGCAGCCCAACATCGCGATCATCTTCGGCGTGCTGATCGCGCTCGGCGAGCTGTTCCGCATGGTGATGCCGGGCAACCGGGAGGTCGCGCCGATCGCGAGCGCGGGCGCGATGGGGTACGCGCTGCTGGTCGGCGTCGGCCCCGAGGGCGCCGCGCCGGACGCGTGGCTCGGCGTCGTCCCGGCGGAGCACTCCGCGCTGCAGGTCGTCGCGGTCACCGCGGTCGGCATGCTGGTCGGCTCGCTGCCGCACATCGCGGTGGGCCGGACGCCGCGGCCGGACGCGATGGCCCGCCGGCTGTTCAACGTCGCGGTCATCGCGCTGTGCTTCCGGCCGATGCTGTCCCTCGACCTCGCCTGGTACCTGCTGCTGGCCGTGATGGGCGTCGTGGTGATCGCGTCCTGCTTCATCGACGTGCTGATCGCGGCGATGATCCGGGCGGAGGCCGTCCGCGCCCGGTTCGGCATCGCGCTGCGCGACGAGATCGAGGCGAAGATCGCGCTGTGCGCGGCGACCAGCGCCACCGCCATGCTGATCGCGGTCGCCACGACGGCGATGGGCGAGGCGGCGCTGCTGATCTTCACGGTGCCGATCCTGGTGACGCAGTTCGCGTTCCGCCGGTACGCCGGCATCCGCGCCACGTACCTGGAGACCGTCCGCGCGCTGTCGCGGGTCACCGAGGTGGGCGGCTACGTGGAGGCCGGGCACTCGCGGCGGGTGGCCCGGCTCGCCGTGGCGATGGGCCGCGAGCTCGGCATGTCCGAGGAGGAACTGCTCGAACTGGAGTACGCGGCGCTGATGCACGACATCGGGCAGCTGTCGCTCGGCGACCCGATCCCGGGCGGCGCGACCGTGCTGGCGTCCCCGGCCGAGCAGCGCCGCATCGCCGAGCTGGGCGCCGAGGTCATCAAGCAGACCGGGGTGCTGGACCGGGTGGCGCACATCGTGCAGCTGTCCTCGCACCCCTACCGGACGGGCCGCGAGCCCGTCGGCGACTCGGGGGAGCGGCCGATCCCGCCGCCGCTGGCCGGCCGCATCATCAAGGTCGCCAACGCCTACGACGACCTGGTGGGCGACTCCGCCGACCGCGACCGGGGCGCCGCCGTGCTGGAGCGGCTCCGGCTCGACTCGGCCGCCGAGTACGACCCGACGGTCGTGGAGGCGCTCAGCCGGGTCGTCGACCGGCGGCCGCGGCCGTAGAGCCCGTGCGCCGCCGTGACGGCGGCCGCCGACGTCCAGAGCAGCAGCGCGCCGAGGTGCTGGTCGTCCAGCGGTGACGCGCCCCAGCGGCGGCCGAGGTCCTCGTACCAGCCGCCGAGGACGGTCCCGTCCCGCATGAGCGCGACCCCGGCGATCACGTGCAGGGGCAGCACGGCCAGCGGGGCGAGCGTCCCGGCGGTCCCGCGGAAGTAGGCGAGCCCGACGGCGAGGAAGCCGAGCATCGCGAGCGAGTGGAGGGCGTGGTTGCTGAGCGACGGCGCGAACAGCGGCGACACGTACCACGCGTAGAGGCTGAGCAGGAGCAGCGCGGACGAGACGGCCGGGTGGGCCAGTGCCCGGAGGCCCCGGCTGCCCGCCGCGGCGTCGAGCAGGGCGCGGGCCTCACCGCGCATCCCCCTGAGGGCCAGCCGCACCGGCGCGCCGTAGAGCAGCAGGAGCGGCGCGACCACCCCGACGAGGACGTGCTGGACGGCGTGGGCGCTGAACAGGACCATGCTGTAGCGGGCGATCCCGCTCGAACTGGCGAGCAGCAGGACGAGCAGCCCGCCGGCCCAGGCCGCGCTCCGCCGCAACGGCCAGTCCCGGACGCGCGCGACGCCCACCCCGTACAGGACGGCCCCGGCGGCGATCAGCACGGACAGCAGCGGGTCGATCCACCAGTCGAGCAGGTACGGGCCGATCCCGGCGGGGCCGGGCAGCGGGAAGCCGAGCCGCAGCGCGACGACGTCCAGGGTGCCGGGTGCGTTCTCCGGCGGGGGCGTGCGGGACAGCCCGACGGCGAGCGCCATCGTCGCGATCATCACGAGGACCTCGGCCGTGCCCAGCCGCAGGAAGGGGCGCCTGCCCGTCCCGTCCCGCAGGGCGGGGATCGTGGCGCGGCGGTGCCACCATCCGAGCGCGCCGAGGGCGGCGAGCGCCGCGCCCTTCGCGACGACCAGCGTCCCGTACCGCGACCCGAGGTGGACGCCGCCGAGCCGCACCCAGGCGTTCACGGCGCCGCTCGCCCCGACGACGACGAACGCCGCGAGCGCGAGCCCGCTGTACCGTTCCACGACCCGCGCGAGGTCCTCCCGGACGTCCGGCGCGACGGTGACGAGGGCGACGAGCCCGCCGGTCCACAGCGCGACGCCCAGCACGTGGGCGGCGAGGCTGTAGACGGCGAGCGCGTGGTTCGAGGCGTTCGCGGCGTGGCCGGTGAACAGCGGTGGCAGCAGCCCGGCGAGCGCGCCGGTGAGCAGGTACCCGGCGCCGCCCGCCGCGCGCGGCAGGCTCGCCGCGACCGCGAGGACGACGGCGGCGGCGAGGACGAGGAGCAGCGCTCGCCCCTGCGGCAGTTCGACGACGAGCGTCCGCACCATGGCGCCGGTGACGCCGCCGGGCCCCACCCCGAACAGGTCGAGGATGGTGAACACGATCAGCGCCAGCGTGCAGAGCGCCCACGCGAGCGCGGTCAGCGCGGCGGCGCGCAGGCAGCGGCGGCCGGTTCCGGACGTCCCCGGGACGAACACGGCCGCGACCAGCAGCCAGCCGACCGTGAGGACGGCCGCGACGTCGCCGCCCAGCTTCGCCGTCGACAGGCCGACCTTGGTCAGCGCGCCCGCCTGCGACAGCCCCGGGGTCGCGGTCTCGCTGAACGCGCCGCCGAGCCGCACGACGAGCGCGAGCACGACCAGCGCGAGCGCCGAGGCGCCGATGACGAGCAGCACGCGGTCGATGCGGTCCGGGTGCGCCTCATGTGTCGCCTCATGTGTCGCCACGGCCAGAAATACGCGTACACCGGGGCAGAAAGTTCATTACTGTGTCGGCCAAGCCGCATCTCGCGCCGGGGCCGCCCGCCGGGTCGGCCCCCCGTTCCGCCGGCTCAGCCGGCCCTTGTGATCCCGCCGAGGAGCGAGATGAGCGCGCAGCAGCCGGGGAGCAACACGTATCTGGAGAAGGTCGTCGCGCAGCAGGCGGTGCTGGAGGACGACCTGAAGGGCCGGCGCGCCCCCGCCATGCCCGCCGCGCCGGGCGCCGTCCCGCCGCCGGGCCCGCTGGTGAAGCGCGAGCGCGCCCTCGGCCGCGCCGCGGGCGGCGAGCGCACCGCGCCCGGCCCCGTGGACGTGCGGATCACCGGGTTCTGGCGGTGGAGGAACGTGCTCGTCCCGCCGAACGCGTTCGTCGTGCACACCCGGCGCGGGCGGGCCGAGCCGCTGCACGTCGGGCTCGGGGTGTCGTTCCGGTTCAACCCGTCCACGGACTCGTTCATCGTGGTTCCGGGCGCGACGCAGACGATCCTGATCAACGCGTACTGCATCTGCCGCGAGCTGCAGGGCGTGCTCGTCCAGGGCTACGTGCAGTGGATCATCCAGGACTTCGCCACCGCGTACCGCAAGCTCGACTTCGGCGACGCCGACGACCCGATGCGGCTGGTGAACCTCCAGCTCCGCGAGCAGGCCGAGGCGGCGATCAAGGACAAGGTCTCCACGATGGGGGTGCGGGACGTCCTCAGTGACAAGCAGCCCATCATCGAGGAGCTGACGGCCCGGCTGCGCGCGGTGGCCGAGGGCGAGGACACCGGCGACCAGGGGCTCGGGCTGCGCATCGTCACCGTGCAGATCAAGGAGGCCGTGGTCAGCTCGTCCCAGCTCTGGGAGAACCTCCAGAAGCCGTACCGGGCCGAGCAGGGGCAGGTCGCGCGGCTGGCCGAGCTGGAGGCCGAGGAGATCGTCGGGCAGCGGGAGATGACGGCCGCGCGCACCAAGGAGTCGCAGCGGCTCGCCCACGAGCGGGAGCTGGCCGAGCTGCGCGCCGCCAACGAGTCGCGGCGGTTCGACGCCGAGACCGCCGAGAAGCTGCGCCGCACCCGGCGCGAGCACGACGACTCCCGCGAGGTCGCCGAGCTGGAGACGGAGACGACGCGGCACGCGCTGCGGATGGAGCGCGAGCGCCACGCCGAGGAGGCCGAGACGGGGCGGCTGCGCATCGAGCGCGACCACGAGCTGGCCCGGCTGCGCACCGAGGGCGAGCTGGCGCTGGCCGACTCGCGGGCGCGGTCCCGGCACGAGCAGGCCCTGCTGGACCTGGAGCGGGAGGGGGCCCGCGCCGCGCTGGAGAACGACCGCACGCCCGCGGCCGTGCAGGCGCGGCTCATCGCCTCGCTGCCGGAGATCATGGCCAAGCTGCCCAAGCCGGACGAGCTGCGCACCGTCACCGTCAACGGCGCCGACCAGACCAGCGTGGCGGGCCTGATCACCCAGCTGACGGCCGTCATCGGCGCGCTCCGCGCCGCCACGGACGGTCCGGCCGGGGACGGCCCGGTCAGGGGCGGTTAGCTCAGGGGCGGTCAGGTCAGGGACGGCTCCCGGCCGGCGGGAACGTGACGGGGAGGGCGACCAGGGCGCGGTGGAAGGGGCCCGGCCGCCACTCCAGCGCGTCCCTCGGGACGGCCAGGTCCAGGTCCGGCAGCCGGTCGAGGAGCACCTCGATGGCGGCGGACGCGATCAGCCGCGAGTGGCCCTTGGCGGGGCAGGTGTGCGGCCCGCCGGTGTAGGACAGGTGCGCGCGGTTGCCCTTCCGGTCGGCGGTCGCCCGGGACGGGTCGGTGTTCGCGGCGCCGTAGCTGATCAGGACGGGCTGGTGGGCGGGCAGCGTGTGCCCGTGGAAGTCGATGTCCTGGCGGGGGAACGTCGTCCCGTAGTTGGCCATCGGCGGGTCGGTCCAGAGGATCTCGTCCAGCGCGTCCTCGACGGGCATGCTGCCGCCGGACAGGTCGCCGGCGAACCGGTCGTCCGACAGCAGCAGCAGGATGCCGTTGGCGATGAGGTTCTGCTCCGGCTCGAGGCCGGCGCCCATGAGCAGCGTCAGCTGCTGCGCCATCTCGAGGTCGTCGAGTGCGGCGGGGTGGCGCATCATCCACGACGTCACGTCCGCGCCCGGCGCCCGCCGCTTGTGCGCGACGAGTTCGGCGGTGGCCTCGGCGAGCAGCGCGTTGCCCTCCTCCGCGCCCTCGGTGTCGAAGATGGCGCTCATCCCGCGCAGGAGCTTGTCGCCGATGTGGTGCGGGCAGCCGAACATCTCGTTGAAGACCAGCAGCGGCAGCGTGCGCGCGTACTGCCCGATGAGGTCGGCCTCGCCGTCGGCCGCGAACCGGTCGATGAGCGTGTCCGCGCCGGCCTGGACCTGGTCGCGCAGCGACACCGGGTCGACGCGGTCCAGGCTGTCGACGATCACGGACCTGAGGCGCGCGTGCACGGAGCCGTTGGTGAACAGCGCGCTCGGCCGGGACATCATCATCGGCAGCACCGGGCAGCTCGGCCCGACCTGCTCCTCCCACACCTCGCTGCAGCGCGGGAACGTGTCCGGGTCGCGGAGGATCTCCAGCGCCGCCTCGTACCCGACGACCAGCGTCGCCGGGACGCCGGGGGCGAGCTCGACGGGGGCGAGGTCGCCGTGGGCGCGCATCCGGGCGTAGGCGGCGGCCGGGTCGTGCGCGTACTCCCGCCCGTACAGGGCGATGCGCGGCGCTTCGGTCATGCGGATTCCCGATCCAGGGTGAGGAGGTGGTCGACGAGTGAGATCAGTGCCTCGGTGGACGACCTGCGGTCGCGGGCGTCGCAGGTGACCAGCGGGGTGCCGGGAGCGAGGTCGAGGGCCTCGCGCACCTCGGCGTCCGGGAAGACGGGGGAGCCGTCGAAGTGGTTCACGGCGACCGCGTACGGCAGGCCCTGCTTCTCCACGATGTCCATGACGGCGAACGACTCCTTGAGCCGGGCCGTGTCCACCAGGATGAGCGCGCCGAGCGCGCCGCGCGCCAGGTCGTCCCAGAGCCGGGTGAAGCGCTGCTGGCCGGGGGCGCCGAACAGGTACAGGACGAGGTCGTCGCTGAGGGTGAGGCGGCCGAAGTCGAGCGCGACGGTGGTGGTCGTCTTGTCGCGGATGCCGGCGAGGTCGTCCACCATCGCGCCCGCCTGCGTCATCCGCTCCTCGGTGCGCAGCGGGCGGATCTCCGAGAGCGTCCCGACGTAGGTGGTCTTGCCGACGGCGAAGTGCCCGACGATGAGGATCTTCACGGCCGTCCGGACGCTCGCGCGGACGTAGGACGTGCCGGGGCGAGCCATCTCAGAGGCTGGCGCGGAGTCCATCGAGCACCTCCTGCAGGAGCCGGGCCTTCGTCTGCCGGGTGGCGGGCGCGGCGGCCCGGGTGGTGAGGTGCCCGCTGTCGACGAGGTCGGAGAGCAGCACCTTGACGACGGCGACGGGCAGCGTGAGATGCCCGGCGATCTCCACGACGGACAGGGCGCCGCCGCGGCACAGCTCGACGATGCGGAGCTTCTCGGGGGACAGCCCGGCGCTCCGGAGCGGTCGCCGGGGGCCCTGGGGGGCCGTGTCCCCGGAGCCGAGCGGCAGGTCGCCGGTGGCGGAGACGAGGGTGACGAGGTCGAACACGTTGCGGGTCGGGTGCGCCCGGCCGCCGGTGACGACGTGCGGGCGCACCAGCGCGCGCTTGCTCCGCCGCGGGGTCATGCGGGACTGCCCGCGCCCGGACGCGGCGGGGTGGTCAGCTCCTTGCCCAGCCGCTGCACCAGTTCCTGGAGCCGGAACGACACGGTCTCCATGTCGACGTGCTGCGTCGCCGACACGGCGAGGTAGGCGCCGGGCCCGGCGGCGACGAGGAACACGTAGCCGTCGTCGAACTCGTTGACCGTCTGCCGCCACGTGGTGGCCGCGTCCCCGCAGAACTCGGCGGTGCTGCGGGCGAGCGACTGCAGGCCCGCCATGCCGGCCGCCTGCCGCTCCGCCTCGTCCCGGCTGATCCGCTCGGAGTGCGCCATGAGGAGCCCGTCGGCCGACAGGAGGATCGCGTAGCGGGTCTCCGGCATCCGCAGCGCGTCGTCCAGCATCCAGCCGAGCCGGTTCGTACCGTCGTCCATCGCGCCGTTCCACCCCTTGTTCATGGCCGCAGGTCCTTGCTCTCGATGCCGGGGCCGGCCGGATCGGCCTCGCCGCCGGCCGGTGTGGCCGCGCGGCCGGACCGCGTCCCGCGCTGCCAGGCGCCGAGGCCGGCCGCGGTCTCCCGGGGCGGGCGGGCCGGCGGGCGCTCCGCGGCGTCCGGCGCGGCGGGCTCGCCGGTCTCGCCCGCGGCGGGCACGGCGGGACGTTCGGCGACGGCCATGCGGCTGCGCTTGGGCAGCCCGCCGGGCGTCGACGCGCCGTCCGCGGCGTCCTCCTCCGCCGGGGCGGGCACGGCGGCCGGTTCGGGCCGCCGCTCGTCCGGGACGGCGGTGAGCAGCGCGGTCGGCACGAACACGACCGCGCGCACGCCGCCGTAGGGGGACTGGCTGTCGACCGACACCCGGAACCCGTACCGGGCGGCGAGCACGCCCGCGACGGCGAACCCGACGCGGGGCGGGTCGCCGAGCCGGTGGATGTCCACGGACGCGTCGCCGGACAGCAGTTCGGCCGCGCGCTTCAGCTCGTCGGCGTCCATCGCGACGCCCGCGTCGTCGATCGTGATGGCGACGCCGTTGTGCGCGGTGCGGAAGCCGACCTCGACGGTGGTGTCCGGACGGGAGTGCCGCGCGGCGTTGTCGAGCAGCTCGGCGAGGGTCAGCACGACCGGCTCGACGGCACGGCTCGTCACCGCGGTGTTCGGCGTCCCTTCGAGGTTGACGCGCAGGTAGTCGCGGATGCGGGAGGTCGCGCCGCGCACCACGTCGGTCAGCGAGGACGCGGAGCGCTGCTGCCCCGGCCACGACCCGCACAGCACGGCGGTGGCCTGGGCGCGCCTGCCGAGCTGGGCGTTCATGTGGTCGATGCGGAGCAGGCCCTCCAGGACGGCGGGGTCGTCGTGGCGCTCCTGCATGTCGGAGATGGCGAGCTGCTGCTCGTTCGCGAGGCTCTGCACGGCGCGCATCATCGCCCGCAGCGTCGACTTCGCCGACCGGTCGGCGCGCTCGCGGACGCGGGCGGCGGAGCCGGCGAACAGGTTCACGACGGTCTCCATGGCCTGGCCGTAGGCGGGGGCCTCGCGGTCCAGGTCGTGCAGCGGGCCGGCGACGCGCAGGCCGGGGTTGGCCAGCGACTCCATCAGCTCGGGCAGCCGGACGTCGGCGAGGTGCCGCAGCTCCTTCTCGCGCAGGTCCAGGCCGCGGGCCAGCACGGCGTTCTGCTCGCGGAGCTCGGCCGTCGCCTGCCGCTGGCGCAGCAGCAGGACGCCGGTGGCGAGGCCGGCGCCCGCCACGATGACGAACGCCGCCGCCAAGAGGAATGGCTCCATCAGGTCCTCGGTGCAGAGGGGATTCGGGCAGGTGGACCGGCCGCGGGGCCGGTGGTGGGGCAGTGGCGCGAACACGTCACAGGTTCGGCACCGTAGGACGGTTCGCGGGGGCGTGCTTGTGCCCGCGCGCAAGGAATGTGCCGCCGGACGCATTACAAGATCACCCACAGTCTGAATCGCGTTACTTTCCGCTGGATTCGGGTGATTCGGCGGCGGTGAGCGTACTACGCTCGGGGCCGCAAGTGATCAACCGGCGGAAGGGCCTGCGGTGGAGGACCTCCTGGGCGGGCCGGCCCGGCCGGACGGTGCCGCCTACCGGCTCGTCCTGTGCGGGGCGGACCGTCCCGGTCCCGCCGCCACCGCGGGCGGCTACCGGTTCCTGCTGCCGCTGCACGGCGAGCTGCTCCTGCTCCAGGACGGCCGCGAGGCCCGGCTCTCCCCGGGGACGGGCGGCCTCGCCGCGCCGGCCGCGCCGCTCCGGGTCGTCCAGCGGTGCCCCGCCCGCGCGCTCGTCCTGACGATCCCGCCGCACGAGGTGGACGGGCGGCTGAACGTCCCCGCCCTCCCGATGACCGGCCTCGACCTGACCGCCGGCCTCGGCCGCGTCGTCGCGGACATGGTGCGGGCCGTCGGCGAGGAGCGCGACACCCTCTCCGAGCCGCAGTTCGACGCCGCCTGCGACCGGATCACCGAACTGCTGTGCCTCATCGTCGCGGGCCGCGGGCGGCCGCCCGCGCCCGGCCACCTCGCCGAGGTGGAGTCCGTCGTGCGCCGGCACGTCCGCGAGCACGCCACCGACCCCGGCCTCACCGGCAGCGCGATGGCGCAGGACCTCGGCTGGTCGCTGCGGCAGATCCAGCTCGCGCTGCAGCGGGCCGGGACCACGCCGCGCGAGCTGATCCGCGAGGAGCGGCTCCGGCTCGTCCGGGACCGGCTGCGCGACCCGCTCTACCGGCACGTCAGCATCACCGACCTCGCCCACGCGACCGGGTTCTCCTCGGCGAGCGCGCTCAGCCACGCCTTCCGCCGCCGCTTCGGCGTCAGCCCCCGCGACCTGCGGCGCACCGGCGCCCGCCGCTGACCGGCGTCATGCCGGATGGCACGGACAAGCCGCCGGCACCCGCCCCGGGGGGTGGTCCCGGGGGCGGGCGGCGGAAGTACGGTGCCGGTGTGGAGAAGCGTGAGGTCGTGGGTTCTGGCAATTGGGCGGGGAACGTCGTCTACGGGGCCGTGCGGACGCATCGGCCGGAGTCCGTGGACGAGTTGCGCCGGGTCGTCGCGGGGAGCCGGCGGATACGGGCGCTGGGGAGCGGGCATTCGTTCAGCCTCGTCGCCGACACCGCCGGGGAGCTCGTCCGGCTCGACGGGCTGCCGCCCGTGGTCGAGATCGACGCGGCGCGGTCGAGCGCGCGCGTCGCGGCCGGGATGCGGTACGCGGACGTCGCCGCCGAGCTGCACGGGAACGGGTTCGCGCTGCCGAACATGGCGTCCCTGCCGCACATCTCGGTCGCCGGATCGTGCGCCACGGGGACGCACGGGTCGGGTGACGGCCTGCGGTGCCTGTCCGCGTCCGTCGGCGCGCTCGAACTCGTCGGGCCGGACGGCGACCTGCTCGAACTGCGGCGGGGCGACGAGGGCTTCCCGGGGGCGGTCGTCGCGCTCGGCGCGCTCGGCGTCGTCACGCGGCTGACGCTGGACGTCGAGCCCGCCTACGAGGTGGCGCAGAACGTCCGGGTCGGGGTGCCGCTCGACGACGTGGCCGCGCGGTTCGACGAGATCTTCGGCGCCGCCTACAGCGTCAGCGCGTTCACCGACTGGCGGAGCGGGGAGGCCGCCGTGTGGCTCAAGTGCCGCACCGACGGGCCGGCGCCGGCCTGGGGCGGCGGGCGTGCGGCGCCCGGTCCGGTGCATCCCGTGCCGGGCATGGACCCGGACGCCTGCACCGTCCAGCTGGGGAGCGCCGGGCCGTGGCACGAGCGCCTTCCGCACTTCCGCCCGGAGTTGACGCCGAGCGCCGGGAAGGAGCTCCAGTCCGAGTGGTTCCTGCCGCGGGAGGCGGCGGCCGAGGCGATGGCGGAGGTCAGGGCGCTGGCGGGTCGCGTCGCGCCCGTCCTGCACGTCTCGGAGATCCGGACCGTGCGGGGCGACGATCTCTGGCTGAGCCCCGCCTACGGCCGCGACTCGGTGACACTTCACTTCACCTGGCACGACGACCTCGTCCGCGTACTGCCGGTGGTCGCCGGGCTGCAGGAGCGGCTCGCCCCGCTGGGCGCCCGGCCGCACTGGGGGAAGGTGGGCACGGCGCCCGCGCCGGAGGTCATCGCCGCCTACGAGCGCGCGCCCGACTTCGCCCGGCTGGCCCGCGAGCTGGATCCCGCCGGGAAGTTCCGCAATCCCTTCGTGGACGCGCTCTTCCCGCGCGGCTAGGCGGCGGGGAGGGCGACGGTGACGGTCAGGCCGCCCTCGTCGCGGGGGACGGCGGCCAGGGCGCCGTCGTGCGCGCGGACGATCGACTGGACGATCGACAGCCCCAGCCCCGCGCCCTTGGCGGTGACGATGCGGTCCCCGTCGAGCCGCCGGAAGGGTTCGAACAGGGCCGGGATCTCGTAGGGCGGGACCTGCGGGCCCGAGTTGGCGACCTCCAGCACGGCCAGGCCGTCCTCGGTGCGGCACGCGACCCTGACCCAGCCGCCCTCGGCGTTGTGCCGCAGCCCGTTCTCCACGAGGTTCTGCACCACGCGTTCCAGGAGGAGGGCGTCGCCCGCCGTCATGGCCTCGGCGGCGTCGGTCTCGACGGCGATGCCGGCCTCCTCGGCCTCGCGGGCGGTCTGGGACGTGACGTGGGCGACGACGTCCGCCAGGTCGACCGGGGCGCGGACGGTGATCTCGTTGTCGGACCGGGCGAGCAGCAGCAGGCCGGTGATGAGGCGCTCGTGCCGCGCGTTGATCTGCAGGAGCGTCTCGCCGAGCTGCCGGACGTCCGGGGACGCCGACTCGCGGTGCATCGCGACCTCGACCAGGGCGCGGCCGAGGGTGAGCGGGGTGCGCAGCTCGTGGGAGGCGTTGGCGACGAAGCGGCGCTGCCCGTCGAAGGACCGGTCGAGCCGCTCCACCATCGTGTCGAAGGTGTCGGCGAGCTCCTTCACCTCGTCGTCCGGGCCGCGCAGCGCGATGCGCTCGTGCAGGCTCCGGTCGGCGGCGGGGGCGCCGGCGATGCGGCGGGCCGTCTCGGTGACGCGGTGCAGCGGGGACAGCACCCGGCCGGCGATGAGCCAGCCGAACCCGGCCGCGGCGCCGCCGACGACGAGCAGCGCGATCGACCCCTGCGTGACCAGCGAGGTGACGGCGGCGTCGTGGAGTTCGGAGCGCTGCTGCTCCTGCCAGACCCGCGTCCTCTCCATGAGGTCGTCGGTGTCCGTCCGCGGGTCGCTCGTGGACGCCGGGCCCGGTCCGGGGTTCACCCGGGTGGCGAGGACCTTGGTGTTCGACCCCGAGAGCTGCTGGTCGAACAGCGCGTAGGTGGCGCCGAGGAGGACGACCCCGGCGACGAGGAACAGGCCGCCGTAGGTGAGGGTCAGGCGGGCCCGCAGCGACAGCCTCATGGGATCCGGTACCCCGCTCCCTTGACGGTCTCGACGACGGGCGGGTCGGCGAGCTTGCGGCGCAGCTTGAGGACGGTGAGGCGGACGGCGCCGGTGAACGGGTCGGCGTGCTCGTCCCACGCCTTCTCCAGGAGCTGCTCGGCGGAGACCACGGCGCCGTCGGCGCGCAGCAGCTCGGCGAGGACCGCGAACTCCTTCCGCGCGAGGGGGACGTAGCGTCCGTCCCGGAACACCTCGCGCCGCGCCGGGTCCAGGGTGATGCCGGCGCGGTGGAGCGTCGGCGGCGCGGCGGGGCGGCAGCGCCGGCCGAGGGCGTGGACGCGGGCGGCCAGCTCGGGGAACGCGAACGGTTTCGTCAGGTAGTCGTCCGCGCCGAGCCCGAGGCCGTCGACCCGGTCGGTGATCTCGGCGGCCGCGGTCAGCATCAGCACCCGCGCGGCCGTTGCGTCCCGGACGATCTCGCGGCACACGTCGTCGCCGTGGACGAGCGGCAGGTCCCGGTCCAGGACGACCACGTCGTAGTCGTTGACCCCGACGCGGTCCAGGGCCGCCTCCCCGTCGTAGGCGAGGTCGACGGCGTGCGCGTCGGCGCGCAGCCATTCGGCGATCGCGTCGGCGAGCAGTCGCTCGTCCTCCACCACCAGCACTCTCATGGCGTCCTCCTCCACCCGGCGATGGTGCCCGACGCCGTGTTTCCTCCCCGTTAGGAAACGGACCGGCGGACGCGGAAACGGTGGGGAAACATCCCGCCGGGTTGCATCGCTCCCCGTCCGGCCGGAACGGCTCCGGCCGCGACGCGAGGAGGAGACATGCGACTGCGGATTCTGGCGGTGCTGCCGCTCGCGCTGGCGCTGACCCTGGCCGGCTGCGGCTCGGACGGCGAGGACGACACCGGGGTGGCGTCGGCGGGCGGCGCGAAGCAGACCGCCGCGGCCGGCGGCGGCGCGACGCCGAACCCGGACGAGATGGGCGTGAAGTTCGCCCAGTGCATGCGCGAGCACGGCGTCGACATGGACGACCCCGAGCCCGGCAAGGGCGTCCAGATCAAGGTCAAGGGCAAGAAGGAGACCATCGACAAGGCCATGGAGGCGTGCCGGCAGTACAACCCGCAGGCCAACGCGACCGGCGCGCCGGACCCGAAGATGCAGGAGCGGGCCCGCGAGCACGCCGAGTGCATGCGGCAGAACGGCGTGGAGGCGTTCCCCGACCCGGAGCCGGGGCAGCGCGGCATCCGGATCGACGCCAAGGTCGGCGACGACCCCGACTTCGAGGCCGCCCAGCAGAAGTGCCAGAAGATCCTCCAGGGCGGGAAGTGATGAGGTCGCGGCCCCTGCTGGCGCTCGCGGTCGGCGTTCTCGTCGCGGCCGGCGGGACCGCGACCGTGGCGGCGCTCGGCGGCGGCGACTCCGGCGGCGCGCCGCCCTCGGCGCTGCCGCCCGGCACGGTGAAGGTGGCGCGGCAGACGCTCGACGACGCCCAGACCGAGGACGGGCGCCTCGGGTACGGGCCGGTGTCCGCCGCGACGAGCCAGCTGCGCGGGACGCTGACCCGGCTCCCGGACAGCGGGGACGAGATCACGCGCGGCCACGAGCTGTACGAGGTGGACGGCGACCCCGTCGTCCTGATGTACGGGTCGAAGCCGTCCTACCGGCCGCTGACGGTCGGCACCGAGGGGTCGGACGTGGAGCGGTTCGAGAAGAACCTCAGCGCGCTCGGCTACGACGGCTTCACCGTGGACGGCGAGTACACCTCCGGCACGGCCGGCGCCGTCCGGGAATGGCAGGACGACATCGGCGTGGCGGAGACCGGCGTCGTCGACCTCGGACGCGTCGCGTACGCGGCCGGGCCCGTCCGGGTCGACAGCGTCCAGGCGAACCCCGGCGAGCCCGCCGCGCCCGGCAAGAAGGTGCTCGCCTACACCGGCACCGGCCAGGCCGTCACCGTCGAGCTGGACACCGCCGACCAGCGCATGGCGAGGAAGGGCGCGAAGGTCACCGTGACGCTGCCCGAGAACGAGACCGTCACGGCCGAGATCGACGAGGTCACGACCGTGATCGACCAGGGCGAGCAGGGCCAGGACCCGGAGACGAAGGCCGAGGTGACGATCTGGCTCGACTCCGCCAAGGCGAGGAAGGCCGCCGCCCGGTACGCGCTCGCCTCGGTCGACGTCACGTTCACGGCGGGCGAGCGGAAGGACGTGCTGACCGTCCCGGTCACGGCGCTGGTCGCGCTGAGCGAGGGCGGTTTCGGGGTGGAGGTCGTCAGGGGCGCGGCGTCCGCGTACGTCCCGGTCGAGACCGGGCTGTTCGCGGACGGCAAGGTCGAGGTCTCCGGCGCGGGGATCACTGAGGGCACGGTCGTGGGGGTGCCGAAATGATCACGTTGCGGGACGTGACGAAGAGCTATCCGGGCGGCGTCCACGCCCTCGCCGGGGTGTCGCTGCACATCGGCGCGGGCGAGCTGGTCGCGATCGCCGGGCCGTCCGGGTCGGGCAAGTCGACGATGCTGAACGTCCTCGGCACGCTGGACCGCCCGACATCGGGCAGCGTCCATATCGACGGCCACGACGTGGGGCGGCTCCCGGACGGCAGGCTGTCGGCGCTGCGCGCGACCCGCATCGGGTTCGTCTTCCAGCACTTCCACCTGGCGGCGGGCACGCGGGCGCTCGACAACGTCGCGGACGGCCTCCTCTACACCGGGCTGCGCGCGCCCGCCCGGCGCCGGCGGGCCGCCGCCGCGCTGGAGCGGGTCGGGCTCGGCCACCGGCTGGACCACGAGCCGCACGAGCTGTCCGGCGGGGAGCGGCAGCGGGTCGCGATCGCGCGGGCGGTCGCCGGGGAGCCCGCGCTGCTGCTCGCGGACGAGCCGACCGGCGCGCTGGACTCGGCGTCCGGGGACGGGGTGATGGCGCTGCTGCGCGAGCTGCACGCCGCCGGCACCACCGTCGTCGTCATCACCCACGACCGGGAGATCGCCGCCGGGCTGCCGCGCCGCGTCCGGATGCGCGACGGCCGCGTCGTCGCCGACTCCGCGGACGCCGGCGCGCCGATCGGGGCGGCGACGTGACGGCCGGGACGCTGCGGCCCGCGCGGCTGTGGCCGGGGGACGTGGTCAAGGTCGGCGCGGTCGGGCTGCGGACGCGCCCGATGCGGGCGTTCCTGTCCGCGCTCGGCATCGCGATCGGGATCGCCGCGATGGTCGCCGTCGTCGGCGTGTCCTCGTCGTCGCGCGCCGAGCTGGACCGGGCCCTCGCGGCCCTCGGCACCAACCTGCTGACGGTCTCGCCCGGCAGCACGCTGACCGGCGAGCAGGCGCAGCTGCCGCTGGAGTCGGAGCGGATGGTCGCCCGGATCGCCCCGGTACGCCAGGTGTCGGCGATCGGGCTGCTGGACGGCGTGAAGGTCTACCGGAGCAGCAGGATCCCCGAGACGGAGACGAACGGGATCGCCGCCTACGCCGCCCGCACCGACCTGCGCGACGCGACGGGCGCGGAGCTGAGCCACGGCGTCTGGCTGAACACCGCGACCGGGGAGTTCCCGGCGGTGGTGCTCGGCGCGACGGCCGCCGAACGGCTCGGCATCGGGCACGCGGCCCCGGACGTCCAGGTGGTCGTCGGCGGCCGGGGCTTCACCGTGATCGGCATCCTCGCGCCGGTGCCGCTGGCGCCCGAGCTGGACACGGCCGCGCTGGTCGGCTGGCCGGCGGCGGGTTCCCGGCTCGGCTTCGACGGGCATCCGACGACGGTCTACACCCGGTCGGCGGAGGCGAGCGTCGAGGACGTCCGCGGGGTGCTCGGCGCGACCGCGAACCCGGAGGCGCCGAACGAGGTCGAGGTGTCGCGGCCGTCGGACGCCCTCGCCGCCAAGCAGGCGGCGGGTGAGGCGTTCACCGGCCTGCTCCTCGGCCTCGGCGCGGTGGCGCTGCTCGTCGGGGGCGTCGGGGTCGCCAACACCATGGTCATCTCGGTGCTGGAGCGACGCTCGGAGATCGGCCTGCGCCGCTCCCTCGGCGCGACGCGCGGCCAGATACGCACGCAGTTCCTCGCCGAGTCGCTGCTGCTGTCGGCGCTGGGCGGGGTCGGCGGCGCGCTCATCGGGACGCTCGTGACCGCCGGCTACGCCCTTTACCAGGGCTGGCCGGTGGTGGTGCCCGCCTGGGCGGTGCTCGGCGGCCTCGCGGCGACGCTGGTCATCGGCGCGGTGGCCGGCCTGTACCCGGCGATCCGGGCGTCCCGCCTCAGCCCCACCGAGGCGCTCGCCGCCGCTTGACCCCGGGCCGGCGCGCATGGGCGGGGCCGCCGCGCATGGACGAGGCGGGACGGGTGAGATGTCCGGCATGGGAGAACCGGAGACCGAGCCCGTCACGCTCGTCGTCACCTGGGACGTGACGCCCGGCAGGGAGCGCGACTTCGAGGAGTGGGCGGAGGGGCTCCACGAGGTCGCCACCGCGCAACCGGGCCACCGGGGGGCCACGTGGCTGCGCGCCGAGGGGTCGCGGCACCGGTACTACACGGTCGTGAACTTCGACGACCAGGGCACGCTCGACCGGTGGCTGCGCTCCGCCGACCGGGCCGAGTGGTTCGCCCGGCTCCGCGGCATCGCCGAGGAGCACCAGCGGGGCACGACCGGGCTGGAGACGTGGTTCAGCCTGCCCGGCGAGTCGGTCCCCGCGCCGTCGAAGGCGAAGATGGTCGCCGTCACCTTCTGCGCGGTCTATCCGCTGAGCCTGCTGCTGAACGCGTTCGCGACCCCGCTGACGCGGGCGTGGCCGGTGCCGCTGCAGGCGCTGGTGTTCCCGGTGATCGTGATCCCGCTGCTCACCGTGCTCATCATGCCCGCGCTCAGCCGGCTGCTGCGGCGCTGGCTGTACCCGGCCGGGCGGATCCACCGGCCCGCCCGGCCGGGCCGCTGATCAGGCCAGCAGCTCGCGCAGCTCCCGCACCGCCTCGCGGAGCCGGTCCGCGAACGCGTGCATGGCGTCCGCCACGGGCCGCGGGGTGCTCAGGTAGGCGTTGAAGCGGTCGGGGAGGAGGACGTAGGCGACCCCGATGCACTGCTCGCTCGTCGACCCGAACCCGAAGTACCGGATGTTGACCGACGGCGCCGAGCTGGTGCTGAGGTAGTCGTCCCGCATCGTGAGCCAGCCCGGCGAGTCGAACAGCGGGAGCGGCCCGGTGACGCCGAGCTCGGCGCCGCGCCGCTTCTGGATCAGCTGGAGCTCCCAGAGGTGCTGCTCGGGCGCCTGCCCGGCCTGGCACTCCTTCGCGCGGCGGACGTGCGCCTCGGCCGCCGCGCGGAACGCCTCCCGGCGGGCCTCCCGGCCGGCCGCGGGGTCGTCTATGGTCTCGACGAAGCGGAGCACCTCGGGGGTGACCACGCGCATCGCCTCGGTGCGCCCGTGCCGGTACTGGCGGGTGGCGATCGACTCGTAGGTGGTGCCGGTGAGGCCCTTCGCGCGCCGGTGGGCGAGCTGGTAGGCCATCTGGACGAACGCGTCCGGGGACGTCTTCAGGCGCTTGGCCTCGTCGGCGCCGAAGTCGTCCAGCGAGACGGTGGTGGTGGCGGTCGCGGCGGCGTAGGCGGCGAAGGACGCCGCCGCGTCCTGGATGTCCTTGCGCAGGTCGTCGTCCAGGACGAACTCGATCGGCGCGGTGGCGGGCAGGCCCTGCGAGGCGGCGCCCGACCGCCGGGAAAGCTCCGCCGGGGACGCGCCGAGCACGGCGTCCACGAAGCTGAGGATCGTGGTGCCGTCCAGGCCGCAGTGCTCGACGTTGATGCCCGCGGTTCCGTCGCCGAACACGACGAACGACACGGCCTTGTCGAACCAGCGGTTGCCGCTGTCGCCGTGGAGCAGGTGGTCGCAGGCGTCGAGGGCGTCCGCGGGCGTGAAGTCCTCCAGGCAGACGCAGAACAGCGCCGTCTCGACGTCGTCGAGCGCCGTGCCGTTGCCGAGCGCCAGCAGCGCCTCGCGGCTCGCCGCCCACTCGGCGCGGGCCTTGGTGGTGAGGTGCCCGGTGGACGGCTCCGAAGCCGCCTCCGCCTTCATGATCGCGTCGAGGCCGGCGCGGAGCTCGTCGAGGGTGTGCGGACGGCCGTCCGGCCCGAGCACGTCCATCCGGATCATGTTGCCGCGGAAGAACACCAGGATGTGCCGGGCGGTGGACGGGCCGGGCCACGCGTCGGTGTACGGCGCGCGGACGGTGTCCTGCTCGGCGCCGGGGATCCGGGTCGTGGAGAACAGGAACCGGTTCTGCACCATCGACTGCGGCCGGCCGCGCTGCACGGCCGGCGGGACGCGCTCCTCGTCCAGCCGCAGCTTGTAGTCGAGCGCCCCGGCGATCAGCCCGGCCGCCCGCTCCGCCTGGCCCTCGGGCGACTCCTTGAACAGGAAGAAGAAGTTCGCGTTCAGCGCGATCCGGTCGCGGCGGCCGAGGTAGCGGTACGGCCAGAACGTGTCGAGCCAGCTGTGCACGCCCTCCGCCGCGTCGTAGCGTTCGAGCGCCGCGTGCAGCGTGCGGCCGGGGCCGTCCGGGCGGGCGAACGCGGCCAGCGCCGACTCCGTCCGGGCCCGCTCGTCGGCGGTCAGCAGCGGGCCGCACCACTCCAGGAACCGCTCGCAGGTGGCGTCGAGCGTGGGCAGCGGCACGCGCGGCAGGCGCGCCTCGTTTCCGAAGGTGCGGGACGAGAGTTCTTCGCTGGCGTTCACTTCGTTCCTCGGGTTCAGGTGTCGGTCGCGCGGATGTCGGTCGCGCGCGGGTCAGTCACGGGGACGGGAAAGGTAGAGCTGCGCGTAGTACCAGCCTTCGGTCTCCAGGCCGCCCGCGTCGACGCCGGCGTCCGAGAGGCGGTCCAGGACGGACGCCTGCTCCTCCGCCGTCGCGAACCGCCGCTGCCTGAACAGCCCGTCGCGGCGGACGGTCTCGTACCCGGCGGCGGCCAGGACGTCGGCGATCGGGTCGAACGGGAACATGCGCAGGATGAAATGGGCCATCCACGGCGGGCGGCGCCCGGCGGCCTCCACGATCCGGGAGATGGTGCGTTCGGTGACGTAGCCGAGGCAGCCGGTGGAGATGACCAGGTCCGTCGCCGCGAGCCGCGCGCGCTGCTCGTCGGTCGGCTCGGCGTTCTCCAGGTCGGCGTGGACGGCGCCGTCGAGGAATCCCGCTTCGAGCGCGTAGGAAAGGGCGCTGTCGGAGGCGTCCAGCCCGAGGAAACGGACGCGATTAGCAGATCCACCGGAATCGACCAGCTCCCGGTCGCGGTTCAGCAGTTCGGCCCGCGTGCACCGGTGCGCGCCGGGGCCGCTGTAGCGATCGTACAGCTCGGCCATCGTCGCGCCGTGTTTCACCAGGGCCGCGTTGATGCCGTACGAGCAGCCGATGTCCAGAACGGTCGGGACCGGAACCCCGCGCGCCTCCCGGTATTCGGCGATGAACCGCTGGAAGTGCGGTTTCGCCAGTTCCGGGATGTTGTAGTCGAGGTCGCGGAGCGTGCTGAAGTAGGCGCGGGGATCGGGACGCGTGTAGATGTGGTCGAGCGAGATCTTGCCTGTGGTGTCGACGCGCAAGAAACGGCCTCTCCTAGTCCAGCAACTGGTCCACCCGGACGGCGCGCCCCTCCGCCGCCAGATGCTCGGGCAGCACGCGGCCGAAGAGCTGCCTCGTGCGCGCGACGCTGCCGATGACCCCCGGGCGCTCGCTGTAGGCGAAGATCGCCGTGTGCCGCGCCGTGTCCCCCTGGACCGTGCTCACCCGGTGCAGCGAGTACCGCCCCTTGAACAGCTGCAGGTCGCCGGGCCGCAGCGTGAGCCGCCGGACGAGCCGGCCGCCGCGCCCGGTGAGCACGTCCCGGACGTCGCCGAAGTTCTCCCGCTCCGCCGTCCTGATGTTCGGGCAGTACTCGAAGACGCCGCCGTCGTCCGGCTCCTGCGTGAGCAGGCTGACGGTGAACTCGTTGGTGTCGAAGTGCCAGGGGTGCTCCATCCCCGGCTTGACGACGTTGAGGCACAGCCCCGACAGCGGGTCGCCCAGCTCGTGCACCCGCGGCAGCCCGAAGCAGCTCGCCACGAACCGCTGGAACAGCCCGCTCGAATACAGCCGGTGGACGATGGAGTCCGCCGGGATGCGGTCGCGCGCGACGAACGCGTTGCCGCGCTCGACGGTGATGCGCCCCGGATGGCCGTCCGGCAATGGCGTGTCCACGTCGATGTTGTAGGCGTTCACCGTTTCGACGTCATAATGGGCGGAGGGCGCGATCTCCGCGCATTCCGCGCGCAGCGCGTCCTGCAATGCCGGACGAATGAAGTCGGGCAGCACGCAGCACCCGGATTTCGCCAGCTCGTCCCGGGTACGGGAAACGACCGCGTTCCAGCCGGCGCCGCCCGGCTCGGCCAGCGGATAGCGTTCCGTGTCGGCCACCTGTGCGAGAGCCTCCGCCGCGCCCATGACGTACCTCCGCCTCGCCGAACCTGAGACGGGTTTTAGCACAGTCCTTCCTGGAATTCCCGGTCGCGCTTTCCGGGGCGGTTTGTCGGGAAACGATAAGCCCGGCCCGTGACCTGTGCCTTCGAACGGTCCCGGGCCCGCGGCCCTGCGCCCGCCGGTGTGTCCCATCTCACCAACCGCCCCGGCCGGGGACCGCGGGGCGGGGTAGGGAGGGGGCATGCAGACCTTTCTGCCGTACGCGGACTTCGCCGAGAGCGCCCGCGTGCTGGACCGGCGCAGGCTCGGCAAGCAGCGGGTCGAGACGATCCAGGTGCTGCGGGCGCTCACCGTGCCGGGCTACGGCTGGCGGCGCCACCCGGCGGCGCTGATGTGGACGGGGTACGAGGAGGCGCTCGTCCGCTATGGCCTGGACGTCTGCGACCGCTGGTGCGTCCTCGGCCACGCCGACACCTGCGCGGGGACGCTGGTCGCCGACCTGGCCGAGGCGACGGGGGTGCGCAAGCCGCGGCGGCAGGACCGGCTGGCCGCGGCGGGGGAGCTGCCGCCCTGGCTGGGCGACCCGGCGTTCCATCTCAGCCACCGGTCCGCGCTCGTCCGCAAGGATCCCGGCTTCTACGGGCCCGTCTTCCCCGGCGTCCCGGACGATCTTCCGTACGTCTGGCCCGCCTCCGACCGCAGGCCACATGAGGCGGAAGCGGGCGGGTAGGGATAGCCGCAGAGCCGAGACCGTAGGGCGGCGAGCCGATGCTGAGAGAGCTGGTGGCGGCCAGCCACCTGATGTCCATGGAGCAACTGCCGGGCGCGGTGGCCCGGCACGCCGCCGCCGTCGGCCTGCACGACGTGGTGATCTACGTCGTCGACCTTCAGCAGACGGTGCTGCGGCTGCTGACCGGCAAGGGGCCCGACGCCGGCGCGGACCCCGGCGCGGAGAGCCCGGAGCTCAAGATCGAGGGCACGATCGCGGGCCGGGTGTTCCAGACCATGACGCCGGTGGTCGGCCAGGTGTTCGACGACGGCACCTGCCAGTACTGGCTGCCGATCCTCGACGGGGCCGAGCGGATCGGCGTCATCAGGACCACCATCCGCCGGGACGACGCGGGGCTGATGGAGGACGCCGAGTACCTGGCCGGGATGATCGCGCTGATCATCGTCAGCAAGGGGCCGTACAGCGACTCCCTCTCCCGGCTGGTGCGGACCCGGAAGATGACGGTGTCGGCGGACATGCAGTGGCGGCTGCTGCCGCCGCTGACCTTCGCCAACGACCGGGTGGTCGTCAGCGCGGCGCTGGAACCGGCCTACCGGCTGGGCGGCGACACCTTCGACTACGCGATCGCCGGCGACACCGTGCACTTCGGGGTCTTCGACGCCATGGGGCACGACACCACCGCCGGGCTCACGGCCAGCCTCGCCATCGCCGCCTTCCGCAACGGCCGGATCCAGGGAGGGGACCTGATCGAGATCGGGCGGGCGATCGAGGAGGTGCTCACCGAGCAGGACGCCAGCGGGCGGTTCGTGACGGCCGTCCTGGCCGAGCTCGACATCCGGTCCGGCGTCCTGTCGTGGGCGACCTACGGCCATCCCCCGCCGGTCGTCATCCGCAAGGGCCGCTGGGTCACCACGCTCGAATGCCAGCCGGGCACCCCGCTCGGCACCGGCCTCGGCGTCGCCCCCACGCTGTGCTCGGAGCAGCTCGAACCGGGCGACCGCGTCCTGCTCTACACCGACGGCATCGTGGAGGCCCGCGACCCGGACAAGCAGGAGTTCGGGCTGCACCGCTTCATCGACTTCCTGATCAAGCGGAACGCCGACGGGCTGTCCGCGCCGGAGACGCTGCGGCGCCTCGTCCACAACATCCTGGAGCACCATGCGGGCCGGCTGGACGACGACGCCACCGTCCTGCTCGTCGAATGGCACGGCTCGTCCGGGAAGGAGGCCGTCCTGGAGGCGCTGGGGCAGTCCTGACCCGGCGCCCCCGGGACCCGGCCGGTTCCCGGTCGGGCCTAGCCGATCCCGAGCGCGTCCGTCAGCATCGGGTACGCCTCGTGCAGGTCCCGCTGCCAGTACGGCCAGTCGTGCTGCCCGTCGAAGAACCGCGCGGTCACCGGGACACCGAGGTCGCGCAGCCGGTCCACGAACGCGTGCGCGTTGTCGTCAGCGGCGGCCTCCACCGGGTCGGTGAACGGCATCCCGCCGAGCGACCCGGCCCTGCCGTTGCCGCTCGCCACCCACAGCCGGACGCCGCGCAGCCGCGCCGCGAGATCGGTCGGGTTGTGCGCGCGCCAGATCGCCGCCTGGTCGTCGGGGTCGCCCCACACCCGCCGCCAGTCGGTGCCGGGGCAGGCGAAGGACGGCCCCCATCCGGTCGAGTCGTCGCCCGGTTCGTGGCCGTGGAGGGTGTCGACGTAGCCGCTGAACGCCGCCGCGGCCCTGAACACGCCGGGGAACCGGGCCGCGTACAGCATGGCGCCGAGACCGCCCATGGAATTGCCCGCGACGACGCGGTCCCGCCCGGCGTGGTAATCGCTTTCGAGAATGGTCCGGAGTTCGGTCATGTGGAACGTCTCCCATTGCGGGGAGCCGCCGCGCCCGTAGTTCCACCAGTTGGAGTAATTGCCGCAGCGGCCGCCGTTCGGCATGACGACCATGACGCCGCTGCGGGCGGTGAGCCGCGCGACGTCGGTGTCGCGCGTCCAGGCGGTGTAGTCGTCGACGCCGCCGTGCAGCAGCCACAGGGTGGGCCAGGTGCGGCGCGCGTCCTTCGACCAGCTGGAGGGGAGCAGCAGACGGACCTTCTGGGTGCCGTCCATGGCCGGGGAGTCGATGGTCAGGTCAACGGTACGGGACGCGACGGACGTCTCGGCGACGACCCGCGCGCCATCCGCGGCGGCCGTGGTGGAACGATCCACGAGCGGGGCCGGGGTGAGCAGTGCGAAGGCCCCCAGCCATGCGGCGGGGGTGCTGCGACGAAGCAATGCGGGGCCTTCCGGAAACACCGGCGGGGGGTGGGCCGGCCTTGGCGAGGAAAGGGGAGCGCCGTGGTGCGGCCTATTGCTCTCCTTACTCGGAGTGGATTCCCGGAGGATGTGCTTCCGAAGCGCGAATTGAAAGGCATATAAAATGCATTCGAACGCCGGACGCCCCGGGCGGGGCGTCCGGCGCTCGGACGGTCGTGCTCAGGCGTCCGGCACCGGCCGCGGCGCGGGTCCCTGGATGTAGCGGACGGCCCACCGCACCAGCCGGCGGCCGATCCCGAAGAAGATCAGCGCGAGCCCGGCCACCGGCAGCACGAGCAGCACGATCTGCAGCCCGGAGGTGACCAGCTCCAGCGCGCCCGCCCCCGCCGACGCCTCCGCGGCCAGCCGGCGCATCATCCACCAGTCCTTGCTGAGGAGGCTGGGGATCTGGTACATGATCAGCCCGACCTGGAACAGCAGCATGGGGATGACGACCAGCACCCACAGCGTCACGAAGACCTGCGGCCAGCGCTTCAGGTCGTTCAGCCGCGCGTCGGCCGGGCGCCGCAGCAGCGTCCGCTTCAGGATGGGCCCGATGTACTTGAACAGGTCGGGGATGCCGACCAGGTCCGACATGATGTAGTACCCGTCGAACCGCAGCGTCGGCAGCAGCTGCTGGATCATCTCCAGGTTGACGTACAGGACGGCGATGAGCAGCGGCTCGAACCCCGTCTGCAGGTACAGCAGCGTCAGCCCGATGACGAAGATCGCGTTGAAGTACACCCCGGCGAGGTCGGCGCGCAGCCGCCCGCCGCGTCCGAGCCGGTACGACTCGGTGATGTCGGTGTAGAAGGCGGGCCACACGAGGTAGATCCCGCAGCCCATCGCGCCGGGCCGGACGCCCCCGTACCGGCAGGCGGTCGCGTGCCCGACCTCGTGGAACGCGCAGGAGGCGACCCCGAGCGCCATGACCAGCAGGATGCTGACCGGGTTCATGATCGCCAGCGAGATCGCCTCGGCGATCGACCGGGAGCTGAACACCCACGCCTCGCTCGCCAGGAACCCGGCGACCATGACCACCATCACCACGGGCCGGAACAGCCAGGCGAACAGGCCGCCGACGAACCAGGTGAACGACTCGGGGAACACCGCGACCTTGAACTTCAGCGCCAGCCACGGGTCGGCCTTCGCCAGCGTCGCGGGCGTGCCGTCGCTGTAGGTGGTGACGCCGAGGGGGGCGAGCTTGCGGTCGACGAGGTAGACGAGCTGCTCGGCGGTCAGCCGGGCGCCGGCCTCCCGGCTCACCGCGTCCGCCACCCGGTCGAGCGCCTCGCCGACGTCGGTCCCCGCGAGGTCCCGGTGGTCGTGCAGCGCCTTGGCGACGCTGAACAGCAGCGGCGGCAGCCGGACGAGCTGCCGGTTCGGCAGCTCGACCAGCTGCGGCGGCTCCCGGTAGCCGGAGTTCTTGAACTCGCCGACGAACTCCGCGCCCTCGGTGAGCGAGGGCAGGGTGAGCGCCCGGGGCTCGCCGCCGTCCACGTCCGGAATCGCTGGAGTGCTCATCAGTGGTGGTCGGCCACGGTGGCCGGGACGCAGGTCAGCGTGGAGTAGGGCGCCTGGGCCAGCAGGCCCGTGCCGAGCAGGCCGGTGGTCCCCGGCGAGTACGTCGACTGGCAGGCGTACATGACGGTCGTGGAGCCGCCGTCGTCGCCGCCGCGCGGGGCCGACAGCGCCAGCCGCGGCGGCAGTACGTCCGCGTCGAGGCGGTCGAGCTCGGCGTAGCTGATGTTCTGCGGTTGTTCGAGGCTCATATGACAGCTTTCGCGTGTGCGGGAAGAAGGGGGAAGGGCTGGCATTCGAACGCCAGCCCTTCCCGTCGCGGGCCGGAGCCCGCGGTTACATCGAGGCGACTCAGCCGTTGTTGACGGCCGTCGTGCCCGGCAGGCAGCTGTGGCTGACGGTCGGGTTCTGCGAGTTGAGGCCCAGCGCCGACAGGAGGCCGGCGTTCTGCTGGTTGTTGGTGCTCACGCAGGAGTTCTGCACGACGGTGGTGCTGTCGTCGTCACCGTGGCCACCCCCGACGAGGAGGGTGGACAGGACGGCGCGCTCCGGCAGGACCTCGCCGGCCAGCAGGTCCAGCTCGGTGTAGTTGAAGGACTTCATGTGGTTCCTTTTCTTCCTTGTCACGCCCGGATCTCAAGGTGGATACCGGATGTCCCTTCCTCACCGCGGGTCGCGGAGAGGTAGCTCTACGTATAGCACGTGTCACGGACCGTGGCCAAGTACAGGGCGTCCAGGCGTCGCCTCACGCCGTTTCGCGTGCCGGGGCATGGGGCGCCGGATCTGGGTACCACGCCTACGTCCAGCGCGTGATCAGGAGGAGGGGGCATGGCCGACAACGGCTTCAGCATCGACGTGGCGGCGATCCGGGAGCGCGCCCGGCAGAAGATGGCCGACGGGCCGGTGACCGCCGGGTACCGCAGGAGCGCCGAGGAGGTCGTCGGCGTCCTCAACGACGTCCTCGCCACCGAGATCGTCTGCTGGATGCGCTACGCGCAGCACGCGATCAGCGCGACCGGCATCGACCGCGCGCAGGTCGCCGCGGAGTTCAGCGAGCACGCGGACGAGGAGCGCGAGCACGCGATGCGCGCCGCGGAGCGCATCAGCCAGCTCGGCGGCGACCCCGACTTCGACCCGAAGACGCTCGCCGAGCGCGCCCACACCACCTACGTGACGTTCGACGACGGCGACCTGAGGGGCATGCTCCAGGAGAACCTGGTCGCCGAGCGGATCGTCATCGAGTCCTACCAGGAGATCATCCGCTGGCTCGGCGACGGCGATGTCACGACGCGCCGGATCATGGAGGACATCCTCGCCCAGGAGGAGGAGCACGCCGACGACCTCATGGACCTGCTCGGGAACTGACCGCCTCCTGAAGGTTCGGCCCCGCACCTGGGCGGAGGCCGACCTCCTCCCCGTCCTCCGCGAGCGCTTCGGCTGACCCGCGGCTGCCGGAAATGCCGACTTGCGAGGAATCTCCAGATCAGAGATACCAGCCCGCTGGAGTCCGACGCGGATTCTCAGTGCGATCAGCGTGGATGCGAAATTTCACAACCGCTCGAACACTCCTCGTGACCTCGCGCGAGTCCAGCGTTGTGTAACCGGTTCTCACTGGCATTGCCTGGGCGGTCGCCGCCGTTGCCGAAGAGGGCGGGGCCGAGGGGACTGGACATGCTCCAGGCGGCGGTTATGTCTGCATCCTGCATGGATGGCTACTTACGGACGTACAAAACGGCATTTTATGATCGCTGTCATTACCAGATAACGGTAGAGTCGTGTTGGGTATTGACGGCCCTATGACCCTTGTCTATCTTCTCTGTTAGAACGCGTTCTACTCCGGATGGAACCCATGTCGAAGGAGACGGTGCGGTTCCCCCGGGCCCCGGTCCCTGAATCACGGCGACTTCTCCCACCGGCCATGGGCGGAGTTCCGCATGGGTCAGTGGACCTCCCACCCCACCCCCCGGGTGCAGGCGCGACGCCCAACGTTCGAAGTGAGGACCCCCTTGTCTCGCACCACGAAGTTCGCCGCGGTCGCGGCCTCCGCAGCAGCCGCGGCCACCGCCGTCGTCGGCCTGACGGCCGCGCCCGCCCTGGCCGTGACGCCCGGGGCGTTCACCGCCACCCTCCAAGGCAACATGGTGATCAACGCCGGAGTCTCGGCCACCTGCACCAGCTCCGTCCTGAAGGGCACCGTCGCCGCGAACGGCACCACCACGTCCTACACCTCCGCCACCGCCGGCGGCTGTGGGGTCACCGTGACCCCCGGCGGCCTGCCCTGGAGCGGCAGCATCAGCGGCGGCGTCGTCAAGATCAACGGCTTCAAGATGAGCGCGATCGGCTGCACCTACAGCGGGAACCTGACCGGCAGCTACACGCCCTCGACCGCGAACTTCCCGCTCACCGTCACCTTCAGCAACCAGACCGTCACAAAGTCGAGCGGCTTGCTCTGCCCCTCCTCGGCCACGGTCACCGCCACGTACAAGTACACCCAGCCCTAACCCCCGGCGGGGGCGGCGTCCGGCCCTGACGTCGACCGGCCCCACCCCTCCAGGACCGGCCCCACCGCTCGAACCGTGACCCCGGCAGGTACCGCCGGGGTCACGGCGCTCGCCCGCACAGAGGACGGTGGACGTCCGGCCGCCGCGCACACGCCGGGCTGGACGTGGGGCGCGCGCGGGAAATGGCCTTGCCCGGCTTGTCTCGCCTTTATTGCATTTTTTGCCAATACTTGCGGGTGTGACGTCCGGGACAGTAGTTTCTTCCGGACGAGCAGAGCGTCGGGCCGGGGGTGGCCCGAGCGGCTGGGGAGTCCATGAAGAAGCGTACCGACAGGAAGATCGCCATCGCGGGCACCGCGGCGGCGGCCGTACTGCTGCCCACCGTCATGGTCGGCCTGGCCCAGGCCGGTATCGGCGTCCCGACGGGCAAGTCGGAGGCGTCGGGCAACTCGCAGCCGGTCCCCTCGTTCGAGCCGGCGACGCAGCCGTCGGCGCCCGCGACGTCCCCGAGCGGATCGCCGAAGGCGGCGCCGAAGCTGCCGAGCCTCCCGCTGAACAGCAACCCGTTCAAGACGGGCGGCGGCTCGCCCAGCACCAACGACCCCGACAGCAACCGCGGCAGCCACGGCCAGAAGCCGCACATGCCGTCCGGCGGCGGCTCCGGCAAGTACGCCAAGGCCCCGGACGGCGCCGCCATCACCGGGGTCAAGAAGATCAACTCGCGGCAGTTCGACGTCACGATCGCCTCGCCGGCGCTCGGCGCCGCGGTGAAGACCCGCGTGATGATCCCCAAGGGCTGGACGTCCAGCACCACCAAGACGTGGCCGGTCGTGTACGCCTACCACGGCGGCAGCAACAACTACACGTCCTGGACCAAGGACTCCAACATCGAGCAGATCATCGGCCCTTACAACGCGATGGTCGTGATGCCCGAGGGCGGCTGGAACGGCTCGTACACCAACTGGTGGAACGGCGGCAAGGGCGGCATCCCCGAGTGGGAGACCTTCCACATCAACGAGGTCATCCCGCTGATGGAGCGCAACTTCCACGCGGGCGGCGTGCGCGCCGCGATCGGCCTGTCGTCCGGCGGGCAGGGCGCCATCACCTACGCCGAGCGCCACCCGGGCAAGTTCAAGTACGCCGCGTCCTACAGCGGCGCCCTCAACATCACCGCCCCGGGCATGCCGGTCATCCTGACGTCCATGAACCGGGAGGCGGGCACCGCCATCTGGGGCGACCCGATCACCGCGCAGGCGAACTGGCGGGCGCACGACGCCACCGTCAACGTGGCCAAGCTCAAGGGCATCGGCGTCTACGTCTCCTGCGGCAACGGCCAGCCCGGCCCCTACGACCCCGCGAGCGCCCCGCCGACCGACGCGGGACGGATCGGCGAGCAGCTCGCCGGGACGATGAACGAGAACTTCGTCGCGGCGGCGAAGCGGGCGGGCGTCCCGATCACCGCCAACCTCTACGGGCCCGGCATGCACAACTGGAAGTACTGGAAGGTCGAGCTTGCCAAGAGCTGGCCGAAGATCGCGGCCAGCATCGGCGCCCGCAAGTCCTGACCGGCCGGAATCGGGGAAACACGAGCGGTGCGCACGGTCCCCTGTGACGATGGAAGCATGAGGGGCAGCGACGGTGCGGCCCTCGCCGGCGATCTCCCGCTCCCGCCGCCGGCGAGCGGATCGGCGCGGCTCGGCGACGCGCGCGCCCGGCTGACGCATCCCGAGGTGCGCTGGTACGGCGCGACGTACGGGGTGATGGAGCGGGTTCCCGGCGGCTGGATGATGTCCGGGATGGAGCGGACCACTCCGCAGGACGCGCGCGACTCGCTCGGCTGGTGGTTCCGGGGCATGGCGCGCGACGGCGACGTCCCCGAGAGCGTCCGCGCGGAGTACCGGCGCGGCGCGGCCCGGCTCGACGGCGATCTGCCCGGCTCCGGGCCGGCGGGCGACAGGCCGGACGAGCTGACCGTCGCCGGGCGCGTGTTCCGCGTGGTGCGCGCCGACCGGTTCTGCCGGTTCGGCCCGGACGGCCCGGAACCGCCCCGCGCCGACGACCCCGACGCGCTGCCCGAGCCCCGCACCCGGCGCGACGCGCACCGGTTCGACCACGGCCTGCTGCCGGAGGCGGAGGTCCCCGGGTCCGCCGCCCTGTTCGGGGAACGCTGGGAGCACGTCCCCGAGGGCCCGCTGGTCCCGCCCGGGGCGACCCGCGACGCCCGCCGGGCGCTCGGCACCCACCCCGGGATCGCCCGGCTGCCGACCCGGTTCGCCCTCGCCGAGGAGGACGCCGGCCGGTGGCCGGCGCACGGCCCGTTCCTGCACAGCCCCGCCGCCGTCCGCGAGCACCTGGCCGCGTACCTCGACCTGGTCGTGCCGCTGCGCGGGGCGTCCCCGCACGACCTCGCCGCCTGCCGCGCCGCCGCCGGCCGGCTGCGCGACGGCACCCGCCCGGCCGAGGTCGCCGTCCTCAGCCGCCGCTTCCGGGTGGTCCGCGTCGACTACGTCGTGCGCCGCGGCCCGGACGGCCCCGAGCCGCCCCGCCCCTCCGAGCAGGACCTCGAGAACCGGTAGCGTGTCCGCCGATGCACGGATTCGCGCGGCGGGAGTTCCAGCTCGTGCTGCTCCGCCGGATGGCCGACTACCAGCCCGGCCTCGTCGAGGACGCGATGCGCGCGCTCGGCGCGTCCCGCACCGAGATGCGGGAGGTCAACGCCCGCTGGCAGCGCGTCCTGCGGTCCCGGACGTTCCCGCGCGGGCGGCGCCGCTACGAGACCGTCCTCGGCCCGGCCGCCGGCGCCGCGGAGCGCCGGATCGGCGATGTCGCCTGCGAGACGGCGTGGTGGCCGCCGCTGCCGCTCTGGCCCGGACTCCGCTTCGAGATCATGATGGCGCCGGACGGCTCGGTCATGCAGGAGTGGCTCGTCCGCGACGACGGCGTCCCCGTGCCGGACCTGCGGAGCGTCGACGACCTCGTCCCTTGGTCGTGCGTGGTGGGCGACGTCGACGCCCGGTTCGGTGCGGTCGCCCACCAGGACGGTGACGCGCCGAGCCGGTGGCACGCCACGATCACCGCGCCGGACGGAACGGCGTTCGTCGCGCACTTCGTCTGGGGCCTCCTCCAGACCGTCGTGAGCGCCTGAGAACACGCGGGCGGGCGCGAGAACGCGCGGGCGGGCGCCGAATTGCCGAATCTTGGGCCCGCCTTGGCGAGCGCCCTTGCCGCCCACATCGCGGAGATTGCGCGTACGTCCCTAGCGTGAGGCTCATGGACGCATCGGACAGCGGGCGGGGCACGACGGGACACGTCCTCGGGACGCCCTTCTGGGTCGAGATCGCGAGTCCCGACGTCGATGCGTCGCGCCGCTTCTACGGCGAGCTGTTCGGCTGGTACGCCTACACGCTGACCATCGGCGAGTACGGGGACTACGTGGTCTTCACGCTCCGCGACATCAACGGTCCGGGGGTCGGCAGCATGCAGCGGCTGGCGGACGACACGCAGGCGCCGTCCTGGTCGTGCTACTTCTACACCGCCGACCTGGAGGCCACGCTCGACGACGTCCGGTCCGCGGGAGGGGACACGCTGATGGACCCCGTCAACGTCGCCCAGATGGGGAACGCCGCACTGTGCTCGGACACGCAGGGCGCCGAGTTCGCGCTGTGGGAGCCGCTGGAGCCTGATCTGGTACCCGTCGCCGGCGAGCCGGGGACGATGTGCTGGGCGGAGCTGGCCGCGAGGGACATCCAGGCGGCCCGCCGCTTCTACGGCGCCGTGTTCGGCTGGAAGGCCGTCGACCGCGACTACTACGGCGCCGTCTACACCGACTGGGAGGTGGACGGCTGGCCGGCGGCGGGCATGGTGGCGATGGACGAGCGCTGGCCGCCGGACTACCCGGCCCACTGGATCCCGTACTTCCAGGTGGCCGACTGCGACGCGTCCGCGGCGCTGGCGGTGGAGCTGGGCGCCAGGATCCGCGTCCCGCCGAGCGACGTGCAGAACGGCCGCTTCTCGATCCTGACGGACCCGACGGGCGTCCGCTTCGCCGTCCTGGAGCCGAACCCGGAGGCCCGCGCCAGGTTCGATCCGCGCCGCTGATCGCGCCCCCGGTGCCCGGCCGCCGGACTCGTCAACATTTGGGTGATCTTGGCGATTCCCGACAGCGCAGATTGCGCGCCCGTCCCTAGCGTGGAGGGATGCGAGCTGTCAGGGACCGGCGATGCCCGAGATGACCTCCTACCCCCCTGGCTTCCCGACCTGGGCGGAACTGGCCAGCCCGGCCCCGGAGCGGTCGAAGGACTTCTACCGGGACCTGTTCGGCTGGTACTCCTACACGCTCACCGCCGACGTCGGGGAATACGAGATCTTCACCCTCGGCGACGTCCAGGGACCGGAGGTCGGCGGCATGCTGACCCTCGACGACGACTCCCTGCCCTCCTCGTGGTCGTGCTATTTCCGCACCGACGACATCCCGGCGTGCCTGGACTCCGTCCGCGCCGCGGGCGGTCTGGTCCTGGTCGAGCCGACCGACGTCGCCGACCTCGGGCGGATGGCCGTCTGCTCCGACCCGGAGGGCGCCGACTTCGCCCTCTGGTACCCCTACCGCCTGCAGGGCGCGGGCGCCGCGCGTGAGCCGTCCACGCTGTGCTGGGTGGAGCTGGCCTCCCGCGAGTTCCACGCCGCCCGCGCCTTCTACGGCGCCGTGTTCGGCTGGAAGGCCGTCGACCGCGACTACTACGGCACCGTCTACACGAACTGGAAGATCGGCGACTGGTCCGTGGCGGGCTTGGTGGCGATGGACGAGCGCTGGCCGCCGGACTACCCGGCCCACTGGATCCCGTACTTCCAGGTGGCCGACTGCGACGCGTCCACGGCGAAGGCCGCCGAACTGGGCGGCCGCGTCCGCATCCCGCCGGCGGACGTCGAACCGGGCCGCTTCTCCATGGTCACCGACCCGACGGGCGCCCGCCTGGCCCTCCTGACCCCCACCGCGGCTTCGGGCCGCTGACCTCGCCGCCCCGCCGGATCAGAGGCCGGACGGGAGGTCGGGGGTGTGGAGGCGGCCGAGGAGCATGAGGACCAGTTCCTCGATGACCTGGTCGAGGGTGGCGTCGACCCAGCCGGCGCTCCAGTCGTGGAGGAGGCCGTTGATGCTGCCGATGAAGGCGGTCGCGGCGATGCGGTAGTCGCGGTCGGCGATCTCGCCGCGGTCGGCGGCGGCGGCCGCCTCGGCGCACAGGAAGTCGACCCAGCGGGCGCGGCGGGTCAGGCGCTGCCGGTCCATCCGCGGGCTGACGCCGACGATCTCGACGAAGGCGATGCGGATGCGGGCCCGGTCGGCGGTGATGCTGGCGGCGTACGCGCGGAAGAGGCGGGCGGTGCGTTCGGCGAGGCCGAGGCCCTCGACGGACGGGAGGGCGGTGACGACGTCGCGTTCGGCGGCGTCGTTGACCTCCAGGTGGAGCTCGGCGAGGAGGTCCTCCAGGGTGCGGAACTCCTCGTAGAACTGGCGGGTGGACAGGCCGGCGGCCTCGCTGAGCGCGGCGACCGTGGTGGCCCGGTAGCCGGGGCCGCGGCCGAACATCTCCAGCCCGGCGTCCAGGAACCTGCGGCGGCGCTCGGCGCGCCGCTCGGCCGCGGATCTGCCCCCGTACCTGCCGGTCGGTGTCGCGCGCCTGCCTGTCACCTCGCTCCTTTCGCCGGCTTGGACGGCATTTTCCCCGCATCTGGGTCTTGTGTCGCACATCCGGCTGAATTACTGTCCAGTAGCCAAAGTTCGACCACAGGCGTTTTCAGACTGATACCCCCCGCTGGAGCACCCGATGCCTTCTCTGAGTCTGCGAAAACGAACCGCGCTGCTCGGCTGCGCCGTCCTGGCGGCGACCGCGGTCTCCGGCGCCCTGCCCGCGAACGCCGGCGCTGCGGAGCTGCGGGACGTCATGGCCGTCGGCAACGGCCAGGGCGGCACCGTCAGCTTCATCGACACCGCCACCTACCGGAATCTCGGCTCCCTCAACGTCGTCCCCGACCTGCAGGAACGCCTGGACGGGATGAACCTCGTGGAGCGCGTCGGCTACGAGGCCGTCAACGCCGCGCAGGGCTACCGCAAGCTCGTCGACGACATGGCCGTCTCCCCGGACGGCCGGACGATCTACATCTCGCGGGGCGCGCTGTCGGACGCCGTCGCGTTCGACATCGCGTCGAAGAAGATGCTGTGGCGGCGCAAGACCGAGGGCTTCAAGGCCGACCACGCGGCCCTGTCGGCGGACGGCAGGCAGTTCATCGTCTCGGCCACCACCGCGAGCAAGGCCGAGGTCATCGACACCGCGAACGGGAACCTGCAGACGAGCTTCGCCACCGGCACCTATCCGCACGCCAACGACTACTCGCCCGACGGGACGATCCTCTACAACTCCAGCATCGGCATCACCTCGCTGCCGAAGCTGCTGAACGGGCTCAAGGGGTCGCGGGCCGTCACGGCCGTCGACGCGAAGACGTTCAAGCCCCTGCGCACCTACGACTTCGAGTACGGGATCCGCCCGGCGGTGTTCACCCGCGACAACAAGACGATGTACGCGCAGCTGTCCTACCTCAACGGGTTCGTCGAGTACGACCTGGCCGCCGGGAAGATCACCCGGACGGTGCAGATGCCGTTCAGCGACAAGGCGGCCGGGATGAAGCCGGACGACTACCCGCAGAACTCCGCGCACCACGGCATGGCGATGAACGCCGACGAGTCCAAGCTGTGCGTGGCGGGGACGATCGACGACTACGTGTCCATCGTCTCCCGGCCCGGCCTGACCACCGACGGGACCGTCACCTACGCCACCGACGCCCTCCCGTACTGGACGCAGACGAGCCCGAACGGCCGCGACTGCTTCGTCTCGCTCGCCGAGGACGACCAGATCTCCGTGGTCGACTACCGGACGGCCAAGGAGGTCGCCCGCATCGACGTCGGCCGCTTCCCGCAGCGGGAGCGCGCCGCCAAGCTCACCCCCGAGGCCATCGCGTCCCTGGACCCGGCCAAGGGCTGACCCTCGCGGGCCCGTCCGCGGGCCCGCTCGGAGACAGGCCGCCGCGCGCCCCGCCGCCACCCACATCCCGGCGGGCCGCGCGGCGGCCCCATGCTTGGGAGCGCCTCCGCGCCGGGAGCGTCCGCGAGCCGCCGGGAACGCCGGTACCGCCGGGCCGGCTTGTCCGCAGAATTGTTGACAATTTGGGTTACAAGGCGGAGAGTACGTGACCATGAGTACTTCCGCCTCCCCCAACCCCCTGCTCGTCGTCAGCGCCCACGCCGGCGACTTCGTCTGGCGCGCCGCCGGCGCGATCGCCCTGGCGACCTCGCGCGGCGACCGCGCGAAGGTGGTCTGCCTGAGCTACGGCGAGCGCGGCGAGTCCGCCCGCGCCTGGCGCGAGGGCAAGCGGCTGGACGAGATCAAGAAGCTGCGGCGGGGCGAGGCCGAGGCCGCCGCCGCCGAGCTGGGCGCCGAGATCGAGTTCCTGGACGCCGGCGACTACCCGCTCGCCGAGTCGCCGGAGCTGGTCGACCGGCTCGTCCGGATCTACCGGGACTTCGAGCCCGCCGTCGTCCTCACCCACACCCTCGCCGACCCCTACAACGGCGACCACCCGGCGGCGGCGCGGATGGCGCTGCAGGCGCGCGTCCTCGCGCAGGCCATCGGCTACGACGCGCCCGGCGAGCCGCTCGGGGCGCCGCCGGTGTTCTTCTTCGAGCCGCACCAGCCGGAGCAGTGCGACTTCCGGCCGGACGTGCTGCTCGACATCACCCCGGTGTTCGAGAGGAAGCGGGCGGCGATGGAGTGCCTGCCCGCGCAGGTCCACATGTGGGACTACTACACCGACCTCGCCAAGCGGCGCGGCGTCCAGTTGAAGCGCAACGCGGGCCCGAACCTGGGGCTGCCGCACGACACCCGCGCCGAGGCGTTCGTCCGGCTGTACCCGCAGACCACCACGGAGCTGGCATGAGGACCGTCGTCGTCACGAACCCGCCGCGCGCCGACGCCGCCGCGGTGGACTCCCTCGCCGGATACGGGGTCGCCACCGTCCACGAGGCCATGGGGCGCACCGGGTACCTCGGCCCGTCCCTGCGGCCGGTGCACCTGGGCGCCTCCATCGCCGGGACGGCGGTGACCGTCCTCTCGTGGCCGGGCGACAACCTGATGATCCATGTCGCGGTCGAGCAGTGCCGGCCCGGCGACGTGCTGGTGGTCACCACCACCTCGCCGTCCACCGACGGCATGTTCGGCGAGCTGTTCGCGACCGCGCTCCAGTACCGCGGCGTGCGCGGGCTCGTCATCGACGCCGGGGTGCGGGACGTCGCGGAGCTGCACGCGATGGGCTTCCCGGTGTGGTCGTCGGCCGTCAGCGCGCAGGGCACGGTCAAGGCCACGCCGGGCGCGGTGAACGTGCCGGTGACGATCGGCGGGCAGGTCGTCCGGCCAGGCGACGTGATCCTCGCCGACGACGACGGGGTGGTGCGCGTCGAGCGGGAGTCCGCCGCCGAGGCGGTGCGGGCGGCGCGGGCCCGCGAGGAGAAGGAGGCCGCGACCCGCGCCGCGTTCCAGGCGGGCGAGCTCGGCCTCGACCGGTACGGCCTCCGCGGCCGGCTCGCCGGGATGGGCATCGAGTACGTCGACTACGCCCAGTACGCGGGCCGGACGGGGGACTCGGGGACATGACCGGTGTGCGCTGCATGCTGATGCGGGGCGGGACGTCCAAGGGCGCCTACTTCCTGGCCGGGGACCTGCCGTCCGACCCGTCCGAGCGCGCTGACCTGCTGCTGCGGATCATGGGCACACCCGACCCGCGGCAGATCGACGGGATCGGCGGCGCGCACCCGCTGACCAGCAAGGTCGCGGTCGTGTCGCCGTCCGCCGACGGCGCCGCCGACGTCGACTACCTGTTCCTGCAGCTCGGCGTGGAGGAGCCGACCGTCTCCGACCGGCAGAACTGCGGGAACCTGCTCGCCGGGATCGGGCCGTTCGCGGTCGAGCGCGGGCTCGTGCCGGCGGGCCGGGCGGAGACGAGCGTCCGCATCCGGATGGTCAATTCCGGCAGCGTCGCCACCGCGACGTTCCCGACGCCGGGCGGCGCCGTCGACTACGACGGGGCGACCGCCATCTCCGGCGTCCCCGGCACGGCCGCGCGGATCGACCTCGACTTCGCCGGGACGGAGGGATCGTCCACCGGGGCGCTCCTCCCGACCGGCCGCCCCCGCGACGTGATCGACGGCGTCCAGGTCACCTGCGTCGACAACGGCATGCCGGTCGTGGTCGCCGCCGCGTCCGACTTCGGCGCCACCGGGTACGAGACCGACCTGTCCCACCTGCGGGACCGGATCCAGTCGCTGCGGCTGCGGGCCGGCGAGCTGATGGGGCTCGGCGACGTCTCCGCCTCCTCGGTGCCGAAGACGACCCTCGTCGCACCGCCCCGCGACGGCGGGATGATCTGCACCCGCACGTTCATCCCGCTGCGCATGCACACCTCGATCGGCGTCCTCGGCGCGGTCAGCGTCGCGACCGCGCTGCTGATCGACGGCGCGGCCGGGCACGACCTCGCCGAGTTCCCGCCGCCGGGCACGCCCATGAGCATCGAGCATCCGACCGGCCGGCTGGACGTGGTGGTGGAGCTGGACGGCACGGCCGTCCGGCGGTCCAGCATCGTCCGGACGGCGCGCAGACTCTTCGACGGAACCGTCTTCCCCCGGAGCCAGCCATGACCATCAAGCACGAGATCGCGCACGTCGGCCACGTCGAGCTGCTGACACCCGAACCCGAGAAGAGCCTGCGGTTCTTCACCCGCGTCATGGGCCTCACCGAGGTCGGCGCGGAGGGCGACTCGGTGTACCTGCGGACGTGGGACGACTACGAGCACCACACCCTCAAGCTGACCGCGCACGGCACGTCCGGCATCCGGCGGACCGGGCTGCGCGCGTCCTCGCGGGAGGCCCTCGACCGGCGGGTCAGGGCGATCGAGGACGCCGGGCTCGGCATCGGCTGGCGGGACGGCGACCCGGGCATCGGCCCGACCTACGTGTTCCGCGACCCCGACGGGCACGAGCTGGAGGTCTACTGGGAGTCGGAGTGGTACGAGGCGCCGCCCGAGCTGGCGCCGTCGCTGAAGAACCAGGCGCAGGCGTACCCGGCGATGGGCGTGTGCGTCCGCCGCCTGGACCACGTCAACTTCCTCGCCGCCGAGGTCGAGCCGAGCACCGAGTTCCTGGTGGACGTCCTCGGCGCGCACCCTACCGAGCAGATCCGGCTGGACGACGGCACCATCGGCGGGCGCTGGACGACCTTCACCAACAAGTCCTACGACCTCGTCTACACGCGCGACTGGACGCGCAGCAACGGCCGCCTGCACCACATCGCGTTCGCCACCGACACCCGCGAGGACATCCTCCGCGCCGCCGACATCTTCCTCGACCACGGCGTCTTCATCGAGACCGGGCCGCACAAGCACGCCATCCAGCAGACGTTCTTCCTGTACGTCTACGAGCCGGGCGGCAACCGGATCGAGCTGTGCAACCCGTGCGCCCGCCTCATCCTGGCGCCCGACTGGAAGACGATCACCTGGACGGAGGCGGAGCGGGCGAAGGGCCAGGCGTGGGGGCTGAAGACGATCGAGTCGTTCCACACCCATGGCACCCCGCCGGTCGGCTAGCCAGGCGCCTCAGCAGATCGCGGCTCGCGGCGGCCATCGGGTTCGGGACGTCCAGCTCGTCCAGCATGGCGGCCGCCGCCTCCATCTCGGCGGCGCGGCGGACGGCGTGCCGGTAGGTGCCGCCGACGAGCCGGTCCACGGTGTGCTCGCCGGCCGCGACCAGCTCCTCGACGATGTTCGCGCGGAGCCAGTCCTCGCAGCCGGCGGCCCGCGCGGCTTCGAGGGCCTCGACGACCGCCCCGGCGAGGCCCTTGAAGAACACGCTGCGCAGCAGCTTGCGCTCCGCGGCGAGGCCGGCCGCGCCGTCCATGACCTGGACCTCGGCGCCGAGCGGGCCGAGGACGCCGGCGACGCGGCGGGCGCCGCCGCCGCTGACCAGCAGCGGCGTGCGCAGCCCGCGCCCCGGCACCGGCGCCATGATCGCCACGTCGGCGAACCGGACGCCGCGCTCCCGGGCGACGGCGTCGAGTTCGCGCTTCAGACCCGGCGACGCGGTGTTCATGTCGGCCCAGACGGCGCCGTCGCCGACGGCCCCCGCCCCTGCGCCGAGTGCCGCGGCGGCGTCGTGCGCGCTGTTGACGCTCAGCACGAGGTCGGCCCCGGCCGCGGCCTCGGCCTCGCTCCGGCAGGCGACCATGCCGTCCGGCGCGGGAACGGCCGGATCGTAGCCGCGGACCTCGGCGCCCGCCGCGACGAGGTCGCCCGCGATCGCGCCGCCCGCCTCGCCCAGTCCCAGCACCGCGACGACCGGCATGCCGTTCCCCTCCCTGACGTGACGTCCCGCTACCGCTACCCTAGATCAGCGACAAAAATGGCGACAATCCGGGAGTGCCGGTGAGCGACGTGGTGAGCGGGATCCGCGAGGCGATCCTGAGCGGCGAGTTCGTCCCGAACCAGCGGCTGATCGAGGCGGACCTCTCCGAGCGGTTCGACGCGAGCCGCGCCGGCGTCCGCGCCGCCCTCGCCGAGCTCGCCAACGAGGGGCTCATCGAGCGCGTGCAGAACCGCGGCGCCCGCGTCCGCGCCGTCTCCCTCACCGAGGCCGTCGAGATCTCCGAGGTCCGGATGGTGATCGAGGGGCTGTGCGCGGCCAAGGCCGCCGCCCGCGCCACCGGGGCCGACGCCGCCGAGCTGCGGGAGATCGGCGCCGAGATGCGGGCCGCCGTCGCGTCCGGCGACGTGCTCGGCTACTCCCGGCTGAACGAGCGCCTGCACGGCCGGATCCGCGAGATCAGCGGGCAGCGGACGGCGTCCGACGTCCTCGAACGGCTGCGCGCGCAGAACGTCCGGCACCAGTTCAGGCTCGCCATGCACCCGGGGCGCCCGCAGACCTCCCTGCCGCAGCACCTGGACATCATCGAGGCGATCGCCGCCGGCGACCCGGACGCCGCCGAGCGCGCCGCCCGCGCCCACCTGCGCAGCGTGATCGAGACCCTCCCGGACGTCGACCGCGGCCGCACCTCCTGAGGCGCCCGAAACCCCTGAGGCGCCCGAAGACCCTGAGGCGCCCGAAGACCCTGAGTGCCGAAAACCCTTCGCGCCCGGCCGGTCCCGGCGGTTAGCGTCGCTGGTGCCGCATATGGACGATCTTGTCCGGCGGCGGACGTCATCGAGCGAGAAGGAGGATCCCGATGACCGCCACAGCCCTTGCCCTCGCCACCGTCCGCAACATCGGGATCATGGCGCACATCGACGCCGGCAAGACGACGACCGCCGAGCGGATCCTGTTCTTCACCGGCGTCTCGCACCGGATCGGCGAGGTCCACGACGGCGCCGCCGCGCTCGACTACATGAAACAGGAGCGCGACCGGGGCATCACGATCACGTCCGCCGCGACGACCTGCCACTGGGACGGCCACACCGTCAACCTCATCGACACGCCCGGCCACGTCGACTTCACCATCGAGGTCGAGCGGTGCCTGCGCGTGCTGGACGGGGCCGTGGCCGTGTTCGACGGCGTCGCGGGCGTCGAGCCGCAGTCGGAGACGGTGTGGCGGCAGGCCGACCGGTACGGCGTGCCGCGGGTCTGCTTCGTCAACAAGCTCGACCGGCCGGGCGCCGACTACCACCGGTCCGTGGACATGATCCGCGATCGGCTCGGCACCGTGCCGCTGGTCGTGCAGCTGCCGATCGGCTCCGAGGCCGGGTTCGAGGGCGTCGTCGATCTCGTCTCCATGCGCGCCCACGTCTGGACGGACGGGCGGCACACCGTCGTGGACGTCCCGTCCGGCCTGGCCGAGGACGCCCGCCGGTGGCGGCGCACGCTCGTCGAGACGGTCGCCGACCAGGACGAGGAGGTCATGCGGCTCTACCTGAACGGTGTGCGGCCGTCCGCGGAGCAGCTCCACGCGGCGATCCGGAGGCTGACGGTCGCGTCGGCCGCGACGCCGGTGCTGTGCGGCAGCGCGTTCAAGAACAAGGGCGTCCAGCCCCTGCTGGACGCGGTCGTGCGGTACCTGCCGTCGCCGCTGGACGTGCGGAAGGTCTCGGACGACGCGCCGCTGGCCGCGCTCGCGTTCAAGGTCATGAGCGACCGGCACCTGGGCCGGTTCACGTTCGTCCGGATCTACTCGGGGCGCCTGGTGCAGGGCGCCACGGTGCTGAACGGCGTCAAGGGGCGGAAGGAGCGGATCGGCAAGATCTACCGCGTCCACGCGGACAAGCGGGTGGAGATCGGGGCGGCGGGCGCGGGCGACATCGTCGCCGTCATGGGCCTGAAGCAGACCACCACCGGCGAAACGCTGTGCGACCCCGCGCACCCGGTCGTCCTGGAGTCCATGGACTTCCCTGCCCCGGTCATCGAGGTCGCGATCGAGGCCAGGGCCAGGGGCGACGTGGAGAAGCTGGGCGCGGCCGTCCACCGGCTCGCGGAGGAGGACCCGTCCATCCAGGTCCGCGACGAGAACGGGCAGACCGTCATCGGCGGCATGGGCGAACTCCACCTGGAGGTCCTCGTCGCACGCCTGAAGGAGGAGTTCCATGTCGAGGCCAACGTGGGCCGTCCCCGCGTCGCCTACCGCGAGACCGTCCGGCGGGCGGTCGAGCGGGTCGACCTGACGCACCGCAAGCAGACGGGCGGCAAGGGCCAGTACGCGAAGGTGCAGATCACCCTCGAACCCATCGCGGACGGGTACGAGTTCGTCAACCGGGTCACCGGCGGGCGGATCCCGAAGGAGTTCGTCCCGTCGGTGGACGCGGGCTGCCAGGAGGCGATGCGGGCCGGCGTCCTCGCCGGGCACGAGATGACGGGCGTGCGGGTCACGCTGCTCGACGGCGACTTCCATCCCGTCGACTCGTCCGAGCTCGCCTTCACGATCGCCGGTTCGCTGGCGTTCAAGGAGGCGGTCCGGCGCGCGTCCCCGGTGCTGCTCGAACCGGTGATGGCCGTCGAGGTCACCACCCCCGAGGAGTACCTGGGCGCCGTCATCGGCGACCTCAACGGCCGCCGCGGCCGGGTCGAGGGGACGGGTGAGCGCGCCGGCGCGCGGATCGTCCGGGCCCGCGTCCCGCTGGCGGAGATGTTCGGCTACGTCGGGGACCTGCGCGGGATGACGTCGGGCCGCGGCGTCTTCACCATGCGGTTCGCCGCGTACGCCGAGGTGCCGCCGGCGGCGGCCAGGAAGATCATCGGCAGCTGAGGCCGGAGCCGGGGCCGCACGGAGCCGTGCGGCCCCGGTCAGCTCCAGATCGTCACGTAGACCGGCGGGCGGAAGCGGGACGGCGGGACGCCGGAGCCCGGCGAGCGCATGATGTGCAGCGCCTCGGCGGTGCCGAGGAAGCGGCGGAACGCGCCCGCCGAGCGCTTCCGCGCCCGCGGCCTCCTTGGCGAGTCCCTCACCCCCGAGGGCGAGGCGTTCCGCCGAGGCATCGAGGACCGCACCGACGAACTGGCCCTCCCCGCCCCGTTGACCTGCGGCGTGTTGTTGTTATGAGCCGCACATAACAACAACACGCCGCAAGTCAACGATCCGCACTAGTCTCGGGACGTCCCGTCCTGTCGGTTGGCTAGGGAGAGTCCGCAGTGTTCGAGTCCGTGCTCGTGGCCAACCGCGGGGAGATCGCCGGACGGATCCTGCACACCGCCCGCGCGATGGGCCTGAAGGCCATCGCCGTGTACTCCGACGCCGATGCCGACCTGCCGTTCGTCGCCGAGGCGGACGAGGCCGTCCTCATCGGCCCCGCCGACCCGGCCCGCAGCTACCTGAACACCGCCGCGATCCTGGAGGCCGCGCACCGCACCAACGCGCGGGCGATCCACCCCGGCGACGGCGTCCTCGCCGAGAGCGCCCCGTTCGCCCGCCAGGTCGCCGAGCGCGACATGGTGTGGGTCGGGCCGCCGCCGCTCGCCGTCGCCCGGATGGGCGACAAGATCAACGCGCGGAACCTGATGAAGGAGGCGGGCGTCCCCGTCGGGCGCGGCGTGTGGGAGCCGGTCCGGGACGCGCGCACCGCGGCGGAGGAGGCCGCGCGCATCGGCTACCCCGTCATGGTGAAGCCCGCCGCGGGGGACGGCGGCGTCGGCCTCGCCGTCGCGCACGACGGACCGTCCCTCCGCGCCGCCTACGAGACGGCCCGCGCCGCCGCCGAGCGCGTCTTCGGGCACGGCGAGGTGCTCCTGGAGCGGTACGTGCCGGGCGCCCGGCACATCGAGGTGCAGATCCTCGGCCTCGCGGACGGCACCGTCGTCCCGTTCGGCGAGCGCGACTGCTCCGTCCAGCGCCGGTACCAGAAGATCGTCGAGGAGTCCCCGTCGCCGGGCGCCGGCCCCGCCCTCCGCGAGCGCATGCTGGCCGCGGCCGTCCGCGCGGGCGAGACCGTCGGCTACCGGGGCGTCGCCAGCATCGAGTTCCTGGTCGACCCCGCCGCGCAGGACTTCTCCTTCCTGGAGATGAGCACCCGCCTGCCGTCCGGGCACGTCGTCACCGAGATGACCACGGGCATCGACCTGGTCGAGCAGCAGTTCCGCGTCGCCGCGGGCGAGCCCGTCTCGTTCGCGGACGCGACGCCGCACGGCCACGCGATCGCGTTCCGCGTCCACGCCGAGGACCCGCGCGAGTTCCTGCCCGGCTCCGGCGAGATCAAGGTGTGGGAGGAGCCCGTCGGCGACGGCATCCGCATCGACGCCGGCTACGCCGAGGGCAACATCGTCACCCCCACCTACCATCCGCTGCTCGCCAAGCTGTGCGTGCACGGCGACGACCGCGCGCACGCGCTCGCCCGCGCCCGCGCCGCCGTGGACGCGTTCCACATCGAGGGCCCGCCGACCAACCTGCCCTTCCTCCGCGAACTGCTCGACCGCCCCGAGTTCGCCGACGGGAGCTACGACACCGGCACCGTCACCCGCATGCGCGCGCCGTCGTAGGGTGGGCGCGTGTACTGCGACCGCTGCGGCGAACCCGCCGCCGAGGGCGATCCCGCCGGCGACCACGCCGGCTGCCGTGCCGCCCGCGAGATGGAACCTCCCCGCTATTGCGCGCACTGCCGCCGCCGCATGGTCGTCCAGGTGACCCCGCTCGGCTGGACGGCCCGCTGCGCCGAGCACGGCGCCCTCCAGAGCGCGCCCTAGCGCCGGGTTCCGCCGCGGAACTCACCGTCCGTAGCGGTACCGGCAGGCGGCGATGCGGATCTCACTCTCCGCCAACTTGTAGACGAGGCGATGCTCATCGGTGATGCGGCGCGACCAGTAGCCGTGGAACCCGTGCTTGAGCGGTTCGGGCTTGCCGATGCCGTCATTGCCGTTGCGCTGGACGTCCTTGATCAGCGTGTCGATCCGCTTGAGCACCTTACGATCTTCGGTCTGCCACCAGACGTAGTCGTCCCACGCGCTCTCGTCCCAGACGAGTTTCATTCGGCCAGGGAGTGCTCGGCGCCGCCGCCGTGCTCCAGGCGGTCGATGGAGGCCAGCAGACGGCGGGCGTTCTCCGGGCTTCTGAGCAGGTAGGCCGTCTCCTTGAGCGACTCGTAGTCATCGAGCGCGACTATGACCACCGGGTCGTGACCGGCGCGAGTGATGATCACTTCCTCGCGGTCGTCGACGACCGCGTTGAGCGTCTCCGCGTACTTCGCGCGGGACTCCGAGTACGACATCGTCCTCATGTCACTCCCCCTTCGTGCGACGTACAGGAAATTGTACGTCATGCCCGGGACGAGGTGCAGCCCGAGCATGGACCGCGGAGCCGGTCTTGACGGTGCTGCGTGGCGGGCTGTTGATTGGCGGGAAGTCAATAGCTCCTGGAGGGCTCATGCCGGTTCCCCGCTCCATCCTCGGCACGCAGGACAGCACCGACATGGACCTGGAGGTCATCGCCGGCACGTGGCCGGACGACGTGCGCGGCCACTACGTCGTGAGCACCTCCGACCAGCGGACCCGCCCGCGGCACGCGTTCTTCGGCGACGGGATCATCGCGCGGATGCCGCTGCGCCCCGGCCCGGACGGCCGGTTCCCCTGGCGCGCCCGCGTGATCGACACCCCGTCCGTCCGGCTGCGCGGCAAGCGGCCCGACCTGTTCACCGCCGGGCCGGTCGGCACCGACTCGCCCTGGGGGTTCGTCAACGCCGCCAACACCGCGCCGCTGCCGTGGGGCGACCGCCTCTTCGCCACCTGGGACGCCGGGCGCCCCGTCGAGGTCGACCCCGTCACGCTGGAGTTCGTCGCCGAGGTCGGGCACCGCGACGACTGGCGGCCCGCCATGGACCACGCCGTCCTGCCGCTGGTCTCCACCACCGCGCATCCGGTGGTCGACCCCGAGCGGGGCTGCCTGTGGAGCGTCAGCCGGGACGTGCTGACCGGCACCGTGTCGGTCGTCCGCTACGACGGGACCGGCACCCGCGTCCAGCGCTGGGAGGTCGAGGACGCGGCGCTGCCGCAGGCCACGCACACCATCACCCAGACCCGCGACTGGCTCGTGCTCGCCGACACCGCCTTCAAGATCGAGGTCGAGGAGATCTTCGGCGGGGACCGCACCGCGCCCAACAACCCGGACGGGCCCGTCCTGCTGGTCCGCAAGGACGACCTGGTCCCCGGGCGCGGCACCGTCGGCTGCACGCGGTTCCGCCTCGCGCCCGAGGTCAACCACTTCTACGCCCGCTACGACGACTCCGACGGCGTCCAGGTCGTCATGGAGCACGGCGAGGGCGTCGACATCGGAATGTACCTGCGCGAGGACGACGTCGACGTCCACGGCCGCCCGGTCGACCCGGCGCTGCGCGGCATGTACTGCCACGGCATGGCGCCCGCGCTCACGACCGTCCTGCGGTTCGACCCGGAGACCGGCCGCATCACCGAGCGCGCCCGCGCCCGCGACGCCGAGCGCTGGTGGCAGGCCGAGCTGTCGGCCATCGACTGGAGCATCGAGGGGCAGACCGCCCCGACCCGGCACCACCTCGTCTACCTCGGCTTCCACCCGGAGGCGATCAACCGGCGCGCCATGCGCAACTACGCGGGCCGGATCGACCCGTCCCTGTTCCCGGCCGAGGAGACCCCGGCCGTCCTGGTGAGCCATGACCGGGAGGACCTCAAGGCCCTGTCGGAGTGGGCGTTCGCCCTGGACGACTACCCGACGTCGCCGTCCTTCGTCCCGCGCGGGCGCGGCGGCAGCCGGTACGCGGGCGCGGAGCCCGGCGGCCACGACGGCTACCTGGTCGTGGCGGTCCACAACGACGACCGGTTCCGCGTCGAGCTGTTCGACGCCGCCGACGTCGGGCGGGGACCCGTCGCCGTCCTGGCCCCGCCGAACGGCACGACGGTGCCGTTCCTGATCCACTCGGCCTGGATGCCCGAGGCCGTCCCCGCACCGGACGTGGAGCGCCTCCGCTTCGCCGACGACCTCGACGCGCGCCTGGACCAGCTGGAGCCCGACCTGGCCGCGACGGCCCGCGAGGTCGCCGCCGAACTGGACGACCGCTGACCCGGTCCCTCAGCCGAGGTCCTTGCAGGACGATTCGCCGGGCAGCAGGGGCCGCAAGCGGACGGAGTAGGTCTTCCCCCCGCTGCGCCACGCGGTGCCCGGCTCGGCGGCGGGGACCTTCCCGGACGGGGCGAGAGTGCAGATGCCTCCGGCCACCCGGTCCCCGTCGCCCAGCGGCTCCAGCGGCCACTTCTCGGCGGCGCCGGTGACGGCCGACTCGCCCGCGAGGACCGCCGTCGTCCCCGGCTCGTACGGCCGGGGCCGCGCCGACTGGTCGGACGCGGCCCAGCCGGCCGGGTCGAGCCTCGTCAGGAAGCGGGCCTCCGGCCCGGCCTGCGACTCCGGCTGGATGACGCGGGTCGTCGCGCCGCCCAGGGTGACCACGGTGATGATCGCGTCGGCGATCCGGTCGGAGCCGACCGTGTGCGAGCGGCCGAGGCCGGCCGCGCGCGCCTCGTCCAGGAGCCGCCGCAGGGCGTCCGGTTTGAGGCGGTACTCGGTCAGCCCGTCCCGGGACGCCGCTATGGCCCGTCCTGTGGAGTAGAGGGAGAACTCGGGGACGGTTCCGGGGCCGCCGAGGCCGGCGATGCCTCCGGTCCGCCGCCACCGCAGGACGAGCGTCTCCTGGGCGGGGGTGTCCTTGGCGGGGGACGACGTCGTGGACGCGGAGGGCGCGGGGGACGCCGGCGGCCCGGCCTCGTTCGGGTCGTCGCCGCAGGCGGTCAGCGCACAGGCGGCGAGTGCCGTGCAGGCGAGAGCCGGCGCCCAGCGGGAACGTGCGTACGGTCCGGCCATGGAGGTTGGACGCTCCGCCCCGGCCCCGCGTTCCGCCCGTGACAAAAAAGGCCCTCCGAAGACTGTGGGATCCGGCGCGCGACCGCCCTCGGGGCCCGCGCTAGGGTGCCGCCTTGTGAGTGTGCTCGTGATTACCGGAACCGGTACGGGCGTGGGCAAGACGGTCGTCACCGCGGCGCTGGCCGCGGTCGCCGCCGCCCGCGGTGCGTCGGTCGCCGCCGTGAAGCCCGGCCAGACCGGCGCCCGCGGCGGGGAGCCCGGCGACCTGGACGAGGTGCGCCGCCTCGCCGGCCTCGACGACGTGCACGAGTTCGCGCGCTTCCCCGACCCGCTGTCGCCGGCCGCCGCCGCCCGCGCCGCGGGGCTGCCGCCCGTCCGGCTCCCGGACGTGGCCGAGCGCGTCCGGGACCTCGCCGCCGGCCACCGGCTGGTGCTCGTCGAGGGCGCGGGCGGGCTCCTCGTCCGCTACGACGACGAGGGCACCACGATCGCCGACCTGGCGCGCTGGCTCGGCGCCGCCGTCGTCGTCGTGACCACCCCCGGCCTCGGCACGCTCAACCACACCGCGCTCACGCTGGAGGCGATGGCGCACCGCGGCGTGCAGCTCGCCGGCGTGGTGATCGGCGCATGGCCGGACGACCCCGACCTCGCCATGCGCAGCAACATCCGCGACCTGGAGACCATCGCGGCTCGACCGCTGGCCGGTGTACTGCCCGCGGGGGCCGGCGCCCTGGACCCGGCGGAGTTCCTGCTGGCCGCGCACCGCGGCCTGGCCCCCTCGTTCGGCGGCGGCTTCGACGCCGCCGCCTTCCGCGACAGGCACGGCACCGACAAGGAGAACACGTGACGGACATCCTCGAAACCGCCCGCCGCCAGGTGCTGGACGAGGGCAGGGGCCTGACCAGGGAGCAGGTCCTCGACGTCCTGAACCTGCCCGACGACCGGCTGGAGGACCTTCTCGCGCTCGCCCACGACGTCCGGATGCGCTGGTGCGGGCCGGAGGTCGAGGTCGAGGGCATCGTGTCGCTGAAGACCGGCGGCTGCCCCGAGGACTGCCACTTCTGCTCCCAGTCCGGCAAGTTCGAGTCGCCGGTCCGGTCGGTGTGGCTGAACATCCCCGAGCTGGTCGAGGCCGCGAAGGAGACCGCGAAGACCGGCGCCACCGAGTTCTGCATCGTCGCCGCCGTCCGCGGCCCCGACGAGCGCCTCATGTCGCAGGTCCGCGACGGGGTGAAGGCCATCAACGACGCCGTCGAGATCAACATCGCGTGCTCGCTCGGCATGCTCACCCAGGAGCAGGTGGACGAGCTGGCCGCGATGGGCGTCCACCGTTACAACCACAACCTGGAGACGGCCCGCTCCCACTTCCCGAACGTGGTCACCACCCACTCGTGGGAGGAGCGCTGGGACACCCTCCGCATGGTGAAGGACGCCGGCATGGAGGTGTGCTGCGGCGGCATCGTCGGCATGGGCGAGAGCGTCGAGCAGCGCGCCGAGTTCGCCGCCCAGCTCGCCGACCTCGAACCCGACGAGGTCCCGCTGAACTTCCTCACCCCCCGGCCCGGCACCCCGTTCTCGGACTTCCCGCTGGTGGAGGGCGCCGAGGCGCTGAAGACGATCGCCGCGTTCCGGCTGGCCCTGCCCCGCACCATCCTCCGCTACGCCGGCGGGCGCGAGCTCACGCTCGGCGACCTCGGCACCCGCGAGGGCATGCTCGGCGGCATCAACGCCATCATCGTCGGCAACTACCTGACCACCCTGGGCCGTCCCGCCCAGAAGGACCTGGACCTGCTGACCGACCTGCAGATGCCCATCAAGGCCCTCAGCCGGACCCTGTGACGGCCTACCGGCTCAGCCGGGTGATGAACTTGTAGCGGTCGCCCCGGTAGAGGGACTGGGCCCATTCGACGGGCTGGCCCGTCGTGTCGAAGGCGTGGCGGGAGAGGAGGAGCATCGGGAGGCCGACGTCCACGCCCAGGAGCTGCGCGTCGTGCGGGGTGGCGAGGACGGTCTCGATCGTCTCCTCCGCCTCGGTCAGGTGGACGTCGTAGGCGGTGGCCAGCGTCTCGTAGAGGGAGTGGTGGCGCGACAGCTCGCGGCGCAGGCCCGGAAACCGGCGGGCCGGGAGGTGCGAGGTGTCGATCGACATGGACTCGCCGTCGGCCAGCCGGAGCCGGTGGACGCGCAGCACCCGCCCGCCCGGCCGGATGCAGAGGAGCGACGCGAGGCTCTCGTCCGCGCTGACGTAGCCGGCCTCCAGGATGCGGGTTTCCGGGCGCAGCCCGTGGTGCCGCATGTCCTCGGTGTAGCTGACGAGCTGGAGCTCCTGCGCGACCTTCGGCTTCGCGACGAAGGTGCCCTTGCCCTGGATGCGCTGGAGGCGCCCCTCGACGACGAGTTCGGCGAGGGCCTGCCGGACGGTGGTGCGGGACGTCTCGTACTTCTCGGCGAGGGTCCGCTCGGGCGGCAGCGGACTGCCCGCCGGAAGCGACTGGATCAGCTCCACCAGCAGCTCTTTGAGCTTGTAGTACTTGGGGATCCGGGGCGCCTGGTTCGGGTGGCGCTTACCGATGCCGGCGAGCGAGGCACGGTCGAACCCGTGCTCGTATCCGCCCCCGTGCCGGGGCCCGCCCCTGACCTCCGTCACGGCATCTCCTCACGTTCATCATCGGTTTCCCCCGATGTTATGCGTGCAGACTACGGCCGGTAGAGCACGCCGCCTCCGCCAGGGCCTCCCGGAGGCGTGTGAGGTCGGCCTCGTCCAGTGTGGCGCGAGCGGTGAGCCGCAGGCAGGCGCGGCCCTTCGGGACGGACGGCGGGCGGAAGCACCCGACGCGGAGCCCGTGCTCAGCGCAGATCTCGGCGGCCCGCAGCGCGGCGTGCGGCTCGCCGAGGAAGACGGGGACGACGGCGGCGGCGGGGACGGCCGTCTCCAGGCCGGAACCGGCCGCGAGGTTTGCGATCCGCAGGGCCCGGTCGCGCGCGCGAGCGGGCAGCCCGGGATCGGATTCCAGCACGTCGAGGGCGGCGAGGGCGGCGCCGGCCGCGGGCGGGTTCAGGCCGGTGTCGAAGATGAACGACCGGCCGGTGTCGACCAGCGTCTCGATCACCTCGGGGGCCCCGAGGACCGCGCCGCCCTGGGACGCGAGCGACTTCGACAGCGTGAGCGTGAGGATCACGTCGGGTTCGCCCGCGAGCCCGGCGGCGTGCGCGGCGCCCCGGCCCCGGTCGCCGACGACGCCGAGCGCGTGCGCCTCGTCGATCACGAGCAGCGCGCCGTGCGCCCGGACGGCGGCGTGCAGCGCGGCCAGCGGCGCGAGGTCGCCGTCCACGGAGAACACGGCGTCGGTCACGACGAGGGCGTGCTCCTCCTCGCGGCCCGCGAGGGCCCGCTCGACGGCGGCGGCGTCCCGGTGCGGGACGATCACGACGCGGGACCGCGACAGCCGGCACGCGTCCACGATCGAGGCGTGGTTGACCTGGTCGGACACGACGAGCGTGCCCGGCCCGGAGAGCGCGGTCACGGCGCCGAGGTTGGCGAGGAAGCCGGAGGAGAACACCAGCCCGGCGGCGCTGCCGGTGAACGCGGCGAGCCGCCGGTCCAGCTCGGCGTGCAGCCCGGTCGTCCCGGTGACCAGGCGCGAGCCGGTGGAGCCGGTGCCCCAGGCGCGGGCCGCCGCGCAGGCCGCCTCGACCAGCCGCGGGTCCCCGGCGAGCCCGAGGTAGTCGTTGGACGCGAGGTCGGTGAGCCCGCCGGGACCGGCGGGCGGGCGGGGGCGCAGCGTCCGGCGCAGCCCGGCCCCGGCGCGCCGGGCCGCCGCGTCCCGGAGCCGGGCGAGGGGGTCTCGTCCTGCGGTCATGCGGGGAATCCTGCCAGGTGGCGCGCGGGCCGGGGGAACCGCCCGGGCACCGGAGGCCATGGGCGATGATGGTCGCGTGCCTACCTTGACCGATCTGGTCCGTGATCACACCGATCTCACCGAGACCGACCTGGAATGGCTGCACGCGCTCGTGTCGGACTGGCAGCTGCTCGCCGACCTGTCGTTCGCCGACCTGCTGCTGTGGGTGCCGCTCCGGTCGGCGGACGCGCTGCCCGCCGAGGCGGCCCCGCGCGGAGGGCGCGCGCAGCGGGGCGCCCTGGACACCGGCGCCGCCGTCCCCGGCTGGGTGGCGATCGCGCAGATGCGCCCGACGACGGGCCCCACCGCCTACCCCGAGGACCTCGTCGGCAAGGTCGTCCGGACGGGGCGGCGCGGGCTGATCGACGTGGCGTGGCGGGAGCGCCGGATCGTCCGGGAGGGCGACCCCGAGTGGGGCAGCGGCATCCCCGTCCGGGAGGAGTCCATCCCGGTGCGGCGCGGCGCCAAGATCCTCGGGGTGATCCAGCGCAGCACGAACCTCAGCTCGGCGCGCACCCCGTCCCGGCTGGAGCTGACCTACCTGCAGAGCGCCAGCGACCTCGCCACGATGATCGCCGAGGGCCGGTTCCCGGTGCCGGGCGAGGAGCCGAACATGGTCCGCTCGCCGCGCGTCGGCGACGGGCTGATGCGCCTGGACCGCTCCGGCAAGGTCAACTACGCCAGCCCGAACGCGCAGTCGGCCTACCGGCGGCTCGGCTTCCCCGCGGACCTGGTCGGCGAGGCGCTCGGCCAGATCACCGCCGACCTGTGCGACACCGGCGAGCCGATGGAGGAGGCGCTCAGCGTCGTGCTGTCCGGCCGGGCGCCGCGCGAGGTCGAGGTCGAGTCACGCGGGTCGATCATGCAGCTGCGCACGATCCCGCTGGTCGTCGGCGGCACCCGGATCGGCGCCATCGTGCTGTGCCGGGACGTCACCGAGCTGCGCTGGCGGGACCGGGAGCTGATGACCAAGGACGCCACCATCCGGGAGATCCACCACCGGGTGAAGAACAACCTGCAGACGGTCGCGGCGCTGCTGCGGCTGCAGGCGCGGCGGCTGCGGATCCCGGAGGGCCGGGCCGCGCTGGACGAGGCGGTCCGGCGCGTCGGGTCCATAGCGATCGTGCACGAGACGCTGTCGCACACCCCGGACGAGCTGATCGACTTCGACGACATCGCGGACCGCGTGATCACGATGGCGGGGGAGGTGTCGACGCCGGAGACCAAGGTCGTCCCGAAGCGGACCGGAAGCTTCGGCGTCCTGCCCGCCGAGGTCGCGACGCCGCTGGCGATGGCGCTCACCGAGCTGCTGCAGAACGCCCTGGAGCACGGCCTCGCCAACCGGTTCGGGACGCTGGAGGTCATCGCGCACCGCTACGGCGAGGGGGAGGAGCACCGGGAGCCGCACGGTGTGGCGGTCTGGGGCGAGTGGCCGGCGCCGGGGGCGAACGAGCCGCGCGCGCCGCACGAGGAGGAGGCGTCCGGTGAGGCGCCGGGGCGCCGGCTGGTGACGGTCGTCGCGGACGACGGCATCGGCCTGCCCGCGGACTTCGACGTCGAGAGCACCACGAGCCTCGGGCTCCAGATCGTCCGCACGCTGATCGTGGGGGAGCTGGGCGGCCGGCTGGACTTCCGGCCCCGTCCCGGCGGGGGCACCGAGGTGGTGGTCGACGTCCCGCTGGACCACCACCACCGCAGGTTCTGACGGCACGGGTTCGGACGGCACGGGTTGGACTGCGCGGGTCCAGACGACCGCGGCGCCACGTGCTCTCCTGCCGGGGCTGGGAGGCGGTGGCGCCGCGAGGGTCGGACGGGGCGGGGCGGAGGGGGAAGGGTCAGAACGCCGCGTTGGCGCGGGTCCGCGCGCGGGAGGCGCGGCGCTTGAGGGCGCGGCGCTCGTCCTCGCCCATGGCGCCCCAGACGCCCGAGTCCTGGCCGGACTCCAGCGCCCAGCGCAGGCAGGCGTCGCTCACGTCGCAACGCCGGCAGACCTGCTTGGCCTCTTCGATCTGCAGGATCGCGGGCCCGGTGTTGCCGATCGGGAAGAACAGCTCGGGGTCCACGTCACGGCAGGCTGCGCGGTGGCGCCAGTCCATGCGGTCCACTCCTTCGTCAGGTGGTGGAGAAGTAGCTCCACGCTCTTGTGAACGGTTTCACATGTCGCGAACGTCCGGAAGGCCGGGGCCAGGTCCAGGGGCGAATGTTCGACGGCGCCGCGAGCAGGGGACCGGCGGCGTTGGGGTCCCCGTCCAGCGGGCGCACTTTGAGCGTGTCAGGGCGGCGCGGCGCGACGCAAGACCTTTGAGAAAGGATTCTCAAAGTATGGGTGTCGCATGTGTCACACCCGTGGGACGAGCATGTTACTTGGCTCTCACCTGGCTCTCCGTGCGCTTCGAATGCCCCGCGCAATCGGCGCGCGCCCTCAAATGACGATGCGTATCGCCTTCGGAACAGACCGGAAGGTCACGCTCCGCTGTTCCCCGAGGTAGTCGCCGTCCAGCTGGAACGCCACCGGGCGGTCCGCCTCCAGGGTGACCTCGGCCGCATCGTGGACGTTCACCACGTGCCGTCCCTGCAGCGGACGGGACCGGGTGGTCAGCATCTGAGCCAGCGCGCCCACCGTCGGGCCGAGCTCCAGCGACCGCATCCCGAACACGTCCAGGCCGCGCCCGAAGTTCGCCTTCGGACTCGGATTCACCGGCAGCCGGCCCATGAAAGTCCACGGCGACGTATTGGAGACGATGGCGAGGAACAGGCCCGATTTCGGCGGCCGTCCCGGCTGCCGCAAAGTGAGCGCGGGACGCCGCCGATCGGTGCCGGAGAAGAAATGCCGGACGGCCGTCCGCACATAGAGCGACGGGTCCGCGCGGATCCCCGCGGCGCGCCGACGCTCCACCTCCCGGACGACCTCGGCGTCCAGCCCGACGCCCGCGCAGAACGTGAAGTACCGCTCCGCGCCGTCCGGCAGGGACGCCGTCCCGAGGCCGACCGTCCGGTGCCGGCCCGCCCGCATCGCCTCCAGCACCGCCGTCGTCGCGCCGATCGGGTCGTCCGGCAGGCCGAGGGCGCGGGCGAAGACGTTCGCGCTCCCGCACGGCAGCACCGCCAGCGCCGGGACGTCGGGGGACGGGCCGTCCGCGAGCAGACCGTTGACGGCCTCGTTCACCGTGCCGTCGCCGCCGAGGGCGATCACGGCGTCGTAGCCGTCGCAGGCGGCCTGCCGGGCCAGTTCGGTCGCGTGGCCGCGGTGGCCGGTCTCGGCGAGCACGAGGTCGATGTCGCCGGTGAAGGCCCGCATGAGGATGTCGCGGGCCCGCCGGGAGGTGGAGGTCGCCTTGGGGTTGGCGATGAGCATGGCGCGCACGTGCGCCAGGGTATGGGACGGACGGGTAAAGAGGACGAGTAGGGTTCGAGGTGTGACCAAGCGTCCCACCACCGTGCAGGCCGCCGCTGCCCTGGAGGGCGTCGAGGGCCTCACCGCCGTCGCATTCGGCGTCTACACCGGAGTGGAGACGGCCGTCGGCGCCGCCGTCGACCCCGCCAGCGCGATCGGGGTCACCGTCCTCGCCCTCGGCGGCGGCATCGGCATGCTCGCCTGCGCCCGGGGCCTGCTGCGCGCCGACCAGTGGAGCCGCGCCCCCACGGTGCTCACCCAGCTGTTCGCGCTGCCGGTCGCCTGGTCGCTGTGGCAGAGCGACCAGCCGGCCCTCGCGGCCCCGCTGGGCGTGGTCGCCGTCCTCGCGCTGATCTTCGTGCTCAGCCCGCCGAGCACCGCCTGGCTGATCGAGGACCACGACGACGCCGGCGACGAGACCCGCGATGACCGCGGCGAAAAGCCGGGGAAGGCGCCGCGGCGGGACGCCGATCCCGTGTCGGCCGCGCCGCCAGAGCCGCGCTCCCTGGGGCGGCGCCTCATGGACCGCCTCAAGGAACAGCCCACGAAGAACTGACCCGCACCACCCCTCTGACCGGCACGACGGCCTGACCCACAGGACGGCCTGACCGGCACGAGACGGCCTGGCCCGCACATGGCGAGGGGCCCCGGGAAACGAATCCCGGGGCCCCTCGCCATATGCGCGATATGCGCGCGATCGCTATTCGTCGGCGGTCAGGCCCTCGCGGAGCTGCGCCAGCGTGCGGGCGAGCAGCCGGGACACGTGCATCTGGGAGATGCCGAGCTCGGCCGCGATCTGCGACTGCGTCATGTTCCCGAAGAACCGCAGCAGCAGGATCTTCTTCTCGCGCGCGGGGAGCTTCTCCAGCAGCGGCTTGAGGGACTCGCGGTACTCCACGCCCTCCAGCGACTCGTCCACCATGCCGAGCGAGTCGGCCACCGCGGGGGCGTCCTCGTCGCCGGAGTCGGGGGCGTCCAGGGACACGGTGGAGTAGGCGTTCGCCGACTCCAGGCCCTCCAGCACCTCCTCCTCGCTCATCTGCAGGTGCGCGGCCAGCTCGCTGACCGTGGGCGCGCGGCCCTCGCGCTGGGCGAGGTCGCTGATCGCCTTGGTCAGCGACAGCTTCAGCTCCTGCAGCCGGCGCGGCACGCGCACGGCCCAGCCCTTGTCGCGGAAGTGCCGCTTGATCTCGCCGACGATCGTGGGCGTGGCGTAGGTGGAGAACTCCACGCCGCGTTCCAGGTCGAACCGGTCGATCGACTTGATCAGGCCGATGGTGGCGACCTGGATCAGGTCGTCCAGCCACTCGCCGCGGTTGCGGAAACGGCGCGCGAGGTACTCGACCAGCGGCAGGTGCAGCTCCACGAGCTGGTCGCGGATGCGCTGGCGCTCCGGGTCGCCCTCGGGAAGCCCGGCGAGGCGCTCGAACAGCGCGCGCGCCCGCGCCCGGTCGGGCACGCCGGACTCCGACCGCTCGCTGGTCGCGGCGACCGTCGCGGTCTCCTCCGTCGTCGTCTTCTCCGTCACGGGGCCCCCGCCGCACCGCGCCGCTTCTGCAGCGTCACGGTGACCCGGTCGTCGGAGCCCACCTCGGCGTCGACCTCGCCCGCCAGGGACGACAGGACCGTCCAGGCGAAGGTGTCGCGGCTGGGCTCCTCGCCGTCCACGGTGAGAACCGACACGGAGATGCGCATGGCGTCCCCGGTCAGCTCGAACTCGCACGTCAGGTCGGTCCCGGGCAGGGCCTGGGCGAGCAGCATCGCGCACGCCTCGTCGACGGCGATGCGCAGGTCCTCTATTTCGTCCAGCGTGAAGTCCAGCCGGGCCGCGAGTCCCGCGGTGGCGGTCCGCAGCACGGACAGGTAGGCGCTCGCGGCCGGCAGCTTCACCGTCACCACGTCGCGGACGGACAACTTCGTACTGGCCGGCATTGCAGCGGTTTCCTCGGTCACGTCACTCCCTCGCAGGATGGTCCCGCTGCTTCGAAACTACCGCCTGCGAGCCCCTGCCGGAGACTTCGGCGCGCGTGGCTTTCTTACGAAGGCAGGGCCGACCTGAGCGGACGCGTTCGAAACCTCGCACGCGGGAGGCGTGAGTCACGGTGGACGCCCAGCCGCCCCACCGGCGCCGCTCGAATAACCTTCCATCTGTGATTCGTTACGCGACCCCCGACGACGTCCCGGCCGTCCTGCGGCTGATCCGCGAGCTGGCGCACTACGAGCGCGCCCTCCACGAGGTGAAGGCCACCGAGGAGCAGCTCCACGCCGGCCTCTTCGGCGACGACCCCAAGGTCTTCGCCCACGTCGCCGAGCACGACGGCGAGGTCGTCGGGTTCTCCCTGTGGTTCCTCACGTTCTCCACCTGGAACGGCACCCACGGGATCTACCTGGAGGACCTGTTCGTCGATCCGGGCGTCCGCGGCCACGGCTACGGGAAGGCCCTGCTCACCGAACTGGCCCGCATCGCCGACGAGCGGGGCTACGGCCGCGTCGAGTGGGCCGTCCTCAACTGGAACGAGCCCGCGATCGGCTTCTACGAATCCCTCGGCGCCCGCCCCCAGGACGAGTGGACGGTCTACCGCCTGACCGGCGACACCCTCACCAAGGCCGCCCGCTCCTGACGGTGAGCGCCGAAGCCCTTGCACGATGCTCCCCCGCGCATGCGGGGATGGTCCGATCGCCGAGAGCGACAGGATCTCGCGGGATGCGCTCCTCCCGCGCACGCGGGTTGATCCGGACATGGCAGAGGCCCGGCCAGCCGCAGGCCGGGCCTCGATGTCCGCCGGGTCAGCCCTGCTTGGTCTCCCAGAAGATCTTGTCGATCTCCGAGATCTTGCCCAGCAGGTCCTCGGCGGCCTTGACGTCCATGCTCCCCTTGGTGCCGGCGGCGCCGGCGAGCTTGGTGGCCTCGTTGAACAGCTGGTGCAGCTGCGGGTACTTCTCGAAGTGCGGCGGCTTGAAGTAGTCGGTCCACAGCACCCAGAGGTGCTCCTTGACCAGCTGCGAGCGCTGCTCCTTGATCAGGATCGCCCGGGCGCGGAACTCCGGGTCCTCGTTGGCGGCGTACTTCTCGCAGATCGCCTTGACCGACTCGGCTTCGATCCGGGCCTGCGCCGGGTCGTAGACGCCGCACGGCAGGTCGCAGTGCGCGGACACCGTGGTCTTCGGGCGCAGAAGCTTGAGCAACACCTGCGAATCCCTTCCCTCGTTGCGGATCATGCTCAGGTCACCGACATTACCCTTGTGTCCCCGGACGCGTCCGGCCAGGGCGCTCGGTATTTCGGCCTAAGACCCGGACCTCGCACGGCCCGGAACCCTTCCAGCGAGTTCATGACCGCCGCCCGCCGAAGTATGCGGACGCACGAGGAGGAGCATGCGGATCCGGACGGCGGCGCTCTACGGCCTCTGCGGCCTCGGGGGCGCGGCGGTGCTCGCGCTGGCGGGCGCCCGGCGGCTGCGGACGGTGGAGGTCACCGGCGACTCGATGCTCCCGGGCCTGCGCCCGGGGGACTGGCTCCTCGTCCGCGCCGGCGCCCGTCCCGCGCCAGGCGCCCTCGTCGTCGCCGAGCACCCGGAGCGCCCCGGCCTCCTCATCGTCAAGCGCGCCGCGCGCCGCGCCGGGGACGGCTGGTGGCTGGAGAGCGACAACCAGCGCGCCCCCGGCCGCCGCGACAGCTGGGACTTCGGCGCCGTGCCGGACGCCCTCCTGGTCGGACGCGTCCTGGCCCGCTACCGGCCCCTCCCGCCGCGGCGAACCGGCCGAAAGTACGACCGCCGCCGGCATTGATCGTGCTTTGGGCCGGTGCCCCGGGGCGCCGCCGTTCCCGACGATGCTGGCATGCCACATGAAGATCCGGTCCCGGTGCTGCACGCCGAGGGACTGACGAAGAGATACGGGCGCCGGGAGGCGCTGAGCGGAGTCGACTTGCGCGTCCCCGCCGGCCGCGTCGTGGGCCTGGTGGGGCCGAACGGCGCCGGCAAGTCGACGCTGCTGAACCTGGCCTGCGGGCTGCTGCAGCCGACCTCGGGCTCGCTGCGCGTCCTCGGCTCCAGGCCGGCGGCGAGCGCCGCGCACCTGGCCCGGGTCGGGTTCGTCGCGCAGAACACCCCGGTGTACCCGTCGTTCAGCGTCGCCGACCACCTGCGCCTGGGCGCGCGCCTCAACCCGTCCTGGGACCGGGGGATGGCCGAGCGGCGCATCGCGCAGGTCGGGCTGAACCCGGCCCAGAAGGCGGGACGGCTGTCCGGCGGCCAGCGCGCGCAGCTGGCGCTGACGATCGCCGCCGCCAAGCGTCCCGAACTGCTGATCTTCGACGAGCCGGCCGCCGCGCTGGACCCCCTGGCCCGCCAGGGGTTCCTGGCGAACCTGATGGAGTTCGTCGCGGAGCTCGGCGCCGCCGCCGTGCTGTCGTCGCACCTGCTCGGGGACATCGAGCAGGTCTGCGACCACCTCATCGTGCTGTGCGACGCGCGGGTCCAGGTCGCGGGCGACGTCCGGGAGCTGCTGGCCGTCCACCACCGCCTCACCGTCCCGCACGGCGATCTCGGCCGGCTGCCCGCGGGCATCGAGGTCGTCCGGGCCGAACGCGGCGGCGCGATCGTGCGGACCGGCCTCGCGGCCTCGCAGATCCCGTTCCGGGCCGAGCCCGTCACGCTCGAAGAGCTGGTGCTCGCGTACATGTCGCGGGCGAACGCGCCCGGCGCCCCGGTCGGCGCCGCGGCCGGGGAGGGCGCACGATGATCTGGCTGAACTGGCGGCAGTTCCGCGTCCAGGCGATCGCCGCCGCCGTCGGGCTCGCGCTGTTCGCCGGCTACCTGCTGTACCTGGGCATGGACATCCGGGACGCCCACGACGCCTACCGGTCCCGGTGCGCGGGCACCACCGGCTGCGCGCAGGCCGCGGCCGAGTTCCAGGGGACCTACCGGAACACGCTGCTGTTCCTGGCCGCCGGGCTCGGGCTGGTCCCCGTCGTCATCGGCGTGTTCTGGGGCGCGCCGCTGATCGCCCGGGAACTGGAGCTCGGCACCCACCGGCTGGTGTGGAACCAGAGCGTGACCCGCCGCCGCTGGCTGCTCGCCAGGACGGCGTTCGCCGGCCTGGCCGCGATGGTCGTGGCGGGCCTGGCCGCCCTGGCGCTCACCTGGGCGGCGTCCCCGTACGACCGGGTCGCGTCCGACCGGTTCGGCACCATCGAGTTCGGCGCCCGCAACATCGTCCCGATCGGCTACGCCTTCCTCGCCTTCACCCTCGGCACCGTCATCGGCCTGTTCCTGAGGCGGACGCTGCCCGCGATGGCCGTCACCGGCGCCGTCTTCCTCGTCGTCCAGTTCGCGGTGCCGAACCTGGTGCGGCCGCACCTCATGCCGTCCGAGAGGGCGACCCTGCCGATGACCGCGCAGGCCATCAACCAGGCCAGGAACCTGGGCAGCATCACCGGCGCCCCCGTCATCGGCGGCCTGCAAGTACCCGGCGCCCCCGACGCGTGGATCAGCGACACCAGCCCGCTGCGCACCGCCGACGGGCGGACGCTCGACGGGAAGGCGTTCAACGCGTGCCTGAACAGCCCGCCGAAGACCGGCGCCGACGGCACGTTCGGCGACACCGCGGTGTGCCTGTCCGCGCTCGACCTGCACGTCGACCTGGAGTACCAGCCCAGCGACCGCTACTGGCCGTTCCAGCTGGCGGAGACGGGGCTCTACCTGGCGGCCGGCGCGCTCCTCACCCTCATCGCCCTACGGCGCGTCAGGCGCGCCTGAACCAACCGCGAGGTCACTCATGCCGCTTGCGAACGATCAGGCGAACGATGCCGGCCGGTCCCCGGCGAGACCGGACGTGCTGGTCAACACAGGTCTGGGCGCGGTGTTCGCCCTGGGCGTCGCCCTCACCGCGTACCTGCTCGTCATCAGCTGGGGCGGCGCCTACTGGGCCTGCACCACCGCCGTCTCCGCGGTGACGTGCGGGCTGGCGCTGCTGCGCGGGCGGCGAAGGCCGTGGCCCGCGCTCGCCGGGCTGGCCACGGCGGCCGGCGCCGTCGGGGCGTCCCTGGCGGCGGACCTGCCGCAGGAGCCGTCGCCCATGACGGCGCTGGCCCTCGCCGTGCTCGTCGGTTCCTCGCTCAGGCGGCTGCCGGCGCCGTCGGCGGTGGCCGTCGCCGTGGGCGGCGTCGCGGTGACCGCGTTCGGCTGGGCCGCCGGGCGACCCGGCCCGATGGCCCTGGCCACGATGCTGATGGCCGGCGGGTACGTCGCGGGCGCGCTGCTCCGCGCGGCCGACCTCGCTCGGCGGTCCGGCCCCGCGGGACCGCCGCCGGCCGGCGGGGCGCGGTGGTGATGCGCGTCGGTAATGTGGCCGGCGTGACCGTTCCGGGGAGATGGGTCCGGGGCGTCTCGGCGGCCGGGCTCGCCGCCGTGCTCCTCGCCGCGATCATCGTGCAGGCCGCCGCGATCGCGCAGAGCTGGGGAAGCCGGCACTGGGTGCCGGGCAGCGTCTTCGCGGCGGCGGTGTGCGTCCCGGCGCTGCTCGGGCTGCGCCGCCCGCTCCGGCCGGCGGTCGCGGGGCTCGGCCTCGCGGCGGCGGCCGTCGCGGTCACCGGCCTGGCCGGCGCCGACCTCCCCGCCGAACCCAGCCCGGCCATGATGCTGGGGCTGGCGGTGCTGACCGGATCGGCGCTGCGGACCCTCGCACCGGTGCCGGCCGCCGCCGTCGCGTGCGCCGGGCCGGTGCTGATCGTCGCCGGCCAGCTCGCCGCGGGGCCGCCGGCCGCCGGCCTCGCGGCGGTGACGGCGCTGGACGGCCTGATCTGGCTCGCCGCCGCCGGCGCCGGATCGGCGCTGCGCGTGCTGGACGTCCAGGCGCGCACCGCCGCCGAGCGGGTCCGCCGGGCGGAGCGGCTGGAGCTGGCCCGGGAGCTGCACGACGTCGTGGCCCACCACATCACGGGCATGGTGCTCCAGGCGCAGGGCGCCCAACTGGTCGCGCGGCGGGACCCGGAACGGGTCGGCGAGTACCTCGGCGACCTGGAGGCCGCCGGTACCGAGGCCCTCGCCTCGATGCGGCGGGTCGTCGGGCTGCTCCGCGACGGCGACGGCGACGCCGACGCCCCGGCGCCGACGTCCCCCGGGCCGGAGCGGCTCGGCGCGCTGGTGGAGCGGTTCCGGCGGCAGGGCCCGGAGGTGCGCCTGACCATGCCGGACGGGAGCGGGGACGCCGACTGGCCGCCGGAGGTGACCACCACCGTGTACCGCGTCGCGCAGGAGGCGCTGACGAACGTGCTGCGGCACGCGCCCAGGGCCCGGACCGTCACGGTCACCGTCGAGAGGGGCGCGCGGAGCGTCACCGTCGAGGTCGCCGACGACGCCCCGGCGCCCCCGGCCAGGCATCCTCAGCGCGGCGGGTTCGGCCTGGTCGGCATGCGCGAACGCGTCGAGGCCCTCGGCGGCTCGCTGCGCGCCGGGCCGCGTCCCGGCGCCGGCTGGTCCGTGCGGGCGACCCTGCCCGTCCCCGCCGGGGAGCCCCGATGACCATCTCGGTGCTGCTCGCCGACGACCAGGCCATGGTGCGCCGCGGGCTGCGGCTGATCCTGGAGGACCAGCCCGACATCAGTGTCGTCGGGGAGGCCGCCGACGGGGCGGAGGCGGTCGCGCTGGCGCGCCGGCTGCGCCCGGACGTGTGCCTCGTGGACATCAGGATGCCCCGCCTGGACGGCATCGAGGTGACCCGCGCGCTGGCCGGACCGCGGGTGCCCGACCCGCTGCGGGTCGTCGTGGTCACCACCTTCGACCTGGACGAGTACGTGTACGGGGCGCTGCGGGCCGGCGCGGCGGGCTTCGTCCTCAAGGACGCCGGGCCCGCGCTGCTCGTCGAGGCGGTCCGCGCCGCCCGCAACGGGGAGGCGCTGGTCTCGCCCTCCGTCACCGTCCGGCTGCTGCGGCACCTGGCGGCGGCCTCGGCGCCGCCCCGCCCGACCCGGCCGCCGCCGCTCTCGGAGCGGGAACTCGACGTCGTCCGGGCCCTCGCGCGCGGCCGCACCAACCGGGAGATCGCCGCGGAGCTCTTCATCTCGCTCAGCACCGTCAAGAGCCACCTGTCCGGCATTCAGGCCAAGCTGGGGGTGCGCAACCGCGTCGGCATCGTCACCTGGGCGTGGGAGAACCGGGTCGTCGACACGTCCTAGGCACTACGCGTCGCCGTCGGGGGCGGGGACGGTGACGCGGGGGCTGCTCGGATGGCAGGCGGCGGTCACGCTCGGGCGCCCCGCGCAGCGGTCGGAGCAGTAGCGGCGGGAGCGGTTCGCGGTCGTGTCGAAGAACACGCGCTCGCAGCCGTCCGCGCGGCAGGTGCCGAGCCGGGCGAGGCCCTCGGCGGCGATCCACGCGGCGAGCCCCATCGCCGCCCGCGCCGCGTACCGGTCCGTGACCGAGCCGGCCTCGTTGAAGTGCAGATGCCACTCCTGGCCGTCGTGCCGGGCGATCTTCGGATGGACCGGATGATGGATGAGCATCGTGTTGAGGCGGTCGGCGGCGTCCTCGTCGTCGCCGCGCGCGGCGGCGGCGAAGACGGCGCGCAGCTGCGCGCGCAGTTCGCGCATGGCCTGCAGATCGCGGTGCGCGACCCGCCCCCCGAAATGCGGCCGGTGCACCAGCAGGGCCCGCAGCCCTTCGAGATCACGCAGGTCGTCCTCCCCGGGACGCCGCGTGTTCACGAGATCGATCGCCAAGTCCGCGTACGAGGCGAGATTCACTGTCGCTCCTGACGGGTTCGACCTGAACGGACGAAATTTGCCAGGATCTATTTCCCCCGTTACGAGAATTACACCGGTTCGGGGGAGAGGAAGCGCGCGGAAAACCCGGAATTCGGTCCGCCGTTGGACCGATCGGACGGCCCGCGCCCGATGGGCGGGCCGTCCGGGACGAGCGGTCAGATGCGGTTGACGCCCTCGCGGCGCGCCTGGTCGGCGACCGCGGCGGTGACGGCCGGGGCGACCCGGTCGTCGAACGGGTTCGGGATGATGTAGTCGGCGGTCAGGTCGCCGCCGACGATGTCGGCCAGCGCGTTCGCCGCCGCCAGCTTCATGCCCTCGGTGATCGAGTGCGCCCGGACGTCCAGCGCGCCGCGGAAGATGCCCGGGAACGCCAGCACGTTGTTGATCTGGTTCGGGTAGTCGCTGCGGCCGGTCGCGACGACCTTGGCGTGCCGCCGCGCGACGTCCGGGTGGACCTCGGGGGTCGGGTTGGACAGCGCGAACACGATCGCGTTCTCCGACATCGTGGCGACGCACGACTCGTGCACGGTGCTGCCGGACAGGCCGATGAACACGTCGGCGCCGCGCAGCGCCTCCTCGGTGGAGCCCTTCAGGTGCGACCGGTTGGTGATCGCGGCGATGCGCTCCTTGACCGGGTTCAGGCCGTCGCGGCCCTCGTGGATGAGGCCCTTGCTGTCCGACAGCGCGATGTCGCCGATGCCGCCCTCGATCAGCATCTTGGAGACGGCGATGCCGGACGCGCCGGCGCCCGCGACGACCGCGCGCAGCTCCGACAGCGGCTTGCCGACGAAGCGGGCCGCGTTCTTCAGCGCGGCGAGCGCGACGATCGCGGTGCCGTGCTGGTCGTCGTGGAAGACGGGGATGTCGAGCGCGGCGCGCAGCCGGTCCTCGATCTCGAAGCAGCGGGGGGCGCTGATGTCCTCCAGGTTGATGCCGCCGAAGCTCGGTGCGATCCGGATCACGGTGTCGACGATCTCGTCCACGCCCGTGCAGCTCAGCGCGATCGGCACGGAGTCGACGTCGGCGAACTCCTTGAAGAGGAGGGACTTGCCCTCCATGACCGGCATGGACGCGGCGGGACCGATGTCACCGAGGCCGAGCACGGCGGTGCCGTCGGTGACGACGGCGACGACCTTGGACGTCCAGGTGTAGTCGTAGGCGAGTTCGGGGTTGTCGGCGATCGCGGTGCACACGCGGGCGACGCCCGGCGTGTAGGCCAGCGAAAGATCGTCCTTGTTGCGGACCGGAATGGTCGACCGCATCTCCAGCTTTCCGCCGCGGTGCAGCGGAAACGCCGGATCGTCCTCCAGTGAGGGCGGTTCGGTGGGAATGGGCTCAGCAGCCACAGCGACCCCTGTCAGTGAAAGTTGGCTTTCTTGCGATGCCGCCGCGGTGGTGTCGGCGTGGTGGCCGGTCACCTGGTGGTCATCTCGCGACGTACGGGGGTCACCCGTTGTCCGATTGTGCCACACGGCCCCGGACCGCCCCGGGGGCCGGGGTGGGTGTTGACCGTCACGTGACGCCCGCCACAGACGGGGGCCCGGTAGCCGACCTGGGGCTACCTCGTTGCGTGATTGTTTCGCACCCTTTATCCAGATCAGGGAGGTTGTACGCCAAACTATGCACCTGACCTTCGGATCTCCACGATCCGACGCAACCATCTGGAGGGGGACCATGACCACCGGTTCTCTGCGCCGCCGCCTTGTCGCGGCGAGCGCTCTCGTGCTGACCGGCGCCCTCGCCCTGTCCGCATGCGGCGACAGCGACGACTCTGGCGACTCGGGCGGCGGCGCCTCGAACACGAGCGTGGACAGCAAGCTCGCGGCCATGGTCCCGGACGCGATCAAGAGCGACGGCAAGATCTCGATCGGCACGGACGCGTCCTATCCGCCCAACGAGACCGTCGACCCGGCCACGCAGAAGATCGTCGGCTGGGACGTCGACCTGTTCAACGCGGTCGCGGCCAAGCTCGGCCTGAAGACCGAGTACCACAACGCCGGCTTCGACACGATCATCCCGGGCGTCCAGTCCGGCAAGTACGAGGCCGGCGTCTCGTCCTTCACCGACACGAAGGAGCGCGAGCAGGCCGTCGACTTCGTCACCTACTACTCGGCGGGCACGGCCTGGGCCACGCTCAAGGGCAACCCCAAGGGCGTCAACCCCGACGACGCCTGCGGCAAGAGCATCGGCGTCCAGCAGGGGACCGTCCAGGTCGACGACCTCACGGCGCGCAGCAAGAAGTGCACCGACGCGGGCAAGCCGGCGATCAAGCAGGTCGTCCGCAAGCAGCAGACCGAGGTCAACAACGACCTGGTCGCCGGCAAGGTCGACGCGATGGCGGCCGACTCGCCGATCGTCGGCGGCGCGGCCAAGAAGACCGGCAAGCTGGAGATCATCGGGCAGGTCTACGACACCGCGCCCTACGGCTACACCTTCGGCAAGAACTCCGGCCAGTTCAAGGAGGCGGTGCTGGGCGCGCTGCAGGCGCTCATCGCCGACGGCACCTACAAGAAGATCCTCACCGAGAACGGTGTGGAGAGCGGGGCGATCTCCGACCCCGCGATCAACGCGGCGCAGAGCTGATCGAATGACGGTCGACACCGACGTCGAGAAGGGACGGCCCGAAGCGATCCGGGCCGTCCCGGTCCGTCATCCCGGCCGCTGGGCCGCCGCGGCGGTCGTGCTCGTGCTGATCGCCATGTTCGTCCACTTCCTGTTCACCAGCGACGCACTCGACTGGGCGGAGCAGCGGAAGTTCATCTTCTCGATCGCGGTGCTCAAGGGCGTCCGCAACACGATCCTGCTCACCCTCGCCGCGATGATCGGCGGGGTGCTGCTCGGCACCGTCCTCGCGCTGATGCGGCTGTCGCCCAACCCGCTGCTGCGCGGCTCGTCCTGGTTCTACCTGTGGTTCTTCCGCGGGACGCCGCTGTACACGCAGCTGCTCGTCTGGGGCGCGATCGGCTCGCTGTTCCCGACCGTCGGGATCGGCATCCCGTTCGGGCCGGAGTTCCACACCTGGCAGACGCAGTCGCTGGTCACCGCAATGATCGCCGCGGGGCTCGGGCTCATCCTCAACGAGGCCGCCTACATGGCGGAGATCATCCGGGCCGGGATCCTGTCGGTGGACGAGGGGCAGCAGGAGGCCGCGAGCGCGCTCGGCATGTCCCGGATGCAGACCATGGGCCGGATCGTGCTGCCGCAGGCGATGCGGGTCATCATCCCGCCGACCGGCAACGAGGCGCTCTCCATGATGAAGAACACCTCGCTGGTCGCGGCCATCCCGTTCTCCGAGCTGACGTTCACCGCGCAGACCATCTACGCCAACACCTACAAGATCATCCCCATGCTGGTGATGGCGTGCCTGTGGTACCTGCTGCTGTCCTCGCTGATGATGGTGGGCCAGCACTACCTGGAGCGCCACTTCAGCCGCGGGGTCGGCAGGGGGACCACCTCGCGCGAGCCCCGGATTCGCTTCCGGGGCGGGGGCGGTGGCCAGTGAGCGGAGGTGAGGACATCGTGAGCGACTCCCTCTCCAAGGAGCCCGCGCAGCCGCCCGCGCCCGAGAGCGGCGGCCTGATGGTCAAGGCCGAGAGCGTGCACAAGTCCTTCGGCCGCCTGGAGGTGCTGAAGGGCATCGACCTGGAGGTGCGGCAGGGCGAGGTGATGTGCGTCGTCGGGCCGTCCGGATCGGGCAAGTCGACGTTCCTGCGCTGCATCAACCACCTGGAGAAGATCAACGCGGGACGGCTGTGGGTGAACGGCCACCTGGTCGGCTACCGGCAGCAGGGCGGCAAGCTCTACGAGCTGCGCGACCGGGAGGTGGCCGCGCAGCGCCGCGAGATCGGCATGGTGTTCCAGCGGTTCAACCTCTTCCCCCACAAGACGGCGCTCGACAACGTCATGGGCGCGCCGATGTGGGTGAAGAAGCTCCCGAAGGAGCAGGTCAGGGAGCAGGCCCTCGAACTGCTCGACCGCGTCGGGCTGGCCGAGAAGGCGCAGAGCTACCCGGCTCAGCTGTCCGGCGGGCAGCAGCAGCGGGTGGCGATCGCGCGGGCGCTCGCCATGGAGCCGGCGCTGATGCTGTTCGACGAGCCGACGTCCGCGCTCGACCCGGAACTCGTCGGCGAGGTCCTGGAGACCATGAAGCGGCTCGCCCTCGACGGCATGACCATGGTCGTGGTCACCCACGAGATGGGCTTCGCCCGCGAGGTCGGCGACTCCCTGGTCTTCATGGACGGCGGAGTCGTCGTCGAGGAGGGCACCCCCCGCGAGGTCCTCGCGAACCCGCAGCACCAGCGCACCCGGGACTTCCTCTCCAAGGTCCTGTAGCGGTCGCGGCGAGGCTCGGCGGCCCGCGGAGAACGACACCGCTTCGCGGTCCGCCCGCCTCCCGTGAGGAGCAGCACTCGCATGCGCATGCGCGCAGTGCCGGGGAGCGGCCCGACCGGCCGGAAAGGGCGGGGCCCGCCGGTGGCGCCGGGGCCCGGCAGGGCTAGTGTCGGTCCATGTTCGCTGTCACGGCCACGCAGATCGACGCAGACAATCCGCTGAACGGGCTGACGCTGGGCGAGCGGCCCGATCCCGAGGCACCGGACGGCTGGACGACCGTCACGGTGAAGGCCGCCGCGCTCAACCACCACGACCTGTGGTCGCTGAAGGGCGTCGGCCTGTCCGCGGACAGACTCCCGATGATCCTCGGCTGCGACGCCGCCGGGGTCGACGAGGACGGCAACGAGGTCATCGTCCACTCCGTCATCGGCGACCCGGACCGGGGCGGCGGCGACGAGACGCTCGACCCGAAGCGGTCGCTGCTGTCGGAGGTCCACCAGGGGACGCTCGCGGAGAGGGTCGCGGTGCCGCGCCGCAACCTCGTCCCGAAGCCCGCCGAGCTGTCCTTCGAGGAGGCGGCCTGCCTGCCGACGGCATGGCTCACCGCCTACCGGATGCTGTTCGACAAGGCGGAGCTGCAGCCCGGGTCGTCGGTGCTGGTGCAGGGCGCAGGCGGCGGCGTCGCGACCGCGGCGATCGCGCTCGCGTCGGCCGCCGGGTACCGGGTCTACGCGACCAGCCGGAGCGAGGCCAAGCGCAAGCGGGCCGAGGAGCTCGGCGCGGACGCCGTGTTCGAGACGGGCGCACGGCTGCCCGAGCGGGTCGACGCCGTCATCGAGACCGTCGGGCAGGCGACCTGGTCGCACTCGCTGAAGTCGCTGCGGCCCGGCGGGCGGATCGTGGTGTCCGGCGCCACCAGCGGCCAGGTGCCGCCGGCGGAGCTGAACCGGGTGTTCTTCCTGCAGCTGTCGGTCGTCGGCAGCACCATGGGGACGCGGGCGCAGCTGGAGCGGCTCGCCCGGTTCCTGGTCAAGACGGACACGAAGCCGCTGATCGACCGGACGCTGCCGCTGGGCCGGGCCCGCGAGGGGTTCGCGGCGATGGACGGGGGCGACCTCTTCGGGAAGATCGTCTTCACGCCGTGAGGCGGGGGAGCCGTGACCGGGCCGGCCCGGTCACGGCTTCTTGCGGAAGACCTCGTTCTTCAGGCGTTCGCGGGTCTCGTCCAGGAGGGCCTGCGCGGCGGCGAGGTCGTCGTCGTCCAGGCGGGCCTTGTGGGCCGACTTGCGGACGTCCTCGACGAACTTGCGCAGCAGGCGCTCCAGCTTGAGGCGGGCGACGTCGTCGCGGGTGCCGATCGCCGTCTTCCAGGCGTCGTCCCAGTTCTGCCGCCACTCCTCCTTCCACGCCTGCTTCTGCTCGCGCCAGTACTCCTTCTGGCGCTTCCACTCGTCCTTCTGCCGCTCGGTGGTCTCCTTCCACGCGTCCTTGGACGTGGCCTTGCCCTGGTCGCGCATCGTCCGGGCGGCCTGCGTCAGCTCCTCGCGCAGCGACCGGACGGTCTGCCGGACGTCCTCCTGTACGCCGCGCGCGAACTCCTGCGCCGAGGCGGAGAGCTCCTCCTCAAGGTCGGCGAGCTCGTCCATGCGGCGCTCCAGCTCCTCGCGGCCCTTGTCGGTCAGCGAGTACACCTTCTTGCCCTTGATCACCTCATGCGTGACCAGGCCCTCGGACTCCAGCCGGGCGAGCCGCGGGTAGATCGTGCCGGGGGACGGCGAGTAGACCCCGAGGAACCGGTCCTGCAGCAGCCGGATCACCTCGTAGCCGTGCCGCGGGCTCTCCTCCAGCAGCTTCAGCAGGTACAGCCGCAGCCGCCCGTGACCGAAAACGGGGCTCACGTCTCACTTCTCCATTCGGGGGCCGGTGGTGATCTCCGAGGCGTCGTCGCGGCCGAGGAGGGTGATCGCGCCGGAGACGGTATTGACCGTCAGTCGGCCGCCGCCGTCGCCGAGCTTGCCGGTGACGCTCTGCGCGAGGGTGCGCTCCTGCCGGCCGAGCTCGGGGAACGACGTCTCGATGCGCCCGGCCGCCGAGGTCAGCGAGACCTGCGCGCCGGCGGACTCCGGGACGCGCAGCGCCACCTCGCCGGACACCGTGTTGACGTCGATCCCGCTGTCGGCGCCGAGGTCGAGGTCGGCGGCGATGCGGCCGCTGACCGAGCGTGCCCCCAGCCGGTCGATGGACGCGCCGGCGAGGGACAGGTCGCCGGACACGGACGTGAACGAGACCGTCCCGTCCAGGCCCTGCGCCTCGATCGCGCCGGAGACGGTGTTGGCGTCGATCGCGCCCGCCACCCCGTCCAGCGTCACATCGCCGGACGCGCTCTTGATGGACGTGCGGGTCGTCATGCCGGTCACCACCGCGTCCGCGGAGACGAGGTTCAGCGACACCGGGCAGTCGTGCGGGACGGTCACCGTGATCGCCGCGCGGACCTTGTGGGTGCGCAGCCAGCTCAGCACGCCCTCCCACAGCTTGTCGTGGGTCACGGTCAGCATGCCGGCCTCGTGCGTGACGACCAGCGGCGGGCCCTCGACGTCGCCGACCATGATGGACGGGCGCTCGTCGGAGGCGAGCACCGACACGCTGCCCGCGATGAGCGTGACCCGCAGTGCGACGACGCCGTCGAAGTCCAGGGTGGTCGGTTCCTCGATCGTCCAGCGTGACATCGCGATGCCCTTCGTCCGGCTCTTCCGACAGTAAACACGATATGTCGCGTCCTGCGAAAGTCAAGACATGTCGCGTCTGCGGCTCATGTCACCGCTCAGTCGTCCTCGTCGTCCAGCCGGGCGAGCCAGGTGGCGAGGCGGTCGACGGGCGTCTCGAACTCGGGGTTCAGGTCGACGAACTCGCGCAGCCGCTCGGCCAGCCACGTCAGGCTGACCTCCTCCGCGCCCCGCCGGTCCGTCAGCTCCTCGATGCCCCGGTCGGTGAAGTACATGAGCAGGTGTCTACTTTCTCGATCTCGCCGTCGGGACGCCGAGGGCCCCGGCGCGTCGCACCGGAGCCCTCGGGTCTCGTGGATCCTTCCGCCCGGCCTACTTCCGCTCGCCGAACAGTCTCGCGAGCAGGGCCTCCTGCTCCGCCTGGTGCAGCTTCGCCGAACCCACCGCGGGCGACGACGACGCCGGGCGCGACACCCGGGACAGCCTCAGGCCCTCGATGTGGTGCGGCAGCTTCAGCGCCATGAACGGCCAGGCGCCCATGTTGGCGGGCTCGTCCTGCACGAACACGACCTCGGCCCCGGCCGGGTACTTGGCCAGCTCGGCCTTGATCTCGTCCACCGGCGGCGGGTACAGCCGCTCGACCCGGACGATCGCGGTGTCGTTCGCGCCCGCCGCCTGCCGGGCCTTCAGCACGTCGTAGTAGATCTTGCCGGTGGTGAGCAGCACCCGCCGCACGCCCGCCGGGTCGACCGCCGGGTCGCTCTCCGGGATGACCGGCTGGAAGGCGCCGCCCGTGACCTCCTGGACCGGCGACGTGGCCGCCTTCAGCCGCAGCAGCGACTTCGGCGTGAACACGACCAGCGGCTTGTGCCGGCCCGACAGCACCTGCCAGCGCAGCAGGTGGAAGTAGTTCGCCGGGGTCGTCGGGTAGACGACGGTCATGTTGTCCTGCGCGCACAGCTGCAGGTACCGCTCGATCCGCGCGGACGAGTGGTCGGGCCCCTGGCCCTCGTAGCCGTGCGGCAGCAGCAGCACGACGCCCGAGTGCTGGCCCCACTTCTGCTCGCCGGACGAGATGTACTCGTCCACCACCGACTGGGCGCCGTTGGCGAAGTCGCCGAACTGGGCCTCCCAGCAGACCAGCGCGTCGGGCCGCGTCATCGAGTAGCCGTACTCGAAGCCCATCGCCGCGTACTCGCTGAGCAGCGAGTCGTGCACGTAGAACTTCGACACGCCCTGCCCGAACTGCTTCAGCGGCGTGTACTCCTCGCCCGTCCGGCGGTCGACGAGCACCGCGTGCCGCTGGCCGAACGTACCGCGCCGGGTGTCCTGGCCGACGAGCCGCACCGGGTGGCCGTCGATCAGCAGCGAGCCCATCGCCAGCAGCTCGCCGGTCGCCCAGTCGATCGCGTCGTCCTCGATCATCTGGGCGCGGCGCTGCAGGATCGGCTGGAGCCGCGGGTGCGGGGTGAACCCCTCCGGCAGGCTGACCTGGGTCTCGATGATCCGCTTGACGGTCTCCTGCGGGATCGCCGACCCGGCCTTGCCGTGGTCGATCGGGATGCGCTCCTCGACGTCCGGCTTCACGACCGAGCCCGGCTCCAGGGGCTTCTTCACGGCCTCGCGGGTCTCGGTGAAGGCCCGCTCCAGCTGCTCCTGGTAGTCGCGGAGCGCCTGCTCGGCCTCCTCGACCGTGATGTCGCCGCGGCCGATCAGCGCCTCGGTGTACAGCTTGCGCACCGACCGCTTGGCGTCGATCAGGTCGTACATCAGCGGCTGGGTGAACGACGGGTTCTCGCCCTCGTTGTGGCCCCGGCGCCGGTAGCAGACCATGTCGACGACGACGTCCTTCTTGAACGTCTGCCGGTACTCGAACGCCAGCCGCGCCACCCGGGCGCACGCCTCCGGGTCGTCGCCGTTCACGTGGAAGATCGGCGCCTGGATCATCCGGGCCACGTCGGTCGCGTACACGCTGGACCGCGAGTACTCGGGGGCCGTCGTGAAGCCGACCTGGTTGTTGATGATGACGTGCACGGTGCCGCCGGTGCGGTAGCCGCGCAGCTGCGACAGGTTCAGCGTCTCGGCGACCACGCCCTGCCCGGCGAACGCGGCGTCGCCGTGGATCAGGATCGGCAGCACGGTGAAGCCGGCCTCGCCGACGTCCAGGACGTCCTGCTTGGCGCGGACGACGCCCTCCAGCACCGGGTCGACCGTCTCCAGGTGGGACGGGTTCGCGACCAGCTCGGTGTGGATCTTGGAGCCGTCGCTCGCGACGAAGTCGCCGGAGGCGCCCAGGTGGTACTTCACGTCGCCGGAGCCCTGCGCGCTGCGCGGGTCGAGGTTGCCCTCGAACTCGCCGAAGATCTGCCCGTAGGACTTGCCGACGATGTTGGCGAGGACGTTCAGCCGGCCGCGGTGCGCCATGCCGATGACGACCTCGTCCAGGCTCTCCTTCGCCGCGGCCGAGATCACCGAGTCGAGCAGCGGGATGACGGACTCGCCGCCCTCCAGCGAGAACCGCTTCTGCCCGACGAACTTCGTCTGCAGGAACGTCTCGAACGCCTCGGCGCTGTTGAGGCGGCGCAGCACGTGCAGCTGCTCCTCGCGCGACGGCTTGTCGTGCGGGACCTCGACGCGCTCCTGGATCCAGGCGCGCTCCTCCGGGTCCTGGATGTGCATGTACTCGATGCCGACCGTGCGGCAGTACGCCATCCGGAGCACGCCGAGGATGTCGCGCAGCTTCATCGTCGGCTTGCCGCCGAACCCGCCGGTCGCGAACTCGCGCTCCAGGTCCCACAGGGTGAGGCCGTGCTTGAGGATGTCGAGGTCGGGGTGGCGGCGCTGCTTGTACTCGAGGGGGTCGGTGTCGGCCATCAGGTGGCCGCGGACCCGGTAGGCGTGGATCAGCTCGTGGACGCGGGCGACCTTGGCGACGTCGTCGTCGTGGGTGGCGGAGATGTCCTTGACCCAGCGCACCGGCTCGTACGGGATGCGCAGCGCCTCGAAGATCTCGTCGTAGAAGCCGTCCTCGCCGAGCAGCAGCTGGTGGATGCGGCGCAGGAAGTCGCCGGACTGCGCGCCCTGGATGATCCGGTGGTCGTAGGTGGAGGTCAGCGTCATGACCTTGCTGATCCCCATGCGCGACAGCGTGTCGCTGGACGCGCCCGCGAACTCCGCCGGGTACTCCATCGAGCCCACGCCGATGATCGTGCCCTGGCCGGGCATCAGCCGCGGCACCGAGTGGACCGTCCCGATCGTGCCCGGGTTGGTCAGGCTGATCGTGGTGCCCTGGAAGTCCTCCAGGGTGAGCTTGCCGCCGCGGGCCTTGCGGACGATCTCCTCGTAGGCGGCCCAGAACTGGCGGAAGTCCAGCGTCTCGGCGGCCTTGATGCTCGGCACGACGAGCTGCCGGGAGCCGTCGCTCTTCTGCAGGTCGATCGCCAGCCCGAAGTTCACGTGCTCGGGGCGGATCAGCACCGGCTTGCCGTCGACCTCGGTGAACGCGGCGTTCATCTCCGGCATCGCGGCGAGCGCCCGGACGATCGCGTACCCGATCAGGTGCGTGAACGAGACCTTGCCGCCGCGCCCGCGCTTCAGGTGGTTGTTGATGACGATGCGGTTGTCGACCAGCAGCTTCGCCGGGACGGCCCGCACGCTCGTCGCCGTCGGCACGGCGAGGCTGGCCTCCATGTTGGTGGCCGTCCGGGCGGCGACGCCGCGCAGCCGGACCTCCTCGGCGCCCGCCGGCACCGGCGGCGGAGCCGGCTTCTCCGCCGCCTTCGGGGCCTGCTTCGCCGCGGGCCGCGGGGGGGCCTGCGGCGGCGCCACCGGCCGCTGCGCTGTCGGCGGAGCGGCCGCGGTGCCGTTCGCGGCCGGGGCCGCGCTCTCGGTGGCCGCCTGGGGGGACGCGGGGGTCACGGCCGACGGCCGGCTGTCCGGCTGGTAGTCCGCGAAGAAGTTCCACCAGGCTTCGTCAACGGAGTTCGGGTCTTCGAGGTACTTCTGGTACAGCTCGTCGACCAGCCACTCGTTGGCGCCGAAATCTGTGATCTTTGGGTCGGCACTAGTTTGCGACGACTCTGTCGACACGGCGGAGATCGCCCTCTTCCGCAGCTCGCAGGTGAGTTCTGAGACGCACCCCAGGCTACTGTAGTGAAGGCGCGACCGCGTGCCTCAGTGCGTGTGAGGGGCGACCGTGGGGCCCTCGCTGGCCTGGATGAGGACGAAGCCCTGGCCCTGGTACGCCAGCTGCATCGCCTCGCCGCTGCCGCGGCCGATGAGGGCGGACGCCTTGAAGGTGCGGTTGACGCCGACCTGGAGGCTGGTGCTCCACGCCACGGCGGACTGGCCGTCCGCGAACGTGGGGGCGCGGCCGCAGTCGAGCATGACGGGCGTGCCGTGCGTGGTGAGCGCGACCCAGCCGGTGCCCTGGAGCGTGGTGTTGAACAGGCCGCCCGCGGCGATGCCCGCGCCCTGCACGCGCTGGATGTCGGACTGCAGGTGCGAGTCGTAGGCGAGGATGTTCTTGCCGTTGACGGTGATGCCCTCGTTCTCCAGGTAGAAGAGGTGGATGTCGTCGGCGTCGTTGGCGACGAACAGCAGCCCCTGGCCCTTGACGCGCATCAGCGGGACGCCCTCGCCGGTCAGGGCCTTCTTCATGAACTTGCCGAGGCCGCCCGCGCCCTCGTAGTCGAACTCCATCTGGCCCTGGAACGCGACCATGGAGCCCTGCCGGGCCAGGACGTCCCCGTTCAGATGGACCCGGAGCATCTTGGAGTTCTGGAGGGCGAAGTGGCCGGGAAGCTGCTGGCCCTGGTCGAGGTTGCCGAAGAACTGGCTGCGCATGGTCGGGTCATGCCTTTCGTGCGGAATGGTGGAGATCCGCCAGCATAACGAGGGGACGGGGGTCAGCGGTCGCGACCGTGCGGAGCGGTCCAGTCCATGAGGGGGCCCTTCGGGACGATGCCCGTCGGGTTGATGTGCGGGTGCGTCATGTAGTAGTGCCGCTTGATGTGGTCGAAGTTCGTCGTCTCGCCGAAGGCCGGGATCGAGTACAGGTCGCGGGCGTAGGCCCACAGGTTCTCGTAGTCGACCAGGCGCCGCAGGTTGCACTTGAAGTGCCCGTGGTAGGCCGCGTCGAAGCGGGCCAGGGTGGGGTACAGGCGGACGTCGGCCTCGGTGACGTCATCGCCGAGCAGGTAGCGGCGGGCGGCGAGGCGCTCCTCCAGCCGGTCGAGGGTGTCGAACAGGGCGTCGAACGCCTGCTCGTAGGCGTCCTGGGAGGTGGCGAACCCGCACTTGTAGACGCCGTTGTTGACGGTCCTGTAGACGAGGTCGTTCAGCTCGTCGATCTCGGGGCGGAGCGCCTCGGGGTACAGGTCGGGCGCGCCCGGCCGGTGGTGGGCGGTGAACTCCGTCTCGAACATCGTGGTGATGTTCGGGAAGTCGTTGGTGACCAGGCGTCCGGTCTCGGTGTCCCAGATGGAGGGGACGGTGTAGCGGCCCTGGAAGGACGGGTCGGTGGCGAGGTACAGCTCGGAGAGGAACTCGGCGCCGGTGACGGGGTCGCGCTCGGGGAACCGCCAGCCGCGCTCGTCGCGGATCGGGTCGACGACCGCGACGCCGATCGCGTCCTCCAGGCCGAGGAGGCGCCGGACGATCAGGGTGCGGTGCGCCCACGGGCACGCGTAGGAGACGAACAGCCGGTACCGGCCGGCCTCGGCGGGGTAGCCGGACGAGCCGTCCGCGGTGATCCGGTCGGTGAACCGGTTGGCCTGCCGCACGAACCGGCCGCCCTCGACCTCCTGAAGAATGCCCACCCGTGCCTCCCGACGCCGCCCGATGCCCTCGCCTCGTCCCGATCATCGTCCGAACGGCCGATCCGGGCAAGGGAGCCTCGCGGCTACCATAACCGTCGGTAGCAGGTGTCAAACGGCCGCGACGCGGTCCCGGCGGGTGCGAGCCGGCCGGTACGAGATGGCGGGGGTCCATGCTCGAGCACTTCAACGCCCTGGTGGACGGCCTGCCGCCCGCGATGATCTATCTGATCATCGCGGCGCTGGTGTTCGCCGAGGCCGCCCTGTTCGTCGGGTTCGTGTTCCCCGGCGAGACCGCCATCGTCGTCGGCGGCGTCCTGGCCAGCCAGGACGTCCTGTCACTGCCGCTGCTGCTCGTCATCGCGGTGGTCGCGGCGGTCGCGGGCGACTCCGTCGGCTACGAGATCGGCCGCAGGTACGGGCCGCGGCTGCTGGACGTCGGGGTGATGCGCAAACACCGGGCGAAGGTCGCCGGCGCGCAGGACCTGATCCGCCGCCGGGGCGCGTTCGCGGTGTTCATCGGGCGGTTCACCGCGCTGCTGCGGGCGCTCATGCCGGCGCTCGCGGGCAGCTCCCGGCTGCCGTATCCGAAGTTCCTGCTGTTCAACGTCATCGGCGGCGTGACCTGGGTGGTGACGTTCACGCTCGGCGGGTACTTCGCGGGCACGGCGTTCGAGCACGCGGCGAAGCTCGCGGGCCGGGGCCTCGCGATCGGGCTGGCGGTGGCGGCCGTCGCGGGGCTCGCGGTGTGGAGCGTCCGCAGGCGCCGCCAGGAGGCCCGGGAGGAGGCCGCCGCCGAGGCCGCCGAGGACGCCGCCGAGGGGACCGCCGTGGGGGAGGGCGTGCCGGCGCCCGCGCGGCCGCTGCCCTAGCTGTACCTGGCCCGCGGAGGCGCTCGAACCGTCAGATGTGCATGCGGCCGCTGATCATCGGCAGGTCGAGGTAGGTCCGGATGCCGGGCTCGGCGGCGCACACGGCCGGGACGGAGTTCAGCGCGTGCCCGGACGCCGCGGAGATCACGTCGGAGACCCAGTCCTGGTCGATCGTGAGCGTCAGCGACGGGCGGCCGTCCACCCGCAGCGAGTAGCCGGGGCGGCCCCACTCGTCCGGCATGCGGGCGGCGTCGGCCTTGTGCACCACCTCGACGGTGATGACGGGACGCCCGGCGGCGAGGCCGCTGAACGTCCAGCGGGCGGCGGCGACGGTGCCGCGCGGGATCGGCCCGGCCGCGGTGGCGAGGTCGGTGCCGGCGAGCCGGTAGTCGACGTCCACGTCGATCTCGTCGAGGTCGACGCCGAGGCCCGCCGCGACGAGGTGCAGGCTCTCGGCGAACATCGACCGCATCGCGGCCCGGTTCGGCCGCAGCGCGCCCTGGTAGGCCTCCTCGGTCTTGCCGAAGCCGAGCATGTCGTGGACCATCCGCCAGGACGGGTGCCGGGCGAAGTCGGAGCACTCGCGGGCGTAGACGTGGGTGATGCGCCGGGACAGCCGCGACAGCACGAGCGGCATGACGTCGGCCATGAAGCCGGCGCTGACGCCGCTGCCGTGCACGGACGTCCCGCCCCGCTTGCACGCCTGCTCCAGCTCGCCGACGAACTGCGGGCCGTGCGCCCGCGGGTAGACGAGCCCGCTGAGGGAGATCAGGTTCTTGCCGGACGCCAGCAGCGCGCAGATCGTGTCGAGCTCGCTGAACCGGTCGTGCGCGGGGCTCGGGGCGTAGACGACGCAGTCGGCGTCCAGGGCGAGGATGTCGCCGATGTCGCGGGTCGCGGCGATCCCGACGGGGGCCCGGCCGGCCAGGGCGCCGGCGTCGGCGCCCTCCTTGGCGGGGCTGTGCACCCAGACGCCGGCGAGCTCCATGTCGTCGCGGTCGAGCACGCCCCTGATCGCGCTGCGTCCGAGCGCGCCGGTCGCCCACTGCACGACGCGGTACGGGCGGCGGCCGGTGGACGGCGCGTCGGCGGGGATCATCGAATCGGGACCTCCGTGCTCGCGGCTTCGTCGGAGACTACGCGGCAGCTCCGGTGAATTGCGGCATTCCACGCAACTTCCCCCGGACCCATCGTACGCCGGGAGGACCCCGGTGGAGCGCGGCCGAGCGAGATTCGGTTTAGTGGTACCACTTGGTAACCCCCGGATGATTTCCTGGGGGCGGGCCCCACGATGTGAGGAGAAACGAATGTCGGAACTGCGCTACGACGACCGGGTCGCGGTCGTGACCGGGGCCGGCCACGGCCTCGGCCGCCAGCACGCCCTGGAGCTCGCCGCGCGCGGCGCCAAGGTCGTCGTCAACGACCTCGGCGGCGACCGGTCCGGTGTCGGCGCCTCCGCCGGCCCCGCCCAGGAGGTCGTGGACGAGATCAAGAAGAACGGCGGCGAGGCCGTCGCGAACCCCGACAACGTCGCGACGCCCGAGGGCGCGCAGGCGATCATCCAGACCGCGCTGGACGCGTTCGGCAAGGTCGACATCGTCGTCAACAACGCGGGCATCCTGCGCGACAAGTCGTTCAAGAACATGTCCGTGGAGGAGTTCGACGCGGTCATCGCCGTGCACCTGCGCGGCTCGTTCCTGGTCTCCAACGCCGCCTGGTCGCACCTGCGCGAGCAGGGCTACGGCCGGATCGTGAACACCTCGTCGCCGGCGGGCCTGTTCGGCAACTTCGGCCAGGCCAACTACTCCACCGCGAAGATGGGCCTGGTCGGGTTCACCAAGACCCTCGCGCAGGAGGGCGCCAAGTACAACATCAAGGCCAACGCGATCGCCCCGGTCGCGTGGACCCGGATGACCGAGGACCTGCTGCCCGCCGACTTCGCCGACAAGCTCGGCGTCGACCAGGTGACCCCGCTCGTCGCCTGGCTCGTGCACGAGTCCAACGAGGACTCCGGCGAGGTCTACACCGTCGGCGGCGGCCGCATCGCGAAGATCTTCGTGGCGGAGGGCCCCGGCTACGGGCAGAACAGCACGCTCTCGGTCGAGGACGTCCGCGACAACTGGGCCGCGATCAGTGCGAACGAGCCGCTGACCGTGTTCCGGAACGTGGGCGAGCAGATGGGCCCCCTCATCCAGCAGCTCACCTCCTGAGCCATTGGGCGGGATCAAGCTCGACCGGCGGGACGGGGTGCTCACCATCACCCTGTCCCGCCCGGAGCGACTCAACGCCGTCGACGGCGCCCTGACCGAGGAGATGCTCGACGTCCTGAACGAGCTGGCGCGCGACCCGGACACCCAGGTGGTCGTGCTCACCGGCGAGGGGCGCGGATTCTGCTCCGGCATGGACATCCAGGGCGGCGACCCGGGCGGCGAGTCCGCGGAGGGCCGCGTCCAGCGGCTCTACCGGGGCATCGCCCGCGGCGCCGAGGTCACCGCGCGGCTGCGGGAGATCCCGCAGCCGGTGATCGCGGCGCTGCGCGGCCCGGTCGCGGGCATGGGGGTGTCCTGGGCGCTGGCCTGCGACCTGCGGGTCGCCGACCCGACCACCCGGTTCGTGGTGCCGTTCACCAACCTCGGCCTGTCGGCCGGCGACTGCGGGCTCTCCTGGCTGCTGCCGCGCCTGGTCGGCCCGGCGAAGGCCGCGGAGCTGTCCTACCGGGCGCAGCGGCTGGACGTGACCCGCGCCGACGAGCTCGGCCTGATCACCGAGATCACCGCCGAGGGCGCCGACCTGGCGGGGGCGCAGGCCCTCGCCGACGAACTGCTCACCAAGTCCCCGTACGGCCTGCGCCGCACGAAGGAACTGCTCAACGCGTCCCTGGACGCCCCCGGCCTCCGCCGCCAGCTCATGGCGGAGACGGCCGTCCAGACGCTCGCCTTCTTCAGCGAGGACCTCGCCGAGGGAATGACGGCGACCCTGCAGAAGCGCAAACCAGATTTCAAGAACCGCTGACTAAGCCCGAACCCCGGCCACAGGAACACGGGTCGGGCGGCCGGAGGGCGCCCCGCGCCCGCAGGCCGCCCGACCCGCCGAGCCGGGCGACCACAGCGACACGACACCAACCCGCACGGTCACACCTCACCCGCACAGTGGCGTGAGGATCGGCCGGCTCGTGACGGGGGTTCCAGGGGGTCGCCCCCCTGGCCTAGTCGGCCAGGGCGGTGGAGAGGGCCTCCACGAAGCGGAGGGCCGCGAGCCTGGCGAGGGCCGGGTGGGCGCCCAGCGGCGCGGAGTGGGCGGCGCCCACGGACGCGGCGGCGCGCGCGGCCACCGCCGCCTCGGGCTCGGGGCCGATCAGGTGCGGGGCGAGGGCGATGGACGTGGCGCCGGCCATGCGCAGCTGGTCCGCGGCGGCCTTGACGGACGCCTCGTCGTTCAGCGAGGCGGTGAAGACCGGGGCGGCGAGCCGGGAGGCGAGGAGCACGCCGGTGACCTCGGCCTGCCGGACGGCGGTCGCGTCGCCCGGCGTCGCGACGATGACGCCGGACGCGGCCGTCACCATCGTCATCAGCCGGATCCGGTCGGCGCGGGCGAGGCCGGCGTCGGCGAGCCGGTCGTGCAGCGCCTCGGCGATGAGCGGGTGCGGGCCGAGCGGCTCGGCGGCGACGGCGCGCACCGGCGCGGCGGCCACGGCGGCGTGGACGGCCCGGTCGAGCGCCGGGTCGGGGCCGGTGGACAGCGGCACCACGATGGCCGCGAGCTCGTCCTGCTCCGGCCGGAGCGCGGCGAGGACGGCGGGCAGGCTCGCCTCGTCGCCGTCCAGGTGCCCGACGTAGGCGGGCTGGCCGGTGTGCTCGATCTCGACGAGCCGGGCGAGCTCGGCGCCGGCCTCGGTGCCGGGCTGCCGGGCGTGCCCGGGCACGGCCAGGACCAGCGTGGGGGATCCGGGGGGCAGCAGGAAGGACTCGTCGCCGCGGTGCCGGCCGCCGCGGGGGGTGCGGCGCCGTCGCGACGGCAGTGCCTCGGATGCCTGGCTTTCGGGACTCACGGCGGGAATCGTAACGCCCTCCGGCCCGGGAGCCGTCCTCCCGGCCCGGCCGGCCGCGTTCCGCGGCCCGGCGGGCGCGACCTCGTTCCGGCCTCCGTCGTTGCCTGTATGGATCGCGGGTCTCCTTCCCGTGCCGGCGCGACGCGAGCGGTGGTGAAGAAGCAGAGTATGGCGCAATCCTCCGGAGCAACAGGGGGAAATGAAGTAAATTGTCCGGATTTGCCGCTATCTACTTGTGTGAGATACGGCAAGATCACCCAGACCGCTGGCATCACCGCAGGTGACGCGGAATGGTGCCAATGAGAGCGAAAGGCGCCAAAGGGGTTGCGGTCCCGTCGAGGGCCGCCTTTATGATCCAGGGACCCTACGAGGAGTCCGCGCCGGAACGGTCGAGGTCACATGAAAACCCCCCGTACGCGTTCGATCCGCTCGAAGGTGACCGCGCTGCTGCTCGTGCCGCTGCTCTCGCTCGTGGCACTGTGGGGGTACGCCGCGAGCGTCACCGGGCGGGACGCGCTGGCCCAGCGCAGATACCACACGCTGGACCGGACGTTCGCGCCGAGCGGCCAGGGCGTCCTGGTGGAGCTCGGCAAGGAACGCCAGGCGTCCGCGATGTTCCTCAGCACCCCGCGCTCCACCCCCGGCGGGTCGCCCGCCGCCCTCGTCGGCCAGCGCGCCCGCGTCGACCGGGCCGTCGAGCACTTCCGCCGCGAGGCGACCTCGGACGCCGCGCGCGGCGCCACCACCGAGGAGATGAAGAGCCGCATCACCGACGTCCTGCGCGCGCTCGGCGGGCTCGGCGGGCTCCGCGCGGCGGTCGACGGCCGGCTCGTCGACCGGCTGACCGCGATCGACAACTACGGCACGATGGTCGACGACATGCACCGGCTGTACGACGGCCTGGTCGTCATCGACGACTCCGACCTCTACAACTGGACGCTGTCCACCCGGCACGCCGGCCGCGCGATGGAGCTGCTCCAGCGGGAGAACGCGCTGGTCTCCTCCGCCCTGGTCACCCAGGGCCGGATGACGCCCGCCGAGCACCGGAGGTTCGTCGAGATGGTCGGCGAGCAGCGCTGGCAGTGGATCAAGCAGCGCTCGCTGCTCGACCCCGCCGTCTACCGGACCGGGACCGCGCAGGTCTTCGCGTCCCCCGGCTACCAGAGCTTCAAGGGCATCGAGGACCGGATCGCCGACGCCGACCCGCGCGAGCCGCTGCCCGTCAGCGCCCAGGACTGGCGCCGCAGCGCCGAGCCGCTGGTGCTCGCGGTCAACCGGATGGTGCTGGGCAACTCCAAGCGCGCCGGCGAGCACGCCGACCGGCTCGGCCGCGACGCCTACGTCCGGCTCGGCGCCGTCGGGGGCCTCGGCCTGCTGGCGGTCGCCGCCTCGGTGCTGCTGTCGCTGCGGTTCGCGCGCGGGTTCGTCCGCGAGCTGGTCGGGCTGCGCGGCTCCGCCGAGGAGCTGGCCGACCGGCGGCTGCCCGGCGTCGTCGCGCGGCTGAGCCGCAACGAGACCGTGGACGTCGCCGCGGAGGCGCCGCCGCCGACCGCGGGCAGGACCACCGAGATCGCCCGGCTCGCCGGCTCGTTCGCCAAGGTGCAGCGGACCGCCGTCGACGCCGCCGTCGGCCAGGCCGAGCTGCGCGCCGGCGTCAGCCGCATCTTCCTCAACATCGCCCGCCGCAACCAGTCGCTCCTGCACCGCCAGCTCACCATGCTGGACGGGCTGGAGAGCCGCGCCGAGGCCGACGACCTCGAGGACCTCTTCCGCATCGACCACCTCACCACCCGCATGCGGCGGCACGCGGAGAGCCTGATCATCCTGTCCGGCGCCACCCCGGGCCGCGGCTGGCGGCAGCCGGTGCGGTTCGCCGACGTGCTGCGCGCCGCCGTCTCGGAGATCGAGGACTACACCCGCGTGACCGTCCTCACCGACTCCGAGGACGGCCTGGTCGGCGCGGCCGTCACCGACGTCATCCACCTGCTCGCCGAGCTGATCGAGAACGCCGCGACGTTCTCCCCGCCCAACACCGAGGTGCGGGTCAAGGCCGAGCGGGTCGGCACCGGCTTCGCCGTCGAGATCGAGGACCGCGGCCTCGGCGTCAAGCCGGAGCTGCTCGCCGAGGCCAACCGGCGGCTCGCCGAGCCGCCCGACTACGACCTCGTCGACACCGACCAGCTCGGCCTGTTCGTCGTCGCGCGGCTGGCCGCCCGGCACGACATCTCCGTGACGCTGCAGCGGTCCCCGTACGGCGGCGTGACCGCGATCGTGCTGGTGCCGCACGAGCTGGTCGTCACGCAGGAGCAGATGGCCGCGGGCATGCTGCCCCCCGCGGGCGAGCCGGGCGGGGGCGAGGCCCCCGGAGCGTCCGGGCCCGCCCCGCTCGACGCCGCCTCCCCGCTGGACACCGTCACCGACGTCGAGCGGGCCGAGGTGCTGGTGCCCGCGCCGCGCGCGGAGGCCGTCGTCCCGCTGCGCGGCGCTTTGGTCCGGGACACCGAGCCGCGGGACGCCGAGGCCGCGCCGATGGAGGCGCCGATGGAGGCGCCGATGGAGGTGCCGCCCGTGCTGCCCGAGCTGACGGGCCCGTGGGGCGCCCCCGGAGCCCCGGAGCCCGCCGCCCCGCCGCGTCCCGCCCCGAACCCGTGGTCGGACGACGCCGTCCCGCAGGTGGCGGCCCCGGCGGACGGCGCCGCCGGCGACGAGGAAGACGGCGGGGAGGACGGCGCCGCCCAGGACGGCGCCGCCGACGACGATGACTGGCAGCCCGCGGGAACGCACGCGGGACTGCCGCGCCGGGTCCGGCAGAAGAACCTGGCGCCGCAGCTGCGCAAGCGGCCCCCGCCCCAGGCGCGGGCCGGCGCGGGCGTCTCCGGGGGCGTGGCACGCTCTCCCGAGGAGGCGCGCTCGCTGATGGCATCGATACAGCAGGGATGGCGGCGCGGCCGCGCGACGGATGTGGGGGAAGAGGAGACCCGATGATGCACAACACCGTGACGGGTGAGCTGAACTGGCTGCTCAACGACTTCGCCGAGCGAGTGACGACGGTGCGGCAGGCGGTGATCCTCTCCCGGGACGGCCTGGCCGTGGCCGCCTCCAACGAGCTGGCCCGCGAGGACGCCGAGCACCTGTCCGCACTGGCCTCCGGCGTGCAGAGCCTCGCGCGCGGCGCCGGCCGGCACTTCGCCGGCGGCAACGTGCGGCAGACCATCATCGAGATGGACGCGCTGCTGCTGTTCGTGACGGCCGCGGGCGACGGCACCTGCCTCGCCGTCCTCGCGGAGGCCGAGGCCGACGCCGGCCTCGTCGCCTACGAGATGGCGGTGCTGGTCAAGCGGGTCGGCCAGCACCTGCAGGCGAGCCCGAGGTTCGGCGCGCAGGCGGCCGGACAGGAGTTCGGAGGCGCCGGGGGGACCGCGCCGCGGGGCTTTTGACCGATGTCCCCGTCGGCAGAGCGGTGGCTGGACCGGGACGCCGGTCCGGTCGTGCGCCCGTACGCGATGACGCGGGGCCGGACCCGTCCGGACGGCGCCGGCTTCGAGCTCATCGCGGTCGTCGCCGCCACCGGCGTCCCGGCCGGCGACCGGCTGCGCTACAGCCCCGACCACGCGCGGGTGCTGCGCCGCTGCGCCTCGCCCGTCCCGGTCGTCGACCTGGCGGCCGACCTCGGGCTGCCCATCGGCGTCGTCCGGGTACTGCTCGGCGACCTGCGGGACGAGGGGCTCGTGGCGGTGGTCGCCGAGGCGCGGCCCGCGCCCGGCCGCCGCCCGCCGAGCGGCGTGCTGAGGGAGGTGCTCAATGGCCTCCGCGCACTATGACGGGCCCTCTCACGGGCCCTATGACGGGCCGAACCACCACCTGGCCGGGACGGCGCTCCGCCCGCTGGTCACCACCAAGATCCTCATCGCCGGCGGGTTCGGCGCCGGGAAGACCACGATGGTCGGCTCGATCAGCGAGATCCGGCCGCTGCACACCGAGGAGCCGCTGACCGACCGCGGCGCCGGGGTGGACGACGTGAGCGGCGTGGGCGGCAAGACCACCACGACGGTCGCGATGGACTTCGGCCGCATCACGCTGTCGGACCAGCTGCTGCTCTACCTGTTCGGCACGCCCGGCCAGGAGCGGTTCTGGTTCATGTGGGACGAGCTCGCGGCCGGCGCGATCGGCGCCGTCGTGATCGCCGACACGCGGCGGCTGAAGGGCAGCTTCCCCGCCATCGACTACTTCGAGCGCCGCGGCGTCCCGTTCGTCGTCGCGGTGAACTGCTTCGACGGGGAGCGGACGCACCGTCCGGAGGACATCGCGATCGCGCTCGACCTCGACCCCGGCGTCCCGGTGCTGCTCTGCGACGTCCGCCGCCGGGAGTCGTCCAAGGAGGTGCTCGTCGCGCTGATGGAGCACGTCCTGACCTGGCCTGACGCGGAGGACGCGGCGGACGGTGATCGGATGCACGATCATCGTGAAGCCGCGACGTAGTAGGCTCCCGCACACCCCCGTACTCCACGCATCGGGAGGTTTCCCCGCATGTCCCACCCCCCAATGCCGTTCGACGCAGTGCAGGAGGACGAGCGAGTGAGGGTCCGCCAGCCGTGATGGCCCGCGGTTTCTCCTCCATCCGGGCGAGGATCACCCTGCTGGTCCTCGTGCCGCTGCTCGCGCTCGCCGCACTGTGGACGTTCCTGACCGGAATCACCTACGGCGACGCGCACCAGCTGCTGCAGAGCCGCGCGTTCCAGGAGAAGACGGTGCTGCCCACGCAGCGGCTCATCGACGCGCTGCAGAAGGAGCGGCGGCTGTCGATGGCGGAGCTCGGCGGCGCCCGCACCGATCCAGGCGTGATGCGGACCCAGCGGCAGGCGACCGACCAGGCGGCCGACGACGTCCGCGCGGGCGCCCGCGACGGCGGGCTGCGGGGCGCGATCCAGCCCGTGGTCGTCCGGCGGCTGGACGCGCTCGTGGGCAAGCTCGGCACGCTGAAGTCCCTCCGCCGCGGCGTGGACGAGCGGACCGGCGGCCGCGCCCACGTGCTGGGCGAGTACAGCGAGCTGATCGACGGCGGCTACGCCGTCTACTCCGCGACCACGCCGGCGGACGGGCCGCTCACCGCCCGGGCCCGCACGCTCACCTCCTTCGGCCTGGCCCGCGAGTACATGGCCCGCGAGGACGCGCTGCTGACCGGGGCGCTCGCCGCGGGCCGCATCACCGCCGCCGAGCGCTCGGAGTTCGCCAAGCTCGTCGGGGCGCACCACACGATGCACCAGGTCAACGCCCGCGACCTGTCCGCGGACGACCACGCCCGCTACGAGCGGCTCATGTCGTCCCCGGCCTTCATGCACATGATGAAGCTGGAGGACCAGGTCATCGCGGGCGCCGAGCCGCCGGCGCGCCGCACCCGCACGACCGGGGCCGCCACCCCCGCGACCGGCGCCCCGGCCACGGGCACGGGCGGGACGGCCGCGACGCCGTCGAACGGCCACGGCGTCCAGCCGGCCACCCCGCAGGCAGGGCAGCCGCAGACGCGCGCCGGGCGGAGCGCGCCCGTCATCGAGCCCACCGTGTGGCGGTCCGTGGCCGACACCGTGAACGGGCAGCTGTACGAGCTGGAGAACCGGATCCTCGACGGCGTCGTCGCCCGCGGCCAGCACATCGCGGTCCGCGCGTTCACCCGGCTCGGCCTCGCCGGCGGCCTCGGGCTCCTCGCGATCGTGCTGTCGTCCGTCATCGCGGTCCGGGTGTCGCGGCGGCTGGTGCGCGAGTGCCGCACGCTCGCCGGCGGCGTCGTCGACTTCACCGTGAAGCGGCTGCCGAAGCTCGCCGAGAACATCATCGCCGGGCGCCCCGCCGAACCCGAGCCGGCGCCGGGGCTGGACTACCGCATCACCGAGATCCGGCAGATCGCCGAGTCGTTCGACCGCGCCCGCGAGGCCGTGCTGGCCTCCGCCGAGGGCGAGGTCGCGGCGCGGCGCGGCATCAGCGAGGTGTTCGTCAACCTCGCGCGCCGCAACCAGGCGCTGCTGCACCGCCAGCTCAGCCTGCTCGACACCATGGAGCGCCGCACCGAGGACCCGTCCGAGCTGTCGGACCTGTTCCGCCTCGACCACCTCGCGACCCGCATGCGGCGGCACGCCGAGGGCCTGGTCATCCTGGCCGGCAAGACCGCCGGGCGCGGGTGGCGCCGTCCCGTCCCGCTGGTGGACGTGGTGCGCGGCGCCGTCGCCGAGGTGGAGGACTACCCGCGCGTCCGGGTGCAGCCGCTGCCGCGCATCGCGCTGCTCGGCTCCGCCGTCGCCGACGTCATCCACCTGCTCGCCGAGGTGGTGGAGAACGCCACCACGTTCTCGCCGCCGCAGTCGCCGGTGCGGGTCAGCGGGCAGCCGGTCGCCAGCGGGTTCGCGATCGAGGTCGAGGACCGCGGTCTCGGCATGACCGAGGAGGCGCTGCGCGCCGCCAACGAGCGGCTCGCGAACCCGCCCGAGTTCGACCCGTCCGACAGCGCCCAGCTCGGCCTGTTCGTCGTGGCGCGGCTGGCGCAGCGGCACGACATCACGGTCACGCTCCGCCCGTCCCCGTACGGCGGGACGACCGCGATCGCGCTGATCCCCGGCTCGCTCATCGTGGAGACCGCCGACCCGGACACGGCGGTGCGCCGTCCCACCGGGCCGATGCGGGCGCTGCCGGACCAGGCGGCGGCGCTGTCGGCGTCCGCGCGCCCGGCGGTCGAGTCCGGGGGCGTGGTGCGGCTGGTGGCCGAGCCCATGGCGCCGGAACCGCCGCGCCCGGCCGCTCCGCCGGCGCCGCAGCCGCCGCCTCCGCAGCCGGAGCCGGAGCCCGCGCCCGCCGAGGCGCCGCTGAAGGACGGCGAGCTGCCCAAGCGCAGGCGGCAGACACACCTGGCGCCCCAGCTCAAGGAGCGGGTGGACGCGCACCTGGCCGCCCAGGGCCAGGCGCCGCCCGCACCGCAGGCACGGCCCGCACCACCGGCGCCGCAGGGTCCGCCGCCCGCTCCGGAGCCGGCCGGCATGCCGCTGGCCGCGCCCGTCCCCATGGACGAGGCGCCGCCGCCCGGCGAGCCCGCCGGGACCGGTCCGGCGGACGCGCCGCCGGACGACGGCGAGGCCCGCTCGGCCGAGGCGATGCGATCGATGCTGTCGGCCATGCAGGCCGGCTGGCAGCGCGGCAGGAGGGACGCCGCCGACGCGGAGACACCAGGCTCGGCGCAGGCGGCGCGGAACCCAGGCGACCAGGAGGACGACACCCCATGACACATGCCCAGCACTCCGGCGCGGAGGTTCCGGGCGGAGCCGGCGGTGACCTGAACTGGCTGCTGGACAGCCTCGTCCAGCGGGTCGCCCCGGTGCGGAACGCGGTGGTCCTGTCCAGCGACGGGTTGAAGATCGCCGCGTCCGCCGGCCTCGCCCGGGAGGAGTCCGACCACCTGGCCGCGGTCGCCGCCAGCTTCCAGAGCCTCGCGCGCGGGGCGGGGGAGTCGTTCGGCGGCGGCCCCGTCCGGCAGACCATCGTCGAGATGGAGTCGTCGTTCCTGTTCGTCACGGCCGCCGGGCGGGGCGCGTGCCTGGCCGTGCTCGCCGCCGCCGACGCCGACCTCGGGATCATCGCCTACGAGATGGCGATGCTGGTCACCCGGGTCGGGCAGCACCTGTCCGCAGATCCGCGGGTCGCCGCGGCCGAACCCGGCGGGCGGTGAGATGGGCGGCACGGCCTGGTACGACGACGCCGCGGGGCCCGTGGTCCGCCCGTACGCGGTCACCGGGGGCCGCACGCACTACGCCGGGGACGATTTCGACCTCGTCGCGCTGATCGCCGCCGCGGACCCGCCGGAGGCGGCGGACGACGCGCTTCCGGTCGCGCCATGGGCTCCCGAGCCCGAACATGACATGATCCTGGAGCTTTGCCGCACCCCGTTGTCGGTCGCCGAGATAGCGTCGGATCTGGAACTCCCCCTCGGGGTGGTCCGTGTCCTGCTCGGTGATCTGCTCGACCACTCGCTGATTCAGGTCCGGCGTCCCGCGCCGGTGGCGCAGTTTCCCAGCGAGCGCGTACTCAAGGAAGTGATCGATGGAATCCGTGCGCTCTGACGCGGCAGCCCAGCCGGGCGAGTCCGCGCTGACGGTGAAGATCCTCGTGGCCGGCGGTTTCGGCGTCGGCAAGACCACCCTGGTGAGCGCGGTCAGCGAGATCCGTCCGCTGCGGACCGAGGAGGCACTGACCGAGAAAAGCATCGGGGTCGACGACACCAGCGCCGTCGTGAACAAGACGACGACGACCGTCGCGATGGACTTCGGCCGCATCACGCTGCCGAACGGCCTCGTCCTGTTCGTCTTCGGCACCCCCGGCCAGGACCGCTTCTGGTTCATGTGGGACGAGCTGGCCAAAGGCGCGCTCGGCGCGGTCGTCCTGGTCGACACCCGCCGCCTCGCCGACTGCTTCGCCTCGGTCGACTACTTCGAGCGGCGCGGCGTCCCGTTCATCATCGGCGTCAACCAGTTCGACGGCGCCGGGTACCACTCGCACGACCAGGTCCGCGACGCCCTCGACCTCCCCCCGGACGTGCCCGTCATCTCCTGTGACGTGCGCGACCGCGAGGACGCCAAGAGGGTGCTCATCACCCTGGTCGAGCACATCATGCGGACCATGAGCGGGCGCCAGGCCGTCAGCTACTAGCGCGACCGCAACGGCCCGTACCCGCCGCGCTCTTCCGCGCGGCGGGTACGGGCCGTTGCGCATCCGCAACTTTGTCCTCTGAGTGAGGAAAGTTTGAATGATCTAGGGAAAAGCTCTTCTCAAGGCGGCGAAAGCGGGTTACGGTCTCGGGCATGAGACCGGGGTCACACGGCCCCGGGACGATTCCGAGAGGCCCGAAAGACCCGAGAGGACGGCGTGATGCGCATGTCGGCTCGTCCGCAGAACGTGCATCAGGCACGCCTGCTGCGGCTGCTGCGTGACGAGGGGCCGCGCTCGCGCGCCGAGCTGGGCGACGTCGTCCGGCTGTCCCGGTCGAAGCTGGCGGTGGAGCTGGACCGGCTCGTGGAGCTCGGGCTCGTCGAGGGCGCGGGCCTGGCGGCGTCGCGCGGCGGCCGGCGGTCCGGGATCGTGCGGCTGTCGCCGAGCCTGCGGTTCGTCGCCTTCGACATCGGCGCCACCTCGATCGACGTCGCGGTGACCGACGGCGCGCTGGAGGTCCTCGGCCACGTCAGCGAGCGGTGCGACGTGCGGCAGGGCGCGACCGTCGTCCTGGACCGCGCGCTCGACCTGCTCGGGAAGCTGCGGGACGAGGGGCTCGTCCAGCAGGTGCACGGCACCGGCATCGGGGTCCCGGGGCCGGTCAGCTTCCGGGACGGCATGCCGGTCGTCCCGCCGATCATGCCCGGCTGGGACCGGTTCCCCGTGCGGGACGCGATCGGGCAGGAGCTGGGCTGCCCGGTGCTGGTCGACAACGACGTGAACCTGATGGCGCTCGGCGAACTGCACGCGGGCCTCGCCCGGTCGGTCGACGACTTCCTGCTCGTGAAGATCGGCACCGGCATCGGCTGCGGCATCGTGGTCGACGGCGCCATCTACCGGGGCGTGTCCGGCAGCGCGGGCGACATCGGGCACATCCGGGTCGACGACGACGGGCCGATCTGCGCCTGCGGCAACGCGGGCTGCCTGGAGGCGTACTTCGGCGGGGCGGCGCTCGCCCGGGACGCGGAGGCCGCGGCGCGGTCGGGCAAGTCCGCGCAGCTCGCGGCGCTGCTGGAGACCCACGGGGAGCTGTCGGCCGAGCACGTCGGCGAGGCGGCGGCCGCGGGCGACCCGGTGGCCGTGCAGATCATCCGGGAGGGCGGCCGGCACGTCGGGCAGGTCCTCGCCGGCCTCGTCAGCTTCTTCAACCCCGGCCTGGTGATCATCGCGGGCGGCGTCGCGGGGCTCGGGCACACGCTGCTCGCCGAGATCCGCGGCGTCGTCTACCGCCGGTCCGCGCCGCTCGCGACCGGCAACCTCCCGATCGTGCTGTCCGAGCTCGCCGGCGCCGCCGGCGTGGTCGGCGGCGCCCGGCTCATCAGCGACCACGTCTTCTCCGCGTCCTGAGGAGGCCCCGATGGAACCCCTGCTGCTGATGCGCGGCATCGTCAAGCAGTTCCCCGGCGTCCGCGCGCTGGACGGCGTCGACCTCGACGTCCGCCCCGGCGAGGTGCACTGCCTGCTCGGGCAGAACGGCGCCGGCAAGTCGACGCTCATCAAGGTGCTCGCCGGCGCGCACCAGCCGGACCGGGGCGAGATCATCGTCGCCGGGGAGCCGGTCCGGCTCGCCGGGCCGACCGCCGCGATGCGCGCCGGGATCGCGACCATCTACCAGGAGCTCGACCTGGTCGACGGCCTGTCGGTCGCCGAGAACATCTTCCTCGGCCACGAGCGGGCGCGGTTCGGCTTCACCCGCCGCGGCGACGCCGAGCGCGCGGCCCGCGAGCTGCTCGCCCGGCTCGGGCACGGCGAGATCCCGGCGCGCCGCGAGGTCGGGCGGCTGCCCGCGGCGGGCAAGCAGGTCGTCAGCATGGCCCGCGCCCTCTCGCACGACGCCCGGCTGATCGTGATGGACGAGCCGTCCGCCGCGCTCGCGCACGACGAGGTCGCCAACCTGTTCCGCATCATCCGCGAGCTCACCGCCGCCGGCGTCGCGGTCGTCTACATCTCGCACCGGCTGGAGGAGATCCGCGAGATCGGCGACCGCGTGACCGTCCTCAAGGACGGCCGGGCCGTCGCGGTCGGGCTCCCCGCGAAGACCACCTCCACCGACCGGATCGTGTCCCTGATGACCGGACGCGACGTGGAGTACGTGTTCCCCGAGCGGCCGGAGCCGGGCGGCGACCGGGCCGACGTGCTCAGCGTGGAGAGGCTCACGCTGCCCGGCGCGTTCGAGGACGTGTCGCTCACCGTCCGCGCCGGCGAGATCGTCGGGCTGGCCGGGCTCGTCGGGTCGGGCCGCTCGGAGATCCTGGAGACGATCTACGGGGCGCGGCGGCCGTCGCGGGGACGGGTCCTCGTCGACGGCCGCCCGGTCCGCCCCGGCGACACGGGCGCGGCGGTGCGGCGCGGCATGGGGATGGCGCCGGAGGAGCGCAAGAGCCAGGCGCTGCTGATGAACGAGACGGTCGCCGGGAACGTCAGCGTCGCCGGGCTGTCCCGGTACGCGTCGTTCGGCTGGCTGAACCGCCGCCGCGAGCTCGCGGACGTGCGCCGCCAGATCGAGGCGCTCGACATCAGGCCGCCCGACCCGAGGCGCCCCGTCGTCACGCTGTCGGGCGGCAATCAGCAAAAGGTCGTCCTCGCCCGGTGGCTGCTCGACTCCTCCGGCCTGCGGCTGCTGATCCTGGACGAGCCGACCCGCGGCGTGGACGTCGGCGCCCGCGCCGAGCTGTACGCGGTGATCCGCGAGCTGGCCGCCCGCGGCATCGGGGTCCTGCTGGTCTCCAGCGAGGTCCCCGAAGTGCTCGGGCTCGCCGACCGCGTCCTCGTCGTCCGGGAGGGGCGCGTCGTGCACACCGGCGACGCCCGCGACCTCGACGAGTCCGCCGTCCTCAACATGATCATGGAAGGGAGCGCACTGTGACCGACACGCGTCCCTCGGCGGGGGTGCCCGGCCCGCTCGCCAAGAAGGCGGGCGGGGGCGGGCCGTGGCGGCCGTTCGCGCGGGGCGGCGGCGCCGGGGCCCGGGAGGTCCACCATCTCGGGCTGGTCGCGGCGCTGGTGCTGCTCGCGGTCGTCGGCCTGGTGACGGAGCCGGACAACTTCGCGACGTCCGGGAACGTCGTCGGCATCCTGGCGCTGGCCGCCACCATCGGCGTGATCACGGTCGGCCAGACCTTCGTGATCATCGGCGGCGGGATCGACCTGTCCGTCGGGTCGGTGATGGCCCTCGCCTCGGTGTGGGCGACCACGGTCGCGACGCAGTCCTACGGGCCGGCGGTGATGGCGCTGTGCGCGATCCTCGTCGGGACGGGCTCGGGGGTCGTGACCGGGCTGCTGATCTCCTACGGGCGCATGGTCCCGTTCATCGCGACGCTCGCGATGCTCGTCGCCGCGCGTGGCCTCGCGCAGCGGATGTCGGACCGCAAGACCCAGCTCGTCCGGCCCGAGAACGACGCCATCGAGGCGCTGTCCACCACGAAGCTGCTCGGGCTGCCGCTCGTCGTCTACATCTTCGCGGCGGTCGCGGTCGCCGGGTGGCTGCTGCTCAACCGCACCGTGTTCGGCCGCCGGACGTTCGCGGTCGGCGGCAACCCGGAGGCGGCGCGGCTCGCCGGCATCGACATCCGGCGGCACACCCTGCTGCTGTACGCGCTGTCCGGGTTCTGCTGCGGCATCGCCGCGCTCATCATCATGGCCCGCACCACCACCGGCTCCAGCACCCACGGCGACCTGTACGAGCTCGACGCGATCGCCGCCGTGATCATCGGCGGGACGCTGCTCACCGGCGGTCGCGGCACCGTCGTCGGGTCGATCCTCGGCGTGCTGATCTTCACCGTCATCACCAACCTGTTCATCCTGAACGGCCTGCAGACCAGCGACCAGCTCATCGCCAAGGGCGCGATCATCGGGATCGCCGTGCTGCTGCAGCGGCGCGGGCTCCGCTCGCCCACCTGACCCCGCCTCACCCCACGTCCAGCGCCGCGCGCCCCCGGGGAGGCGCGCGGCGGGGGACGGCCCATCCCTTCATCAGGAGCACGTCATGCGTGATCAGAGCCCCCGTCAGGACACCCGTCACACCCCTCACACCCCTCCCACCCGCAGAGGCGTCCTGTTCGGCGGCGCCGTCGTCGCGGCGGGCACCCTCGCCGCCGCCTGCACCAGCAACAGCGAGGGCGACGACGCCGCGCCGGCCGCGCAGGCCGGGTCGCTCGCCGGCGACAACGACAAGCCGGGCAAGCAGGTCACCATCGGGTTCTCCGCGCCGGCCGCCGACCACGGCTGGATCGCGGCGATCGCCAAGAACGCCGAGGCGCAGGCGAAGAAGTACAAGGACGTCACGTTCAAGCCGGTCGAGCCGACCAACGACATCAACCAGCAGATCTCCGCCGTCGAGTCGCTGATCCGGGCGAAGGTGAACGTGCTGGTGATCCTGCCGAACGACGGCGAGCAGCTGAACCAGGTCGCCCGCAAGGCCATGGACGCCGGCATCCCGGTCGTCAACCTCGACCGCGTCTTCCCCGACAAGCTGTCGTACCGGACGTGGATCGGCGGCGACAACTACGGCATGGGGGTCTCCGCCGGCCACTACATCGGCAAGAAGCTGAAGGACAAGGGCGTCTCGAACCCGGTGATCGTGGAGATCCAGGGCATCGCGACGCTGCCGCTGACGCAGGACCGCAGCAAGGGCTTCGCGGACGCGCTGAAGTCCTACGGCTTCACCGTCACCGCGAAGCAGGACGCGAAGTTCACCGTCGAGTCCGGCAACCAGGTCGCCTCCAACCTGCTGCAGGCGCACAAGAAGATCGACGCGCTGTGGAACCACGACGACGACCAGGGCGTCGGCGTGCTCGCCGCGATCAAGCAGTCGGGCCGCAAGGAGTTCCTCATGGTCGGCGGCGCCGGGTCCGCCAACGCCATGCGGGAGATCAAGGCGGGCGGCGGCGTCCTGGAGGCGACCGTCACCTACCCGCCGACGATGGCCGCGTCCGCGATCAAGCTGGGCCGGCTCATCGCGCAGGGCAAGGGCATGACGGACCTGGTGGAGCTGCAGATCCCGCAGTCGATCACGCTGGCGTCCGAGACGGTCACCAAGGACAACGTCGACACCTACATGCCGCTCGGCTTCGAGTCCTGAGCGACGGGGGCGCCGGCGCGCCCGCCCCGGTGACGGGGACGGGTGCGCCGGCCCGGCACCGGGCGGGCGCCGCGGCGCGACGACCGGCCGGTGCCCGGCCCGGGGGGCCGGGGCACGGCCCCGGCAGATGACACAGAGAGGTGAGCTGAACATGACGACCGTCGGAGTCGGGATGGTCGGGCACGCGTTCATGGGGCGTGCCCACTCCCAGGCGTGGCGCAGCGTGGGGCCGTTCTTCGGGCCGCCGCTGACGCCCGTCATGACCGCCCTGGCCGGACGCTCCGCGGGCCGGGCCCGCGCCGCCGCCGAGTCGCTCGGCTGGGCGTCGGTGGAGACCGACTGGAAGGAGCTGCTCCGCCGCGACGACGTCCAGCTCGTCGACATCTGCACGCCGGGCGACAGCCACGCCGAGATCGCGGTCGCCGCGCTCGACGCGGGCAAGCACGTGCTGTGCGAGAAGCCGCTCGCCAACACCGTCGCGGAGGCGGAGGCGATGGCCGCCGCCGCCGAGCGGGCGCGCGAGCGCGGCGTCCGGTCGATGGTCGGGTTCAACTACCGGCGCGTCCCGGCGGTCACCCTCGCCCGGAAGCTGGTGGAGGAGGGCCGCATCGGGACCGTCCGGCACGTCCGGGCGCAGTACCTGCAGGACTGGCTCGCCGACCCGGAGGCCCCGTTCACCTGGCGGATGGACCGCGACCGGGCGGGTTCGGGGGCGCTCGGCGACATCGGCGCCCACATCATCGACACCGCGCAGTTCATCACCGGGCAGTCGCTCGTCGGGGTGTCGGCGCTGCTGGACACCTTCGTCCCGGAGCGCCCGGTGCCGGGCGGCGGAACGGCGCGGGTCACCGTGGACGACGCGGCCCTGTTCATCGGGCGGACCGACGCGGGCGCGCTCGCCACCTTCGAGGCCACCCGCTTCGCCACCGGCCGCAAGAACTCGCTGCGCATCGAGGTCAACGGCTCGTCCGGCGCTCTGGCGTTCGACCTCGAATCGCTCAACGAACTCTGGTTCTACGACGGGACGGAGGACGCGGCGACCGCCGGGTTCCGCCGCATCGTCGTCACCGAGCCCGTCCACCCGTACGCGGGCCACTGGTGGCCGCCCGGCCACATCCTCGGATACGAGCACACCTTCACCCACCAGATCGCCGACCTGCTCACCGCCATCGCGGACGGCGCCGACCCGCGCCCGTCGTTCGCCGACGGCCTGCAGGTGCAGCGTGTCCTCGCCGCGGTCGCCGACAGCGCGGCGGCCAGGTGCTGGATCGACGTCGAGGGGAGCAACTGACATGGCACGACCGATCACCCTGTTCACCGGCCAGTGGGCGGACCTGCCGTTCGAGGAGGTCTGCCGGCTCGCGTCCGGCTGGGGCTACGAGGGCCTGGAGATCGCCTGCTGGGGCGACCACTTCGAGGTCGACAAGGCCCTGGCCGACGACTCCTACGTCCCGCGCAGGCTGGAGACCCTCGCCGAGCACGACCTGAAGGTGTGGGCGATCTCCAACCACCTCGTCGGGCAGGCCGTCTGCGACATCCCCGACGAGCGCCACCAGGCGATCCTGCCCGAGCGGATCTGGGGCGACGGGGAGGCCGAGGGCGTCCGGCGGCGCGCCGCCGACGAGATCAAGGACACCGCCCGCGCCGCCGCGAGGCTCGGCGTCGACACCGTCGTCGGCTTCACCGGCTCCTCGATCTGGCACACGGTCGCGATGTTCCCGCCCACCCCCGAGGCGATGGTCGAGCGCGGCTACGCCGACTTCGCCGACCGGTGGAACCCGATCCTGGACGTGTTCGACGAGGTCGGGGTCCGGTTCGCGCACGAGGTGCACCCGAGCGAGATCGCCTACGACTACTGGACGACCGTCCGGACCCTGGAGGCCATCGGGCACCGTCCCGCGTTCGGGCTGAACTTCGATCCGTCCCACTTCGTGTGGCAGGAACTCGACCCGGTCGGCTTCCTGTTCGACTTCCGCGACCGGATCTACCACGTCGACTGCAAGGACACCAAGGTCCGGACGGGCGACGGCCGCCGCGGGCGCCTCTCGTCCCACCTGCCGTGGGCCGACATGCGGCGCGGCTGGGACTTCATCTCCACCGGCCGCGGCGACGTCCCCTGGGAGGACGTGTTCCGCGCCCTCAACTCGATCGGCTACGACGGCCCGATCTCGGTCGAGTGGGAGGACGCGGGCATGGACCGTCTCCAGGGCGCCCCGGAGGCGTTGGAGTTCGTCCGCGCCCTCAACGCCATGACCCCGCCGGAGGGCGCGTTCGACGCCGCGTTCTCCTCCGACTGACCCGGCGGTGCGCCGCCCGCCGTGAGGCCACGCACGGTGGGCGGCACACCGCTCCCCAACCTGCTCCGCCTCGACGCGCCGCAGCCCTCCGTGGTCATGAGGCGGGGCGGGCGCCCAGCTTGCCCGGGGCATGGTCCCTGACGAACTGCTCCAGGTCGGACGCAGGGACGCCCATCGGCGGGACGACGATGAGCCGGTCGACTCCCAGCTCCCCATAGACCCGGACGAACTCCGCGTCAGGGAGCTTCGGCGGGCTGACCGAGACGTGCAGCGGCGTGGCCCGCCCGGCCTCCTCCTCGGCGGTGCGCAGCCGGGTGAGAAGATCGGCGGCGGCGCGGCGCCCGAGCATCCACCCGTACCAGCCGTCCGCATACCGCGCCGCCCGGCGCAGCGCCGCCGGGCTGTGCCCACCGGTCACGACGGGGATCGGCCGCTGCACGGGACGCGGATGGGCGTCCACGTCCGCGAAGTCGACGTGGCGGCCGTGGAAGGCGGGCTCGTCGTCGCACCAGAGCGATCGCATGGCCGCGAGGTACTCGTCCGTCCGTGCCCCACGTCCCTCCGCCGGGACGCCGACGGCGCGCAGTTCCGGCTCCAGGTATCCGGCGGCTGTACCGAAGATGAGCCGCCCTTCACTGAGGACGTCGATACTGGCGAGTTGCTTGGCGAGGATCAGCGGGTTCCGCTGGGGCAGTACGACGACCCCGGTACCCAGCGCGATGCGCTCCGTGCGGGCGGCGAGATGGGCGAGGGCGACCAGTGGATCGAGGATCGGATCGCCGGGCTCCATCGGGGACGGTCCGACGCGCGGGCTGGGCAGGACGACATGGTCCCCGACCCACACCGAGTCGTACCCGAGCTCCTCGGCCAGCTCGGCGACGCTGGCGGCCGTGCGCGGCTCGGTGCAGGCGTACATGTTGAGGGCGAAGAGTCCTAAAGTCGGCAGCATTCCTCAATAGTCGAAGTTTTCTATGATCGAGTCAACCGGTGATCGAGCTGCTATAACATGCAGCCATGGCGGAGGGCTCCATGCGGGACGGACTGCCGGAAGGGCTCGCGTCCGTGACCGGCTTCCAGCTGTCCAAGTGCGGATGGTGGCTGGAGCAGCGGCTGGAAGAGGAGTTGAAGCCGCTAGGCATCCGCGTGCGGCACTTCCTCGTACTGGCGATGCTCAGCACGTCAGAGACTCTGTCGCAGCAGGAAATGGCCGGCTACCTGCTGCTCGACCCCACCCTGATGGTGGGCCTCATCGACGACCTGGAGACTCGCGGCCTCTGCGAACGCACCCGCGACCCCCGCGACCGCCGCCGCCACTCCGTCCGCATCACCGAAGACGGCCGAGACCTCCACGACCGCGCACGCGCACTGGCAGACGAAGTAGGCGCAGACGTCTTCGGTCCCCTGTCCTCTGACGAACTCCGCACAGTCGTCAAGGCGATGGGCCGAGTCATGGAACCATTCTGGGCCGAACAAATGATCCGCCCACGCCGCAAACGCTGACGCGGGACGAAATGAACCGGCTCCTGCGTCGTGTTCTCAGGGCCCGCCGGCGTTCCGCATGCCGCTCCGGGCCGCGCGGATGGTCCGGCCGCGCCGTGAACGCTAGGGGAGGGCGTGGAAGTCGGTGAAGTCGAAGCCGGGGGAGACGACGCAGCTGACCAGGACCTCTTCTTCCCCGGCGGGACGAGCCGCCTGCCAGACGCCGGGCGGGACGACGGCCTGGGGGACCTGCCCATCCGCCAGGTCGCTGCCGAGCATGACCGTCTCCGGGTTTCCGGACGGGCGTTCGCCGTCGCCGTCCAGGAGCAGCGCCAGCGGTCCGCCCTTGTGCCACAGCCACACCTCGGCGGAGCGGACGACGTGCCACATCGACTCCTCGCCCGGCGGCAGCAGGAAGTAGATGCCGGTCGCGCTGGCCCGTTCACCCGGATAGCCGTCCGGTGTGAAGGCCACGTCCGACCGCCACGTCTCCCGGTACCAGCCGCCCTCGGGATGCGGCAGCAGGTCGAGCGCCGCCGCCGTCGCGGGCCGGTCGAGGAGCGCGGCGTGCAGGCCGTCCGGCCCGCGCCGCAGGTAGCGGACGCGGGCCGCCGCCGTTCTGTCGATCACCCCGCGGGCCGGCACCGCGCCCGGCTCGGGATCCAGCGTGACCGCGATGACCTGCCCCTCTTCGAACACGTCGTCGGCGACGGCGAGCGCGCCCTCCTCGGGCGTCCAGGCGGCACCGGTCTCGGGCAGGACGAAACGCGGGCCGGGCTCGGCCTCCCAGGCGTCTAGCGTCGTGAGCAGCAGCACGCATCGAGCCTAGTGCGGCGACCACGAACGTCGACCGGGTCGCCGCGTCGTTCACCTGCGGCGTGTTGTTGTTATCCGGCGGCTCATAACAACAACACGCCGCAGGTCAACGCACCCCGCAGCGTCCCGGCGTCGGCGAGTGCGGCGATCTGGGTCATCGCGTGGTGGTCGGGCTCGACCAGCATGGTCTGCGTGACCTCGTCGCCGGGCTTGTGCAGCGTCACCCCGATCCCGACCTTCTCCACCACACCGGACACGTCCCACCCCAGGGTGAACGGCGGCTTCCCGAGGAACCCGCCGCCCGCCCGGTGCTTCCAGTCGGTCGGGTTGACCCCGGCCGCCCGCACCCGCACGAGCACCTCCGTGGGCCCCGGCTCCGGCCGCTCCACATCGACCACCTTGAGCACCTCGGGCCCCACCCAGCACGGTCTGCCGGACCGCCCGCATCATCCCGGCCATGCGCGATCTCCTCATCATGAAGGCCAACGTCGACCAGCCTTCCCCGGGCGCGCCGTCCGAACGAGTGGCGAGATCGCCAACATCCGCCAGAATCGCGCTATCCGGCAGCGGGCCGACCGAGGCCGCAGCCTTCGCCGGACGATGTGCGCTTCGCGTGAGAACGGTGCCAGCCGTGCGGCGATGTCCTCGGCCGTGCCGGTCAGATCATGGCAGGGCCTCAGCGGGTCTCCAGTGGAGGAGACGAACCAGGGCACGCCGCCCACCCCGGCCTTGACGTGGATGCTCTCGCCGATCTGTGGAAGGTCGGGGGAGAAGACGTGCAGCAGGACGGGGATGCGCTCGTACCGAGGCCGTGTCGACAACCCTGCCGCGTCGAGTTCGACGGCGAGGGCATCGAGGTACTGCTCGGCGTTCACCCTTCCCGCCAGACGACGGCGCCGGTCCCCTCGTCCCGCCACGCTTCGGCGACCGTTCTGAGGTGGATGTAGCGGACGCGGCCGAGCGGGTCGAGCGCGACCCGGCGAACCGACCCCCACCCCTCGGGTCCGCAGTCGCGGAGCACCCGGTGGACATGCCGCATCGCGGCGTCCCGGTCGCCCGTCACCCCTGACCAGCCGGCGTCGCCGCCTCGGACGTCCCAGACGAAGATCGTGCGCGGTCCCCGCGTGGGCGGCTCGCTCACCGCGCCACCTGCGACATGGTCACCCTGATCTGAGAAGCGGCCGCGTCCAGATCGTTCGCGGGACGGATCAGTGCGCCGGTTCGGACGTCGTAGAACCATCACTGCCCGTCGCGGTAGCGGCATCCGATCGTGGCCGCGCGACCGGGAACCTTGTGCGGAATGACGTTGAGGACGGGGTAGCCGTCGATAGAGGTGAAGGCCGTCAGCAGCCCCGCGACCCGGACGAACCTCTCGTTGAGCCGGACCAGGAACGTGATCCGCTCCCGTTGCGGCATCGGCGCCCCAGGCCGCCGCGCGGCCTTCGGCTCAGAAGGAGGCGACGGAAGAGCCCGTCCTCCGGGCTGCCGCTCGTGCGCACCCATCCGGTCACGCTCCAGGCATGCCGTTGAGGTTGATGGTGTGAATGCTCATGACGGACCACATCCTTCGAGTCGACGCTGTGAACTGAGACACAGACTGATGAGTCGACTGGTAGGTTGCACGTATTCAGAGGTGATCTGAATACAGCTGAATATGGAGGCCATTACGCATGGCGACCGAGGTGTCACCCAACCCTCAGAACAGCATGTGGGACTTCATAGCGGTTATGGTGCGAGTTTAGAGGCGGCGAGCGGGTAACGGCAGCCCGCCGGTGACCGACATTCTCAAGATCAGCCAGTCCACACTTTCACGCATCGAGTCAGGCAGGCGACGGCTGCAAGGTGACGAGGCGAGGAAGCTAGACAAGGTATGGAATACCGGGCGAATGTTCGAACTATTGGTGTGGTATGCCTCGATGGGGCACGATCCGCAGTGGTTCGCCCAGTACATCGAGAAGGAATGCCGGGCCGGCATTATCCGGATCTTCGAGTCACAGCTCGCCCACGGCTTGCTTCAGACCGAGGATTATGCTCGTGCGCTGATCATGGCGGGCAGCTCTACCGAACCGGAGAAGATCCTTCGTGAACGAGTCATGCGCCAACAGATGTTCGAGCGCCTGCCGCCACCGCAGGTGACGTGCCTCATCTCTCAGAACGCGATCGAGTGGCCCGTCGGGAGTCCGGAGATCATGCGCGGGCAACTCCAGCACCTCTTGGATCTGTCGGAGTTGCCGCACGTCATCGTTCGCGTGGTGCCCCGGACGTACGAGGTAGGGGCATATCCTGGGCTGAATGGGAGCTTTCAGCTCATGGCGGGCGAAGACTTCGGCGAGGTCTGCTACACCGAGTCTTCAGGTGGAGGCCGTCTCGTCTCCACGCCCTCTGAAGTTCTGGGCTTTGCCGCAAGGTTCGACCAGATCAGCGCCAAGGCTCTGATGGAGGGACCGTCGAGGGACCTCATTCGATCACTGATGGAGGCAGTACAGTGACCAGCCCCGTGTGGCGGAAGTCCAGCCGCAGCGGAACCGAACAGAACGCGTGTGTGGAGGTCGCGCACCTGGAGACCCGGGTGGGTGTGCGGGACAGCAAGAACCCCGAAGGCGGCCACATCGCCATGGGGCAGGCCGCGTTCGGGGACCTGCTCGCCCGGGTGAAGTCAGGAGACCTGGACCTCTGATGGAGGCGCCGTCCCCGGCCGGTCGTCCGGCTGGGGACGCGGGTCGGTGCCCGGCGTTGCGCGCGAGAGGGTGGTCACCTCATGCTGGACCGTGCCGCGGTTTCTGCCCTGCTCGCTCGGGTGAAGGCGGGCGACCTCGATCTTTGAGCGTTGCCCGCCGGCATCGCACCGGTCGGTGACGTGCTTCGGCGGCTTGGGCGCGGTTGTCCGGGGTTGGCGGGGTCTGGGGTCAGTCCATTTCGGAGAGGCGGGCTGGGTCGAAGGTGATGGGGTACGGGCGGTCCAGGGTGAGGGTTTCGCCGGAGCGGGCCTTGCCGGTCACCTCGTAGTGGTCGTCCTTCAACTCCAGCAGGGTGATGGTGGGGCGGGGCTCCAGGTCGACGAGCCAGTAGTGCGGGATGCCGGTCGCGGCGTACTCGTCGACCTTGCGGACGCGGTCGATCTGCTCGTTGACGGTGCGGGGCGTGACGACCTCGGCGACCAGGATCAGGTCGGGGCCGTAGTAGGTGCGGGTCTGGCGCTCCAGCGCCGCGCGGGCGACGTCGCGGGCCACGGCGAAGACGTCGGGCTTGCGGATGCCGGACGGGGTCGTCACGTCCTGCGGCGCGCCGGCGATGTGGACGTCGGCGTCGGCCTGCCGGGCGGCCTCCTTGAGGATCGTCTTGAGCTGCTCGGCCGCGTGGTCGTGCCACAGGTCGCCCGGCAGCTCGTTCAGCCAGCCGTCGGCGAGCTCGTAGCGGCGGCCCTCCTCGGGAAGCGCGTCCAGGTCGTACAGCGTGTACGGGCCATGCGCGCGGCCGAGCGTCCCGCCCATGGATCGTCCCCCCTCACCTCGATCTACGGGCAGCTCCGAATTTAGCGGACGGACGTCCGGATCGGCGGCAACCATGATCGCGCGTCGGGATCCGGCCGAATGTCTCGAAAGCCGAGCGGCGGCAGGTTACGATGTATCGCGTTTGACCCTCCATGGACTGGAGGGAGCAGGCTGGGGAGGCCCGCCCGCCGAAGGAGAGATGCGATGAGCGTCGAGCAGCACCCAGCGCCCGCACTGCGCGCCTCGGACCGCGACCGCGACGAGATGCTCGTCCGGCTGCACACCGCCTTCGCCGAGGGGCGGCTGGACGAGCCCGAGCTGGACGAGCGCATCGACCTCGTCCTCGCCGCGCGCACCCATGACGAGCTGGGCGCCGTCGCCGCCGACCTGCCGTCCGGCCGGGCCGTCCCGGCGGCTCCCCGGGGCGGGCCGGTGGGGCGCTTCCAGATCGCCTACAAGAGCTCGGTGACGCGCGCCGGGCGCTGGCGGCTGCCCGAGCGCTTCACGGCCGTCGTCTACAAGGGCTCCGGGACGCTCGACCTCCGCTCCGCCGAGCTGGACGGCCCGGTCACGACCCTCCGGGTGTTCGCCTACAAGTCCACGGTGGAGATCATCGTGCCGCCCGGCGTCCGCGTCGAGGCGGACGGTCTGGGGGTGTCCGCGGAGGTGCACGGCGACCCGCCGGCCGGGGCGCCGGTCGTCCATGTTCGGGGTTATGCGTACAAGGGGGCTATCCGGGTGAAAGGTCTGATAAGCCGCCCCTGAAGTGATAGAACGCTCCAGCGGCCCCATTGGCCGCCGTTCATGTGGATGTCGGTACAGGACGTCCCATGGCGCGATTTGATGGTGGTCCGACAGGGACCGTGAAGGAGCGCGTGTGACGGCGAGGACCCCGGAGCGGGACGAGGCCCCGCGGACGGCCGAGGACGAGCCGGCGGGCTCCCGCCAGGTCCGGCGGCGGCTGACGTTCGGCGTCGCGGGCGGTATCGCCGACATGCCCGCGGCCCTGTCGCCTTGGCAGCGCGCCTACGAGGCGTGGCGGGCGGCGGGGCTGGGCTGGGGGCACGGAGCCCCGCCCCGGGAGCGCGCCGAGCGGCCGGCGAGCCTGAACGCGATCCGGGTCGAGAGCCCGCCGGAGCGGGCGGCGGAGTCACCGCAACAGGACCCCGCGCCCGAGAAGCCAGCTTCCAAGAAGCCCGCGCCGAAGAAGCGTGAGGACAAGAAGCCCGCATCTGAGGAGCCCGCGGCCGGGAAGGCCGCGTCCGGGAAGGCGAAGGCGGGCAAGGCGGGCGAGGCGGGGCGTGCCGAGCCCGAGCCGGGGGACGTGCTGGTCGCCGGGCGGCCGGAGCCGGAGCCGGGGCCGAAGCCGGCGGGCAAGCCCGCGTTCGCGCGGCGGCTGCGCGCGCGTGCCGCCGTCGGGGCCGGGCTCGCGCTCGTCGCCGCCGGGACCGTCTTCGCCGTGGCGCAGCGCGCGGACGCGCCGGACGAGCCGGACGTCCGCGGCCCGATCGCGGCGGACGAGCTGTTCGCCCTCGACCCGGCCGCCGCGACCGACGGCCTCGTCCAGGACCTCACCGCGGTCGCCTCCGCCGGCGGGACGATCGTCGCGGCCGGTGGCGAGGGCGACGGCGCCCCCGCGCGGCAGCGGGCCCGCTTCCTCGTGTCCACGGACGCGGGGCGCACCTGGGGAGCCGCGCGGATCCGCACGCAGGACGGCACGGCGCCCCCGCCCGGCGAGACCCCGCATCTCGTCTCCGGCCGGTCCGGGCACTGGACGGCCCTCGGCGGGACGCCCGCCGGCGGCGCGGTCGCGTGGACGAGCGAGGACGCCAGGGTCTGGACGCGCCGTCCCCTCGGCACCGCCTTCACGCCGTCCGACCGGGTGAACGGCCTGGCCCGCACCGATCGGGGCCTCGTCGCCGTGGGCGCGTCCAAGGGGCGGGCCGTGACGTGGAGCTCGGCGGACGGCCGGGCCTGGCAGCGCATCGACGGCGCCGAGGGCATCATCAGCCTCGACCGCGTGGCGGCGTCCGGCAACGTGGTCCTGGCGCACGGCGCCTACTCCAGGAAGGTGACCGCGAAGAAGGGCCGCAAGAAGGTCACGCGGACCGTGCCCGGCGAGGGGCTCTGGCGGTCCGAGGACGGCGGCCGGACGTGGACGAGCGTGAAGGTGCCGCAGGCGCAGGGCTCCTACGGGCCCCTGAAGGGCCTGGCGACCGGGCCCGCCGGCCAGTTCGCGGCCGTCCGCGAGGGCGAGCGGACGACCGGGCGGAAGAAGAAGCGCAGGACCCAGCGGTTCGGGGTCCTGTTCACCTCGCAGGACGGCCGGAGCTGGCGGGCGGCGAGCCGGTTCGGCGGGTCCGGCATCGAGCTCTTCGGCGGCACCGCGTCCGGCCTCGCCGTCGTCGTGTGGGGGGCGCAGGGCGCCCACGCCGTCCTGCGCAGCGCCGACGGGCGCACCTGGCAGCCGGGCGGCAGCATCCCGGCGCCCGTGCGGAGCAGCGGGCTGACGCTCGCCGGCGCGGGCGGGCTCGCCATCACCGGGCGGCAGGGCGACGACGCCTACCTGCACGGCGTCGACCTGCGCGCCGTGCCGGGCGCCGTGCACGCGGAACGCTCGGTCCGGTCCCTGGCCGCCGCGTCCGGCCTGTCGGTCGCGGTGGGCAGCACCAACGGCGGCGCCGCGATATGGACCGCGCCCGACGGCCTGCGGTGGACGCGCGCCCAGGTCCCCGCCGCCCGCGGATGGCTGTCGGACGCCGTGCGGGGGAGCAGCGGCTGGCTCGCGGTGGGCCGCGCGTCCGGCGCGTCGCCCGCCCCGCTGGCGTTGACGTCGCAGGACGGGCTGGCCTGGCAGAGGGCCGCGTTCCCCGCCGGGACGCCGCCGGTGGCGGCCGCCGCCGGGCCGTCCGGGTACGTCGTGGTCGGGCCCCGCGCCGCCTGGCGCTCCGCCGACCTGCGGACCTGGAAGAGCGCGGGGCTGGACGGCGCCCCGTCCGACGTCGTCGCCGCGCCCGGCGGGTACGTCGCGGTCGGCGCCCGCGGGAAGGCGCCCGCCGTCTGGACGTCCCCCGACGGCGCGAAGTGGACGGCCGCCCAGCCGCCGGCCGGCTTCACCGCGCCGCTGACCGGGGTCGCCGCGCGCGGCGGCACCCTGGTGGCGCTGTCCGCGACCGCGACCGTCCTCGTCTCCACCGACGCCGGGGCGACGTGGTCGCAGCGCAACCTCGGCCCAGGACTGACCGCCTCGGCCGTCACGTCCACGCCGCAGGGCTTCGTCGTGGCGGCGGGCTCGGGCGGCGGTGACGCCGCCGTCCTGGTGTCCGCGGACGGGACGACCTGGCGGCGCCTGGACGTCGGCGGGCTCGGCGGCCCCGCGGATCAGCGGCTCACGACGCTGACCACGATGGGCGCCAACGTCCTGGCCACGGGAACCGAGGACGGAGACCCGATCCTCTGGCGCGCCCCCGTCCCGCGGTAGGGCGATCGGGGGCGGGCTCTTCCGCCTGCCGCGTCCGCCGGCCGGACGGCGTCAGCCGTTGCAGCCGCAGGAGCAGCCCTTCGGGCACGAGCATCCGCCGCCATGTCCGCAACTGCAGTCTTTTTTGGTCATGAGCGGAACGTAACGTCTGCCGCACTCTGCGGTCTATGACCGGGACGCGATGTGCATCTGTCGGCGAGGACACGGGCCGCCCCGAGGCGGGGGCGCGGGACGGCCCGTGCCCGGTCCCGGGGCTCAGAAGTCGATGTGGAAGTCGACGCCGAGCAGGACGAGGACCCAGAGGAAGACGGCCAGCAGCGCGCTGACGATGCGCTGGACGAGGCCCTCGTCGATGTAGCCGCGGTCCCAGGCGATGAACACGCCGATGATCAGGTATATGAGGGTCAGCAGGCTGATGTGCGGTCTATATCGGGTCGCCATGGCAGGCGTCTCCTCCGGGTGGGGGGCATGACGATCCGTCGCTGCCCCGCCCCGCGCGGAGAAAACACCGGCGGTGTTCGGGGACGTGCCATGACGATCTTTTTGGTATCTCCCAAATCCGGGAGCCCGCCCACGTCCCGGACGTCCGCCTACGTCCCGGACATGTCGATGCGGACGACGGTCGGGTCGCGGTCGCCGGCCCGGTCCGCGAACTCCGCGTTGCGGTGCACGATGTCGAACTCGTGCCTGCGCCCGCGCAGCGCGGCGCTCAGCAGGATGTGGTCGAGGTCCTCGGCGTTGCCGCCGGTCACCGCCGTGTAGCGGTCGGCGGGGCGCAGCTCGGCGGGGAGGTCGGTGAGCCCGGCGGACGCGGCGAGCGTCCGCACGGGCACGGACGTCCCGGTGCCGTTGAGGTCGCCCGCGACGATGACGCGCGCGTTCCCGTCCACCTTGCGGACGGAGTTCACGAAGCCCGCCACCACGCGGGCCTGCGCGTCGCGGCGCCATTCGGTGGGCCGGGACGGCGGCTGGTTCCGGCCGAACAGCGGCTGGTCGTCGCCGGTGCTCGGGTACCAGCGGTTCGCGATGACGATGATGCGGCTGCCCCGCCAGGTCAGCTCCCCGGCGAGGGGCTTCTGCGTGCCGGCCCAGGCGGCGCCGCGCGGCGCGATCCGGCCGGGGCTCAGCGTGAGGGCGGCGGCGCCGCCGCGCCGGACGGCCCGCACGGCGGTGACGGCCGGGTCGGGCCGGCCGGGCGGCCCCGCCGGAGCCGGCTCGCCCGCCGCGGGACGGTCGACGAACGCGAGCCCCCGGTCGGTGCGGAAGAGGAACCCGGACCGGTCGTTGACGCCGTCCGTGCCGCCGTCGGCGTTGTCGCGCGGGTCGACCGAGCGCCAGTCGTAGGCGGGCCCGCCCGCCGCGCTGATGGCGGTGATGAGCTGGGCGACGGTCTGGTCGGTCGCGACGGTGCCGTCGTCGTCCGGGCCGCTGTTGTCGCCGACCCCGGTGACCGCGATGAGGTCGGGGGAGCTGAGGCCGCGGACGATGTCGTCGGCGAGCGCGGTGAAGCGGCCGGGTGGCGCGTCGGGGTTCAGCCCGTCCAGCGCGGTGGTGGCGACGGCCATCTCCCCGGGCCGCTGCGGCCGGGTCGACTCGCGGGCCAGCCCGCCGGCGGCGCGCCGCGGGGTCGCGGTGACCAGGAGCTTGTAGTCGCCGTAGGCGTAGTCGAGGACGCCGGTGTTCGCGCCGGGCAGCCTGTCGCCGACGTCCATGCCGGGCAGCGGGGCGAGCGCGTCGTCGAGGATGACGCGCTCGGGGTTGGCGTCGCCGTCGCGGAGCAGGATGCCGCCGCGCGCGGTCCGCGCCCCGGCGCCGGAGCCGTTCGCGGGCAGCACGGGCAGCTCGCCGTAGCGGGACGGCCCGACGGCGACGGCGTCGCGGATCTCGACGCGCATGCCTTCGAGCGCCTCGTAGAAGTCGAGGCCGTCGTGGCGGGGGTCGAAGGCGCCGCCGCGCTCCACGTTCCCGTGCCCGCGGTCGATCACGCGCGTGGGCGCCCTGAGCCCGTGCCGGCCGCCGAGGACGGCGGCGGGCGGCAGGGCCGTCCCGTGCGCGACGACGGCGACCTCGGCGGCGTCGATCTCGGTGCGGCTCAGCCCGCCGGACGAGGCGCCGTCCGGCCGGAACTCGCGGACCGTGCCGCCGACCCGGACCGCGTCGCCGGCCGCCGCGCCCGGCCGGCCGCGGGTGAAGACGAAGACGGCCTCGGACGTCGCGGGATTCCGGTCGGGGCGGGGGTCCTGCATCCAGAAACCGTTCACTGTCGTCGCCGTGACGACGCCGCCGACGCGGGCGACCCTGGCGCCGTTGAGGGGCGAGACGTGCGCGGCGCCCTGCACGTCGTGGATGCGGGCGGCCCGGGGCGCCGCCCGGGCCGGCCCGGCGGCCGACACGGCGAGCAGGGGCGCGGCGAGCGCCGCCGCGGCCAGGACCGTCCCCAGACCGTGGATCACCCAAGGATGATACGGGCGGGAAGGTCCCGTCCGTGCCATCCCGGCGGACCCCGGCGCCCGGGCGGAAGGGCTACTCCTCCAGCGTCAGCGCGGCCTTCGGGCACGACCGCACCGCGTGCCGGACGCGATCCTGCTCCGCGGCCGGGACGTCCGGCTGCAGGATCAGCAGCTCGTCGTCGTCGTTGAGGTCGAAGACCTCGGGTGCGAGCCCGACGCACACGGCGTTCGCCTCGCACACCAGCGGGTCGACTCGTACTCTCATCGCTTCTCCGTTCAGGGATGCACCGTGGCCGCCAACCTACCGAACCAGGTTCGGCGCGGGTCGCCCGCCCCTCGAAAGTAGAACACGTTCCAATCTTCCCGAGCAAGACTCGCGTCTCACCGCGCGCGGCACGGATAGTAGGGTGCCCCGACGGAGGAGAACGATGACCCACACCAAGGCGTCCACCGAGCCGGGAACGACCGCGCACACCGCCCCCGCGATGCCCGCGGATCTGCTGCGCACCGCGCGCACGGCCAAGGGCTTCATGCCGGACGGCGAAGGCCGCGTCCTGTACGAGACGGCCCTCGACTACGGAGCCCGCCTGGCGTCGACCGGCCCCATGCTGGAGGTCGGCACCTACTGCGGCAAGTCCGCCGTCTACCTGGGGGCCGCGGCGAGGACGGCGGGGACGGTCCTGGTCACCGTCGACCACCACCACGGCTCCGAGGAGAACCAGGCGGGCTGGGAGCACCACGACCCGTCCCTGGTCGACCCGAGCACCGGCCGGATGGACACGCTGCCCACGTTCCGGAAGACGATCGCCGCCGCCGGTCTCGACGACGAGGTCGTCGCCATCGTCGGCCAGTCCCGCACCGTCTCGGCCTTCTGGCGGACGCCGCTGGCACTGCTGTTCGTCGACGGCGGCCACGCCGAGGAGCACGCGCAAGGCGACTACGAGGGCTGGACTCCGCACGTCGCCGTCGGCGGGGCCCTCGTCATCCACGACGTCTTCCCCGACCCCGAGGACGGCGGGCAGGCGCCCTACCACGTCTACCTGCGGGCCCTGGAGAGCGGTGCCTTCGAGGAGCGGCGGGTGGAGGGGTCGCTGCGCGTCCTGGAACGCGTCAACGGCAACGACCCTCTGACCCCCGCCTGAACTCCTAGGGCGCCCGCCTCGGCCCCTCCCGGCTCCCCGGCCGAGCCTCCGCCCGCGGCCTCCGGGCGCCCTTCGCGGCGCCTGGGGGCCGCCTAGCCGCGGTTGGCCGCCGGGACGAGGGCGCACCCGCACGCGAGCGGGTCGGACGCCTCAGAGGGCCCCAGGGGCCGTCCCGCGATCTCCTTGAAGAGCCGGGAGGCGGGGGAGGCGTCCGACAGCGCGTCCGCCGCCAGGACCACCGCGGCCGCCGTGTAGGTGGACCGGTCCCCGGGGAAGTGCCGCTCGTTCTCGAACTGCCAGCCCGTCCAGTACGAGCCGTCCTCGTGCCGGAGATGCTGGATGGTCGTGAACAGCTCCAGCGCGCGGTCCCGGTCGCCGGCGGCGTCCAGCGCCAGCACCAGCTCGCAGCTCTCGGCCGCCGTCACCCACGGCTGGTCCGACACGCAGCGGCAGCCGAGCCCCGGCACGACGAACGTGTCCCACTGCCCGGCGAACCGGCGCGCCGCGTCCGCGCCGCGGACCGGGCCGCCGAGCACCGGGTAGTACCAGTCCATCGACCAGCGGCTCTTGTCGGCGAACGCCTCCGGGTGCGCGGCCACCACGTGGCCGAGCTGGTCGGCGGCCAGCTCCCAGTCGGGCTGGTGCTCGCCGAGGTGCTCGGCCAGCGCGACCGCGCAGCGCAGCGACTGGTAGATCGACGAGCAGCCGGTCAGCAGCGCGTGGTCGGACGCCTCGCCGTTCTCGTGCCGGATCCAGATGATCTCCCCGCGCCGGGTCTGCAGCCCGAGCGTGAAGTCGATCGCCCGCCGCACCGCCGGCCACATGTGCCGGGCGAAGCCCGCGTCGCCGGTCATCAGCAGCTCGTGCCAGACGCCGACCGCGAGGTAGGCGGCGTGGTTGGACTCGCCGCCCGGCTCGGTGACCTCGCCGAGCACCCACTTCGCGGGCCACGACCCGTCCGGGCGCTGGACGCTCCGCAGCCACTCGTAGGCGCGCCGCGCCTCCGCGCCGAACCCGGCGACGGTCAGCGCCATCGCCGCCTCGACGTGGTTCCAGGCGTCCACGTGGCCGGGCACGCCGCCCACCGGCGAGAACCACGGGATCGCGCCGGACGGCTCCTGCTGCGCCACGATGCTCCGCGCGGTGGCGACGACGTCGTCCGCCGTCAGGACTCCGGGTACCGAAGGCGGGACGGTCTCAGACCGCATCCGCCGTCTCCTTGGCCGGGGCCGCGGGCGTGCCCGGCGTCGCGGGCTTGGCGAAGTACACGACGACGCTCTTGCCGATCAGCGGGTTCATCACGCGCTCGGCCACCCGGGTCGCCAGCGGCCGCTTCATGATGTCCCAGACGAGGACCTGGTGGTAGGCCCTGGCGAGCGGGTGCCCGTCGTTGCTCACCCCCACCGCGCACTTGATCCACCAGTAGGGGGCGTGCAGGCCGTGCGCGTGGTGGTGGCCGCCGACCCGGAAGCCGACCGACTTCAGCTTGGCCTCCAGCTCGGCGCGCGTGTAGATCCGCACGTGACCGCCGGGGGCGGTGTGGTAGTCCTCCGACAGCGCCCAGCACACCCGCTCGGGCAGCCAGCTCGGCACCGTCACCGCCAGCCTGCCGCCCGGCTTGAGGACGCGCAGCAGCTCGCGCATCGCCCGCATGTCGTCGGGGATGTGCTCCAGCACCTCGGACGCGACGATCGCGTCGAAGTGGTCGTCGGGGAACGGCAGGTCGAGCGCGTCACCCTGCACGGTCTCGGCGGTCGCGTCCGCGGGCACCTCGCCCTCGGCGCGCATGGCCCCGAACATCGTGTCGACGCCGGCGAGCTCCTCGGCGTCCTGGTCGAAGGCCACGACGTGCGCACCCCGGCGGTACAGCTCGAAGGCGTGCCGTCCGGCGCCGCATCCCATGTCGAGGACGCGGTCTCCTGGGGTGACGGGGAACCGCTGGAAATCCACGGTCAGCAGGGTCGTGCTCCTTCCGTACCGGGGGCGCCAGAGCGGCGCTCCCTCACTTGCCCGGTGCCTGATCGGCGCGGGCGGCCAGCCGCAGGTAGCGCTGCTGGGCGATCGCCGCGCGGTAGTGCTCGACGGTGGCCTGCGCCACGGCCGGCCAGGCGAAGCGCTCCTGGACGCGCGCGAGACCCGCGGCGCCCGTCCTTGCCCGCTCCTCGGCGGAGTCGTGCAGGCGGTGCAGGGTGGCGGCGAGCTCCTCGACGTCCCCCGGCTGGACGAGGATACCCGCGTCGCCGACGACCTCGGGCAGCGCCCCGGCGCGGCTCGCGACCAGCGGCGTCCCGGACGCCATGTGCTCCACGGCGGGCAGCGAGAACCCCTCGTAGCGGGACGGGACGACGGCGGTCTCCGCGGACGCGAGCAGGTCGCCCAGCTCGTCGTCGCTGATGCCGCTGACGAACCGCACGCGCTCGCCGAGCGCCAGCTCCCGGACGAGCTTGTCGGTCGGGCCGTCCTTCTGCGGCTTGCTGACCACGATCACGTGGACGTCGCGCTCGGTGGCAACCTTGGCGACCGCGCGCAGCAGCACGTCCACGCCCTTGATCGGCGCGTCCGCGCTGGCCATCGCGACGATCCGGCCGGGGACGCGCTCGCCGCGCGGGTGGAAGACGCGGGTGTCGACGCCGAGCGGCAGGATCTCGATGTCGCGCGGGTCGACCTTGAAGTCCTTGACGATGTCGACCTTGGACGACTCCGACACGGTCAGCACGGGGCCGATCCGCCGGGACACCTGCGCCTGCATCCCGACGAACCCGTACCAGCGGAGCTTGCCGAGCTTCTGCTTGATGCCGCGCGCGGCCTCGATCTCGATCCGGCGGTCGACGCTGATCGGGTGGTGGATGCTCGTCACCAGCGGCAGCCCGAGCCGGGAGATGCCGAGGTTGCCGAGGCCGAGGACCTGGTTGTCGTGCACGACGTCGAAGTCGCCGAGGCGCCGCCTCAGCAGGCGCAGGGCGCGCAGCGAGAACGTCAGCGGCTCGGGGAAGCCGCCCGTCTTCATGTGCGCGAACTCCAGGACGTCCACCCAGTCGCGGAACTCGCCGAGGGACGGCGTCCGGAACGGGTCCTCGTCCCGGTACAGGTCCAGGCTCGGGAGCTTGGTGAGGGTGATCTCCTCGCGGTCCAGCTCGGGGTACGGCTGGCCGGAGATCACCTCGACCGTGTGCCCGAGATCGACCAGCTCTCGGCTCAGATGCCGGAGGTAGACGCCCTGACCGCCGCAGTGCGGCTTGCTCCGGTACGAGAGCAGTGCCACCCGCAACGGGCCGCCCGCCTCGCCTGCCTCACCGCCTGCCTCACCCACGCCAGCCCCTGCCCACGCACCACTCCCGTCAGTCGAGGGACGCCGGACGCACGCGCACCGGCATCTCCTTTATGCCGTTGATGAAACTAGACCTTAGCCTGCGAACGTTACCGCCGAGTTCAATATTGGGCACGGCGTCCAAAAGTGTTTCGAAAAGCACACTCAGCTCGAGTCGGGCGAGATGCGACCCCAGGCAGAAGTGCGGACCGCCGCCGCCGAAGCCCAGGTGGGGGTTGGGGTCCCGGCCGACGTCGAAGGTCCGGGGGTCGGCGAACACCGCCTCGTCGCGGTTGGCGGAGGAGTAGAAGACCACCACCTTGTCGCCCTCCCTGATCCTCTTGCCGCGGAGCTCGACGTCCCGGACGGCGGTCCGCCGGAACAGGTTGACCGGGGTGACCCAGCGGACGATCTCGTCCACGGCGGTCGGGACGAGCGACCGGTCGGCGCGCAGCCGCTCCCACTGCTCCGGGTGCTCCAGCAGCGCGAGCATCCCGCCGGTCGCCGCGTTCCGGGTCGTCTCGTTCCCGGCGACCGACAGCAGCATCACGAACAGCTCGAACTCGTCGCCGCTCAGGACCTCGCCGTCGGCGTCCGGCTGGAGCAGCCTCGTGACGATGTCCTCGCGCGGGTTCTCCCGCCGGTCGGCGGCCAGGACGTTGGCGTACGCGTACAGCTCCGCCGCCGCCTGCTGGCCCTCCTCCGGCGTCCGCTGGAACTCCGGGTCGTCCCCGCCGATCAGCGTGTTGGACCAGGTGAAGATCTTCTCCCGGTCCTCCGGCGGGGCGCCCAGCAGCTCGCAGATCACGTACAGCGGCAGCGGCGCCGCCAGCTCCCGGACGAAGTCGAAGGTCACCGGTGAGCGCGGCGAAGCGAGCGGCTCCGGTGACCTTCCCCCGGAGGTCTTCGGGCCGCCCCCCAGATGAGCGCCGTCCACCGTCTCCGCCACGAGCTTCCGGCAGATGTCGCGGATGTGCTCGGCCAGGGCCCCGATCGCGCGGGGCGTGAAGCCCCGGTTGACGATCCCCCGCTTGCGCGTGTGCTCGGGCGGGTCCTGGTTGAGCATCATCATCCGCTGCAGGACGAGATGCTCCTCCGGCGGCTCGTCGAACAGCGCGAGCCGCTGCCACGACGAGAACACCTCCGGATGGCGCGACACGTGCACGACGTCCTCGTGCCTGGTGACGGCCCAGAACGGCGGGTAGTCCCGTTCGGGGTCGCCGTGGTGCCAGTGGACGGGATCGTGCTCGCGCAGCCACGCCAGCTGCCCGTGCGGGATGCCGTCGCGCTCGTACGCGCCGGGGTCGACCAGCTCGATGCCGGGGCCGTCGGTGCCGGGGGTGGTGGTCTGGGGGGTGGTCATCGCCTCGAACCTCCTCGTCCGGAGTGATGGGCGCCGTCAACCTCCCAAGGGGGCCGACGGTGTGAAGCTCACCGGGATCTCCTTGTAACCGTTGACGAAGTTGGAGCGCAACCGGCGCGGCTCGCCGGCCAGCCGGATGTCGGGCATCCGCTCCAGGATCGTCTCGAAGATGATCCGCAGGTTCATCCGCGCGAGGTGGGTGCCGAGGCAGTAGTGCGGGCCGCCGCCGCCGAAGCCGATGTGCGGGTTCGGGTCACGGCCGACGTCGAAGCTGTAAGGGTTCTCGAACACGCGCTCGTCGCGGTTCGCGGACCCGTAGAACAGCACGACCTTGTCCCCGGCCTTGATCTCCTTGCCGCCCAGCTCGGTGTCGACGAGGGCCGTCCGGCGAAACTGGTTGATCGGGCTCACCCAGCGGACGATCTCCTCGACGGCCTTCGGCAGCAGGCTCCGGTCGGCGCGCAGCCGCTCCCACTGGTCGGGCCGCTCGAAGAAGGCCAGCATGCCGCCCGCGGTCGCCGTCCGGGTGGTCTCGTTCCCGGCGATCGACAGCATGATCACGAACAGCTGGAACTCCTCCAGGCTGATCCTGCTGCCGTCCGGGTCCGGCGTGAGCAGCTTGGTCACGATGTCGTCGCGCGGCGTGGACTCGCGCGCCGCGGCCAGCTGCCCGCCCCACTCGGCGAACTCGGCGGCGCACAGGGTCGACTCCTCGCGGCCCTCGATGAACTCGGGGTCGTTGAAGGCGACCAGCTTGTTCGACCAGTGGAAGATCTTCTCCCGGTCCTCCAGCGGGGCGCCCAGCAGCTCGCAGATCGTGTACAGCGGCAGCGGCGCGGCGAACCGCTCCACGAAGTCGCACTCGCCGAGCGGCGCCGCCTCGTCGATCAGCTCGTTGCAGATCGCGCGGACGTGGTCCTCCAGCCGGCCGATCATCCGCGGGGTGAAGCCCTTGTTGACCATGGACCGGAGCCGCGTGTGGTCCGGCGGGTCCTGGAACAGCATCATCTGGCCGTAGAGGGCGAGGTCCTCGTCGGAGAACTCCTCGAACATGGCCGACCGCTCGTGCGAGGAGTACGGGTCGGCGCGGCGCGACACCGCGACCACGTCCTCGTGCCGGGTCACGGCCCAGAACCCCGGGACGCCCTCGTTCGGATCCTGGTGCCAGTGCACCGGATCGTTGTCGCGCAGCCACTGGAACTGCCGGTGCGGGATGCCCCCGCGCTCGTACACGCCCGGATCGATGATGTCGATCTCGGGTGCGCGGAAGGCCCGGGAAGCGGAGGCGATGGACGTCGCAAGTGCCATGGAAGACCCTTCGTGCCGGGACGGAGTCAGACGCTCGACTGAGCGCTTGCTTGGCCGCAGACTTAGAACACGTTCTAACATGAGACTGGAGTCTCATCAAGGGTCCGGCGGCAGTGACCCGCCTCGCATTCGGATACGGCGGCCTTCCCCGGGGGACGTGCGCGCATCCGTCCGCGGGCATGCCGAAAGGCGCGTGCTCGCCCGGGCGCCGAGCGGCACGCGCCGCGCTGGTTCGGCCGGCGGAGGGCGGTTCGGCTAGCGGAGTATGTAGCGCAGGGGGTCGTCCGTGCCCTCGCGGCGGGCGGTGCCCCGCGTCTCCAGGGTGCGGAGGTGGGCCGCGGCCTCGGCGGCGGCCATGCGCCGGGCCTGCTGCGGCATGTCGGCCCACGCGTGCCGCCAGGTCAGGCCCGCCGTGAGGTCCCACAGGGTGACGGCGGTGGAGGACAGGAGGGCCGTCACCTCGGCGAGGCGCTCCTCGTGGTGGGCGATGATCTCCCGGGCGCGGCCGGACAGGCCGTTGAAGCGGTACTGGTGGGCGGGGAGGACCTCGTCCACCGTCATGGCCGACACCTTGTCGAGCGAGCCGAGGAAGTCGCTCAGCGGGTCGACGTCCGGGGTGTCGTACGGGTAGAGGCCGATGTGCGGGGTGATGCGCGGCAGGACGTGGTCGCCGGTGAAGATGCGGTCGCCGTCCTCCAGGTGCAGGCAGATGTGGCCGGGGGAGTGGCCGGGCGTCCAGACGGTGCGCAGCCGCCGGCCCGGGACGTCGAGGAGGTCCCCGTCGGACAGCTCCCGGTCCGGGATCGCCGGCGGACGCACCTGGGTCTGCTGGGACGGCCCGGAGAGGTCGGACTCGGCGGCGCCGGCGCGGCGCAGGGCGGTCAGCTCGAACTCGCGCCGGCCGCCCTGGCCGACGGCGTGGAAGCGGCGGACGATGTCGGCGTCCGCGTGGTGCATGGCGATCCAGGCGCCGGACTCCTCGCGGACGCGCCCCGCGAGCCCCGAGTGGTCGGGGTGGAAGTGCGTGACGACCACGCCGTGGACGTCCGACACGTCGATCCCGAACGTGCCGAGGCCGTCGCGCAGGGACGTCCAGGCGTCGTCGTGCTGCCAGCCCGCGTCGATCAGCACCGGGCCCTTCGGGCTCTCCACGGCGTACACGAGCGTGTACGCGAGCGGGTTGTCCGGAATCGGGACGGGAACGCTCCACAACCCGCCGCCGAGGTCCTCAGGTTCCGGCTGCACCGAGACCGCCTTTCGCGCCTGTCGAAGCATGGGTACGCCCCGGCCACGGTAGCCGGGGCGGTCGGACGGGTCAGATCCGCTCGAGGATGGAGGCCGTGGACAGGGCGCCGCCCGCGCACATCGTGATGAGGGCCCGCCCCGCGTCGCGGCGCTCCAGCTCGTGCAGCGCGGTCGTGATCAGGCGCGCGCCGGTGGCGCCGACCGGGTGGCCGATGGCGATGGCGCCGCCGTTGACGTTGACCGTGTCCATGTCCGGCTTGTGGACCGACGCCCAGGACAGCACGACCGACGCGAACGCCTCGTTGATCTCGGTGATGTCGATGTCGCCCATCGTCAGCCCGGACCGCTGGAGGACACGCTCGGTCGCCTGGACCGGGCCGTCCAGGTGGTAGTACGGCTCGCCGCCGACGAGCGCCTGCGCCCGGAGCCGGGCGCGCGGGCGCAGCCCGAGGGCCGTGGCCTTCTCCTCCGACATCAGCAGCACGGCCGCGGCGCCGTCGGAGATCTGGGACGAGGTGCCGGCGGTGTGCAGCGCGTCCGGCATGACCGGCCTGAGGTTGGCCAGGCCGTCGGCCGTCGTCTCGCGCAGACCCTGGTCGCGGGTGACCTCGCGGGTCTCGCCGGTCGGGTTGCCCTCGGCGTCCAGGACGGGCGCGGTGACGGGCGCGACCTCGCGGTCGAAGCGGCCGTCCGCCCACGCCTTCGCGGCGAGCTGCTGCGAGCGGGCGCCGAAGGCGTCCAGGTCGGCGCGGGTGATGCCGCGGCGGGCGGCGATCCGCTCGGCGGCCTCGAACTGGTTCGGCATGTCGATCGACCAGTCGTCCGGGCGCGGGTTCGCCGGCAGGACGTTGGAGCCGAGCGGGGCGCGGCTCATCACCTCGACGCCGCAGCCGATCGCGACGTCCACCACGCCGGCGGCGATCTGCGACGCGGCGAGGTGGACGCCCTGCTGCGAGGAACCGCACTGCGCGTCGATCGTGGTGACGCCGGTCTGCCACGGCAGCCCCGCGTACAGCCAGGCGTAGCGGCCGATGTGGCTGCCCTGCTCGCCCGCCTGCGTGACGCAGCCCGCGAAGACCTGCTCCACCTCGGCGGCGTCGATGCCGGACCGCTCGACCAGCGCGTTCAGCGCGTGCGCGAGGACGGCCATCGGCTTCATTCCCGCAAGCCATCCGTTGCGCTTACCGAGCGGCGTGCGCACCGCCTCGACGATCACCGGGGTACCCATGCGGTCTCCTTCTAGAACACGATTCACCTTTGAATGTAACGTGTTCTAACTTTGCCGGACCAGACCGGGTCCCGGTGAGAGGGATCGGCGCGGCGCGTTCAGTACCGGACGCGCAGCTCCTTGATGCCGTTCAGCCACGCGGAGCGGAGCCGGCGAGGCTCGCCCACCCGGGTGATGTGCGGCATCTGGTCGGCGATCGCGTCGAACATGAGCCCGATCTCCAGCCGGGCCAGGTTCGCGCCGATGCAGTAGTGCGCGCCGGTGCCGCCGAACCCGAGGTGCGGGTTGGGCGAGCGGGTGATGTCGAACGCCATCGGGTCGGCGAAGACGTCCTCGTCGAAGTTGGCGGAGCTGTAGTACATCGCCACCCGGTCGCCGGCCTTGATCTCGACGCCGCCCAGCTCGGCGTCCCGGACGGCCGTCCGCTGGAACGCGGTGACCGGCGTGGACCAGCGGACCACCTCGTCCGCCATGGTCTCGGGGCGCTCGGCCTTGAACAGTTCCCACTGGGCGGGGCTGTCCATGAACGCCATCATCCCGTGCGTGATCGCGTTGCGGGTGGTCTCGTTGCCGGCGACGGCGAGCAGGATCATGAAGTAGCCGAACTCGTCGTCGGACAGGGACTGCCCGTCCACGTCGGCCTGGACGAGCTTGGTGACGATGTCGTGCGCGGGGCAGCCGCGGCGCTGCTCGGCGAGGCCCATCGAGTAGCCGATGATCTCGGCGGCGGCGCAGGCCGGGTCGTCGTTGTACTCGGGGTCGTCGTAGCCGAGCATCTTGTTGGACCAGTCGAACACCCGGCGCCGGTCCTCCTGCGGGATGCCGATCAGCTCCGCGATCGCCTGCAGCGGCAGTTCGGCCGCGACCTCGGTGACGAAGTCGCCCTCGCCGCCGCGGCGGCGCGCCTCCGCGACGATGCGCTCGGCGCGGTCCCGCAGCGCTTCGTGCAGGCCGTTGATCACGCGCGGGGTGAACCCGCGCGACACGATCTTGCGCAGCTTGGCGTGCTGCGGCGGGTCCATGTGCAGCAGCAGGTTCTCCCGCTGGACGTCCAGCTCCTCGGCGCCGAACGTCTCGTTGAACCGGATCACGGCGCCGTTGGCGTTGGACGACCACTGCTCGTGGTCGCGGGAGATCTCCTTGATGTGCGCGTGCTTGCTGATCACCCAGAAGCCGTCGTCGTCGAACCCGGTGCGGCCGCGCGGCTGCTCGTTCCACCAGGGCGCGCCGGTGCGGCGCAGCAGGGCGAACTCGGCGAGGGGGACGCGCTCGGCCAGCAGGTCCGGGCTGGCGAAGTCGAAGCCGGCGGGGACGGCGGCGGTCTCCAGAGACGTGGCGGTCATGTGCGGTTCCTCCCGATATGACGGCACTTGCCACCCACCGTAGAACCCGTTTCAGAGCAACTTCAAGGGCAAATGAGACTCAAGTCTAATCTGTCGTCTCAAGCAAGCGATTGATGGATGACTTGGCGGTCATGCCCGTGTCCATCGGGGGTGACGCATGCCGGGCCCGCTCTTGGCACAAGCTTTGATCGACATCAACGGTCCGGCCGGTGAGTTTCCTCACTCGCCGCCGAGGGTTTAGGTAGAACGCGTTCTAGAAATGGCCGAGCGGGGCTGCCGGGGAGGTCGACTAGCCTGGGGACTCGACCTCCCCCGTGCCGGAGACCCCCCATGGCCGCAGATTTCGACGAACCCGTCTTCGACGAAGAATTCGTCCGCAGCGCCGCGTTCCGCGAGCCGTCCGCACGCGAACGCGCCCGGCCGCCGAGCCGCCGCGAGCGGCGCCGCACCCGCCGGGCCGCGCGGCGCACCGGCGGGCGCCGGCGCCGCCGAGGCCGCGAGCCGAGCCACCGGAGGGCCGTGTTCCAGCTCATCGGCGCCGTGCTGGTGCTGTTCGCGATCTCGTTCGCGCTCTGGTGGTGGAACTCCGCGCCCCGCGACGCCGAGCCGGTGCGCCCGGTCGGGCCCACGGTCACGCACTCGCCGGAGCCCGCCCCGACCCCGACCTCCCCCGCGACGGACGCGCCGCCGTCCGAGATCCCCGAGGTCTAGGCGAGCCGCACCGCCAGCTCCGCGTACGCCGGGACGAGGACGCCGCGGGCCGCCCGCCGCGACACCACCCGGTACGGGCGGCCGTCCGACAGCAGCGTCGCCAGCATCCGCGCCACCTGAGTGCGCGCGACGGCCGCGCCCAGGCACAGGTGGCGGCCCCCGCCGAACCACAGCTGCCGCGTCTCCGGCACGTACTCGCGGTCCAGGTCGAACGGCCCGGCGCCGTTCGTCGCCCGGTACGTCAGCAGCAGGACCCGCTCGCCCGCGCGCAGCCGCCGCCCGCCGACGGTGGCGTCCCGGTTCACGTGCCGCCCGATCAGCGGGGCCGGGGTGGCGACGCGCAGGCCCTCGCGGACCGCGCCCTCCAGCAGGGACGGGTCGTCCAGCAGCGCCCGCTGCCGCCCGGTGTCGTGCAGCAGCGCCACCGTCCGGACGGTCCCGGACGCGCCCGTCTCCGTCCCGGCGATGACCAGCAGGGTCGCGAGGCCGCGGGCGAGCGGCAGGCCGAGGTCCAGCTCGCGGCAGCGGCCGAGGAGGGTGCCGGGTCCGGCCGTCCGGTAGGCGTGCGGGACGCCCGCGGTGATGTCGGCCACGACGCTCCGGGCCCGCGCGACGACCGCCGGGTCGAGGCCGGTGGACGCGGTGGTGCCGAGCGCCAGCCGGGCGAGCCGCTCCCCGGCCGCGAACAGCTCCCGGAAGGCGCCGTCGGGCCCGTCCGCGGGCAGCCCGAGGAGGTCGGCGACCATCCGCCCGGCGAGGACGCGGGCGGCGCCCGCGACGTCCGCGGTCCCGCCCGCGGCGAGCCGCCCGGCCAGCGTGGCGTGCGACGGGCCCTGGGAACGCTCCACCAGGGCGCGCGGCGTCCTCGGTGAACAGGTCGCGGGCCCGGGTGCGGATCTCCGCGTGCCGCGCGCCGCCGAAGAACTGCGCCATCTCGTCCCCGAACAGCTGCGTCCACAGGTGGCCGACGCCGCCCTCGCCGTTCATCCCGAAGGCGGCGTGGTCGTTGAGGACGTGCCGGGCCAGCACGGGATCGGTGATCACCCATCCGAGCCGGGGGACGCGCGCGATCGGCCCGGTGTGCCGCGCGGCCTCCAGGAGCGCGAACAGGCCGGGGTTGGCGGCCCACAGCAGCCGCGCCTCGTGCCGCGCCGCTCCGCGCGCCGCGGACGCGCGGGCCCGCCCGGTCGTCTTTGTGCTGGTCATCCGGTGATTCTGCCGGGTTGAGAAAACGGACGGAAAGGCGGTACTACTCAATCCGGGTGAGTGGCGGTACTCACGGCGAACCGGGTACATCGCCCGGTGGTTGTTCCGTAGGGTCTCCCTCACCGCAGGCGCCCGGGGTCGGCGAGCCTGGCCGGACACCGAGCACGAGGAACCGGGGGAGCCCCAGCCCATGAGAGCCCGCATCGCCGCCGTCGCGGCGCACCTGCCCGAGCGGACGGTCACCAGCGCCGAGGTCGAGGCCCGCGTCGCGGCCGAGAGCGCGGGGTACCGGCCGCATCCCACGATCGTCGAGCGGATGACCGGCATCCGCGCCCGGCACGTCATGCGCGACGACGAGCAGGCGTCCGACCTGGCCGTCGCCGCCGCCCGCCGCGTCCTCGCCGAGCGCGCCGCCGAGCCGGCGGGCCTCGACCTGCTGATCTTCGGCTCGGCGTCGCAGGACCTCATCGAGCCCGCCACCGCGCACATCGTGGCCGCCAAGCTCGGTGCGACCTGCCCGGTCTTCGACGTGAAGAACGCCTGCAACAGCTTCCTCAACGGCCTGCAGACGGCGGACGCGCTGATCCGCACCGGGCAGCACGAGCGCGTGCTCGTCTGCACCGGCGAGAGCCCGTCCCGCGCGATCCGCTGGAACGTCCGCGACCGCGCCCAGTTCGTGGACGCGTTCGCCGGCTACACCCTCTCCGACGGCGGCGCCGCGATGCTCGTCGAGGCCGCCCCGGACGGCGGGATCTTCTACCGCGACTTCGCCGCCGTCTCCAGCGCCTGGCGGGTCGGGACGCTGCCCGCCGGCGGCTCGATGCACCCCCGCGACCCCGACTTCACCTACTTCAGCGGGGACGGGCGGCGGCTCAAGGACGCCTTCGTCGCGAGCGGCCCGGAGATCTTCACGACGGCCCTGGAGAAGACCGGGCTGACCTGGGACGACTTCGCGGTCGTCGCCGTCCACCAGGTGACGCTGCCGTATCTGGAGGTGCTGCGCTCGATCCTCGGCATCCCGGCGGACCGGCTCGTCGTGACGCTGCCCGAGCACGGCAACGTGGCGTCCGCGGGCCTGCCGCTGCAGATCGCGACCGCCCGCGCCGCCGGGCGCTGCGGCCCCGGCGACCGGATCGCGCTGATCGGCCTCGCCGGCGGCGTCAGCCTCGGCGTCATGTTCGCGGAGCTCTGACATGCCGGGCCGAGCCGGGATGCGGCTGTGGGTCGTCGTCCCCGCCTTCGACGAGGAGCGCTCGATCGGCGCGACGCTGCGCCGCCTCGCCGAGCAGACCGACACCGGGTTCTCGCTGGTCGTCGTCGACAACGGCAGCACGGACGGGACGGCGCAGGTCGTCAAGGAGTTCGCCGCCGGGCGCCCGGCGTTCGACGTCCGGATCGTCCACGAACCGGAGAAGGGGACGGGCGCCGCCGCCGACACCGGCGTCCGGCACGCGATCGGGGCCGGCGCCACGCACGTCGCCCGCACCGACGCCGACTGCCTCCCGCACCGCGGCTGGGTCGCGGCGGTGAAGCGCGCGTTCGGCGACGGGCTGGAGATGGTGTCCGGGCCGCTGCTGCCCCGCACCGACGAGTTCCCGCTGAAGTTCTGGGAGCGGCGGCTGCTGCCCGCCGTCATCGACGTCGCCGCGCTCTTCGGGCGCTTCCGCCCCGGCAACCAGGACCCGTTCTACCTCGGCCCCTACGTGATGATGCCGGGCTGCAACGTCGCCATCACCGCGGACCTGTACGAGCGGTCGGGCGGCTTCCCGCGCACCCGCATCGAGGACGTCCACGAGGACCGCGCGCTCGTCAACCGCGTCCGCCGCCTCACCGACGCCTACGGCCTTCGCAAGGACGTGACCGTGTACGGGTCGGTGCGCAGGCTGCGCGCGTTCGGCCTGGTCAGGACGCTCGGCTGGTACGCCGACCACCGCTACCGCCCCGACGTCGTGGACATCCGGTGACCTGGGAGGAGCGGCTCTACCTGGCCGCGCACCCGTTCGCGTACCCGCTGCTGCGCGCGGCGGCGCGGCGCGGCCCGGTCGTCCGCGTCCCCGGCGTCGGCGTCGTCGTGAACGACGCCGCGCGGGCGCGCGAGGTCCTGATGGACGGCGACACGTTCCGCAAGGACGGCCCCGGTTCGCCCGGCGAGCTGTGGACGCCCGTGCTGGGCCCGTCCGTCCTGCTCAACATGGAGGGCGAGGCGCACCGGGCACTCCGCCGCCGCCTCACCGACCTGTTCGTCCCGTCCTACACCGAGGCGCTGTGCGCGCGCGTCCTGGCCGAACCCCTGGAACGGCTCGGCGACCGCCTCGGGCGCGGCGCGACCCTCGACGTGGTGGACGCCGCCCGCGTCATGGCCGGCACGGTGATCGGCGAGGTCATCGGCCTGGAGGGCGGCACCGAGGCCGCCTACCGGGACCTGTTCGAGCAGGGCGAGCGGATCGTCGCGATGGTGTCGCTGCGGACCCGCCGGCTGTCCCCGGCCCAGGTGCGGCGCGCCCGCGCCGTGCTCGACCCCCTCGGCGACACCGCCGCGAAGGCGTACCTGGCCGGGGACGAGTCGACGGTCATGGGGCGCATGCGGGCCCTCGGCCTGTCCGAGGACGAGGCGCGCGGCGCGGCCGGGGCGTTCTTCCTCACCGGCACCGAGACCGTCGCGACGCTGCTGCCGCGGCTCATCGCCGTGCTCGCCGACCACGGGCAGGCGGCGCGCGTCGCGGACGATCCCGCGCTGCTCGACCGGGCCGTCGAGGAGGCGATGCGGGTGACGACGCCGACGCCGGTGATGCTGCGCAGCGTGCACCGCCCCGCGCGGGTCGGGGGCGTCGCGATCCGGCCCGGCGACCGGGTCCTCATCGCCACGCACAACTGCTGCCGCGCCTACGGGCCGTTCGACCTCGACCGCCCGCACCCGCCCGAGCTGCGCCGCCTGTGGTTCGGCGCCGGACCGCACTTCTGCATCGGATACCCCCTCGCCATGGCCCAGATCCGCCTGGTGGCCCGGACGCTGCTGGCCGCCGCCCCCCTCGTGATCACCCGCCGGGCGGCCGCCCGGAACGTGCTGATCCCGACCTACCGCCACCTGGCCGTCCGATCGGAGGCGGCGGCGTGACGCTGGTTCGCAGGCTGCTCGACCAGGCGGCCCGGACGCCGGGCGCGGTCGCCCTGGTCGCGGGGGACGGCGCGGAACTGACCTACGGCGAGCTGCGGAGGCAGGTCCTCGCCGTCCGGCACGGGCTGCTGTCGGAGGGGCTCGCGCCGGGCGACGGGGTGCTGTTCTCGGTGCGGCCGTCGCCGGAGTCGCTCGTCCTCGCGCTGGGCGTGGTCGCGGCCGGGGGAGTGGTCGTGTTCGCCGACCCGGGGGCCGGGCCCGAGATGTTCACCGCGCGGCTGCGGCTGGCGCGCCCGCGCTGGTCGGCGGCCGAATCGGTGCTGTACGCGGGCAGCCGGCTGCGGCCCGTCCGGGCCTACGCGCGGCGCCGCGGGCTGCTGCTGCCGAACCTCGCGGGCCTCCAGATCCCGGGCGAGGGCCCGATGCGGCACGTCCACGTCGGGCGGCGGCTGCCGGGCGTGCCGCGCGGCGCGCTGCCGTTCGCGCGCCTGGTCCGCGGGGACGCCCCCGAGCCCGAGCGGGACACCGGCCCCGACGCGCCCGCCGCCGTGATCTTCACCTCGGGCACGACCGCGAACCCGCGCGCGGTCGTGCACACGCAGGGCTCCCTCGCCGCCGCGCTCGAGCTGTTCCGGTCCCGGCTGCCGCTCGGCCCCGGCGACGTCGTGCACACCGACCAGCTCATGCTCGGCCTGCCGACGCTGATCGCGGGCGCCCGCTGGTCGATGCCGCCGCTGTTCTGCGCGCCCGCCGACTTCGCCCGGCTGATGCGCGGGCGCGGCGCCACGCACACGTTCTGCGTCCCCGTCCACCTGGCCGAGATCCTGGACGCCGCCCCGGAACTGCCGCCTGCCGTCCGGTACGTCCTGCTCGGCGCCGCGCCCGCGCCCGCGCCGATCCTGCGGAGGGCGGTCGCGGCGGCGCCGTCCGCCGAGGTCCTGTCCGTGTACGCGATGACGGAGATCCTGCCGGTGGCGATCGCCTCGGCCGAGGAGAAGCTCGCCCACGCGGGCTCGGGATCGGGGGACCTGCTGGGCGCGCCGCTGCCCGGTGTGGGGACGCGCCTGGCGGAAGACGGCGAACTCCTGCTGTCCGGCCCGAACCTGTGCCGCGGTTACCTGGGCGCCGACCCCGTCTCCGAACTCCCGACAGGCGATCTCGCCCGCATGGACGACGGACGCATCGTCCTCATGGGGCGCAAGAAGGACATGCTGATCCGAGGCAAGTTCAACCTCTATCCCGGCCTGTACGAACCGTCGATCGCGGCGCTCCCCGACGTGGCGGAGGCCGCCATCGTGGGCGTCCCGGACCCGAGGACGGGTGACGAGGAGGTCGTCCTGGCCGTCGTGGGCCCGCCCCACCTGGAGGCCGGGCTCCGGCGAACGCTTCCGGACGTCATCGACCACGACGCCCTGCCGGACCGCATCGTCGTCCTGGACGAGCTGCCGCGCTCCGGCCGGACCCGCAAACTGGACCGCGACCGGCTCCGCGCCCTAGTGGTGCAAGGAGGGGTGACGCGATGAGGATCGCGGTGACCGGGGCGTCCGGATTCGTCGGCGGCGCGGTGTGCCGGGCGCTGGCGGCCGAGGGCGTCACGACGCACGCGTTCGGGCGCCGGCCGTCCGTCCCCGCGTCCCACGTGGGCGGCGCGCCCTACCGCTCCTGGGACCTCGCCCGCGGCCGGCTCGCGGACCCGCCGCCCGTGGACGCGGTCGTGCACTGCGCGGGCAGCGTCACCGACTGGGGACCCGCCCCGGCCCTCTTCGCGGCCAACCTCACCGGCACCCGCAACGCGCTCGCGTCCTTCCCCGGCGCGCGGTTCGTGCACGTCAGCACGGCCAGCGTGTACGACCCGTTCGGCCCCAGCGTCATGGTGCGCGAGGAGGAGGCGCCGGTGGCCCGCTACATGAACGCCTACGGCGCCTCGAAGGCCGCGGCCGAACGCCTCGCGCGGGAGCGCGGCGCGGTCGTCCTGCGCCCCCACGCGGTCTACGGCCCCGGCGACACGACGCTGCTGCCGCGCGTCCTGTCGGCGGTGCGCGGCCCGCTCCTGCCCGCCGTGGGCACCGGGCGCCAGCGCGTCAGCCTGACGTCGATCGGCAACCTGGTCCGGGCCTGCGTGCTGGCCGCGACGGGCCCGGTGGCCTCGGGCGTGTTCAACGTCGCCGACGCGGCGCCGGTCACGATCGACGAGGCGTTCCGCGAGATCCTCCGGGAACGCGGCGTCAGGGCGCGGCCGGTCTACGTCCCCGCCGGCGTCGCCCGTCCGCTGGCGACCGTCGCCGAGGGCGCGTTCCTCCTCGCCCGCCGCCCGGAGCCGCCGCGCGTCACCCGCTACGCGATCAGCCATCTGGCCCTGGAGCGCACCCTCGACATCACCGCCGCCAGGGAGGTCCTCGGCTACGACCCGCGCCCCACGTGCTTCGCCGGCGCCGCCGGCTGGTGATCGTCAACCGAAGGTTGACGCTGGGGGGATCGTCAACCTATGGTTGACGCATGACCGATTCAACGCATCCCACGCAACCCGCACAACCCGCACAACCCACGCAGTCCAACGTCCAGGTCCGGCTGGACGACCTGATCAGCGCGATCAAGAAGGTCCACCCCGACGCGCTCGAACAGCTCACCAGCGCCGTCCTCGCCGCCGAGCACCTCGGCGAGGTCGCCGACCACCTCATCGGCCACTTCGTCGACCAGGCCCGCCGCTCCGGCGCGTCCTGGACCGACATCGGCAGGAGCATGGGCGTCAGCAAGCAGGCCGCGCAGAAGCGCTTCGTCGCCAAGGGCGCGTCCCCCGACCTCGACCTGTCCGAGGGCTTCTCCCGGTACACCGTCCGCGCCCGCAACGTCGTCATCGCGTCGCAGAACGAGGCCCGCGCCGCCGGCAGCCCCGAGATCACCACCGCTCACCTCGTCCTCGGCCTGCTCTCCGAACCCGAGGCGCTCGCCGCCAAGGCCATCACGGCGCAGGACGTCCTGCTGGACACCGTCCGCCAGGCCGCCACCGCCGCGCTGCCGCCGGAGGCCGACGAGATCCCGGCGCTCATCCCCTTCGACCAGGACGCCAAGAAGTCCCTCGAACTGACCTTCCGCGAGGCCCTCCGGCTCGGCCACAACTACATCGGCACCGAGCACATCCTGCTCGCCCTCCTCGAACACGAGAACGGCGCCGGGCTCCTCTCGGACCTGGGCATCGGCAAGCCCGCCGTCGAGGCGCAGATCACCGAGGCGCTGAAGGGCATCGCCCCGGAGCGGTCCGCGTAGATCCGGCCGGGCGGGGCGATGAGTTCCGGGGCCCGCGCGGGTCTGCACGGGCATGGAGAAGCTCATCAGCGTCAACGGCGTCGAACTCTGCACGGAGACCTTCGGCGGCGCGGACGACGCCCCGGTGCTGCTGATCGGCAACACGATGCTCACCTGGCCCGACGCCCTGTGCGAGCGGCTGGCGGCGCTGCGGCGCTTCGTCGTCCGCTACGACCTGCGCGACACCGGGCGGTCGACGGCCGCCGACCCCGAGTCGCCCGCCTACACCCTCCGGGACCTGGTCGCGGACGCCGCGGGCCTGCTCGACGCGCTCGGCCTGGAACGGGCGCACGTCGCCGGCGCCGGCCCCGGAGGGTGGATCGCGCAGCTCCTGGCGCTGGACCATCCGGAACGCGTCCTCACCCTCACGCTGGTCGGCACCCGTCCCACCGCGCCCGGCCCGGCGGACCCGGACCTGCCCGACCACGCGCCCGAGCTCATGGAGCATTACATGAGCCTGCCGCAGGTCGACTGGACCGACCGCGCGTCCATCGTCGCGTTCCAGGTCGAGAACGCCCGGCGCACGGGCGGCCGCGACTTCGACGAGGACGAGGCGCGCGCGGGCATCGAGCGCGTCCACGACCGGACGCGGCCGGACGGCGGGACCGGCGCGGCCCACCGCGCCGACCAGATGGGCACCGTGTTCGCCGCCCTGGACTGCGGCGCCCGCTGGCGCGAGCGCCTCCCGGAGATCACCGCGCCGACCCTCGTCGTCCACGGCGAGGACGATCCCTTCTTCCCGCCCGGCAACGGCCGCGCGCTGGCCGCCGAGATCCCGGGCGCCGAGCTGCTGGTCCTGCCCCGCACCGGCAGCGGGCTTCCCCGCCGGACCTGGGACGCGTTCGTCCCGGCCCTGCTCCGCCACACGTCCTGACCAGGCGGTCCTGATCGGGCGCGCCTCGATCAGGAGGAGGCCAGGCGGAGGGCCAGGAAGAAGTCGACCCGGTCCTCCAGCCGGGAGAGGTCGCGGCCGGTCAGGTCCTCGATGCGCTGGATCCGGTAGCGGACGGAGTTCACGTGCAGGTGGAGCTGCTCCGCGCAGCGCGTCCAGGAGCCCGAGTGCCGGAGGAAGGTCTCCAGGGTGCGGACGAGGTCGGCGCCGTGCGTCCGGTCGTAGTCGCGCAGCGGGTCCAGGAGGCGCTCCCGGAACATCCGGCGGACGTCGTCCGGCACGGCGGCCAGCAGCAGGACGTGTGTGGCCAGCTCGTCGTGCCGGACGACGCAGGCCGGTGCGGGGCGGGCGGCGGCGAGCCGGCACGCGTGCCGGGCCTCCTCGACGGCGGCGCGCAGGCCGGACGGCGGGGCGGCGCCGCTGACGCCGGCCGCGATGCCCGCGCCGGCGAGGCCGGGGGCCAGGAAGTCGAGCGCGTCCTGGAGCAGTGCGGCGACGTCCCGGTCCGGCTCGGGGACGAGCGCGACGGTTTCGCCGTCCAGCACCCCGACCGCCGGGTGCGCCTCGCCGCGGGCCTCGCCGAGGACCTCGGCGAGGACGGCGCGCAGCTCGGCCGGGCGCAGCCCGCCCCGGCCGGACGCGGCGACCGCCACATGCCGGACGCCGGGAAGCCGGGAGACGTCCCCGGCCGCGACGGCGGCGACCAGCTCCCCGTCGGCGGGCGTGTCCGACCGGGCCCGTTCGAGGGCGACGATCGCGGCGAGTTCGGCGGTGAGGGCGCGGCGCTCGGCCGGCCAGTCGGCGGCGTCGCCCTCGAAGGCGATGAACCAGTCCGCGACGCGGGGCGTGCCGCCGCCGGCGACCGCGAACAGGGTCGCGCCGAGCGCGGGGACGTGGTGCGGCAGCCGCGGCGCGGTGAGGAAGGCGCGGGCGAGGCCCGCCGGGTCGGGCGGGACCGGGCCCGCGACGACGCGGCCGGTCGGGGTGAGGACGTGGCAGCGGCCGACCAGATCGACGACGGCGCCGAGCCCGGTGCCCTCGACGAGGCGGCGGTGCCGGTCCAGGACGGCGGCGAGGTCGGCGGCGCGGGCCCCGGACAGGTTCCGGACGACCTCCTCGGTGACGGTCGCGAACGCCACGTCCTCGGGGACCTTGAACAGCGGGAGCCGGTGCCGCCGGCAGGCGTCGACCAGGTCGTCCGGGATGGCGCCGAGCGCGAGGTCCCACGCGGCGAGCCCCGACACGCCCGCCTCGGTGAGGGCCCGCACGAACGTCTCGGAGTCGGCGGGGCCCGTCCGCCAGACGAGCCCGGTGAGGACGAGCTCCCGCCCGCGCAGGTAGCGGCCGGGGTCCAGGAGGTCGGTGGTGACCACCCACCGGATGACGCGGTCCAGCTCGTCCGCCCCGGTGACGACCTCCAGCCGCAGCTCCGGCATGGCGAGCAGGGAACGCAACCTCATAGGAGAAACCTACAAAAGGACGTGCGGGACGCGGCGTGCGGTTCGGACGTCCTGTGCCTCGACCCGCCCGCCGGCGGCTGTGTGTACTGGCAGCGTGGAGCTGAGCGAGGCGGACCTGAGGGCGTGCTGCGCGTCCCGCCGGTGGGTCGCGGCGGTCGCCGGGCACCGGGACCTCGACGCGCTGCGCGCGGCCTCGCGGCGGGCGCTGGACGAGCTGGAGTGGGCCGACGTCGAGGAGGCGCTCGCGGCGCATCCCCGCATCGGGGACCGGGTGGGCGGCGGGGCGCGGGAGGCCGGCTGGTCGCGGGGCGAGCAGTCCGGGATGGACGGCGCCGCGACGGGGCTGCGGGACGCGCTCGTCGAGGGGAACCGGGCTTACGAGGAGCGTTTCGGGCATGTGTTCCTGATCCGCGCGTCGGGCAGGTCGGCACTGGAGATGCTCGCGGATCTCCGGCGGCGGCTGGGGAACGACGCCGAGACCGAACGGCAGGTCGTCCGGAGGGAACTGGCCGAGATCGTCGACCTGCGGCTGGCCAAGCTGGCGGAGGAGGGCGCATGAGCCTGTCGACGCACGTGCTGGACGCGGCGAAGGGGCTGCCGGCGGCGGGAGTGGCCGTCCGGCTCGACCGGCTCGACCGGCGGGACGGGAACGGCTGGACGACGCTGGCCGAGGCCGTCACCGACGCCGACGGCCGGATCAGGGAGTGGGGCGCGGGCCCCGGGCGGGGCGTCCACCGGCTCACGTTCGACACCGAGGGCCTCTCCGACTTCTACCCCGAGGTCACGGTGGCGTTCATGATCGACGATCCCGGACGGCACTACCACGTCCCGCTGCTGATCAGCCCGTTCGCGTACTCGACCTACAGGGGGAGCTAGCGGCGATGGCCATCGTGCTCGGACCCAACCGCTACGGGAAGGCGGAGACCCGCGTCGTCCGCGTCACCCGCGACGGCGCCACGCACCGGCTCAAGGACGTCAACGTCAGCGTCTCCCTGTCCGGCGCGATGGAGGACGTCCATCTGACCGGCGACAACGCGGCCGTCCTGCCGACCGACAGCCAGAAGAACACCGTGTTCGCGTTCGCCAAGAGGCACGGCATCGGCGCGATCGAGGACTTCGGCCTGCTGCTCGCGCGCCACTTCGTGGAGTCGCGGCCTGCGGTCGGCCACGCCCGGGTGGAAATCCACGAGTACGGCTGGAACCGGATCGCGGGCGGGCACTCGTTCGTCCGGGACGGCGGGGAGGTCAGGACCGCGCTGGTGCACAGCGGCGGCGGCGCCGAGACGGTGGTGTCGGGCCTCACCGACCTCGTCGTCCTCAACTCGACCGGCAGCGAGTTCCACGGGTTCGCGCGGGACGAGTACACGACGCTGGAGCCGACCGACGACCGCGTCCTCGCGACGGCCGTGACCGCGCGGTGGCGCCACCGGGGCACGGACGCGGCGTGGGACGCCTCGTACCGCGCCGCCCGCGACGCCCTGCTCGCGGCGTTCGCCGGGACGCACAGCCTGTCGCTCCAGCAGACGCTCTACCAGATGGGCCGCCGCGTCCTGGCGGAGCAGGACGGGATCTGCGAGGTGAGGCTGTCGATGCCCAACAAGCACCACTTCCTGGTCGATCTGGAGCCGTTCGGCATGAAGAACGACAACGAGGTCTACTTCGCGGCGGACCGGCCGTACGGGCTGATCGAGGGCACGGTCCTCGACGACGGTGCGCCCGCCGCCCCGTCCGCCTGGAACTGAGGGTCCGCCGCACGTGGAGGAATACTGAGATATGGACTTCCTGCGACCGGTGACCTGGGAGGACGCGCTCGCCGCCAAGGCCGGGCGGCCGGGCGCGCGGCCCGTGCACGGCGGCACCGACGTCATGGTCGAGATCAACTTCGACGCGGACCGGCCCGAGGCGCTGCTCGACCTGACCCGGGTCCAGGCCCTGGCGGAATGGGACACGGCGGACGGGCGGCTCCGCGTCGGCGCCGGCGTCCCCTACGCGCGGCTGATCACGGAGCTGGGCGGGCGCCTGCCCGGCCTCGCGCAGGCGTCGCGGACGGTCGGGTCGCCGCAGATCCGCAACCGGGGCACCGTCGGCGGCAACCTCGGCGCCGCGTCGCCCGCCGGGGACGCGCACCCGCCGCTGCTGGCCGGGGGCGCGGTCGTCGAGGCCGAGTCGGCGGCGCGCGGCGTCCGGATGATCCCGGCCGACCGCTTCTTCACCGGGGTGAAGCGGAACGCGCTGGAGCCGGACGAGTTGATCCGCGCGTTCTGGACGGCACCCGCTTCCGGCCCCCAGTACTTCTCCAAGATCGGCACGAGGAACGCGATGGTGATCGCCGTCTGCTCGTTCGCGCTGGCCCTCCACCCGGAGGAGCGCCGCGCCGGCACGGGCCTCGGCTCCGCCGCGCCGACGCCGCGGCGCGCCGCCGAGGCCGAGGCGTTCATCTCCCGCGAGCTCGACTGGGAGGGCCGAGGCCCGCTCGCCGACTCCGCGAAGCGGCGGTTCGGGGAGCTGGTGCGGGCCGCCGCGTCCCCGATCGACGACGTCCGGGGGACGGGCGACTACCGCCGGCACGCGCTCGCGGTGATGGCGCGCCGCACGCTCACCTGGGCATGGGACGACTACAGGGCCGCGAAACCGGGAAGGGAGGCGTCCTGATGCGCGTGAACGTCACCGTCAACGGGGCCGCGGAGGCCGTGGACGACGTGTGGGAAGGCGAGAGCCTCCTCTACATGCTGCGCGAGCGGATGGGCCTCCCCGGCTCGAAGAACGCCTGCGAGCAGGGCGAATGCGGCTCCTGCACCGTCTACCTGGACGGCCTGCCGGTGTGCGCGTGCCTGGTCGCGGCGGGCCAGGCCGAGGGCCGGGACGTCGTCACCGTCGAGGGCCTGGCGGAGGGATCCCCGGGCGGCGAGCGGCTCGACCCCGTCCAGGAGGCGTTCGTGGAGACGGGCGCCGTCCAGTGCGGGTTCTGCACGCCCGGCCTGGTCGTCCAGGCGCACGACCTGATCGCGCGCAACCCGGCGCCGACCGACGCGGAGATCCGCGAGGCGCTCGCCGGGAACCTGTGCCGCTGCACCGGCTACGAGAAGATCCTGGACGCGGTGCGGCTCGCCGCCCGCCGGAAGGCCGCCGAATGATCATCGAGAACGCGCACGTCGTCACGGTCTCCGGGGACGAGTACCCAGGCGGCCACATCGTGGTCGACGGCGACCGCATCACGGCCGTCGGCCCCGGCCGGGCTCCGGGCGGCGACGCGGAGCGCGTCGACGCCGGCGGCTGCCTGGCCACCCCCGGCCTGGTCAACACCCACCACCACCTCTACCAGTGGGCGAGCCAGGGCATGGTCACCGACGGGACGCTCTTCGAGTGGCTGTCCACCCTCTACAAGCCCTGGTCGACGATGGACGCCGAGATCGTCGCGGGCGCGGCGACGGCCGGGCTGGCGTGGCTCGCCAAGTCGGGCTGCACGACGTCCACCGACCACCACTACCTGTTCCCGGCCGGGCGCGGCGACCTGTTCGCGGCCGAGATCGAGGCGGCGCGGGAGGTCGGCGTCCGCTTCCACCCGTGCCGCGGCTCGATGGACCGCGGCGAGTCGCAGGGCGGGCTGCCCCCGGACGAGGTCGTCGAGGACCTCGACACGATCCTCGCCGAGACGGAGGCGGCCATCGACCGGTACCACGACCCGTCGCCCGGCTCCATGCTCCGCGTCGCCGTCGCGCCCTGCTCGCCGTTCTCCGTCACCCGCGAGCTGCTGGCCGAGTCGGCGCGGCTGGCGCGCGACAAGGGCGTCCGGCTGCACACCCACCTCGCCGAGACCCTGGACGAGGAGGAGCACACGCGGGAGCAGTTCGGCATGACCCCGGCCGAGTACATGGACTCGATCGGCTGGCTCGGCCCCGACGTGTGGCTCGCCCACTGCGTCCACCTGCACGACACCGACGTGAAGCGGCTGGCCGAGACCCGCACCGGCACGGCGCACTGCCCGAGCTCGAACGCCCGGCTCGGCGCCGGCATCGCCCGCGTGTCGCACCTGCTGGAGGCGGGCGCGGCGGTCGGGCTCGGCGTGGACGGCCCGGCGTCGGCGGAGCTCGTCCCGCTCGCCGGGGAGCTGCGGCAGGCCCTCTACATGCAGCGCGCCCGCTACGGCCCGGCGGCGCTGACCGCCCGGCAGGCCCTGGAGATGGCGACGCTCGGCGGCGCCCGCTGCCTCGGCCGCGAGGACGAGATCGGCTCCCTCGAACCCGGCAAGCTCGCCGACATCGCGCTCTGGGAGGTGGACGGGTTCCGGGCCGCGATCGACGACCCGGTCGTCGCGTTCGCGTTCGGCCCGGTGCCGCCGCTGCGCCGCCTCCTCGTCGGCGGGCGCACCGTCGTGGACGCCGACACCCTCGTGACCGTCCCGCAGGACGAGGCCGGGCGGCGCGGCGCCGGCGCCCACCGCCGCCTCATGCGGCTCGCGGAGGAGGTGCTCTAGATGCGGTCACCGACCGGCCGGTCGAACGCGGCGTCCCCGGGTACCGCCGGGCCGCGGAACACGGCGTCCCCCGTGAGGAGTCCCGGTCATGTGGCCGCCCCGGGGATCGGCGGGGTCGGGGAGAGCCCGCTCCGCCCGGACGGCACGCTGAAGGTCGCGGGCGAGTTCGCCTACGCGTCCGACCTGTGGATGGAAGGGATGCTGTGGGGCGCGACGCTGCGCAGCCCGCACCCCCGGGCGCTGATCGCGTCGATCGACGCCGGGCCCGCGCTCGCGCTGCCCGGCGTCCGGGCCGTCCTCACCCACGAGGACGTGCCGGGCCGCCGGACGTTCGGCATCGACCACACCGACGACCAGCCGGTCCTCGCGATCGACCAGGTCCGGCACCAGGGCGAGCCGGTCGCGCTGGTCGCCGCCGACCATCCGGAGACGGCGCGGCGGGCCATGGAGGCGATCGCCGTCGAGTACGAGGTGCTGGAGCCGATCACCGATCCGCGCGCCGTGATCGCCGACCCGGAGCGCCTGAAGGTCCAGGACCGCGGCGGCATCACCCGCCACCAGCCCGTCCGGGTCGGCGACGTGGACGCCGCGAAGGAGGCCGCCGACGTGGTCGTGTCGGGCGAGTACGAGGTCGGCATCCAGGACCAGGCGTTCCTCGGCCCCGAATCCGGCCTGGCGATCCCGTCCGAGGACGGCGGCGTCGACCTCTACGTCTCGACGCAGTGGATCCACAACGACGTCAAGCAGATCGCGCCCTGCCTGGGCCTCGCCGAAGACCAGGTGCACATGACGCTCGCGGGCGTCGGCGGCGCGTTCGGCGGGCGCGAGGACCTGTCGATGCAGATCCACGCCGGCATGCTCGCCCTGCACACCGGCAGGCCGGTGAAGATGTCCTACAACCGGTACGAGTCGTTCTTCGGGCACGTCCACCGGCATCCCGCCCAGATGCGCTACGAGTACGGCGCCACGGCCGACGGCCGCCTCCTCTACGCGGACGTCGAGATCGTCCTGGACGGCGGCGCGTACACGTCGTCCACCATGAACGTGGTCGGCAACGCCGCCTCGCTCGGTGTCGGGCCCTACGAGATCCCCAACATCAGGATCGACGGATACGGCGTCTACACGAACAACCCGCCCTGCGGGGCGATGCGCGGCTTCGGCGCCGTCCAGGCGTGCTTCGCCTACGAGTCGATGATGGACAGGCTCGGCGCCGCCTGCGGCCTCGGCCCGGTCGAGATCCGGCGCCGCAACGCGGTGTCGCAGGGGTCGAGGCTCGCGACCGGCCAGGTCATCGAGTCGCCGGCGCCGCTCGCCGAGATGCTGGCGCGGCTGGAGGCGATGCCCCTGCCCCCGGCCGCGGACGGGGCCGACCTCCGCGACCTGCCCGGCGGGGTGTCGCAGACGACGCACGGCGAGGGCGTCGCGCGCGGGGTCGGCTACGGCGTCGGGATCAAGAACATCTGCTTCTCCGAGGGCTTCGGCGACCTGTCCACGGCCCGCGTCCGGCTGGAGGTCATCGGCGGCGAGGCGACCGCGCTCGTGCACACGGCGGCGGCCGAGGTGGGGCAGGGCCTCGTCACGATTCAGGCGCAGATCGCGCGGACGGAGCTGGGCGTCCAGAAGGTCACGATCGCCCCGGCGGACAACGGGGTCGGCGACGCGGGCTCGTCCAGCGCGTCCCGCCAGTCCTACATGACGGGCGGCGCGGTCAAGGCGGCCTGCGAGGCGGTGCGGGCCGAGCTGCTCGCGCTCGCGGGGCGCCGGCTCGGCCGCGGCGACCTGGACGTCGCCGGCGGCAAGATCGTCTCGCGGGCGGACGGCGTGCTCGGCGCCATCGAGGACGTCCTCGGCTCCGAGGTGATCGAGGCGACCCGCGAGTACCACCACCGGCCCACCGCCCGGATGGACCCGCTCACCGGGCAGGGCCGCAGCCACACCCAGCTCGCCCTGTGCGTCCACCGCGCGGTCGTCGACGTGGACGTGGACCTCGGCCTCGTCAAGGTCGTCGAGCTCGCCGCCGTCCAGGACGTCGGTAAGATCATCAACCGGCTGTCGCTGGAGGGCCAGATCCACGGCGGCTCCGCGCAGGGACTCGGCCTCGCCCTGATGGAGGAGATCGTCGTGTCGGACGGACTCGTCCGGAACCCCTCGTTCACCGACTACCTGATCCCCACCATCCTCGACATGCCGCCCATGCGGCTGGACATCCTGGAGTATCCCGACCCGGAGGCCCCGTACGGGCTGCGCGGCGCGGGCGAGCCGCCGACCCTCTCGTCCACGCCCGCCATCGTCGCCGCCGTCCGCGACGCGACGGGCCGGGCCCTCACCCGCGTTCCCGTCCGTCCCGAGCACATCGTCCTGTGACGGTCATGGCGCGGCGGTTCGTGGTGAACTGCTCGATCGTTTTCACGGAGCTGCCGGTGCTGGAGCGTCCGGCGGCGGCGCGCGCGGCAGGGTTCGAGGAGGTCGAGTTCTGGTGGCCGTGGAACGGTGAGCCGGTGCCCTCCGAAGCCGGCGTGGACGCGTTCTGCGCGGCGATCGAGGACGCCGGGGTGCGGCTCGTCGCGCTCAACCTCTACGCGGGCGACATGGCGGCGGGGGAGCGGGGAGTGCTGTCCGACCCGTCCCGCGGCGAGGAGTTCCGCGCCGGCCTCGACGTGCTGCTGCGCATCGCCGAGCGGACCGGTGCGCGGTCGTTCAACGCCCTCTACGGGCAGCGGCTGGACGGCGTCGACCCCGCCGAGCAGGACCGGGTGGCGACCGAGCGGCTCGTCCACGCCGCCCGGCGCGTAGCGGAGATCGGCGGGACGGTGCTGGTCGAGCCGCTGGCGCGCGGGCTCAACGGCGCCTACCCGCTGGAGACGGCCGCCGACGTCGCCGCGGTGCTGGGACGCGTCCGGGCGGAGGGCGCGCGGAACGTCCGGTTCCTGTACGACACGTTCCACCTGGCGACGAACGGCGACGACCTGGAGGCGGCGGCCCGCGCGCACGCCGCCGACATCGGGCACGTCCAGATCGCGGACGCGCCCGGCCGGGGCAGGCCCGGCACGGGCGCCATCGACTTCGGCCGCGTCTTCGCCGTCCTGGACGACATCGGATACGGCGGCCGGATCTCGCTGGAGTACGTGCCGCAGGGCCCGTCGGCGGAGGAGTTCGCGTGGACGACCTCCTGATCAGGTCGCGCCGGGCCGTCCTGCCGGACGGCGAGCGCCCCGCCGCCGTCTCCGTCCGGGACGGCCGGATCACCGCCGTCTCGGACTACGCGGAGGGCGCGCCGGCCGCCGCGTCCGTCGACCTCGGCGACGTCGCGCTGCTGCCCGGTCTCGTCGACACGCACGTCCACGTCAACGAGCCCGGCCGTACGGAATGGGAAGGGTTCGCCACCGCGACCCGCGCCGCCGCGGCCGGCGGTGTCACCACGCTCGTCGACATGCCGCTCAACTCGCTCCCGCCGACCGTCGACCCGGCCGCGCTCAAGGCCAAGCGCGAGGCCGCGCGGGGGGCGTGCGCCGTGGACGTCGGGTTCTGGGGCGGGGCGGTCCCCGGCAACCTGGCGGAGCTGCGCCCGCTCCACGACCTCGGCGTCCTCGGGTTCAAGTGCTTCGCGTCCGACTCGGGCGTCCCGGAGTTCCCGCCGCTGTCACACGAGGAGATGCGGGCGGCGTTCCGGGAGATCGCCTCGTTCGGCGGGCTGGTCATCGTGCACGCCGAGGACCCGGCGGCGCTCAGCCCGCCGTCCGGCGGCGGGTACCCGGAGTTCCTGGCGTCGCGGCCCGCGTCCGCCGAGGTCCGGGCCGTCCAGCGGGTCGTCCGGCTGGCGGAGGAGACGGGGGTCCGCGCCCACATCCTGCATCTGTCCGCCGCCGGCTGCCTGGACGTCCTCGCCGAGGCCCGAGGCGCCGGCCTGCCCGTCACCGCCGAGACCTGCCCCCACTACCTCACGCTCACCGCCGGCGAGGCGGTGGGCACCGCCTTCAAGTGCTGTCCGCCCATCCGCGGCGCCGCCAACCGCGAACTGCTCTGGCAGGGCCTCGCGGACGGCCTGATCTCGTGCGTCGTCACCGACCACTCGCCCTGCACCCCCGAGCTGAAGCGCGGCGACTTCGCGACCGCGTGGGGCGGCGTCTCGTCCCTCCAGCTCGGGCTGCCCGTGGTGTGGACGGCGGCGCGCGAGCGCGGGCACCGCCTGGACGAGGTCGTCCGCTGGATGTCCGAAGCGCCCGCCGCCCTCGCGGCCGTCCCGCGCAAGGGCGGGATCGTCGTCGGCAACGACGCCGACCTCGTCGCCTTCGCCCCCGACGAGACTCTCACCGTTGACCCGGCAGCCCTCCACCACCGGCATCCCGTCACCCCGTACGAGGGCCGGACGCTGACCGGCGCCGTCCAGACCACCTGGCTCCGGGGAGGCCCCGCGGGCGGAGGAGGACGGCTGCTCCGCCGGGAGGGACCATGACCGACTTCGCGTCCCTGCCCGACCTGGCCGTCCGCACCCTCGGCGGGTCGGTGGTCGCGGCGAGCGACGAGTCCTTCGCCGAGAAGGAGAACCTGATCAACCCGTGGGCGCCGGCGTTCACCCCGGAGACCTTCGGGCCGAAGGGGCAGCTGTACGACGGCTGGGAGACCGCGCGCCGCCGCGCCGGCGGGCACGACTGGGCGCTGGTCCGGCTGGGGCTGCCCGGCGTCGTCCGCGGCGTCGTGATCGACACCGCCTGGTTCCGCGGCAACTACCCGCCGCGCGCGTCCGTCGAGGGGTGCGCCGTGAACGGCTACCCGGCCGACCTGTCCGGCGCGGACTGGGTGGAGATCGTCCCGGAGAGCCCCCTGAAGGGCGACACGGCGCACCCCTTCCCGGTGCGGACGGAGCGGCTGTTCACGCACGTCCGGCTGAACATGTTCCCGGACGGCGGCATCGCCCGCCTCCGCGTGCACGGCGACGTGGTCCCCGACCCCCGGCTGCTGAGCGGGCTGACCGTCGACCTCGCGGCGCTGGAGAACGGCGCCCGCGTCATCGAGTGCTCCGACATGTTCTACTCCTCGCCCGACCACATGCTGTTCCCCGGCCTCGCCCGCAACCAGGCCGAGGGCTGGGAGACGGCGCGCCGCCGCGACGGCGGCCACGACTGGGCGGTGATCCGGCTCGCGGGGCCCGGCGTGATCAGGCTCGCCGAGATCGACACCGCGAACCTGAAGTTCAACGCTCCCGGCGCCGCCGCGGTGCAGGGCCTCGACGCCCGCACCGCCGCGCTGGACGCCTGGCGCCCGCTGCTGCCGCGGACCGACCTGCTGCCCGACACCAGGCACCGGTTCCGCCTGGTGTCGCCCGAGGTCACGCACGTCCGGCTGGACATCCACCCGGACGGCGGCGTGGCGCGCCTCCGCCTGCTCGGCGACCTGACCTCGGACGGGGTCCGGGAGCTCACCGCTCGCTGGGACGCGCTCACCCGGTAGCGGGCAGGTTCTGATGTTAGGCAAAGTCTTGACGGCCGCCAGAGATCTGCCTACGTTCTGAGCACTCCGGCTCAGGAGGAACCCCCATGAAACGACTCCGGACAGGCGCCCTCGCCGCCGTGCTTGCGGTGCCCGCGGCCCTCACCCCCGCCCTCGCACCGGCCGCCGCCCACGCGTCCGCCGGCCCCGCGCACTACACCGGGACGCTCCCCGACGGCGCCACCTGGATCGCCGACGTCCCGGCCGACTGGAACGGCACGCTCGTCCTGTTCAGCCACGGATTCGGGTCGCTCAGCCCGGCCGACCGCCCGAGCGAGGCGGCCGGGAAGGCACTTCTCGACCGCGGCTACGCGCTCGCCTGCTCGTCCTACGACCCGGGCGGCTCCCTGTGGGCGCTCGGCAGCGCCGTCCGCGACCAGATCGACACCCGCGGCGCCGTCGCGAAGATCATCGGACGACCGCGGCTCACTCTCGCGCTTCCTCGGCTACCGGCCGGACCGGCTCGTGGTGCAGCCCGCCCGCCCGTGACGGCGCGCGGGCACGGCGTCCCCGGCGGCCCGCCGGGGACGCCTCCGCGTCAGGACGCCTCGGTCGGGTCCTCTTCCAGCAGGTCGTCGAACTCGCCGTCCTTGACGCCCGCGATGAACGCGTCCCACTCGGCCTCGGTGAAGTAGAGGATCGGGCCCTCGGGGTTCTTGGCGTCCCGCATCACGACGGCCCGCTCACCGAAGTCCTTGTGCTGGACGGGGACGTCCTTGCCATCGACGAACTCGATGATGACCCCGTCGCTGAGGATCGGTTCCTGCTCGGTCACTGGCACACCTTCTTCTTCCCGGCTCCTGTCCGGGCCAAGGCTAGTGCGCGAGGGGGTCGCGGCACACCGTAACCGGACCACCGCTCAGGGGTCGATGAGCAGGCGCGCGGCGGTGATCTCCAGCCGGGACTGGATCTCGTCGGCGGTGGCGTTGCCGCGCAGCATCTCGATCATCTCCATGGTCCAGATGCCGGACAGCGCGCGCGCCACGAGGCGGCGCGGGTCCTCGGCGGAGATGTCCTCCGGCGGGCCGGACGCGGCGCGCAGCAGCAGCTCGCTCATCCGCTCGCCGAAGTCGGTCTTGACGTCGGACAGCAGCAGGGAGCGGATCAGCGCCTCGGCCAGCTCCGGCTCGCGCATCAGCCCGCGGGTGGCGCGCATCAGCACCTCGACCGCGCGCGCGGGAGCGTCGCTGGCGCGGGGCGGGCGGCGCTCGATGCTGCCCTCCAGGAGCAGGATCTCCTCGCTGACGACGGCGACGACCAGATCCATCTTGGACGGGAAGTAGCGGTACAGCGTGCCGAGCGCGACCCCGGCCCGCTCGGAGACGGTGCGCATCTGCATCGCCTCGATGCCGCCGCGCGACGCGAGCGCCGCGGCGGCCTGCACGATACGCTTGCGCCGCTGGTGCTGGCTGCGGGAGCGCACGCCCTGCCCGGCCGCGGGGCCGGCCGCCTGTCCCGCCGGCTGACCCCGGGTCTCGTCCCCGGTCACTGTCGGCTCTGCGGTCACGGTCGTCATCCCTTCTGTGCGGGCTCGGTCGCCCGGCGCGTCCCCCCAAGCGTACCGCCCTCGCGAGAACGTGTTATCTGATCGTCCGATGACAGTGTCGTCCGGTGAACCTCTACCCCGCGCGTGACCCTGACAAGCCAGCGTATTCGGGTCGGTCACGGGGACCGTCCGGCCTCTGGACACAGACTAGAATCTGTTCTACTTTTTCGCCGTGGGCGCGTCCGGGAGGTGGGCATGACGAGCGTCGCGGCACTGCTGGAGGCGCGGGCGGGCGACGACCGGCCGGGGCTGCGCTCCGCCGACGACGGCCGCGCCTGGACCTGGCGCGAGGCCGTCGCCGAATGCGCCGTCCGCGCCGCCTGGATGGCGGGCCGGCGGGGCGCGGAACGTCCCCTCCACGTGGGCGTGCTGCTCGACAACCTCCCCGAGCTGGTGTTCCTCCTCGGCGGCGCCGCGCTGTCGGGGTCGGTGATCGTCGCGCTCAACACGACCCGCGGTGCGGCGGAACTGGCCGGCGACGCCGAGCGCGCCGACTGCGACCTGGTCGTCACCCAGCCCCGGTACGCCGGGCCGGCGGCGGCGCTCGGCCTGCCCGTCCTGGACGCGGACGCCCTGCGCGCCGAGCTGGCCCCCTTCGAGGGCGCCCCGCTCCCGGACACCGCGGCGATCGGCCCCGCCACCCTGCTCATGCTGATCTTCACGTCCGGGACGTCGGGACGGCCGCGCGCCGTCCGCGTCACCCACCGCAAGATGGCCGTGCCGGGCGAGATGCTCGCCCAGCGCATGCTGTCCCCGGAGTCGGTCGTCTACTGCCCGATGCCGCTGTTCCACTCCGGCGCGGTCATGGCCGCGTGCGCGCCCGCGCTCGCCGCCGGCGCCGAGCTGGTGCTGCGCGCCCGGTTCTCGGCGTCCGGCGTCCTGCCCGACGTGCGCGCCCACGGCTGCACCTACCTGCACTACGTCGGCAAGGCGCTGTCCTACGTGCTGGCCACGCCGCCCGCCGGCGACGACGCCGAGAACCCGCTCCAGTTCGCGTTCGGGAACGAGGCCGCGCCGCTGGAGCAGAAGACGTTCGGGGAGCGGTTCGGCTGCTTCGTCATCGACGGCTACGGCTCGACCGAGACGGCGATCTCGCTGGTCCCCGATCCGCTCGGCCCGTACGGCGCCCTCGGGAGGCTCGCCGACGGCATCGCGATCCTCGACCCGGCGACCGGCGCGCCCTGCCCGCCCGCCGAGTACGACGCCGCCGGACGGGTGGTGAACGGCGAGGAGGCCATCGGCGAGCTGGTCAACACGGGCGACCTCGGCCTGTTCGACGGCTACTACAAGGAGGAGGCGCCCGACCGGCTCCGCGACGGCATGTTCTGGAGCGGCGACCTCGCCTACGCCGACGCGGGCGGCTACGTCTTCTTCGCCGGGCGCAGCGCCGACCGGCTCCGCGTTGACGGCGAGAACTTCGGCGCCGCCCAGGTCGAGCGCGCGCTGGCGGAGCTGCCCGGCGTCCGGCAGCTCGCCGTGTACGGGGTCCCGGACGCGGCGTCCGGCGACCAGGTGATGCTGGCGATCGCCGCCGACGGCTTCGACCCGGACGCGTTCGCCGGCTACCTGCGCGGCCGCGCCGACCTGAGCCCGAAGTGGCCGCCCCGGTACGTCCGGGTGGCGCGGGAGCTGCCCGCGACCGCCTCCAACAAGATCCTCAAGCGCCGGCTCGTGCGGGACGGCTGGCGCACCGAAGACCCGGTGTGGTGGCGGCCCGGACGCGACCTCGCCTACCGCCGGATGACCGCGGCCGACGCGGCCGAACTGCGGGCCGAGTTCGAGCGACGCGGCCGGCTGCACCTCCTGGAAGGGAGCGGATGAGTGGACTTCAACCTCGACGAGACCCAGCAAGAGATCAAGGGTCTCGCCGCCGGAGTGCTCGGGCGCGAGGCCGCGCAGGAGCGGCTGGAGGCGTTCGAGAAGAGCGGCGCCCCCTACGACGAGGCGGCCTGGAAGGCGCTCGCGCAGGCGGGGCTGCTCGGCGTCGTGCTGCCCGAGGACGCCGGCGGCGCCGGGCTCGGCCCGGTCGAGCTGGCGGTGATCCTGCGCGAGGTCGGCCTCCACGTCGCGCCCGTGCCGGTGTACGCCTCGCTCGCGCTCGCGGCCGTCCCGATCGGCGCGCACGGCACCGCGGAGCAGCGCGCCCTGCTGGCCCCGCTGACCGAGGGCGCGACGATCCTGACCGGCGCGTACCGCGAGGTCGGCCCGGCCGGTGCGATCGCCGCGACGGCCCGGCGCGACGGCGACGGCTACGTCCTCGACGGCGTGAAGACGTTCGTCCCGTACGCGCGGGAGGCGTCCCGCATCCTCGTGCCCGTGCGGGTCGAGGGCGCGGGCGTCGGCGTCTTCCTGGTCGAGCCCGCCGCCGCGACGATCACCGCGCAGCCGTCCGCGACGAGCGAGCCGCTGTCGCGCGTCGCGCTGGACGGCGTGCGGGTCGGCGCGGGCGCCCTGCTGGGCGGGGCGGCGGACGGCGCCGCCTGGGACACCTTCCGCCGCTCCGCCGTCGCCGGCGCGGTCGCGATCTCGTCCGGCGTCATCGAGGGCGCGCTGGAGCTGACCAAGGAGTACACCAGGACCCGCGAGCAGTTCGACCGCGCGCTCGCGCAGTTCCAGGCCGTCACGATGCAGATCAGCGACGTCTACATCGCCAAGCGGGCGCTGGACGTGGCCGTCTGGTCGGGCGTCTGGCGGCTGGCCCAGGGCGCGGGCGACGCCGAGGAGCTGCTGACGATCGCCGCCTACAACGCGTGCGACCCGGTCGTGAAGGCCCTCTACACCTGCCAGCACCTGCACGGCGGCATCGGCCTGGACGTCACCTACCCGCTGCACCGCTACTTCGCCTGGGGCAAGCACTGCGGGCACCTGCTCGGCGGCGCGGAAGACCGGCTCGACGCGCTCGGCGCGCTCATCGCCCAGGAGGCCTGAATGTTCATCGACCTGACCGGCGAGCAGAAGAAGCTCCGCGCCGAGCTGCGCGAGTACTTCGAGAACTGCCTGACCGCCGAGCAGCGCGCCGCGATCGCGGCCGACCCGTTCGGCCCCGCCTACATGGAGCACTGCAGGCGGCTCGGCCGCGACGGGATGCTCGGCGTCGCGCTGCCCACGGAGTACGGCGGCCGCGGCTTCGGCCCCGTCGAGCAGACGATCTTCGCCAACGAGATCGCCCGCGCCGAGGTCACCTACCCGCTGATCACGCTGAACTCGGTCGCGCCGACGATCCTGCAGTACGGGTCGGACGCGCACAAGGAGTTCTTCATCCCGCGCATCCTCGCCGGGGAGTGCCACTTCGCGATCGGCTACAGCGAGCCGGGCGCCGGCACCGACCTCGCCGCCCTGCGCACCACCGCGGTCAGGGACGGCGACCACTACCTCGTCAACGGCCAGAAGATCTTCACCTCGGGCGCGCACCACGCCGACTACGTGTGGCTCGCGGCGCGCACCGACCCGTCCGCGAAGAAGCACAAGGGCATCTCGATGCTCATCGTCGACTGCAAGGACCCGGGCTTCTCCTGGACGCCGATCATCACGATGGACGGCGCGCACCACACCAACTCGACCTACTTCCAGGACATCCGCGTCCCGGCGGACATGCTGATCGGCGAGGAGAACAAGGGCTGGGACCTCATCGTCAACCAGCTCAACCATGAGCGGGTCACGCTCGGCCCGGCCGGCAACATCGGGCACACCCGCATCCGGTTCGAGCGCTGGGCCCGCGCCACGGCGGGGCCGGACGGCCGCCCGCTCATCGAGGAGCCCGCCGTCCGCCGCGCGCTCGCCCTCGTGCACGCCTACCTGCGCGTCAACGAGACCCTGAACTGGCAGGTCGCCGCGAACCAGGACCTCGGCTGGCTCGGCGCGGCCGACGCGTCCGCCACGAAGATCTACTCCTCGGAGCGGATGCAGGACGTCGGCCGGATCGTCGGCGACGTCCTCGCCCGCTACGGCGACCCCGGCGACGCGGAGACGGCGGCCTTCACGGCGTCCCTCGACCGGCTGGCGAAGGGCGCGCTCGTGCTGACCTTCGGCGGCGGTGTCAACGAGATCCAGCGCGAGCTGATCGCCATGATCGGCCTCGGCCTGCCGCGCGCCCCCCGCTGACCTCCGATCGGAAAGCGTTCCCGATGTCGCTTATCGGCGGCGTATTTCCTGGTGGCGTCGCCTGGTGGCGGGTCAGCCGCGGCCGGGGGTCTTCGTGGTCCTCGTGGTCTTCGTGGTCTTCGCCTCGGCGCCGTGCGAGAAGCCGGCGGCGTCCTCCGGGGTGCGCTGCGGTGCCTCCTGGGCGGACAGCCGCCGCAGGGCGCGGCGCAGGTCGTCCAGGAACAGGTCGGCGAGGTCGTGCCCGAAGCCGTTGCGCACCACCACGCGCAGGACGGCGAGGTCGGTGCGATTCTCCGGGAAGGTGTAGGCGGGCACGAGCCACCCCGACTCGCGCATCGCCGCCGACACGTCGAACACCGTGAAGTTGCGGACGCCGTCGCGCACGCGGAACGCGAACACCGGGATGTCGCCGCCGTCGGTGAGCGTCTCGAACGGGCCGAGCCGCCCGATGTCGGCCGCCAGCCGCGTCGCGACGTCCCGGCACGTCTGCTGGACGCGGCGATACCCGTCGAAGCCGAGCCGCAGGAAGTTGTAGTACTGGGCGACGACCTGCGCGCCGGGGCGGGAGAAGTTCAGCGCGAACGTCGGCATGTCCCCGCCGAGGTAGTTGACGTGGAAGACGAGGTCGTCCGGGAGGGCGCCCTCGTCCCGCCACAGCGCCCAGCCCACGCCCGGCATGACCAGGCCGTACTTGTGGCCGGACGTGTTGATGGACGCGACGCGCGGCAGCCGGAAGTCCCAGTGCAGGCCCGGGTCGAGGAACGGCGCCACCATCGCGCCGGACGCGCCGTCCACGTGGACGGGCACGTCCAGCCCGGTGCGCTCCTCCAGGTCGTCGAGCGCGGACGCGATCTCCGCGACCGGCTCGTAGCTCCCGTCGAACGTGGACCCGAGGACGGCGACGACGCCGATCGTGTTCTCGTCGCACAGCTCGACGGCCTCCCGCGCGCCGAGGTGGTAGCGGTCGCCCTCCATCGGCACGTACCGGGGCTCGACCTCGAAGTAGTTCGCGAACTTCTCCCAGCAGATCTGCACGTTGACGCCCATGACGAGGTTCGGCCGGTCGGCCGGCAGCCCGGCGGCCCGCCGCCGCGCCCGCCAGCGGCGCTTGAGCGCGAGGCCGCCGAGCATCGCCGCCTCGCTGGACCCGGTCGTCGAGCAGCCCACCGTGCGCGGCGGGTCCGGGGCGTGCCACAGCCGCGCGAGCATGTGCACGCAGCGCAGCTCCAGCTCGGCGGTGCGCGGGTACTCGTCCTTGTCGACCATGTTCTTGTCGGCGCACTCGGTCATCAGCCGCACCGCCTCCGGCTCCGCCCACGTCGACACGAACGTCGCGAGGTTGAGCCGCGCGTTGCCGTCCAGCATCAGCTCGTCGTGGACGACCTGGTAGGCGGTGCCCGGGTCGAGCTCGCCGGGCGGCAGCGCGTAGCGGGGGATCGTCAGCGGCTCGCGGCTGAAGATCGGGTTGATCTCCATGTCGCGGGCGCCGTTCCCGTCGGCGTGCGGATGCTTGTGGGCCATGCCGCCGCCGTACCCCGGCCGCACGGCTCCACACCGGGCGGCTCCGGACCGGGCGCGCTACCCGTCTGCGGGGACGGGCTCGTTGAGACCGCCCTCCAGGATGGCGAACGCCTGGTCGACCGTCTCCGACAGCGAGGTGAACGTCCCGCCGGGGCGGCGGGTGGCGTCGGCGGCGGCCTGGAAGGCGCAGAGCGTGGCGGCCGCGGCGACGTGCGGGCGCAGGTCGGCGGCCGGGTCCAGGCCCATCCGGCGGGCGATGACCTCGGTGAGCAGCGCCTGCTTCTTCTGCGCGTGCTCCAGGCTGCCCGCCAGCAGGGTGGGGCTGTCGCGCATCATCGTCAGCATGCACTCGAAGCGCCCCGGCTCGAACCCGAGCTCGCCCGCCTCGCAGGCGCGGGCCATCCCCACCACGGTGTGCCGGAGCGCGGTCATGATCGGCTCGTCGGCGGGACGCTCGTCCAGCGCCGCCATCACGGCGCGGTTCTGCTCTTCCTGGAAGGTGAGCGCGACGTCCTCCTTCGAGGCGAAGTAGCGGAAGAACGTGCGGGACGAGACGTCCACGGCGTCGGCGATCTCCTCGACGGTGGTGGCGTCGAACCCCTTCTCGGCGAAGAGGCCGAACGCGGCGTCGATGAGCGCCTCGCGGGTGCGCTGCTTCTTGCGTTCGCGCCTGCCCGGGGGCTGGGGTCCGGGACCGGACGGGCCGGTCTCGGGGGCGGTCGCGGTCATGCGCGAAGTGTAACGAGCCGGTGGGCGCGCGCCAAGCGGCAGCGGGTGAATTCTGTCGTGAGCTGAATCATGTCTAGGCATGACTGTAGGCAGTTGACGACAACTGTCATCTCATGACACTTTGAAGCCTTGCCAAGCCGGAGGTCGAAGATGACTCATGCACAGGGCGCCGGAACACTCGAACCCGGCGCCGTCAACGTCCCGCCCCGCGAACGGGCCCGCGATCGGCCGGGAAGGCGCGGGCACGGGCACCCGTGGCTCACGCTGGTCGCCGTCGCGCTCGGCGTGATGATGGTGGGCCTCGACGCGACCGTCGTCTCCATCGCCAACCCCGCGATCGCCCGGGACCTCGGCGCGAGCCTGTCCGGGCTGCAGTGGGTGACCAACGCCTACCTGCTGGCGCTCGCCGTCACGCTGATCCCCGCCGGGAAGATCGCCGACCGCTTCGGGCGCAAGCGCACATTCCTCGCCGGCGTGGTCGGCTTCGCCGTGTCCTCGGTGCTCATCGGGCTGTCCGGCGGGCTCGGCATGGTGATCTTCTGGCGCGTCGTGCAGGGCTTCGCCGGGGCGCTGCTGCAGCCCGCCAGCCTCGCCATCCTGCGCAACACCTTCCCCGCCGAGCGGCTCAACGCCGCGATCGGCATCTGGGGCTCGACCGTCGGCATCTCCATCGCGGGCGGCCCGATCGTCGCCGGGCTGCTGGTCGAGAACGTCAACTGGGAGTCGGTGTTCTTCCTCAACGCCCCGCTCGGGCTGATCGCGCTGCTGGTCGGCGTGTGGGTGATCCGCGAGTCGCGGGACGAGGAGGCCGCCGGATCGTTCGACCTGCCCGGCGTCGCGCTCCTCACTGGCGCGCTGTTCGCCCTGGTCTGGGGCCTCATCAAGGCCGGCGAGCACGGGTTCGGGGACGCCGTCCCGCTCGTGTCGTTCGCCGCGTCCGTCGTGCTGTTCGCCGCGTTCGTCTGGAACGAGCTGCGGGTGGAGCGCCCGCTGCTGCCGCTCGGCCTGTTCCGCTCGGTGTCGCTGTCGGCCGCGACGGGCCTCATCGTCCTCGGCTTCTTCGCGATGTTCGGGACGATCTTCTTCATCACCCTCTACCTGCAGCAGGTGCACGGGATGAGCCCGGTCGACGCCGGCGTCCGGATGCTGCCGATGACCGGCGTGTTCATCGTCGCCTCCCCGGTGGCCGGCGCGCTGACCAGCCGGTTCGGGCCGCGGGTGCCGCTCGTCCTCGGGATGGTGTTCACCGCGGTCGCGATGTTCGGCCTCTCGCGCATCGGCGTCGACGCCCCCTACGTCCAGCTCTGGCCCCGGTTCGTCCTGGTCGGCCTGGCGTTCGGGATGGTGATCGTCGCCGGCACGGAGGCCATCGTGGGCAACGCGCCCGCCCACCTCGCGGGCGTCGCGGGCGGCCTGCAGCAGACCGCCGCGCAGGTCGGCGGCGTCCTCGGCACCTCGGTGCTGGGCGTGCTGCTGTCCACCAAGGTCGGGGACGTGCTGTTCGGGCGGCTGACCGACGCGGGCGTCCCGGGGCCGGCCGCGCATCGGCTCGAAGGCGCGGGCGGCCTGGTCTCGCAGGGCGTCGCGCCCGTCCCGCCCGGCACGACCGGCCGGACCGCGGACGCCATCACCAGCGGAAGCCACCTCGCGTTCATGGACGGGTTCCAGACGTCCCTGAGCGTCGCCGCGGCGGTCGCGCTCGCCGCCGTCCTCGCGGCCCTGCTCGTCCGGCGCGGCGGCACACCGGTGGACGGCGCCGCCGCCGTCTGAGCGGACGGGGTTAGGCTGCCGGTGTGATCGCCGCATTCGCGAAGCGGTACGCGATGCCGCTGACGTTCCTCGGGTTGTTCGCGGCCGTGTGGATGGTGCAGGCGCTCGTCCTGCCGCCGTCCGCGCGGCACGCGGTGGTCGCCTGGGCCAGCACCAACCTGTCGAACCTCGCGGTGAACCCGGTCGGGACGATGGTCGCGTCGGCGTTCGTCGCCGAGGGGGCGCAGGGCGTGCTGCTGGTCGCCGCCGCGATCGGGCTGTTCCCGCTCACCCGCCGGTTCGGCAACCTGCGGGCCGTGGTGCTCGTCGCCGCCTCGCACGTCCTCGGCACCCTCGTCAGCCAGGGCATCGCGCTCGTGCGGCTGGAGGCCGGCCTCCTGTCGGACTCCATCCGCACGATCCCCGACGTCGGGCCGTCCTACGTGCTGTGCGCGGCGCTCGTCGCGGCGTTCCTGTACGGGGACGGGCGGGTGCGGCGGCTGCCGGCGCTCGCCGGCTGGTGCGCGCTGGCGCCCGTCCTGCTGGCGGGCCTGCCCGCGCTGGAGGTCGCCGCCGTCGGGCACCTGGTGGCGATGGTCGCCGGCGGGCTGATCGGCGGGCTGCTCCTGCTGCTGGAACGCCGCCGCGCCGCCGTGCCCGAGATGCCCGCTCCCGCGATGCCGGCGGCCGATCCGCTGGCCGGGGCCTAGCCCTGCCCCGGCTCCGGAGCGGGGTTGGCGGTGGGGCTCGGGCTCGGCGTCTCGGAGCCGTCCGACGGGTCGGTCGGCGTGTCCGCCGGCGGGGTGGCCGGGGGCGTCGAACCGTCGTCCGGCGGGGTCGCCGGGTCGCCCGGCGTGGTCTCCGGGGGAGTGGTCGGCGACTCGTCCGGCGGGGTGGACGGCTTCTCCGGCCTCGACGGGGTGTCCGTCTCCGGCTTCTTCTCCGGGGACGGCGTGCGGGACGGGGTGGAGGCGGGCGGCGCGGGCGCCGCCGGAGCCCCGCCCGCCTGCCGCGGCGGGTCGTCGAAGGCTCCGGTGACCGGGTTCTCGGACGCGGCCGGCCCGCCGCCCTTCGCCCGCTCCGGGCCGGTGAGGCCGGGCAGTGGGTTCTGCGGGACGCCGCTGGTCTTCGCCGACGCGGGGTTCGTCTGCCCCTTGCTCGCCGACGGGACCATCGAGGCGGCGTCACCGCCGCCCTTGGCGGTCGGCCAGGAGACCAGGAGGCCGATGACGGCGGCGGCCGACGCGGCGACGCCCGCGGCGGCGCCGAGGCCACGGGAGATGCCGCCGGACATCCCGCGCTTGGGACGGTCCTTGCGCTCCGCCCCGATCACGACGAGGGGAGCCGGGGCGGCGACGCTCGGCAGCGGCCGGGCCGCCTCCTGCGCGCAGGCGGCGAGGACACGGTCGCGCAGCCAGCCGGGCGCCTGGTCGGGGGCGCGGCGGGCCAGCAACTGCGGCAGCCGGCCCTTCTCGAACGCGGTGATCAGCTCGGGCTGCGGCCCGGCCGTCCCGCGCATCAGGATGTCGAGGACGGTCCGCTCCAGCCGGGTCCGCGCGGCGGCGAGCAGCTGCCCGACCGTGTCGGGCGCGATGCCGAGGACGCGGGCGATGTCGTGCGGTTCGAGCCATTCGCCCGCCCACAGCAGCAGGACCTCGCGGTGGTCGGAGCGCAGGCCGCCGGCGGCCCGCAGCAGCGGGTCGGGGCCGGCGAACGGCATCCCGCCCTGGGCGGCGAGCTCCCCGGTGAAGGCGCCGCGCTCGGCGCAGGCCGTCCGGGAGAGCGAGTACAGCCACAGCACGCTGTCGCCGCGCGGCGGCTGGTGCACGGCCGCGTTGAACGTGTCGCCGACGGCCGCCGCCGCGAGCCGGTCGCCGACGAGCGACCAGCAGTACGCGTACAGGCGGTCGGCGTGCGCGTCGTAGAGCGAGCCCAGGTCCCCGCGCATGCGCCCTCCCCTTCCCGCCGGCTCGTCCAACTGTCCGACAAATAGCACATAGCTGATCAACGGGACTCTAGCGCCTCGTGTCCACGCCTGAGAAGTCCGAGATCGGACGGCACGTCGAATAGCACCGAAGGTAGTCGGGTCGCCTGCGGACGGTGATGTTCACAGAGATTTAAGGAACATCTCGGAAATCAGCTGATACCTGATGCGGTTCAGCAGGGAAGGATTCGAACTCGCTATCGATTTACGTGAGGAGTCAACGGTGACCCGCCTGACGGTTGATGGTGTCTACCAGCACATTCGCGGTGTCTGCTTCAAGACCGGCCCGCCCGGGACGGTCGGCGCGGAGACCGAGTGGTTCGTCGTCGACACCGCCGAGCCCGCCGCCCACGTCCCCGCCGGACGGGTGCGCGCGCTCGTCGCGGACGCCGGGCCGCCGGCCGGCGGAAGCACGATCACGTACGAGCCGGGCGGGCAGCTCGAACTCAGCTCCGCGCCGTTCCGCGGGCTCGGCGCGCTGCACGCCGCGCTCGGCGGGGACATCGCGCGGATCCGGGACGCCCTCGCCCGGGACGGGCTGGCGCTCGCCGGCCACGGCGTCGACCCTGTCCGGCGCCCCCGGTTCCAGGCCGACCACCCCCGCTACGCGTGCATGCGCGACTACTTCCGCTCGGGCGGCTTCCACGCGGCGGGGCTGGCGATGATGTGCTCGACCGCGTCCGTCCAGGTCAACCTGGACATCGGCGCCGACGATCCGGACGCGTCCCGCCGCTGGCGGCTCGCGCACGCGCTCGGTCCGGTGCTCGTCGCGGCGTTCGCCAACTCGCCGCTGCGGGCCGGCCGCCGCACCGGGATGCACTCGTCCCGGCAGGGCATCTGGACCGAGCTGGACCCCTGCCGCACCCTGCCCGTCCTGCGGGACGGCGCGGACGGCGACCCGGCCGAGGCGTGGACGCGGTACGCGCTCGACGCCCGGGTCATGCTCGTCCACACCGCGGAGGGCGAGTGGGTGTCCGACCCCGGCATGTCCTTCCTGGAATGGCTCGACAAGGGCGAGCCCCGCGAGGACGACCTGGCCTACCACCTGTCCACCCTGTTCCCGCCGGTCCGGCCGCGCGGCTGGCTGGAGCTGCGCATGATCGACGCGCCGCCCGGCCGGTACTGGGCCGTGCCCGTCGCCGTCGCGACCGCGCTGCTGGACGACCCGGCCGCGTCCCGGGCCGCCGAGGCCGCCGCCGAGCCGGTCGCCGACCGGTGGGCGCAGGCGGCCCGCCGCGGACTGTCGGACGCGCCGCTCGCCGCCGCCGCGCGGGCCTGCTTCACGGCGGCCCTCGACGCGCTCCCGCGGCTCGGCGCGTCCGGGCTCGTCCCGCTGGTCGAGGAGTACATCCGGCGGTACGTCGACCGGGGACGCTGCCCGGCCGACGATCCGCCATCGCCCCAATCGCCCCCAACGACCCCGTCGACCCCGTCCACCGTTCAGTCCGAGGAGGACGCGACATGGCCCCGATGAACTCCCCGGGCCCGCTCGACGCGCTCGACGAGGGAGCGCTCAAAGAACTGATCGCCGGCGAGCTGGGCGCGGTCCGGGACCGCAGCTTCGGCCTCACCACCGAGGTCCTCGCCGGGGACGACCTCACCGCGCAGGTGTCGCCGCTGATGTCGCCGCTCGTGTGGGACCTCGCCCACGTCGGCAACTACGAGGAGCTGTGGCTGCTGCGCGAGGCGGCCGGCCAGGAGGCGATGCGTCCCGAGATCGACGACCTGTACGACGCGTTCGAGCACCCGCGCGCGGAACGGCCGACGCTGCCGCTCCTGTCGCCGGCCGAGGCCCGCTCCTACATCGGGACGGTCCGCGCCAAGGTGCTCGACTCGCTGTCGTCGGCACGGTTCGACACGCCGGATCCGCTCACGTCGGGCGGGTTCGTGTACGGCATGGTCGTGCAGCACGAGCACATGCACGACGAGACCATGCTCGCCACGCACCAGTTGCGGAAGGGCGCTCCCGCGCTGCTCGACCCGGCGGCCGAGCCGTTGCAGAAGCCCGCCGAAGGCTCCGCGGCAGGCGAAGTGCTCATCGAGGCGGGCCCGTTCCAGATGGGCACCTCGGACGACCCGTGGGCGTACGACAACGAACGCCCCGTCCATCTCGTCGACCTGCCCGCCTACTACATCGACGTGGAGCCGGTCACCAACGCCGCCTACATCGCCTTCATGGAGGCCGGAGGCTACGACGACCCGCGCTGGTGGGACCCGGCCGGATGGGAGTGGCGCAACACCAGTGGCAAGCGCGCCCCCGCCTTCTGGGACGGGGAAGGCAGGCAGTGGCTCCGGCGCCGGTTCGGACGGACCGAACCCGTCCCGCCCGGCGAACCCGTCCAGCACGTGTGCTGGTACGAGGCCGACGCCTACGCGCGGTGGGCCGGCAAGCGGCTGCCGACCGAGGCCGAGTGGGAGAAGGCCGCCCGCTGGGACCCGGCCGCGCAGCGCTCAAGGCGCTACCCGTGGGGCGAGGTGTACGAGGAGGGCCGCGCCAACCTCGGGCAGCGCACGCTGCGTCCGTCCGAGACCGGCTCCTACGCGGCCGGCGCCTCGGCCTACGGGGTCAGGCGCCTCCTGGGGGACGTGTGGGAGTGGACGTCGTCCGACTTCCACGGCTACCCCGGCTTCCGGTCCTTCCCCTACAAGGAGTACTCGGAGGTCTTCTTCGGGCCCGAGTACAAGGTGCTGAGGGGCGGCTCCTGGGCGACGCACCCGCTCGCCGTCCGCGGATCGTTCCGCAACTGGGACTACCCGGTCCGCAGGCAGATCTTCTCCGGGTTCCGCTGCGCGCGGTCGGCGGGGGAGGGACGCTGAATGTGCCGCCACCTCGGCTACCTGGGGCCCGAACGCACCCTGCACTCGCTCGTCTACGACGGCGAGCACTCCCTGGAGACCCAGGCGTACGCGCCCCGCATGACGCAGGGCAACCTGCTGAACGCCGACGGGTTCGGCATCGGCTGGTACCCGGACGGAACCGGCACGGAGGCGCCCGTCCGGTTCCGCCGCGCCCAGCCCCTCTGGACCGACGCGTCCTTCCGCGAGGTCGCCGGGGCCGTGCGCGCGTCCTGCGCCGTCGCGGCGATCCGGTCCGCGACGGCCGGGTTCCCCGTGGACGAGTCGTGCGCCCAGCCGTTCCGCGCCGGCCGCCGCCTGTTCAGCCACAACGGCAAGATCGAGGACTACGGCGGCGTCGAGGCCAAGCTCCGCGAGCTGGCCGGCGACATCGCCGACATCCCCGACGCCCGCGCCCCGGTCGACTCCGCGCCGCTGTTCGCGCTCGCCGTCCGGCACTGGCGGGACGGCCTGCCGCTCGGCGACGGCCTCGCCGCCGCCGTCGCCGCGATCACCGCGCTCGCCCCCGGCCGCTACAACCTGCTCGCCTCCGACGGGACGTCCCTCGCCGCCACGACCTGGGGCGACTCGCTGTTCGTCCGGGAGGACGCGGACGCGGTCAGCATCGCGTCCGAGCCGCTCGACGACGCTCCCGGCTGGCGGCCGGTGCCGGACCGCTCGCTCGTCACCGCCGGACCCGGCACCGGCGTCCGCGTCGATTCCCTCTGACCACCCTGTGAAGGAGAACCGCATGGACCGGTTCCTGACCGCCGACGACCTCGCCAAGACGCTCCGCCGGGACGTCCGGGACGGGCTCACCGGCACGCCCAAGACCCTGCCGCCCAAGTGGTTCTACGACGAGCGCGGCAGCGCGCTCTTCGAGGAGATCACCGAACTGGAGGAGTACTACCCGACGCGGCGCGAGCGGGAGATCCTGGTCGCGCGGGCGCCCGGCATCGCCGCCGCCACCCGCGCCCGGACGCTCCTGGAGCTCGGCGCCGGATCGGGGGAGAAGACCCGGGTGCTGCTCGACGCGCTGTCCGGCACGCTCGGCTCCTACGTGCCCGTCGACGTGAGCGGCGACTTCCTCGAAGAGGCCGCCGCCGGGATCGCCGCCGACCATCCCGGCCTGACCGTCCGGCCCGTCGTCGCCGACTACGAGCAGCACCTGCCGCTCCTGCCCGGCGGCGAGCGGCGGCTCATCGCCTTCCTCGGCGGGACGATCGGCAACATGCCGCCCGCCGAGCGGATCGGGTTCCTCGGCGGCGTCCGCGCCACCATGTCCGACGGCGACTTCCTGCTGCTCGGCGCCGACCTCGTCAAGGACGCCGGGCGCCTCGTCCGCGCCTACGACGACGCCGCCGGGGTCACCGCCGAGTTCAACCGCAACGTCCTGCACGTCATCAACCGGGACCTGGACGCCGACTTCGACCCGGACGCGTTCGAACACGTCGCCGCCTGGAACGCGGCGGAGGAGTGGATCGAGATGCGGCTGCGGTCCGTCCGCGACCAGGACGTCCGCGTCGGCGGCCTCGACCTGGAGGTGTCGTTCGCGGCCGGGGAGGAGATGCGCACCGAGATCTCCGCCAAGTTCCGGCGGGACCGCCTCGACGCCGAGCTGGGCGCCGCCGGCATGGAGATCGCCGAATTCTGGACGGACCGGGACGGCGACTTCTCCCTGACGCTCGCGCGCCCGTCCGCCTGACGGTCAGCCCTTCCGGACCGGGTGGCCGAGGCCAAGCCGCTTGACGTCCTCGGCCAGGCGGGTCGCCACGTACCGGTGGCCCGCCGGGTTCGGGTGGGTGCGGTCCTTCTTGATGAGCAGCGCCGCGTTGCCGGTGCCCGTCAGCAGGTCACCCGTGATCCACTTCTCGCCGATCGGGTCGACGAACGGGACGCCGAGCTGCCCGGCGAGGTTCTTCAGCGCGTCCCGGACGGCGACCGCCCCCGGCAGCGGGGCGCCCGTCCCCCACAGCGGCCCCACCAGCACGATGTGGGTGCCGGGCCAGCGCTGCCGGACGCGTTCCAGCAGCACGTGCGCCGCCGCCGCGACCTGCGGCGGCGGGTACCGCCAGTCGTTGTGGCCGCCGGACACGATGAGCAGGTCCGGCGCGGGACGCCAGCCGAGCTGGCTCTCGAACAGGCCGAGGAACGGCTCCCCGCCCCGGCCCGCCCGGACGAACCCGGTTCCGGCGCGCCCGCCGACGATGACCTGCCAGCCGAGCAGCCGCGCCGTGGCCGCCGCGTACGTGCTCTCCGGCCGGACGCCCCGGTCGCCGACCGTGTAGCTGTCGCCGAGGAACATCACCACGGACGGCGCCTTGCGCGGCTCGCCCTTCGGCGGCCCGTCCGCGGCGGCCGGCTCGTGCACCGAGCCCGCGAGCACGGAGCAGCCGGCGGCCGCCAGGACCGCCACCAGGCTCAGGCACAGCAGTAGAGTCGCCGCGCCGCGTCGGGCGCGGCGAGATGTCATGGAGGACCACCCATACGTTCCAAGGGATGCCCCCGCATCTTACTGATCCGAGGCCCGTGCCGGGTGCGCCTCGCGGTTAACCGCGCGCGCGTCGCGGGTGGGGATCGCGGCGGGTTCGTCCCGGCCGACATCGTGCGTTCATCGCGGGCTCACCTCCTGGACCGGAGGGGGCCATCGCGGGACGGGACGGTTCCGCGGTGACCGGACGGGAACGGCTGAGCGAGCTCGACCTGCTGCGCTTCGCGGCGGCGCTGGCGGTGGTGCTGTACCACTTCACGGGCTTCGGCGGCGCCGGGCCCTGGCCGGAGCCCGCGCGGGACGTGTTCCCCGAGGTCGCGGCGGTCACCCGGTTCGGCTACCTCGGCGTCGACCTGTTCTTCATGATCAGCGGGTTCGTGATCCTGATGAGCGCGTGGGGCCGGGGGCCGGGCCGGTTCGGCGTGTCGCGGCTGGTCAGGCTGATGCCGGCGTACTGGGTGAGCGTGCTGCTGGGCGCGGTCGTGTACGCGCTGTTCCGGCAGGGGCACGGCGTCCCCGGGCTGGTCCTGCCGAACCTCACGATGCTGCAGGGCGGGCTCGGCCTGAAGAACGTGGACGCCGTCTACTGGACGCTCTGGGTCGAGCTCCACTTCTACGTGCTCGTCGCCGTCCTCGCCGGCATCGGGATCACCTACCGCTCCTGCCTGGTGTTCATGACGGCGTGGCTGTTCGCGGGCGTGTACGCCGACGAGGCGGGCAACGACCTGCTCCAGGTGATGCTGGTACCGACCTGGAGTTGCTACTTCATCGCCGGGATGGCGCTCTACCTAATCCACCGGTTCGGGCCGACGCTGCTGCTCTGGGGATACGTGGCCGTGTCGTACCTGATCGCGCTGCGCTGGGGCGCGTGGCGCGCGGAGCACGTCTTCCGGGGCGCGGACGAGATCGCGGCCGGCGCCGTCATCACCGCGATCTTCGCCGTGATGATCCTGGTCGCGACCGGCCGGCTGCGGTCGCTGCGGTGGTCGCGGCTGACCGTCCTCGGGGCGCTCACGTATCCGCTGTACCTCCTCCACTCGCAACTGGCGCTGCCGTTGCTGGACGCGCTGTACCCCGGGCTCGACAGGTGGGCGGCGCTGGCCGTGGTGCTCGCCGCTTCGCTGGTGGGCGCCTACGCCGTCCACCGGCTGGTCGAACGTCCCGGGGCGGCCTGGATGCGGGCCCGCCTGCACGCGTCGCTGGAGCCCCTGCGCCCTCCAGCGGAAACGTCTAGGTTTGTCGGTCGTGGTGAATGGAGCGGTCCTGGTCTCGACGCTGCTGAGCCTCGTGGCCGCAGCCCGGTCGACGCGGCGCGCAACTGAGCCGGGGGCGCGCCGCTGGGCGCGTCCGGAGGCGTTCCTGGCCCTGGTGGTCGCGCTCGTCTACCTCAACCAGGTGCTCTTCACCGTCTACGTCCTGCGCGTCCATGGCGGGGACGCGACGTTCATCGCGAGGTACCTGCCGGAGGGGTACTTCGCGCTTGAGGACGGTCCGGCCATGCGCGGCCTTGCGGAGCACTTTCCGAAGCCCGAGCTGCTCGCGCCGTCCCTGCTGCGGGTCCAGGCATTCCTTGAGCTGCCGTTCGGCCTGCTCATCTACCTGACGGTCCTCCGCTGGCTGGATCGCGGCCTGTACCGGCGTCTGGCGACTTCGTGGCTGGTGTGGGCGGCGTCGCTCTCCTACACGTTCGTGTTCTGCGCGGTCGAGTGGGACCTGCGCAACCCCTACACGGTGGACGACATCGTGATCCGGGCCTGCTCCGCCGTGCTCACGCCCTTCTTCCTCCGCTGGCTGGCCAGGCAGGAGGGGGACGGCCCCGGGCGCGCTTCGTTCGCGCGGATGCTCCTCTTCGCCGCCTCCGCCTGGGCCTTCGGGTACCTCGTCCTGACCGTGTACGACACCGCCCTGCTCTACAACCTCGGCCACTTGGGCGGACGCCTGCCCGGAGCCGTCCTGGCGCTCTGCATCCTGGTGGGAGCGCGCGTTGCCTCGTCCCGCCTGCCGGACGGCGAAGCCGGCATCGCGCTGTCGTCCGTCGCCGGCGGCCTGCGGTGGGCGCTGCTGCTCTTCTTCGTCCCGGCCCTGGCCGTCCGCTACGGCGTGAACTTCGGCAGCCCGCCGCTGGCCGCGGCCGCCGGCCTGGCCATCTGCCTGGCCGCCGGGGCGTGCGCGCTGCGCGAGTGCCTGTCGGGCGCCGGGACCGCCCGCATCGCCCTCTGGGCCGCGCAGGGGACGACCGCGCTGGCCCTCGGCGGCGCGGTCGGCTACGCGGCCGTCCGGCTGGTCACCGACGAGTACTACGAGGCGGGCCTCCTGAGGGGCGCGGCGGCCTTCCTCGCCGTGGTCGTCGCCGTCTGCGCCGTGAGCGACCGCCGGCTCGCCCGCTGGACGGTGTGACACTTCCGGCAGGGGGTGCGCTGAACAGATGGTGAGTGTCTGGTCGATGTGAGCGGGCATCGACCGGACGCGCCTTCTCCGGCGGGCCCGCTTCCCCCGGTCGGGCTCGCCGGAGACACTTCCTGGAACGCTCCGTCAGGCCGGGTCGTCCGGCGGACGCAGTTCGTCGGTGTAGCTGACCGACAGGCGGCGCATCACTCCCGACTCGTCCACGGAGTACTGGCCCAGGCGCCACAGCGGTGGCGAGTAGGCGTGGATGGAGACGCTCGCGTCCCGCACGCCGGTGAGCCGGTGGATGTGGTCGGGGCCGAAGCAGAACGACTCGCCCTCGCCGACGACCGTCCGGACCGGGTCGCCGCCGATGCGCGGGTTGTTCTCCTCGATGGCGCCGGCGACGACGCGGACGGCCCCGGACGAGATGTCGTGGTCGTGCCACCCGGTGTCGTTCTCGGGGGTCCAGCACAGGAGCCAGACGTCGACGTGCTCGTCCCGGTGGAGGGACGCGTAGTGGCGGCGCCCCTCGGGGAAGGCGACGTGCTGCCGCCAGAGGGCGGGCCGGTCCGCCAGGTCGTCGACCAGCTCCCGCAGTTCGCGCGCGTCGAGGGGACGGCCGGGCAGGCTCTCGAATCCGGCGGCGCGGGGCAGGACCTCGGAGGACACGGGTTCGCTCCTTTCCTTCTGTGACCGGGTGCGGTCGCGAGGGGCGCGGCGAAGCCGCTGGGCAGTGCTGCTGAACCGCATCACTGAACCGCATCAGTTAACCGGTTCAGTGAACCGCTTCAGAGGTCATGCCGTCAAGCACGGGTCCGCTGCCGCGTCGGTGCCGGGCTCTAGGGTTGGGGGGATGTCGGAGAAGCCCAAGCGCGCGACCATCCGCGAAGTGGCGCAGGCGACCGGTCTGTCGCCCGCGGCGGTGTCGTACGCGCTGCGCGGCATCCAGACGTCGGAGGAGACCCAGGAGCGGGTCCGCGCGGCGGCCGAGGAGCTCGGCTACGAGGCCCATCCGATCGCGCGCGCCCTGGCCAGCGGCCGCACCGGCCAGGTCGGGCTGCTGTGCGGCTCCCTGGAGGACTACTGGCAGCAGTCCCTCGCGGTCGGCATCGGGCGGGCGCTGCTCGCCCGCGACCGCTACGCCCTCATCGTCGACGCGGGCGGCGACCCCGAGCGCGAGCTGGCCCTCGCCCGCCGGCTCCGCGACCAGCGGGTCGACGGGCTGATCGTCCAGCCGCTCGACCCGTCCGCCGCGCTGTGGGCCGAGCTGGCGGGCACGGTCCCGGTCGTGTCCATCGGCGACGCGCTGCACGGCGGGCAGGCGCAGGGCGAGGTCGTGTTCGACAACCGGCGCGGCGTCACGCTCGCGCTGGAGCACCTGCGCGACCTCGGGCACCAGCGCGTCACCGTGTTCACCCCGACCCGCGCGAGCACCCCCGACCGCCCCGCCGACGTGCACGTCAACGCCGAGGCCGAGCGGCTGGGCCTGCGGGTGGACGTCGTGGTCGTGCCGCAGTCGCTCGCCGAGGCCACCGAGGTCGCGACGCGGGTGCTCGGCGGCCCCGGCCGCCCGTCCGCGGTGTTCTGCTTCGCCGACTCGATCGCCTACGGCGTGTACGCCGCCACCCGCGAGCTGGGGCTGGCCGTCCCCGGCGACGTGGCGGTCTGCGGCTACGACAACCATCCGATGTCGGCGCTGCTCACCCCGCCGCTCACCACCGTCGACTGGGACATCGACGGCATCGTCCACTCCGCCGTCCGGCTCGTCGTGGACGTCATCGACGGCAAGCCGCGCAAGCGCCGGGTGGTGCGCGAGCCGGCGCTGCGCGTCCGCGCGTCCACCGGTGGCGCGCCGGAGTAGGGGGCGTCAGGGATGCAGCCGCGCCAGCCTGGGGAGGAGGTCGGCCGCCGCGGCGATGTCGGTGTCCAGCGGCCGGTCCTCGACGCGCGGGTCGAGGACGGCGCCGGCCATGTCGGTCGCCGCCCGGAGCGGCCCGCCGGACGGCGCGCGCCCCTGCATCCGCAGCGCCCGGACGGCCGCGACCAGCTCGCAGCCGAGCCCGAGCCGGTAGGCGGCGACGGCGTCGGTCGTCGCGCGCGCCGACTGGGTGGAGAAGCCCGCGTGCTCCTCGACGCCGCGCGACAGCACCGCGCTGCCGAGCGCCGCAGGGGTCGCCAGCCGCCGGACGTCGGCGAGGCACGAGTGCGCCACGTACTCCAGGATCATGATCCCGGACGACGCCTCCGTGGCGCCCTGGAAGGGGTACAGGCCGGTGAACGACGGTTCGGCGAGGGTCCCGAGGCGGGCGGCCGCGAGCGCCATCGTCTGGAACAGCGCGGCGCGCGCCGAGTCCAGGGCGAGGCCGACGTAGGCGGTGTGGAAGTTGCCGTTGTGCCAGACCGTCCGGGCGGGCGCGTCGACCAGCGGGTTCTCGGCGGCGGCGTTGATCTCGCGGGTGACGACCTGCTCGGCGTACCCGGCCGCCTCCAGCGCCGGCCCGTGCACCTGCGGGAACGCCCGGTACCCGTAGGGGTCCTGGATGCGCATCGGCGCCGGCTGGTCGAACGCGAGCAGCGCCCGCATCGCCGCCGCGGCGTCCCGCTGGCCGGGGTGCGGGCACGCGTCCTGCACCGCCTGCGCGTAGGGCTCGATCGAGCCCCGCACGGCGAAGTGCGACAGCGCCGCCACCACCGTGGACGCGCGCAGCGTCTCGCGCAGGTCCGCGGTGGCGAGCGCCGCCTCGCCGAGCGTGGCGGCGTTGGAGCTGATGAACGCGAGCGCGTCGGCGGAGCGGAGCCGGTAGCCGGGGCCGCGCTCCTGGCCGCCGTCCGGCCCGGCCAGCCAGGGCCGCTCGCCGAGCAGGCACAGCGCGGTCGAGGCGAGCGCGGTCAGGTCGCCCGTGCCGATCGCCCCGTACACCGGCACCGGAGGGAGGAGGCCCAGGTTGAGGACGTCCGCGAGGGCCTGCAGCGCGCCCGGTTCCACGCCCGACCCGCCCGCCGCGATCTGGTTCAGCCGGACCGTCAGCATCGCCCGGACGATCTCCGGCGCGACCAGCGGGCCGGCCCCGGCCGCGTGGCTGCGCAGCAGGCGCAGGCCGTGCGCGTCGGCGTCCTCCCACTCGACGTCGACGACGCGGTTGGCGCCGACGCCGGTGGTCCGCCCGTACACCGGCTGCGATCCGGCGACCTCGCGGGCGACCCGCCAGGCGGCGCGGGCCCGCTCGACCCCGTCCGCCGCTATGGCGACCGTCACATCCTCGCGGGCCGCGCGGACCACCTGGGCACAGGTGAGCGCGGTCCCGTCGATAACGATTCGGCCGTTCTCCACTGGGCAACGCTACTTTCCCATGTTTACCGGTAGATATGCTCAGAAACCGACGTTCCGGACATGCCGGGACACCGACGTGACCGTACCTGTTGGTTACGGTTGGGTAGTAGGCCGAATCGATCATCGGCGTCGCGGGCGCCCAACGAGGACGTGAATCGTTGATCACCTTTGAGGGCGTCACCAAGCGCTACCCGGGCGGCACCGTCGCCCTGGACGATGTCAGCCTCGAATGCCCCACGGGCCGCATCACCGTGTTCGTCGGCACGTCCGGCGGCGGCAAGACCACCGCACTGCGCACCATCAACCGGATGGTCGACCCGACGTCCGGCCGGGTCCTCATCGACGGGCAGGACGTCCGCGAGCGCAAGCCGGCCGAGCTGCGGCGCGGCATCGGGTACGTCATCCAGCACGCGGGGCTGTTCCCGCACCGCACCGTGCAGGACAACATCGCCACCGTCCCGTACCTGGTCGGCTGGAACAAGAAGAAGGCGCGGGAGCGGGCGCTGGAACTGCTGGAGCGCGTCGGGCTCGAACCGGCGATGGCCAAGCGGTATCCGTTCCAGCTGTCCGGCGGCCAGCAGCAGCGCGTCGGCGTCGCGCGCGCCCTCGCCGCCGACCCGCCGATCATGCTGATGGACGAGCCGTTCAGCGCCGTCGACCCCGTCGTCCGCGCCGAGCTGCAGGACGAGTTCCTCCGCCTCCAGGACGAGCTCCACAAGACGATCGTGTTCGTCACCCACGACATCGACGAGGCCATCAAGCTCGGCGACCGGATCGCGGTGTTCCAGACGGGCGGCAGGCTCGTCCAGCTCGACAGCCCCGAGAACCTGCTGGCCCGTCCCGCGAACGACTTCGTCGCCGGGTTCATCGGGCACGACCGCGGCATCCGGCGGCTGTCGTTCGTCCCGTCCTCCGCCGTGCCGCTGAACGAGCGCGGCGTGCTGCCCGCCGGCACGCCGGTGTCGCAGGCGCCGCCGGACGGCTGGGTTCTGGTCGTGGACGGCGACCGGCGCCCGCTCGGATGGGCCTCCGCGGACGGGCTGCCGTCGTCGGGCGTCCTGGGGGACGCGCGGCTCGCCCCGATCGGGCACACGTTCGACGTCGAGACCGACTCCGTCCGGGCCGCGCTCGACGCCGCGATCCTGTCCCCGTCCGGCCGCGCCGTGAGCGTCGACGCCGGCGGGCGGCTCGTGGGCGTCGCCGACCAGCACGACCTGAGCGCCGCCATCGCCCGCTCCGCCGCGGGCGTCGAACCCGAGCCGCCCTCGCCGCGCCCGGACGGCGACGCGCCGGCGGCGCGCCCGGACGGCGACGCGCCCTCCCTGTCCAAGGAGGGCGGCTGATGGACATCGACTGGGGCTGGATCGGCGAGCACACCGACTCGCTGGGCGAGCACGCCGTCCTGCACCTGCGGCTCGCGCTGCTGCCGGTGCTGTTCGGGCTGGTCGTCTCGCTGCCGCTCGGCGTGGCGTGCCGCCGCTGGAGCTGGCTCTACCCGCCGGCGCTGACGCTGGCGAACGTGCTGTACGCCATCCCGTCGCTCGCGCTGTTCATGCTGTTCATCGACTACACCGGGCTCAACCCCGCCACGGTGATGATCCCGCTGACCCTCTACAGCCTGTCGGTGCTCGTCCCGAACGTGGTGGACGGGCTGGCGTCGGTGTCCGAACCCGTCCGGCAGGCGGCGACCGCGATGGGCTTCGGGCCGCTGCGCCGGCTGCTGCAGGTCGAGCTGCCGATCGCGGTGCCCATCGTCATCGCCGGGACGCGGGTCGCGGCCGTCTCGTCCATCAGCCTCGTCGCGGTAGGTCAGCTGATCGGCCAGGGCGGGCTCGGCGAGGACATCATCCGCGGCTACCAGCTCCAGTTCCAGACGCAGATCATCGCGGCGACCGTGCTGATCATCCTGCTGGCCCTGGTCACGGACGCGCTCCTCGTCACGGTCCAACGCCTGCTCACCCCGTGGGCCCGAGCCCGGGGAGCGACCTCGTGAACGACGTGTGGAACCAGATCGACCTGTTCTGGACGTGGCTGACCGCGTCGTCGCAGTGGCACGGCGCCGACGGCATCCCGCACCGCCTCGTCCAGCACCTCTACTACAGCGGCGTCTCGCTGCTGGCCGCCGCCGTGATCGGGCTGGCGCTCGGCCTCCTCATCGGCCACACCGGCCGGGGCGGCTTCCTGGCGATCACGCTGGCGAACTTCGCCCGCGCCATCCCCACCTTCGGGCTCATCCTGTTCATCGTCGTGATCGAGTACAGCATCACGCCGGTGCTGGTCGCCCTGGTGGCGCTGGCCGTCCCGCCGATCCTGGTGAACACCTTCGAGGGCGTCCGCGGCGTCGACGCCGACGCGAAGGACGCCGCCCGCGGCATGGGCATGACCGGGTGGGGCGTGCTGTGGCACGTGGAGCTGCCGATGGCGCTGCCGCTGATCCTGCTCGGGCTCCGCACGTCCGCGATCCAGGTCGTCGCCACCGCCACCATCGCCGCCTACCCCGGCTTCGGCGGTCTCGGCCGGTACATCATCGACGGCCTGGCCCGCAACGACTACCAGCTCGTCGTCGGCGGCACGGTGCTCGTCGTGCTGCTGGCCCTGATCGTCCAGTTCGTCTTCGCGGCGCTGCGCCGCGTCGTGATCTCGCCGGGCCTGCTCGGCTCCGCCCGTTCCTCCTGACCGAAGGACAACGACAATGAAGAAGCTCATCCGTGGTGCGGCCGTCGGCCTCGTGGCCGCCCTGACGCTGTCCGCCTGCGGCGGCGGGGACTCCGGCGACGACAAGAACCCCCTCGCCGGAGGCGGCGACAGCGGCACCGTCACCGTCGGCGGCGCCAACTTCCCCGAGAGCAACCTGCTCGGGGAGATCTACGCGCAGGCCCTTGAGGCCAAGAACATCAAGGTCACCCGCAAGTTCAACATCGGGGCCCGCGAGATCTACTACGACCAGGTCGTCAAGGGCGGCATCAGCGTGATGCCCGAGTACAACGGCGCCCTGCTGACCACGTCGGTCGACGAGAGCAGCACCGCCGCGACGACCGAGGACATCAACGCCGCCCTGAAGGCGAAGCTGCCGCCGTCGGTCGAGATCCTCGACTCGGCCCAGGCCGAGGACAAGGACTCCGTCACCGTCAACCCGCAGACGGCCGCCAAGTACAACCTGAAGACCATCGCCGACCTGAAGCCGGTCGCCAAGGACCTCACGATCGCCGGGCCGTCCGAGTTCAAGACCCGCCAGCAGGGCCTCGTCGGCCTGAAGAAGGTCTACGGCCTCGACTTCAAGAAGTTCCAGCCGTTCGACGCCGGCGCCCAGGCCACCCTGGTGAAGCTCCTCACCGAGAACAAGATCCAGGCCGCCGACCTGTTCACCACGGACCCGACCATCCAGCAGAACAAGCTGGTCGTCCTGGAGGACCCGGAGAACGTCTTCAGCGCCCAGAACGTCACGCCGCTGGTCAACAAGACCGCGGTCAACGAGCAGGGGAAGGCGGCCCTGAACGCCGTCTCCGCCAAGCTCACCACCCAGGACCTCCTGGACATGATGAAGCGCATCGCCATCGACAAGGACGACCAGGAGAAGGTCGCCGAGGACTGGCTGAAGAAGTCCGGCCTGGCCTGACGCCCCTGAGAAGGCGGCCTGGACTGAGGCCCGCCGCGCGGCTCGCGGCGGGCCTCAGTCCTCGGAGACCTGCACGTGAGCGATCACGGGATCGTGGTCGGACGGGTAGACCTCGTCGTCCCGGTAGGGGTCGATCTCCGTCCAGACCGTGCGGACCGGGCCTCTGGCCAGGATCCAGTCGATGCGCTTGCCGTCCCGCTCCGGCGGGAGCCAGTGGTTCTCGGTGCGGTACCGCGGGCCGCGCCGGGCGGCGGTCGTCCACGTGTCCCGGAACGCGTCCGACCCGGTGAGGATCGAGTACACCGGCGACGTCCCGGCCGCGGAGTTGAAGTCGCCGGTCAGCACGACGGGGACGCCCGCCTGGAATTCGCGGACCCGGCCGAGGATGAGCCGGGCGCTCCGCACCCGCGAGTCGGCCGACATGTTGTCGAGGTGCGTGTTGGCCTGGTACAGCACGGCGCCGGTGCGCCGGTCGCGGAACTTCGCCCACGTCACCATCCGGACGTACCGGTTGCCCCAGGTGGCCGAGCCGATGACGGACGGGGTGTCGGACAGCCAGAAGTGGTCGAAGTCGAGGACCTCGAACCGCTGCTTGCGGTAGAAGATCGACAGGAACTGGTCGCGGGTGCCGCCCTGCGTGCCGAGCCCGATCCAGCCGTAGGCCGGCAGGGCCCGCGCCAGGTCGCGCACCTGGTACCAGCGCGCCTCCTGGACGCCCAGCAGGTCGGGCGCGTGGTCGTGGAGCAGGTGCTCGACGAGCGGCAGCCGGGTCTTCCAGTCCCTGGGCGGCGGGTCGTTCACGCCGCGCAGGTTGTAGGTCATGACGCGGATCGTCCCGTCGTCGTCCGCCCTCGGCGTGCCCAGCACGAACCCGGAGACGAGCACCGCCGCCGCGGCCGCGACCGCGGGCCAGAACCAGCGGCGACGCAGGACCCGTCCCAGCATGGCTCCCCTCCCGCCGCTTTGAGACTAGATCCTCCTTGAATTCTTGTCCATTTCGCATATTTCGTCGGGTGCGCGGCCGAATTCCGGCGCGAATTCAGCCGCCTTTCGCCCCGTGCCATTCACGAAAGGGGAACCAGTGCTCAGACTGGACGCCGGCCTGGAACGATCGATGTGGGGGGTCTGGCTCGGCTGCTTCCTCCCGCTGACCGGCCTGGCGAACCTGCTCGTGGGGGCGATCGGCCTGATGTTCCTCACCTCCTCCGAGGTGCCGGTCGTCGGCGTGCTCACGCTGCTGCCGCTGCTGCTCCTCGACGCGCTCGTCGCCCTGCTGCTGCTCCAGCACTACCGGAACGCGTACTGGCTGGACGGCAGGGTCCTCGTTCGGCGCTCGGTCCTCGGCCGCCGCCGCTACGACCTCGCAGCCGCGCAGGTCACGGCGGAGAACGTCCAGCCGGTGTGGACGAACTGGCGCGGGGGCGCGCTGCCCCGCCTGGTCGTCCAGGTCCCGGGCGGCGCACCGGCCAAGCTCTGGCTTCGCGATCCGGCCCGCGGAGGCGCACTGCTGCCGCCCGACCAGCTCGCGGCACTCGCCCGGGCCATCGACCCGTCCCTGCGTCACCCGGTCGCCCAGCGACTGTGGCACCTGGCCTCCGACCCCCTCCCCGGCATCGCCTGACGCCGTTCTGCGATGAGTTTCAGCGCGGCCGGCGGTCGGTATTTCCAACGAGCGATCGACCGCACTCAGGGAGAAGAACCGTGACCGCTACCTACACGTTCGACGTCTTTTCGAGCCTGGACGGCTTCGGTGCCGCCGGCGGTGACTGGACCGGCTACTGGGGCAAGCAGGGCCCAGAGCTCCTGGACCGCCGCCTCGCCCTCTACGAGGAGGACCAGCGGATGGTCTTCGGGGCCAACACCTACCGGACGTTCGCGCAGATGCTGGCGTCGAGCGGCGAGGACGCTGAGGTCCGCGACCCGTGGGTCACCCGGATGAGGAACCTGCCGGCGACGGTGGTGTCCACCACCCTGGAGGGGCCTCTCGACTGGCCGGACGCCGACCTCGCGAGCGGCGACGCCGTCGACGTCGTCGCCCGGCTGAAGGAGGAGTCGGCGGTGCCGCTGCGCTCGCACGGCAGCCTGTCGATGAACCGGGCGCTGATGGCGGCCGGCCTGGTCGACCACGTCCAGGTGACGCTCTTCCCCGTGATCACCGGCAGCACCGGGCTCGACCGGATCTTCCAGGACGCGGCCGACTTCGACCTCGAACTCATCGAGCACCGCACCCTGGACGGCCACATCCAGGAACTCCTTTACCGCCCCACCCTGCACGGCTGAGAGCCCGCCCGGTGAGCCGTCCCGCGGAGAGGCGGCCGCACGGCGGGCCCGGAGTTCTAGCGGGTGGTGCAGCCCCAGGTGACCGTCCGGCCGCCGCCCGCGTGGATACGTGGCCTCCGGGGGCCATTACACCTGGATGTTGTCGGAGCGGATGGCCTCGACGAACGCGCCCCACTCCCGAGGCGAGAAGTCCAGGACGGGGCCTCTGCCGTCCTGCTTGGTGTCGCGTACGCCGATGGTGCCCTGAGGGGAGCGACCGACTTCGACACATTCGGAGTCTGGGGTGCTGTAGCTGGACTTGCGCCAGCCGCTGTGCTGCGTTTTCACTGCCCGTGGCTCACCTGTTCACTTAGCCGGTCGGCCGTTTCCGCCAGGAGCGAGATGCTCTCCAAAGCGGGGAGGGTAGCTTCCCGGAGCCGATTGTGGAGACGCTCATACTTTGCCACTTCCTCAGGCGAAGCGTGGACCGTGCATGCACTCAAGCTCTCGGCAACGGCGATCGTCGGGTCCTCCGGGTCGGTGAACGTGTAGATCATGTATCCCGACTCCGGCAAGCGCCCCGGAGAGAGCCGGGCGTCCGTCGGTAGCACGAGGACGGTGAAGCGCGGCTCACGAGTGAGCACATCGACCATATGGCGCAGCTGGGTTACCAGAATGTCGGCGGGGACGGCGAGCCGCCTCAGGACGAACTCGTCCAGTATGTTCTCGAAATAGGGGCCGCCAGATCTGAAAATCACCTCTTGCCTGCGCTGACGAGCCTCCAGGCTGCGCTTCGGGTCGTATTCGATCTGCGACCCTTCCAAACTGTCGATCTCGATCAGCGCATTGGTGAACACCGGGCACTGGAGGAGACCGGGAAGTGTGAACTGGTTGTACCCGCGGATGGTGGCGGCGCCTGACTCTATGTTCGCGTACATCCGTTGGCGAACACCCATGGCGTCGCCGTAGGTGTCCCACCATCCACGTTCGGCGGCCTCGCCGGCGATCTTGATGATTTCGTGCCACTTGTCACCGGTGACGTTGAAAACTTGGAGGATCTTGATGATGTCTGCCACGTCGGGGCGGCAGCGGGCGTTCTCCAGTTTGGAGACCGTCATGCGGGAGCGGTAGATGCGGCGGGCCAGGTCGTCGGCGGTCAGGCCGCTCTGCTCGCGGAGGGCCCGCAGTTCGGTGGCGAGGCGGCGGCGGCGGACGAAGGGGCTGGTCACCGGGAACCTCCTGGGTCGGGCCGGTGCGGCGGGGGCGCTGACCGGGGGAGTCAGAGCTTTCACTCCTTGTTACCAGTTGATTCCCGAGCGTGTCATCTACGGCCACGCTGTGCTGAACACCCGGCACGGGAAACCGCTGTGCCTCTCGGTGGCGTTCGGGAGGTGAACGCTCGGTTCACGAACCGTTCCGTTCGTTTACGTAAACGAGGCGAACGTTCGGGGTGGGGGCGTGCCGGGCGTTGCGGCGGGTCGCGGACCCGGTCGTTCTCCATACCGTGGGCGCACGGTTACTGAAGATGGAACGGCCGATGACACACCGTCCCGAGAGGTGAACAATGCTGCTCGCCGTCCACGCTCAGCACGAGACCCCGATGTACTGGCGACGGGAGTTTCCGGGCAGGCCGGAGGAGGCCCGGTCCGTGCGGGCGTTCGCCGCGCACCTGCTGGCAGGCTTTCCGGAACTGGACGACGTCCTTCTCGTCCTGGACGAGCTCGCGGTCAACACGATGCGGCACACCCGGTCAGGTGAGGACGGCGGCTCCTTCACCGTGGACATCAGCATGGACGTGGCCGGTGTCATCGTCTACGTCGCCGACCAGGGTGGTCCAACCGAGCCGAGGGTGCGGAGCCTGGCCGACCTCGCGGAGGGTGGCCGCGGTCTGCTCACCGTGGACGCCCTCGCCGCCACGTGGTCGTGGACCGGCACCCCCCGAGGCCGGACGATCCGCGCCACCTTCCCCTGCACGGAGCAGCGCGGCTGAGATCTAACGGGTGGTGCAGACCCAGGTGACCGTCCGGCCGCCGCCCGCGTTGGACAGCGCGTTCCGCTGGGCCGCGGCCCGCGTGGAGCCGTGGCCGCCCCAGTACCTGTTGGTCCTGGAGTTGTAGGCGACCGCGCCGCAGCCGTTGACGAACGTCGTCAGGACCTTGCAGCTCCCCGAGCATTCGTTCAGCGCGCGCCGCTTGGCGGCGGACATCGAGTCGTAGTCCCAGGCCTTGCCGATCGCGCCGTTGCTTCCCACGGCGATGGCCCCGTAGTTCATCTGCGGCGGTGCGTACGTGGTCTGCGGCGCGGACGGTGTCGGGAAGGTCGGCGGGCTGTAGCTGTACGTGGGCGGGGTCGGCAGGTCCAGGTCCGTCGTCGGCGTCGCGGCCAGCGGCCTGATCGGCGGGTCGTCGTCGGAGTCGCCCCCCGCCAGGAGGAAGACGCCGCCACCGAGCAGCACCATGAAGGCCGTGACGGCCACGATGACGATGACCATGGCGTTGCCGCCGCCCGGCGGCCGGGACCCGGGCGGGCCGGGCGGAGGCACGAAGCCGGGCGGCGGGCCGCCGTGCGGCGGTCGCGGTGGTGGTTGCACTGGGAGCCCCCGAAGACGTTGATTTGCGGAAGATCATAGCGATTTCCCACCAGATGGGGAGGGGACGTCGATAAATCGGGCACCAGCCGGCGGGTACTCGCGGTTCTGGTCGCCCTTTTCGCGCGCGGCGGTGCGCGACCTCCGGACCGGCTTACGATGTGGGGTATGGCTGAGACCGTCCGACCGTTCATGCCCGCCGGCGGGACGCCGCGCGAGCCCGCCGAGACGCGCGAGCCGGCCGGGCCCGGCCAGGAGCCGCTGTGGCGCGAGGCGCTCGGCGAGTGCCTGCGCCGCCTGCGCACCGAGCGCGGCGAGATCCTGGCCGAGACCGCGCGCCGCGCCGGGGTCTCGCCCCAGTACCTCTCCGAGATGGAGCGCGGGGTGAAGGAGCCGTCCAGCGAGATGATCGCCGCGGTCGCCGGCGCCCTGGAGGTGACGCTCGGCGACCTGGCGCTCGCCGTCGCGACGGGCCTGCTGAGCCCGCCGTCCGCGGCGCGGCCGGCCGGCCCCACCGCCTACGCGCTGGCCGCGTAGCGGTCACACGGGGATCGGCCGGCGCTCCTCGATCACGTGGTCGATGAGGCCGTAGTCCAGTGCCGCGCTCGCGGTGAACACCCGGTCGCGGTCGGTGTCGGCGCGCAGCGTCGCGGTGTCCTGCCCGGTGTGCCGGGCCAGGATGCCCTCGATGTCGGCGCGGACGCGGACGACCTCGTCGGCCTGCAGGATCAGGTCGGGGATCGTGCCGCGGCTCTGCCCCGTCGGCTGGTGCAGGACCACGCGGGTGTGGGGGAGCGCGGCGCGCTTGCCGGGAGCGCCGGCGGCCAGGAGCACGGCGCCGACGGCGACGGCCTGCCCCACGCACGTGGTCGCCACCTGCGGGCGGATGAAGCGCAGGGTGTCGTACACGGCGAGCATCGCGCTCGGGTCGCCGCCCTCGCAGTTGATGTACAGCTGGATGTCGACGTCCGGGGCGTCGGCCTCCAGGTGCAGCAGCTGCGCGACGAGGGCGTTGGCGACGCCCGCGTCGATGGCGGTGCCGAGGTAGATGATCCGCTCGGTGAGCAGGTGCGAGTAGACGTCCATGATGCGTTCGCCGCGCGGGTGCCGCGCGATCACGTTCGGGATCGTGTAGGTGCTCATCGGGAGGATCCTCCGGAGGGGACGCCGAGCCCGGCGGGACGGCGGGCGGCGGGCATGATCTCGTCCAGCGTGGTGACGATCGAGTCGATGAACCCGTAGTCGAGCGCCTCCCGGGCCGTGTACCAGCGGTCGTGCAGCGAGTCCTCGAAGATCCGCTCCAGCGGCTGGCCGGTGTCCTCGGCGATGAGCCCGAGGACGGTGTCGCGCGTGTGGCGCAGGTCGTTGGCCTGCAACTCGATGTCGACGGCGGCGCCCGCGATGCCCGCGGAGCCCTGGTGCATCAGCACGCGGGCGTGCGGCATGGCGCGGCGCTTGCCGGGGGTCCCCGACGACAGCAGGAACTGGCCGGCGCTGTAGGCGACGCCGAGCACCAGCGTGGACACGTCGCACGGGACGAGCCGCATGACGTCGCGGATCGCGAGCATCGACGGCACCGACCCGCCGTGGGAGTGGATCCACAGCGCGATGTCGGCCGACGCGTCCTCGCGCGCCAGCGTGATCAGCTGCGTCGCCAGCAGGGTGCCGTTGTCGTCGTCGAGCGTGCCGTCGAGGACAAGGACGCGCTCGTGGTACAGCTCGCGCCGCACTCGTTCGTTGAACAACGGGATCTTCTGTTCCTCGCTCATGCGTCCACTCTGCGTCGGCGCGCGCACCGGGCGGAGCCTTATCCGCCCACGGCGGATCCGCCCACAGCAGCGCGGTCACGCCCCCCGCGCGCGGTTCGGCGGGCGGCCGGTGAGCCGGGTCGTCAGGGACGCCGCCGTCGCGCGCACGCGGGCGGCGAGGTCCGGCCACGTCTCCGGCGGGTGGTCGTCGCGGCGGAACGTCACCGTGATGGCGGCGGTCGGATGGCCGGTGTGGTCGAAGGCGCAGGCGGCGATGCTGGCGAACCCCTCGGTGATGTGGCCGTCCTCCGCGGACCAGCCCCGCCGGGCGTCGTCGGCCAGGACGCGGCGCAGCTCGCGCAGGGACGCGGCGCCCCTGCCGGTGCGGTTCACGAAGCGGCCGGGGAACAGGGCGCGCACCTGGGCGGGGGGCAGGTGCGCGAGCAGGGAGAGGCCGCTGGCGGTGAGGTGGGCCGGCATGCGGACGCCCACGTCGGTGACGAGCGCGGCGTGCCGGGGCGGCTGCTCCTTCAGGAGGTAGAGGGTCTCGGCGCCGTGCAGGACGCCGAGCTGCGCTATCTCGCCGACCTGGTCGACCAGCCGGCGCAGGAGCGGGCGGGCGAGCCGTTCCAGGGGCTCGTGCCGCAGGTAGGCGGAGCCGATCTCGAAGGCCGCCACGCCCAGCCCCCAGCGGCGCTCCTCCGGGAGGCAGGTGACGAAGCCGTCCTCCGCCATCGCGGCGAGCAGATGGTAGGTGCTGGAGCGGGGGAGGTCCAGCGCGCGGGCGATGGCGGACGCGGGCAGCGGGCCGGGCGCGGCCGCCAGCAGGCGCAGCACCGCCAGGGCGCGGCGGGCGGCGGGGACCTGGGCCATGGGCGCATTGTCTCGTATCCGAGACACCGGGCGCCGTCCGGGGGTGGGGCGGGCGGCGGCGAACGGGTCCAATGGTGGGTATGGGTGTTCCTATGGTTGAGGTCGGGCCGGAGGCGCTGACGTTCACGCAGGTCGTCGCCGTCGCACGCGAGGGCGCTCCGGTCGGGCTGACCGACGAGGCGCTGAAGCTGATCGGGGAGGCGCGGGCGCACATCGAGGAGCTGTCGGCCCGCCCCACGCCCGTGTACGGGGTGTCGACCGGGTTCGGCGCGCTCGCGACGCGGCACATCCCCGCGGAGATGCGGGACCAGTTGCAGCTCAACATCGTCCGGTCGCACGCGGCCGGGTCGGGGCCCGAGGTCGAGCGGGAGGTCGTCCGCGCGCTGATGCTGCTCAGGCTGCGGACGCTGGCCACCGGGCGCACGGGCGTCCAGCCCACGACGGCCCGGACGCTCGCGGCGCTGCTCAACGCCGGGATCACCCCGCAGGTCTTCGAGTACGGCAGCCTCGGCTGCTCCGGCGACCTCGCGCCGCTCGCCCACGTCGCGCTCGCGCTGATCGGCGAAGGGTCGGTCCGGGACGCGGACGGCGAGCTGAGGCCCGCCGCGGAGGCGCTGGACGCGGCCGGGATCGCGCCGGTCAAGCTCGCCGCCAAGGAGGGCCTCGCCCTCCTGAACGGGACGGACGGCATGCTCGGCATGCTCGTCCTCGCCGTCGACGACCTGCGGAACCTGCTCAGGGCGGCCGACGTCGCCGCCGCGATGACCGTCGAGGCGCTGCTCGGGACGGACCGCGTCTTCGCCGCCGACCTGCAGGCGCTCCGGCCCCACCCCGGGCAGGCCGCGAGCGCCGCCAACCTGCGGGCGCTGCTCGCCGCGTCCGACATCATGGAGTCGCATCGCGGACCCGACTGCACCCGCGTCCAGGACGCCTACTCGCTGCGCTGCGCGCCGCAGGTGAACGGCGCGGCGCGCGACACGCTCCAGCACGCGGAGACGGTCGCGGAGCGGGAACTCGCGTCGGCCATCGACAATCCCGTGGTGCTGCCGGACGGGCGGGTCGAGTCGAACGGCAACTTCCACGGGGCGCCCGTCGCCTACGTGCTCGACTTCCTCGCGGTGCCCACGGCCGACGTCGCGTCCATGTCCGAGCGGCGCACCGACCGGATGCTCGACAAGGGCCGCTCCTACGGCCTGCCCGCCTTCCTCGCCGACGACCCCGGCGTCGACTCCGGGCACATGATCGCCCAGTACACGCAGGCCGGGATCGTGTCGGAGCTGAAGAGGCTCGCGGCCCCGGCGAGCGCCGACTCCATTCCGAGCTCGGCCATGCAGGAGGACCACGTCTCGATGGGGTGGAACGCGGCCCGGAAGCTGCGCAGGGCGGTGGACGGGCTGGCCCAGGTGATCGCCATCGAGATCCTCACCGCCGCGCGGGCCCTCGACCTGCGCACCCCGCTGCGTCCCGGCCCGGCGACCGGCGCCGTCGTCGCGCGGCTGCGCGAGGCCGTCCCGCCGCCCGGTCCGGACCGCTACCTCGCCCCCGAGATCGCCGCCGCCACCGCGCTGGTGCGGGACGGTTCGCTGGTCGCCGCCGCCGAGGCCGTCACCGGCCCGCTGTCGTAAGGAGACCGACATGTCAGGACCCCGTCCCGTCCGCGCGCCGCGCGGCACCGCGCTGACCGCCAAGGGCTGGCCGCAGGAGGCCGCCCTGCGCATGATCCAGAACAACCTTGACCCCGAGGTCGCCGAGCACCCCGACGAGCTGGTCGTCTACGGCGGCTCCGGCAAGGCCGCCCGGAACTGGGCCGCCTTCGACGGCATCGTCCGCTCCCTGGCGGACCTGGAGGGGGACGAGACGCTGCTCGTCCAGTCCGGCAAGCCGGTCGGGATCTTCCGGACGCACGAGTGGGCGCCCCGCGTCCTCATCGCGAACTCCAACCTCGTCCCGCAGTGGGCGACCTGGGAGGAGTTCCGCCGGCTGGAGTCGCTCGGCCTGACGATGTTCGGGCAGATGACCGCCGGGTCGTGGATCTACATCGGCACGCAGGGCATCCTGCAGGGCACCTACGAGACGTTCGCCGCCGTCGCCGAGAAGCGGTTCGACGGCACCCTCGCCGGGACGGTCACGCTGACCGCCGGGCTCGGCGGGATGGGCGGCGCGCAGCCCCTCGCCGTCACGATGAACGGCGGCGTCGCGATCTGCGTCGAGTGCGACCCGTCCCGCATCGAGCGGCGCGTCGCGCACCGGTACTGCGACGTCGCGGCCGACTCGCTGGACGAGGCGCTGCGCCTCGCCGAGGAGGCGAGGGCGGCGCGGCGCCCGCTGTCGATCGCCGTGCTCGGCAACGCCGCCGACCTCGTCCCCGAGCTGCTGCGGCGCGACGCGCCGATCGACATCGTCACCGACCAGACCAGCGCGCACGACCCGCTGATGTACCTGCCGAGCGGCGTCGCGTTCGAGGACATGGCCGCCGAACGCGCGAAGGACCGCGACGGCTTCATCGCCAGGGCCCGCACGTCCATGGCCGCGCACGTCCAGGCGATGGTCGGGTTCCAGGACGCGGGCGCCGAGGTCTTCGACTACGGGAACTCCATCCGCGGTGAGGCGCAGCTCGCCGGCTACGCGCGCGCGTTCGAGTTCCCCGGGTTCGTGCCCGCCTACATCCGGCCGCTCTTCTGCGAGGGCAAGGGGCCGTTCCGGTGGGCGGCGCTCTCCGGCGACCCGAAGGACATCGCCCGCACCGACAGGGCGATCCTCGACCTGTTCCCCGACAACGAGCCGCTCACCCGCTGGATCCGGATGGCGGGGGAGAAGGTCCACTTCCAGGGCCTGCCGTCCCGCATCTGCTGGCTCGGCTACGGCGAGCGCGACAGGGCCGGCGAGGCGTTCAACGACCTCGTCGCGCGCGGCGAGATCAGCGCGCCGATCGTGCTCGGCCGCGACCACCTCGACTGCGGCTCCGTCGCCAGCCCGTACCGGGAGACCGAGGGCATGAAGGACGGATCGGACGCGATCGCCGACTGGCCGCTGCTGAACGCCATGCTCAACACCGCGTCCGGCGCGACCTGGGTGTCCATCCACCACGGCGGCGGGGTCGGGATCGGCCGGTCCATCCACGCGGGCCAGGTCTGCGTCGCGGACGGGACGGCCCTCGCCGGCGAGAAGCTCCGGCGCGTCCTGACCAACGACCCCGGCACCGGCGTCATGCGGCACGTCGACGCCGGATACGAGCGCGCGGAGGAGGTCGCGCGGGAGCGCGGCGTCCGTATCCCGATGCGTTGAGCTGCGGCGTGTTGTTGTTTTGGCGGCGCGGATAACAACGACTCGCCGCAGGTGAACGGAGGCAAGGTGGGCTTTGAGGAGATGTGGGCGGCGCTGCTGCCGGTGGGGAGGGACGACGCCACGGGCGGCTACCACCGGTTCGCGTGGACGGCGCCCGAACTGGAGTGCCGTGCCTGGTTCCTGGACGAGGCGCGCCGCCGCGACCTCGCCGTCGAGCACGACGCCAACGGCAACATGTTCGCCTGGTGGTTCCCGGAGGACGGGACGCGGGACGGCGCCGTCCTGACCGGCAGCCACCTCGACTCCGTCCCCGGCGGGGGAGCGTACGACGGGCCGCTCGGCATCGTGTCCGCGTTCGCGGCGATCGACGGGCTCCGGGAGCGGGGCCTCCGGCCGGCGCGGCCCATCGGGATCGGCGCGTTCGCCGAGGAGGAGGGCGCCCGGTTCGGCGTGGCCTGCCTGGGGTCGCGCCTGCTCTGCGGGGCGATCGACCCGGCGCGGGCGCGGGCGCTGACCGACGGCGGCGGCCGCACGTTCGCCGAGGTCATGCACAACGCCGGACTCGACCCCGAGGCCATCGGCCCGGACGACGACCTCCTCGGACGCATCGGCTGCTACATCGAACTCCACGTCGAACAGGGGCGGGCCCTGGAGCAGCCCGTCGGAATCGCCGGTTCGATCGTCCCGCACGGCCGGTGGCGGTTCGGGTTCACCGGCGAGGGCAACCACGCCGGCACGACCGCCCTCGCCGACCGGCGCGACCCCATGCTGCCGTTCGCCCGCATGGTCATCGCCGCCCGCGAGGCCGCAGAACGCAACGGGACCGTCGCGACGGTCGGGAAGGTGGACGTCGTGCCAGGCGGGGTGAACGCGATCGCCTCGTCCGTCACCGCCTGGCTGGACGCCCGCGGCCCGGCCGGCGACGCCGTCCGCCGGACCGTGCGCGAGATCGACGAGGCCGCCCGCGTCGCCGCGCGCCCCCACCGGGTCGGCGTCGACCTCGCCGAGGAGTCCTACACCGAGAGCGTCGGCTTCGACCGCGCCCTCCGCGACCGGGTCGGCGCGACGCTGGGCGGCCCGCCCGTCCTGCCGACCGGCGCCGGACACGACGCGGGCGTCCTGTCCGCCCGGGTGCCCGCCGCGATGCTGTTCGTCCGGAACCCGACCGGGGTCTCGCACGCGCCCGCCGAGTTCGCCGAACCGGCCGACTGCCTGGCCGGCGTGGAAGCCCTCACCGCGGTACTGGACGACCTGGCGCGCGGGTAGGGGTTCCGGTATGCAGTGGCATGCCCAGTTCGCCTGGCTCGGAGACGGTGTGGCGGCCGATGTGCTCATCGAGGCCGACGGCGAGCGGATCACCGGGATCGCGGCCGGCGTCCCCCGCCCCCCGGCCGCCCAGCACCTGCCCGGACTGACGCTCCCCGGCCTCGCCGACGCCCACTCCCACGCCTTCCACCGCGCCCTCCGCTCCCGCGTCCAGGCGCACTCCGGCACGTTCTGGACGTGGCGGGAGCAGATGTACACGGTCGCCGACCGGCTCGGCCCCGACTCCTACCGCGCCCTCGCCACGGCCGTGTTCGCCGAGATGGCCCTCGCCGGGATCAGCTGCGTCGGCGAGTTCCACTACCTGCACCACCGGCCCGGCGGCGCGCCCTACGCCGACCCCAACGCGATGGGCGAGGCGCTGATCGCCGCCGCGTCCGACGCCGGCATCCGGATCACCCTCCTCGACGCCTGCTACCTCACCGGCGGCATCGGCCGCCCCCTGAAGGGCTCGCAGCTCCGCTTCGGCGACGGCACCGCCGGCAACTGGGCGCGCCGCGTCGACACCCTCTACGAGCAGACGGACAAGGCGGGCCGCCTGCACGCCCGCGTCGGCGCCGCCATCCACTCCGTCCGCGCCGTGCCCCGCGAGCAGCTCCGCGCCGTCGCGTCCTGGGCGAAGGAGCACCGCGCGCCGCTGCACGTCCACCTGTCCGAGCAGCCCGCCGAGAACGAGGCGTGCCTGGACGCCTACGGCATGACCCCGACCCGGCTGCTCGCCGAGGCGGGCGCGCTCGGCGCGCTCACCACCGCCGTCCACGCCACGCACCTCACCGACGAGGACATCGGCCTCCTCGGGACGACCATGACCGGCGTGTGCATGTGCCCGACGACCGAACGGGACCTCGCCGACGGGATCGGCCCCGCGCGCGCTTTGGCCAACGCCGGCTCCCCGATCTGCCTCGGCTCCGACCAGCACGCCGTCATCGACCTGTTCGAAGAGGCCCGCGCCGTCGAGCTGAACGAACGCCTCCGCACCCGCGCCCGCGGCCACTGGACGGCCGGGGAACTGCTCGCCGCCGCCACGTCCAACGGCCACTACGGGCTCGGCTGGCCCGAGGCGGGGCGCCTGGAACCCGGCGCGTACGCCGACCTGGTCACCGTCGACCTCGGCTCCGTCCGCACCGCCGGCGCCGGGCCCGGCCACGCCGCCGAGGCCGCCGTGTTCGCCGCCACCTCCGCCGACGTCCGGCACGTCGTCGTCTCCGGCCGCCCGATCGTCCACGACGGCCGCCACCTGCTCGTCGACGACGTCCCCGCCGCCCTCACCCGAGCCGTCACCGCCGAGGAGCCCGATTGAGCACGGTCATCACGAACATCGGGGAGCTCGTCACCAACGACCCCGCCGTCGGCGACGGCCTCGGCATCGTCCGCGACGCGGCCCTCGTGATGGACGGCGGCACCGTCGCCTGGACGGGCCCGGCCTCGGCCGCCCCCGCCGCCGACGCGTCGTTCGACGCCGCCGGACGGGCCGTCCTCCCCGGCTTCGTGGACTCCCACGCCCACCTGGTCTTCGCCGGCGAGCGCGCCGAGGAGTTCGCCGCCCGCATGAGCGGCCGGAAGTACGCCGCGGGCGGCATCCGGACCACCGTCGAACGCACCCGCGCGGCGTCCGACGACGACCTCCGCGCGAACCTGCGCCGCCTCATCGACGAGATGGCGCGCCAGGGGACCACGACCGTCGAATGCAAATCGGGCTACGGGCTCACGGTCGACCAAGAGGAACGCGCCGTCCGCATCGCCGCCGAACTCGCGGACGAGGTCACCTACCTCGGCGCCCACGTCGTCCCCGCCGGCTGGGACGCCGCCGCCTACACGCACCTGGCCGCGACCGAGATGCTGTCCGCCTGCGCCCCGCACGCCCGCTGGGTGGACGTCTTCTGCGAGGAAGGCGCGTTCGACCCGGACCAGACCCGCGAGATCCTGCAAGCGGGCATGAAGGCGGGCCTGAGCCCCCGCCTGCACGCGAACCAGCTCACCCAGGGCCCCGCCGTACGACTCGCCGTCGAACTGGACGCCGCGTCCGCCGACCACTGCACGTTCCTGAGCGACGCCGACGTGGACGCCCTGGCCTCGTCCCGGACGGTGGCGACCCTCCTGCCCGGCGTCGAGTTCTCCACCCGCCAGCCCTACCCCGACGCCCGCCGCCTCCTGGACGCCGGCGCCACCGTCGCCCTGGCGACCGACTGCAACCCGGGCTCCTGCTACAGCTCCAGCATGGCGTTCTGCGTCGCCGTCGCCGTCCGCGACATGCGCATGACCCCGGCCGAGGCCGTCTGGTCCGCCACCGCCGGCGGTGCCCGCGCCCTCCGCCGCACCGACGTGGGCCGCCTCGCCCCCGGCGCCCGCGCGGACGTCCACGTCCTGGACGCCCCGTCCCACATTCACCTGGCCTACCGGCCCGGCGTCCCCCAGACCGCCGCCGTATGGAAGGCCGGTTGCCGGGTTTGAGGATCAGGCGGGCAGCGCGACCTCAAGGTCCTGCCACCCGATCTGTATCTCGAACGGAGTCGTGAGGCTGAGCGCCCATATATCCCGGTCTCGATGGGTGATCCCGATCCTGGAATAGGATGCATCCGTGCCCACCAGGGCGTAGTGCTCAAGAATGGTCGCGCCGCGTTCGTCGAATTGAACGATCAGGTAATGTGGTATGAGGGCTTTGGCGTATTCGCCCATTTTGTGAATCCGGTCGCGGGACTGCGACCAGCGTGAGATCACCTCGGCGACCAGTACCGCATCCGCTGCTTCGAGCGTCTCGAACTGCGCGCGGCAGTGGTGCACGATCGCATCGGGCTTGCGTACGGTCAGCGGGACGTCCCACAGCCGGACGGGCACCTCGGTGTTGATCTCGTAGCATGGTGCGGTGCCGCCGGAGTGCGCGGCCCTGTACTTGAGCACCGCCGCCTCGAGAGCGTTGGCGAGGCGGAACGCGGTCTTCTGGTGCGGGCGGTCGCGCGGTTCGCGAGCGACCAGATGCCCCTCGACCACCTCGCTGTCCCGCCGTACATCCTCGTCGAGTTCGAGATACTCCTCGAGCGACATGAGGCTTTGCTGCTGGAAGTCCATTTCACTCATCGTCATGTCGCCATCATCGTCGTCCGGCACGTGACCCGTCCTCCAGATAACGGCGGTTGACTCTTATTAAGGGTTTCTCGTCCCGGGTCGTGTAGTCCATCGTGAGGACCTCGGCCACGAAAAGGGTGTGGTCGCCGGCTTCTATGGTTTGGCGGGTTTCGCATTCTAGGGCTGAAATGCCCGTTTCAGGGATCAGGGCGTCGGACCGCACGCCGCGATGATGGCGTTCGGCGGCCAGGAGGATGCGGGCGCTGGGACGCCCCTCCGCGGCGAAGCGGCCGGCCAGGGCCCGCTGGGGCGACGACAGGATCGTCGCGGCCCAGCGGGGGCGGCGGTTCAGGACCTCGCAGAGATAGGACGAGGTCGCCACGCTCGCCACGACCATGGGCGGCTCCAGGGAGACGGACATGAACGAGGTCACCGTGGTGCCGAGGTCGTCGCGGCCGTCGCGGACGGTCAGCACGACCACGCCCGTGGCGAAGCCCGCGACGGCCTCGGTGAAGTCGGCGTTCAGCGGATCTCCCAGTTGCCCGGGAGGGTGAGCGGCCCGGCCGCGGGCAGGCCCAGCCGGGCGGCGAGGCCGCCGAGCGAGCCCCACGCGTCGAAGCGGGCGGACGCGGCGGTGCGGTCCTCGCTGGACTCCGGCGGGCGGAGCCGCTCCAGCGGCGAGGAGTGCGGGTAGGCGCGGATCGGCGCGTCGGCGGCGAGGCCGGCCTTCTTGCGCGCCAGGTCCAGGGCCGTGTCGATGCCGCCCAGCTCGTCGACGAGGCCGCGCTCGCGCGCGTCCGCGCCCGTCCAGACGCGGCCCCGGGCCAGTTCGTGGACGCGTTCGCGGGACAGGTCGCGGCCCTCGGCGACCTTCGAGGTGAAGTCGTCGTAGATCCGGTCGAGGGACGCGTTGACGCGCTCCCACTCGGAGTCGCTGAAGTCCTTGGTGGCGCTGAGCATGCGGGCGTGGTCGCCGTCGGCGACGGCGCCGAGGCCGATGCCGACGCGGTCCAGCAGGCCGCTCACCACGGCCTTGCCGACGACGACGCCGATCGAGCCGGTCAGCGTGCCGGGCTGCGCGACGATCGTGTCCGCGGCCATCGACACGTAGTAGCCGCCGGACGCGGCGACGTTGCCCATGGAGACGATCACCGGCTTGCCGGCGCGGCGCGCGAGGACGACCTCGCGCCAGATCGCGTCGGACGCGACCGCCGAGCCGCCGGGGCTGTTCACGCGGAACACGATGGCCTTGACGCGGTCGTCCTTCACGGCGGCGCGGAACGCCGCGCCGATCGTGTCGGAGCCCATCGCGGGGCCGGAGTTCGGCAGCGGCCCGCCGCGCCCGCTGCGGCCGAGCCGGATCGGGCCCTGCCCGTTGATCAGCGCGATGACGTCCTGCCTGCCGGGCTGCGGGAGCCGGCCGGCGATGCCGTGCGCGCGGTTGTAGCGGGAGACGTAGCGTAGCTGCGCCTCCGCGCCGAACCGCTCGCGCAGGCCGGCGTAGACCTCGTCGCGGTAGGCGAGGCCGTCGACGAGGTTCTCCTCCAGGGCCTCGTCGGCGAGGAAGGGGCCGCGGTCGACGAGCGTGCGGACCTTCTCCTCGGGCAGGCCGCGGGAGGCGGCGATCCCGGCGGTGATCTGCTCGCCGAGCGAGGCGACGAGCCGCTTGGACGACTCCTCGTGCTCGGGCGTGTAGGTCTTCTCCATGAACGTGTTCGCCATGGTCTTGTACTCGTACCGCTTGGCGAACCGCGGCTGGATGCCCGCCTTCTCCAGGGCGCCGGCGAAGAACGGCTCCTCGATCGCGACGCCGGTCAGCCCCACCTCGCCCGTCGGCTGGAGGTACACCTTGTCGAAGGCGGTGGCCAGGTAGAACGGCACAGTGCCGCGGCCGCCCTCGCCGTAGGTCTCGGCCCACGCGACGGTGAGCTTGCCGGCGTCCCGCAGCGCCTGGACGGCCTCGCGCAGCTCCTGGGCGAGCGCCAGCCCGATCCCGCCGGTGACCTTCACGACGAGGGCGCGCACCCGGCTGTCGGAGCGGGCGCGGCGCAACCCGTCCAGGACGTCCCGCAGGTTCGTCCGGCGCATGGAGAGGATCGCCGAGATCGGGTCGGACGGCGCGGTCTCCACGATGCCCTCGGTGAGGTCCAGTTCGAGGATCAGCGGGGCCGTCCGCCGGTCGCGGGCCTGTTTGAACACGTTGACGACTGTGCCGGGATCCACCATGGCACCAGACTATGCGCTCGCCCGCGGCCCCTCCCGGCCCCGCGCCGCGTCCCGCGCCGGGGCGCCGGTCAGCGCGCGAACGCCTTGTTCGGGATCACGCTCGCGGACGCCTGCGCCATCGGACGCCCGCCGGCGTCGGTGATCAGCGCGTTGGAGACCATGCGGGTGCCGCCCGGGTGCAGGCAGGTCCCGGTGACGGTGTAGGTCTCCCCGGACCGGACGCCGCGCAGGTAGTCGACGTTCAGGTTGAGTGTGAGCATCGGCATGAAGCGGTCGCACGTGCTGCTCGCCGCCAGGCAGACCGCGTTGTCGAGGATCATCGCGATGTAGCCGCCGTGGACGGTGCCGCCGGGGTTGCAGAGCTTGTCCTCGGGCGACCACGCGATCTCGATCCGGCCGGCCGCGGCGGACGAGACGGCCTGCCCGATGTAGTCGCTGATGTCGGAGAACTCCGGCATCCGCTTGTCGATCATCGCCTGGATGAACTCGGCGCCCGACAGCGTGTTCCACAGGTCGGCGGCCTCCCGGTGGAAGGCCTCCGCGCTCGCGTCGACGCTCAACTCGCACTCCCTGGTCACAGTGATCCTAGAATGTTATTCGGTATTCAGCGCGGCGGCACTGTGCCGTTCATCACCGGTGTCCGGCGCTATCGTCGGACGCATGGGAGACGGCGACGGCTGGGCCGGCTGCGGGCAGGGCCACACGCACTGGGGACGGTTCGGCGCCGCGGGCCTGCTGGCCTACCACCGCGACGCGGACGGCCAGGTGTGGATCCTCCTGCAGCAGCGCGCCTGGTGGGGGATCGGCGGCGGGACGTGGGGCATGTTCGGCGGCGCGCTGCACAGCCACGAGGACGCCGTCACGGGCGCGCTGCGCGAGACCGCCGAGGAGTGCACGCTCGACACCGGCGCGGTGAACGTGCACGGCACCAGCGTCGAGGACCACGGCGGCTGGTCGTTCACGTCCGTGATGGGGACGCTGCCGGCGCGCGTCCCCGTCGACCCCGCGTCCAGGGAGACGCGCAGAGCCGAATGGGTGCGCATGGAGGAGGTCACCGACCGCAAGCTGTTCGCGCCGTTCGAGCGGTCGTGGCCCCGCCTGCAGGCCGTGATGAAGGGGCTCGTCCTCGTCGTGGACGCGGCGAACGTCGTGGGCGCCCGCGCCGACGGCTGGTGGAGGGACCGCGCGGGCGCGAACGCGCGCCTCCGCGACGACCTCAAGGCCCTGGGCGGCGGGGTGCGGGGGCTGCCCGCCGGCGTCGTCCCGTTCGACGACTGCTTCCCCGAGGTCGTCATGGTCGTGGAGGGCGCGGCGCGGCCGGTCGCGGACGAGCCGTCCGACGGCGTGCGGGTCGTGGCGGCGCCCGGCAGCGGCGACGACCAGATCGTCGATCTCGTCGCGACGGCCGCGCCCGACACCGCGCACCTGGTGGTCACGGCCGACCGCGAGCTGCGCGCCCGCTGCGAGGCGGCCGGCGCCGCCGTCACCGGCCCGCGCTGGCTCCTCGAACGCCTCTAGACCCGCCTCAACCCGCCGCCTGGACCCGCCGGCCGGATCGCAACCGGCTAGACCTCGACGCGGTGGCCCGCGTCGCGCAGCGCGGCCGTCGCGTCCTTCAGCCGGTGCTCGGGCACGAGGACGAGGTCGGCGTGATACGTGGACGCGACGAAGACGGACACCCCGGCTTCCGCGAGCGGCCCCACGAGCGCGGCGAGCATGCCGGGCACGTCGAGGCCGTGGCCCGCATCGCCGTAGAAGCCGACCCAGCGCTCGACCTCGGCGAACGGGGACGCGTCCCGCACGACGGTGAGGCCCTCGGGGGCGCGCACCAGCGCGACCCACTCGTCGTCCTCGGGGAACGTCGCGTTCGGCAGGTGCTCGACCACGAACTGGCCGGGGACGATGTGGAGGCGCTGCATGCGCCCCACCCTATTCACCCAGGCGCTCCTATTCGGGCACCAGCCACACCGCGCCGAGCGGCGGGACGCGCAGCACCGCGGAGGCGGGCAGGCCGTGGCACGGCTCCCCGGTCGCCTCGACCCGGCCCATGTTGCCGACGCCGCTGCCGCCGTACTCGAAGGCGTCGGTGTTGATCACCTCGCGCCAGCCGCCGGCGCGCGGCAGGCCCAGCCGGTAGCCCTCGTGCGGGTTGCCGGCGAAGTTGACGACGCACGCGGCGACCGGCGGCTCACCGCCGTCCCGGGGCGTCCCGTAGCGCAGGTAGGAGAGGGTGTTGCCGCCCGCGTCGTTGCCGTCGATCCAGCGGAACCCCTCGTGGTCGCTGTCGCGCGTCCACAGCGCGGGCTCGGCCCGGTAGGCGCGGTTCAGCTCGCGGACGAGGCGCTGCAGCCCGAGATGGTTGGCGCCCTCGGCCGCGTTCTCCAGCAGCCACCAGTCGAGCGGGCGCTCCTCCGCCCATTCGGCGCCCTGCCCGAACTCCTGCCCCATGAACAGCAGCTGCTTGCCGGGATGCGACCACATGTAGGCGAGCAGGGCGCGCAGCCCCGCGAACTGCTGCCAGGCGTCGCCCGGCATCTTGCTCAGCAGCGACCCCTTGCCGTGGACGACCTCGTCGTGCGACAGCGGCAGGACGTAGTTCTCCGAGAACGCGTACACCAGCGAGAACGTGATCTCGTTGTGGTGGTAGTGCCGGAACACGGGCTCGTGGCGCAGGTATTCGAGCGTGTCGTGCATCCAGCCCATGTTCCATTTGAACCCGAACCCGAGCCCGCCGAGATGGGTCGGACGCGACACCCCCGGCCACGCCGTCGACTCCTCCGCGATCGTCACGATGCCCGGGTTGCGCTTGTAGACCGTCGCGTTCATCTCCTGGAGGAAGGAGATGGCCTCCAGGTTCTCCCGGCCGCCGTAGATGTTCGGCGACCACTCGCCCTCGTTGCGGGAGTAGTCGAGGTACAGCATCGACGCCACGGCGTCCACGCGCAGGCCGTCGATGTGGAACTCCTCCAGCCAGAACGACGCGTTCGCCACGAGGAAGTTGCGGACCTCGGCGCGCCCGAAGTTGAACACGAGCGTCCCCCAGTCGGGGTGCTCGCCGCGCGCCGGATCGTCGTGCTCGTACAGGGCGGTGCCGTCGAACCGGGCCAGCGCCCACTCGTCCTTGGGGAAGTGGGCCGGCACCCAGTCCATGATGACGCCGATACCGGCCTGGTGGAGGCGGTCGATGAGGTGGCGGAAGTCGTCCGGGTTCCCGAACCGCGCCGTGGGCGCGTAGTAGGACGTCACCTGGTAGCCCCAGGACGGGCCGTACGGGTGCTCGGTGACCGGCAGCAGCTCCACATGCGTGAAACCCATGTCGCGCACGTAGTCGACGAGTTCCTCGGCCAGCTCCTTGTAGCCCAGCCCAGGACGCCACGACCCGAGATGCACCTCGTACGCGCTCATGGGTTCGTGCAGCCAGTCATGGTCCTTGCGGCCGTCCATCCACGCGCCGTCGGCCCACTCGTAGGACGAGGTGAACACGCGCGACGCCGTCGCCGGGGGACGCTCGGTGAACTGCGCCATCGGGTCGGCCTTGGTGCGCCACACGCCGTCCGCGCCGAGGATCTCGTACTTGTAGCACATGCCGTCGCCGACGCCCGGGACGAACAGCTCCCAGATCCCGGACGAGCCGAGTGACCGCATCGGATGGGCGCGGCCGTCCCAGTGGTTGAAGTCGCCGACCACGCGCACCCCGCGCGCCGTCGGCGCCCACACGGCGAAGCCCGTCCCGTGCACGGTGCCGAACGCGGACGCGTAGGAGCGGGTCCGCGCGCCGAGCGCCCGCCACAGCTCCTCGTGCCGTCCCTCGCCGATCAGGTGCAGGTCGAGTTCGCCGAGCGTCGGCAGGTGCCGGTAGGAGTCGTCCTGGATCGACTCGACGCCGTCCCCGTAGGTGACGGCGAGCCGGTAGTCGGGCACCGCCAGCGGCGCCTCCTCCGCGTCGCCGCCCGCGAGGGACGCCCCCGCCGGCAGCGTGCCCGCGAACAGGCCCTGGTGGAAGTGGCGGAGTGCGTGCCGGTCCCCGTTCGGGAGCACGACCTCGACCTTCTCCGCGAGCGGGCGCAGTGCCCGCACCGTCACGCCGTCCCGTCCCGGATGCGCCCCGAGGACGCCGTGCGGATCGTGGTGGTCGCCGCCGACGAGCCGGTCGATCTCCGCGCGCGTCACCCGTGCCATGACCTCATGGCCTCCCGTCACTGAGTTTTCATCCCAGTAGAGGTGCCCCGAGAAGCGGCGGTCTCACATCACGGGCGGACCTGTTTCCGCGAGCTTGACGTTCAAGATCGAGTTCGTCGACCGAAGGTGCCGGGTGCCGGCTGGTGGGCGGGCGGACGGGTTGCGACCGCACGGGCGGCTCGACTCTTCGTCGTGGGGTCGCGCCGAATGGCGCCGTCCGTGCGGCCACGTCTACCTCGCCCCAGGGGTGACAGTGACCCCGCCGCCCTGGGCTCCACTCCTGTGTCACCTGAGCGACACAGGTACCTGCCGTACCGGAGCGCCCCGGCCCGGTCCGCCCCCGCTCGCGGACCGGGCCGCGCCGTTCCCCATGGCGTCCGGTCATCCGTCCTCGCGTCCTCCGCGGGTCTGTTCGACGAGGAGCCGGCGGAGCCCCGCGGAGTCGTCCGCCGCCACCGTCATCGCACATCCCGCCTGGAGTTGGGCGTCGGTCAGGTCGCCGCTGCGCGTCGCGTACCAGCGTCCCGCGTCGCTGCGCCACACCTGCCAGCCCGAGAACTCTCCCTCGATGGCCGCCTTCAAGGCGTCGAAGTCGCCCATCAAGGTTGTCCCTTCCCCGAGGCCGTTCTTCTGTATACAAAAGTCTTACTCGGTCCAAGAGGTGTCAAGCTGTCCGTAAGCGGACCGTGCCCTCGCGGATAGCGCGTGGAAGGAAGGATCGAACGCCGGATCGAACATCGTTCGAACGCGGTATACCAGTTGGGAGGTGACGCCGGTGCCGGACCGTCCCGCCTACCTGCGCATCGCCGACACGCTGCGGGAGGGCATCCGGGACGGCAGCCTTCCGCCGGGACGGCGGCTGCCGACCATCGCGGAGCTGTGCGAGGTCCACGGCGTCTCGGAGATCGTCGTCCGGCAGGCGGTGGCGCTGCTGCGCGGGGAGGGGCTCGTCGAGACCCGCCGCGGCGGCGGCACGCTCGTCAAGGTCGTCCCCCCGGCGCGGCGGGTCGCGATGGACCGCTACCGGGCGGTGACCCGGCCGCTGGCCGTCCCCGAGACCACCTTCACCCGCGACCAGAAGATCACCTGGGAGGAGTACCGGCTGGACCGGGAGTTCACCCGGGTGCGGGCGGACGACGAGCTGGGCGGGCTGTTCGAGCTGCCGCCCGGCACCGAGCTGCTGCGCCGCCGGTTCGTCTTCTACGCGCGCGGCGAACCGCAGCAGATCTCCGTCAACTACCTGCCGTGGGACCTCGTCGGCGACACCCCCGTGTCCGACCCGGCACGCGAGCCGTGGCCCGGCGGGACGCTCGCGCAGCTGGCCTATCTCGGCCATCCGCCGGTCCGGGTGGAGGAGGCCGTCCGGTCCCGCATGCCGACCCCCGAGGAGGCGGAGACCCTGCGGATGAGCGGCGGCGTGCCGGTGCTCGGCATCACCCGCCGGATGCTGGCGGGCGACGGCGTGATGGAGGTCTGCCGCGAGATCGTGCTGCCCGCCGACCGGGTCGTCCTCGACTACTCGATCGACCTGTGAGCGGGCGCGCGGCGGGTCAGCCCGCGAGGCGGGCGAGGGAGCGCAGCGGGACGGGCAGCCACGACGGCCGGTTCCGCGCCTCGTACCGGACCTCGTAGACGGCCTTGTCGAACTCGAACGCCCGCACCAGCGCCGCGTGCGCGGCCGGATCGGGCCCGCCGGCCGCCGCGTAGCCGTCGCAGAACGCGGCCCGGTTCCGCTCCGCCCACGCCTGGGCGCGCAGCTCCAGCGCGTCGGTGGTGCCCTCGGGCAGGCCGCCGTCCCGCACGAGCAGGAACCGCGCCGCGTACTCGAAGGAGCGCAGCATCCCGGCGACGTCCCGCAGCGGGTGCGCGAGGGCGCGGCGCTCGGCGGGGGGCCGGGCCGGCTCGCCCTCGAAGTCGAGCAGCATCCAGCCCGAGTCGGTGCGCATGACCTGCCCGAGGTGGTAGTCGCCGTGGACGCGCTGGAACGGCAGCGCCGCGGCCCCGGCCGAGACCTGGTCGAACACCTCGCGGATCGCGTGCGCGTGCGGGCGCAGCTCGGGGACGGCGGCGGTGACCTGGTCGAGCTGCACGTTCATCGCGTACACGATGTCGCGCAGCACCTCGGGCGGCGTCTGCGTCACGCCGAACGCGGCGGCGAGGTCGCGGTGCACCCGCGCGGTGGCGGCGCCGAGCCGTTCGGCCTCGGCCGCGAAGTCGCCGCCGGCGGCTCCCGCGTCGTCGGCGGCGGACGCGGCGGCGGGGCCGGGCGACGAGGGCTGCGCGAACCAGTCGCGGACGCTGGTGAGGGCGAGCTGCCAGCCGTCCGTGCCGGTGCGCAGGTACTCCGACAGCAGCGCGAGCGTGACCGGCTCGCCGCCGTGCGTGCCGGGGTCCAGCTCGATCCAGCCGTGCACGGCGGGGATGTGCTCGCAGCCCTCGCGGGACAGCGCGAGGTTGACCTCCAGGTCGGGGTTGACGCCGGGGGACAGGCGCCGGAACAGCTTGCAGATGTAGGCGTCGTCGAAGATCAGCGAGGTGTTGCTCTGCTCGGCCGAGGTCGGCAGGCCCTCCAGGCCGGTGCGGACGCCGGTCCCGGGAGCGCGCCGGAAGCGCAGCGGCCCGACCACCGTCTCGTTCGCCATGAAGTCGAGCAGGACCGAGCTCAGCTCCGGGTCGTGGGCGGCGTCGTAGACGTGCCCGCTGATCGCGGGTTCGCCCGACGTCCGCCCGATCGCGCAGGACCGCAGCCGCTCGGGCAGCTCGCGGCGGACGCCGAGGAGGAGCTGGTAGTGGTCGGTGGCGCCGTTCTGGCGGACGTCGAGGACGAGGTGGTGGAGGGCGGGGTCGCCGGAGCGGAGTTCGGTGGCGGTGCCGATGGACAGCTCGTCGATCGGGACGTCCTTGCCGCCGAACCAGCGCTGCCGCGGCAGCCAGTCGGACAGGAGCCGGACGAGGGAACGGTCGGGCGGCGGCACGGTCACATCACTCCTTCACCGGCTCGTTCTCCTCGGGCGACGGCGGAAGCAGGAACCAGTAGAAGCCGTGCCCGGGGAGCGTCAGCAGGTAGGGCAGTTCGCCGATGGCGGGGAACTGGACGCCGCCCATGCATTCGATCGGAGCGGAGCCCCGGAACCGCCGCAGGTCCAATTCCACCGGCTGCGGGAAACGGGACAGGTTGTTCACGCACAGGACGGTGTCCATTCCGCCCCATTGATTGGCGTCCCCGCCGTTGATCTCGCGGGTGAAGGCGAGGACGGAGGGGTTGGAGGCGGAGAGTTCGACGTAGGATCCGACGCCGAAGACGGGGTGGCGTTGGCGGATCTCGATCATTTTGCGGGTCCAGTGCAGGAGGG
>NZ_JAXCEI010000008.1:0-399476 GCF_041463655.1 Actinomadura monticuli
AAGGCCAAGACCCACCGGTCATCCCCCAGCCCACACCCGTCCAACTCCATCTCCTGGACCTGCTGGACATCGACCCGCGACAACTCCGCTGACGATCACTCATGTGCGGAAAACGGGGCTAGCGTCCGGCCGAAGGCGAGCCCGGCACCGGCGGAACCCGGCTACAGGTAGAGGCCGGGGCTCGCGGACGATTCGGGCTTGGGCGGGCGCAGGTCGGCGGCCTCCAGGGTGGTGAGGTCGGAGACGTCCGAGGAGGCGGTCAGCCGTTCGGACTGCACCGCGACCGCGCCGTCCAGGAGGTTGCGCATGAGCCGCCCGTTGCCGAACGACGGGCCGCGCGGGACGTCGCGGAGCACCTCGCGCAGGCGCGCGGGCACGTCCGCGGCCACCCGCAGCCCCTCGGCGGCGGCGAGCCGGCCGAAGATCTCGACGAGCTCGGCGTCGGAGTAGTCGGGGAAGGCCAGCCGCTTGGGGAAGCGGGATTCGAGCCCGGAGTTGGCGGTGAGGAACGCCTTCATCTCCCGCTCGTAGCCCGCTGCGATGACGACGAGGTCGCCGCGGTACTCCTCCATGAGCTGCACGAGGGTGGAGACGGCCTCCTGCGTATAGGCGTCGCCGGTCAGGGAGTACGCCTCGTCGATGAACAGGACGCCGCCGAGGGCCTGCTCGACGGCCGCCCGCACCCGCGGGGCCGTCTGGCCGAGGTAGGAGCCGACGAGGTCGGCGCGGGAGACCTCGACGAGGTGCCCGGACGAGAGCAGCCCGAAGTCGGCGTAGACGGCGGCGACGAGGCGGGCGACGGTCGTCTTGGCGGTGCCCGGGTTGCCGGTGAACACCATGTGCCGGCTCGGGACGGTCACGGGCTGCCCGGCGGCGCGGCGCAGGTCGGCGGCGCGGGCCTCGGCGGCGAGGCGGTGCACCTCCTTCTTGACGTCCGCGAGGCCGATGAGGGCGTCGAGCTCGGCGAGCGGGTCGGTGAAGGGGCGGACGCGGGCGGCGCCGGAGAGCGCGTCCGGGATGTCCTCGGGGAGGAGGGCGGCCAGGTCGTCCGGCGTGGGGTCGCTCAGCGCGGTGACGCGGCGGGCCTGCAGGACGGTGGCCCGCTCGCACAGGTTGCGCATGGTGCGGGCGTTGCCGAACGAGCGGCCGCGCGGGGCGCGGCGGAGCAGGTCGGTCACCCGGGCGAGGGCGGCCGGGGCCGCCTCCAGCCCGGCGGCCGCCACCTGGCCGGCGAAGATCTCGACGAGTTCGGCGTCGGCGAAGTCGGGGAACCGGACGGTGCCGGGGAAGCGGGACGCCAGCCCCGGGTTGGAGGCGATGAACCGCCGCATCTCGCGTTCGTAGCCGGCGACGATGACGACGAGGTCGTCGCGGTGGTTCTCCATGAACTTCAGCAGCTCGGCGATGGCCTCCGGGCCGTAGTCCTCCTCCACGCCCTCCTGGACCAGCGAGTACGCCTCGTCGATGAACAGGACGCCGCCGACGGCCCGCTGCGCGACCCTGCGCGTCTTCATGGCGGTCTCGCCGATGTAGGTGCCGACGAGGGCGGAGCGGGTCGCCTCGACGAGGTGGCCGGACGTCAGGACGCCGAGGTCCTTCAGGACACGGGCGAACAGCCGCGCGACGACGGTCTTGCCGGTGCCGGGGTTGCCGGTGAACACCATGTGCCGGGCGGGCGGCGCGGGGGCGGCGACGCCGGCGTCCCGCCGCATCTTCGCCGCCTTCGCGCCCGCGACGACCAGCTCGATCTCGTGCTTGACGCCGCCGAGCCCGGTGAGGGCGGCGAGCTCGGCCATCGGGTCGGCGCCGGACGGCCCGAACGAGGCGGGTATGTCCGGACGCTTGACGACGAGTTCCTGGCCGGGCTCGGTCCGCTCGCGGACGGCCTCCACGACGATGTCGGCGAGGCGCTGCGCGAGCCGGGCGTTGCGCAGGTTGCGGTCGGGCGCCGTGGCGGCGAGGAGCTGCCCCGCGGCCGTCAGGGCGCGCTTGTGCGCGCGCGCCCCGCGCTGCCGGATCGCCCGGTTGAACAGCTCGGCGTGCCCCTCCGGGGTGAACGGGCGGGTCCGGACGACCTTCAGCCGCAGGGCGAGCGCCGGGTTGACCTCGCGGATCCGCTCGTCGCCGCCGGGCTCGCACAGGGCGACGACGTGCAGGTCGTCGTGGACGTCCAGGGCCTGGTGCAGCTGTTCGAGGATGGCCTCGCCGCTGCGCTCGTCCCTGGACATGTCGTCGAGGCCGTCGATGATCATGAGCCGGACCCCGGCGCTGTCGCGGGCGTCGTTGTAGAGGTGGACGGTCGCGGACGACACCTCCTTGGCGGCGAAGAAGTCGCCCGACAGCCACAGCGGCGGGTCGACGATGCCGTGCCGCCGGACGAGCCGGACGATCTCCTGTGCCGCGTCGCGCTTGCCGGTGCCGTCCGGGCCGACGATCATCAGCCGGACCGGGCCGGGGCCGGTGGCGATCTCCTCCAGCGCGGCGGTGACGTCGGGCTGGCCGACCAGGTCGGCCTCGACCTTGGCGCGGGCCCGGCCGCCGCCGCTCGGGCGCGACGGCGCCTTGCCGAGGCTCGCGGCGAGCGGGTTGACGATCCGGCGGCGCGGCGTGAACAGCCGGAGGACGTCCTCCTGGAACCCGCCGACCGGGACCCAGGTGGACTGCGGGGCCTTCGGCACGCCGGGCAGGCCCTGGACGGACGCGGAGAAGCGCATCGCCATGTCGAGCCAGCCGCGGCACGCCTCGATGGCGCCGGCGCCGAGGCCGCGTGCGAGCCACGCCCACTCGTCCAGCGACCACGTGTTCCCGTCGAAGGACCCGCGCCTGTCCTCGAACCGTCCGAGCAACTCGCCGTACCGGTCCTCGGTGAGGACGGCGGACAGCTCCACCGGCACCTGCTTCAGCCCGGCCTGCAGCAGCAGGTGGACGAGCAGTTCGTCGGTGCTCTCGTCGTGCGGGGCTATCCCGCGCAGGTGCTCGTGGACGGGCAGCAGGCCGGAGCACACCCATTCCAGGTGGCTGATGGGCCCGGCCAGTTCGGGCAGGGCGGCGAGGACGTCGTCGTCGGCCTGCGCCGCCCACGCGTCGCGCCGGCGCTCCACGGAGAGCTTGAGCCAGTCGCCGTCCGGGGGGTTGTCGTACAGCTTCTGGAGCGCCCGGAGACGCCGCCCGAACGGTTCGATGCCCTCGAAGACGCCGAGGCACTCGCGTCCCAGGGCGAGCGCGAGGTCCTGGTCGCCGCACTCCTCCAGCCAGTCGAAGCCCCGGAACTCGCCCGACAGGGCGCTCCAGGTGTCCGGCTTGTCGGGCGTGCCGGGGTCCTTGGAATCGGTCAGGAAACGTCCGAAGAACTCGTGGTACAGCCTGTTGAACGCGCCGGCGTAGATCGCCCCGGCTCCCGGCAGATAGGCGAGAGTGCTGATCATCTCGGCGGCGACCAGCGGCGACGGATCGGTCATCATGCCGTGCTGGCGGGTCTTCAGCGGGACGCAGCGCGGGTCCCGGACGAGGGCGTCGACGCGGTCGCGGATCTCGGCGAACAGGCCGTCCGGGACGCGCCACGGCCCGTGCGCGTAGAGGTCGAGGACGCGGTCCTCGGACACGAGAAGTTCCAGATTCTCCGGCAGCCGCACAGCATTTCCCCTCGAAGGCACACCCGACAGGGCGAGCAGCCTAGCGATCAAGCCTGACGAACGCCGAGATGCGGGAAACAACGCCGCATTTTGACCACAAGTCGCCTTCTGTCACATTGTTCACAGCCTTGGGGTCCCCCAGGGGGCTGCCCCGGCTGAACAACTGGGTAAGTATCCGCAGATTCGGTTCGCTTTCCCGGGAGAGATACGTTGATCAGAAAGCTGCTCGTCGCCAACCGGGGCGAGATCGCCGTGCGCGCCTTCCGCGCGGCCTACGAACTGGGCATCGCCAGCGTCGCCGTCTACGCGCACGAGGACCGGCTGTCCCTGCACCGGCAGAAGGCGGACGAGGCGTACGAGATCGGCGAGCACGGCCACCCCGTCCGCGCCTACCTGGACGTGGACGGCATCGTGGAGACCGCGCTGCGGGTCGGCGCGGACGCCGTCTACCCGGGCTACGGCTTCCTGTCGGAGAGCCCCGAGCTGGCGGAGGCGTGCGAGCGCAACGGGATCGCGTTCGTCGGCCCGCCGTCCCACGTGCTCAGCCTCGCCGGCAACAAGATCGAGGCGGTCGCCGCGGCGCGCCGGGCGGGGCTGCCCGTGCTGCGCTCGGCGACCCCCGAGCCCGGACGCGAACTGGAGTCGGCCGACGAGGTCGGCTTCCCGCTGTTCGTCAAGGCCGCGGCGGGCGGCGGCGGGCGCGGGCTGCGCCGCGTCGACCAACGCGAGGAGCTGGAGGCCGCCGTCGACACGGCGCGCCGTGAGGCCGAGAGCGCGTTCGGCGACCCGACCGTCTTCCTGGAGCAGGCGGTGGAGCGCCCCCGCCACATCGAGGTGCAGGTCCTCGCGGACGGCGCCGGGCACATCGTCCATCTGCGCGAGCGCGACTGCTCGGTGCAGCGCCGCCACCAGAAGGTCGTCGAGATCGCGCCCGCGCCCCGGCTGGACCAGGCCGTCGCCGAGCGGCTCTGCGAGGACGCGGTGAAGTTCGCGCGCGAGATCGGCTACGAGAACGCCGGCACCGTCGAGTTCCTCGTGGACGACCGCGGCGAGCACGTGTTCATCGAGATGAACCCGCGCATCCAGGTCGAGCACACCGTGACCGAAGAGGTCACCGGCGTCGACCTCGTGCAGAGCCAGCTGCGCATCGCGGGCGGCGAGACGCTGGACGACCTCGGCATCGCCCAGGAGAACGTGACCGTCGGCGGGTTCGCCGTGCAGTGCCGCATCACCACCGAGGACCCCGCGAACGGGTTCCGTCCCGACACCGGGAAGATCTCGGCGTACCGGTCGCCGGGCGGCGCCGGGGTGCGGCTCGACACCGGCACCGCGTACGGCGGCGCGATCGTGTCCCCGCACTTCGACTCGCTGCTGGTGAAGCTGACGTGCCGGGGCCGGACGTTCGAGGAGGCGGTGCGGCGGGCGCGCCGGGCCGTCGCCGAGTTCCGCATCCGCGGCGTCGCGTCCAACATCCCGTTCCTGCAGGCGCTGCTGGACGAGCCCGACTTCCGCGCGGGCGGCGTCACGACGTCCTACATCGCCGACCACCCCGACCTGCTGACGGCCCGGTCGAGCGGCGACCGGGCGACGCGGCTCGTCCGGTACCTGGCGGACGTCACCGTCAACAAGCCGCACGGCGACGCGCCGACCGACCTGGACCCGGCGGCGAAGCTGCCGCCGCTGGATCTGGACGGCCCCTTCCCGGAGGGATCGCGCGACCGGCTGCTCGCGCTCGGGCCGCAGGCGTTCGCCGAACGGCTCCGGAACCAGAGCGCCCTGGCCGTCACCGACACGACGTTCCGGGACGCGCACCAGTCGCTCCTCGCGACGCGGGTACGCACCTACGATCTGCTCTCCGCCGCGCCCTACCTCGCGCGGATGACGCCGCAGCTCCTGTCCATCGAGGCGTGGGGCGGGGCAACGTACGACGTCGCCCTCCGCTTCCTGGGCGAGTCGCCCTGGGACAGGCTGGCCGCGATCCGTGCTGCCGCGCCGAACCTGTGCATCCAGATGCTGCTGCGTGGCCGCAACACCGTCGGCTACACGCCGTACCCCGACTCGGTGGCGCGCGCCTTCGTGAAGGAGGCGGCCAGTACGGGAGTCGACATCTTCCGTGTGTTCGACGCCCTGAACGACGTGGAACGCATGCGTCCGGCCATCGACGCGGCGCTCCAGACGCACGCCCTGGTCGAAGGAACCCTCTGCTACACGGGCGACCTCTCGTCCCCGCACGAACGGATCTACACGCTCGACTACTACCTGCGCCTCGCGGAGGAACTGGTCGAGGCGGGCGTCCACATCCTGTGCGTCAAGGACATGGCCGGCCTGCTCCGGGCTCCCGCCGCGCGGACACTGGTGAAGGCCCTGCGCGAGCGTTTCGACCTGCCCGTCCACCTGCACACCCACGACACGGCCGGCGGGCAGATCGGCACCTACATCGCCGCCATCGAAGCCGGGGTCGACGCGGTCGACGGGGCCGCCGCGCCGCTCTCCGGCACCACGAGCCAGCCGCCCCTCCAGGCGATCGTGGCCGCGACCGACTTCACCGACCACGCCACCGGCATCGACCTGGACGCGCTCACCGTCATGGAGCCGTACTGGGAGGCGGTCCGCAAGCTGTACGCGCCGTTCGAGATGGGGCTGCCGTCGCCGACCGGACGCGTCTACCGGCACGAGATCCCGGGCGGGCAGCTGTCCAACCTGCGGCAGCAGGCGGTCGCGCTCGGGCTCGGCGACCGCTTCGAGGAGATCGAGCGCCTGTACGCGGCGGCCGACGCGATCCTCGGGCGGCTCGTGAAGGTGACCCCGTCCAGCAAGGTCGTCGGCGACCTCGCCCTGCACCTCGTCGCGGCCGGCGCCGACCCGGACGACTTCGCCGAGAACCCGGAGCGCTACGACATCCCCGACAGCGTCATCGGGTTCCTCAACGGCGAGCTGGGCGACCCGCCCGGCGGCTGGCCCGAGCCCTTCCGGTCCAAGGCCCTCGCGGGCCGCCAGTACACGCCCGCCAGGGCCGAACTGGACGGCGCCGAGGAGAAGGCCCTGGCCGGGCCGGAGGTGCGCGACACGCTCGACCGCCTCCTCTTCCCCGGTCCCGCGAAGGACTACCGCGAGACCCGCGCCGCCTACGGCGACATCTCCGTCCTGCCGACGGGCCCGTTCCTCTACGGCCTCCGCACCGGGCACGAGGTCGCGTTCGACCTCGAACCGGGCGTCCGCGTGCTCGCCGGCCTGGAGGCGGTCGGCGCCGTCGACGAGGCGGGCGTCCGGCAGGTGATCTGCACGGTGAACGGCCAGCTGCGCACGCTGTCCGTCCGCGACAAGTCCGTGGCGTCGGACGCGCCGCCGGTCGAGCGGGCCGACCCGTCCGATCCCGGCCATGTCGCCGCCCCGTTCGACGGCTCGGTGACGCTGCGCGCCGCCCGGGGCGACGAGGTCGCCGCGGGCGACGTGGTGGCCACGATCGAGGCGATGAAGATGGAGGCCGCCATCACCGCCCCCGTGGCCGGCACGGTGGCCCGCCTCGCCGTGCCCGAGGCCACCCCCGTCCAGGCCGGCGACCTGCTCCTGGTCATCCAGACCGACTGACCGCCGGATCGCGGCGTGCCGTCGTCATCGCGCCCCGCATGGCGACGACACGCCGCACGTCAGCGGGAGGCGGCGGCCGGGCGGACGGCGTAGCCGGACAGGGACGGGGCCAGCAGGTCGAAGGCCCTCCTCCCGATCCTGGTGAGGGCGGCGGCGATCTGGTCGTCCGGTTCGCCGTCCAGGGTGCGGCGGACGGTCTCCTGGAACAGGACGCGGTGGACGGCGCCGAGCTGGGCGGCCACCAGCCGGGGGAGCGGGTCGTCGGGGGCGGCGGCGGTCTCCTCGGCGAGGACGGCGGCCAGGGCGTCCTCGCGCTCCTCGTGGAACTCGCGGAGCCGGGCGACCAGCGCCGGGCTCCCGGTGAGCATGCGGGCGAACTGCGGCCCGGAGAAGCCGATCACGGGATCGTGCCGGGCGGCGGCGTCCAGGAAGCCGCGGCGCAGCGCGGCCAGGGCGGACTCGCCGGGCGCCCGCTCCGCGACCGTGTCGGCCAGCAGGCCGGTGAAATCCTCGTGCAGGTCGAGTGCGAGGTCCTCCTTGCGCGGGAAGTAGTTGGTCACGGTCATCTTCGCGACCTGGGCGGCCGCCGCGACGTCGGCGATCGTCACCCGGTCGAAGCCGTGCCGCAGGAAGAGGCGCGTCGCCTGGTCCGAGATGGCCTGCCTCGTCTGCCGCTTCTTCATCTCCCGCAGTCCCATGCCGACCATCATCGCATAGCTCGACCTAAATTTGTCATTGACATAGTTTTAGGTCAGTCATAAGTTTATGTCGCGGGGCCGGCGGGTACCGAGATCGCGTGACCCGTTCCCTCCCGGTCGGACGAGCAAAGGACACCGCCCTGAACGCCAGCCGCACGACGAGCGCGTCCCCTCGCGCCACCGTGAACCTCGTCGACCCGATGAAGGACTACCTGTCACGCATCGGGCGCACCGCGCTGCTCACGGCCGAGCAGGAGGTCGACCTGGCCAAGCGCATCGAGGCCGGCCTGTTCGCCCGCGAACGCCTCGAGACCCTCGGCGACGACCTCAGCCTCCAGGACAAGGAAGACCTGGAATGGATCGCCGCCGACGGCGCGCGCGCGAAGCAGCACATGGTCGAGGCCAACCTGCGCCTCGTCGTGTCGCTCGCCAAGCGCTACATGGGCCACGGCCTCCCGCTGAACGACCTCGTCCAGGAGGGCAACCTCGGGCTGATCCGCGCCGTGGAGAAGTTCGAGTACCGGCGGGGCCTGAAGTTCTCCACCTACGCCGTCTGGTGGATCAAGCAGGCGATCAGCCGCGCGCTGGCCGACCAGAGCCGCACCATCCGCATCCCCGTGCACGTCGTCGAGGTGCTCAACCGGATGACGCGCGCCCGGCGGCGGATGATGCAGGACCTCGGCCGCGAGCCGACCTCGCGGGAACTGGCCGTCGAGCTGGACGTCACCCCCGAGAAGGTGGAGTGGCTGCGGCGGCAGGCCCGCGAGCCGCTGTCCCTGCACACCCCGCTCGGCGAGGACGGCGACGGCGAGCTCGGCGACGTCATCGAGGACCCGGAGGGCGGCGACCCCGCCGACGTCGTCGCGTCCTCCATGCTGCGCGGGCGGCTCGACGCCGTCCTGGAGACGCTCACCGAGCGCGAGGCGGGCGTGATCTCGATGCGGTTCGGGCTGTCCGGCGGCGAGCCGAAGACCCTCGAAGAGGTCGGCAAGGTCTACGGGGTGACGCGCGAGCGCATCCGGCAGATCGAGTCCAAGGGCATGCACAAGCTGCGCCATCCGTCCCGGCGCGAGACCCTCGCCGACCTGCTCGGCTGACCCCTCCGGCGCGACCCCTTCAGCAGGTGGAGGACGGCCGCGTCAGTCTCGACGCACCGGTCGGCGCCTTCCTGCCCGGCCTCTTGCCGGGGCGGCTCGGCGAGCAGGTCACCGTGCGCACGCGGGATGCTCGACGCCGTCGGCGGACCCGGCCTCCCGCGCCGCCAAGGGTCCAGAAGGGAGGTCAGACCAGGTCGGACGGGTCGGTGTTGGCGCCGCACAGCACGACCAGGACGCGCTCGTCCGGGGCGGGGCGGTGGGCGCCGGTGCGGAGGGCGGCGAGGGCGGCGGCGGTGCCGTGCTCGACGACCAGGCGGTACTCGTCCCACAGGTGCCGCCGCGCTTCGATGATCGCCTCGTCGGTGACGAGGAGGGGCCGCACCCCGGTCCGGGACGCGACCGAGAAGGCGATCTCGCCGAGCCGGGTGGCGCCGAGGGAGTCGGCCGCGACGCCGCAGACGTCCACGTCGACGGGGCGTCCGGCGTGCAGGGCCCGCTCCAGGGTCGGGATGGTCTCGGGTTCCACGCCGACGACCCGAGCCCGCCCTTCGAGGGCGGCGGCGACGCCCGCCATCAGCCCGCCGCCGCCGACCGCGATCAGGACGGTGTCGACCTCGCCGCCGGTCTGCTCCAGGATCTCCAGGCCCAGGGTGCCTTGACCGGCGCAGACCTCGGGCAGGTCGTAGGCGTGGCAGAGCAGCGCCCCGGTGTCGGCGGCGCGCTTGACGGCGGCGTCCTGCGCCTCGGCGTAGCGCGTCCCGACCTGGACGACGGCGGCGCCGAGGGCGCGCAGCCGCGCGACCTTCACGGCGGGCGCCGTCTCCGGGACGAACACCTCGGCGGGCACGCCCGCCTCCGCGGCGGCGTAGGCGAACGCGAGTCCCGCGTTGCCGCCGGACGCGGCGACGACGCCGGTGTCCGGCAGCCGCCCTTCGTCCCGCGCGGCGAGGATGTGGTTGAACGCGCCCCGCGCCTTGAACGACCCGGTGTGCTGGGCCAGTTCGAGCTTCAGCCACATCCGCCCCGCCGGGCCCGGCTCGACCTCGATGAGCGGCGTGCGCCGCACGTGCCCCGCGATGCGCCGTGCCGCCGCCTGGACGTCCGAATGAGCGATCACCGATCTTCCTCCCGGCCTCGATCCGCCTAAGCAGCCAAGCACAGTTTCGGAGATGACGGAGACTCCGGAGCGCCGGCTAATGGGCACCGGCTACTGCGCGCGGCCTCCCACGGAGGCGGCGCGGTCGAGGAGGGCCTTGCGTTCGGGCGCGTTGCGGGTCAGTTCCGCGGCGCGCTCGAACTGCGTCCGGGCCTCGTCCCACCGGCCGAGGCGTTCGAGCAGGTCGCCGCGGACGCTCGGCAGCAGGTGGTAGCCGCGCAGGGACGCCTCGTCCACCAGCGCGTCGGCGATGTCGAGGCCCTTCTCGGGGCCGTGCGCCATGCCGACCGCCACCGCGCGGTTCAGTTCCACGACGGGCGACGGGGCCACGGTCGCGAGGATCTCGTAGAGGGACGCGATCTGCGCCCAGTCGGTGTCCTCGGCGGTGGGGGCCTGCGCGTGGGACGCGGCGATCGCGGCCTGCAGGACGTACGGTCCGGGCGGCTCGCCGAGGTCCTTCGCGCGCAGCAGGGCGGCGTAGCCGCGGTGGATGAGGAGCCGGTCCCAGCGGCCGCGGTCCTGCTCCAGGAGCGGGATGGGCTCGCCGGACGGCCCGGTGCGCGCGCGTGTCCGGGACGCCTGGATCTCCATCAGCGCGGCGAGCCCGTGCACCTCAGGCTCGCCCGGCGCGAGTCCGGCGAGGATGCGGCCGAGGCGGAGCGCCTCCTGGCACAGGTCCGTCCGCACCCAGGCGTCGCCGGCGCTGGCCGCGTACCCCTCGTTGAAGATCAGGTAGATGACCTCCAGGACGGACGACAGCCGCGCCGCGCGGTCCGGCCCCTCGGGGACCTCGAAGGGGACGCCCGCCTCCGACAGCGTCCGCTTCGCCCGGACGATCCGCTGCGCCACGGTCGGCTCGGAGACGAGGAACGCGTGCGCGATCTCGTCGGTGGTGAGGCCGCCGAGCATCCGCAGCGTCAGCGCGACCCGCGCGTGCACCGGCAGCACCGGATGGCACGCCGTGAAGATCAGCCGCAGGACGTCGTCCTCGATGTGCTCGTCGTCCGGGACGTCCAACTCCGGTGGAGCCTGGCTCTCCAGGTCGCGGCCGATCTCTTCGAGCTTGTGCTCCAGGCGCTGCCGCCGGCGGATCCGGTCGATGGCGCGGCGCTTCCCGACGGCCATGAGCCAGGCGCCCGGGTTGTCCGGGACGCCTGACTCAGGCCACTGTTCGAGCGCGGCGACCAGCGCGTCCTGCGCGAGTTCCTCGGCGAGCCCGATGTCGTGCACCATGCGGGCGAGCCCGGCGATGATGCGGGCGGCCTCCAGCCGCCACACCGCGTCGATGCTCGCGTGCACACCGGACCCGTTCGAAGCCGTCACGCTGCCGATGAGAGCACCAGCACCGGCCGCCGCGCAAGCTCACCCCCGAGCTCAGCCCGGGTCAGCCCGGGTCAGTGCGGGTTCACTGCCCGGGGAAGGGGTCGTCCGGGCCGAACACCTGCTTGATGACGCCCTCGCCGTCGCCGACGATCGAGTAGAACCGCTTGGACATCTCGATCGCCTCCTCGCGGGTGCGGACCTCGATGAGCGCGAAGCCGACGACGCCCTCCTTGGCCTCGGTGAACGGGCCGTCCGTCACGGTGATCTTGCCGCCGGTCGAGGTGATCCGGGTGCCGTAGGGCTCCAGCCCGCCGGTCGCGAGGAGGATGCCGGCCTTGGCCGTCTCCTCGATGAACTTGCCCATCTCCTGCTGGAGCTTCTCGTCCGGCTGGCCGCCGTCGGAGCCGGTGTCCGTCGTCATCATCAGGAACCGCATGGGTGCCTCCTCATTTTCCGTCTTCCGGGTCATCCCCGGCCTTCGCTGACGCGTCGAACAAGGGGGGAGCGGATCGACATCCCGTCCCCGGGTTTTTCGGTTTTTTCTTTGGAACTGGATCGTGCCAGGTCAGCGCCCAGTGGGCGAGAAGCGGCACGGGCGTTGCAGAGACTGTGACAAACCGGGAGGTTCGGGGCAGGTGGGCAAGGTGCTCGCGGTCGAGTAACTTCTTCCCGTAGGTAGTTTTCCTGCATGCCGAGGAGGAGTTCCGTGGCCGACGACCCGGTCCGCGTCGCCACGGACCCGCGGGCCGCCGGGCCGACCGTGCTGCGGATGGTGGTCGGCGCGCAGCTGCGCCGCTTCCGCGAGGCCGCCGGGATCTCCACCGAGGCCGCCGGCTACGAGATCCGCGGCTCGCACTCCAAGATCAGCCGCATGGAGCTGGGCCGCGTCGGCTTCAAGGAGCGCGACCTCGCCGACCTCCTCACCCTGTACGGGGTGGCCGACCCCGCCGTCCGCGAGACGCTGCTGGACCTGGCCGAGCACGCCGGCGCCCCGGGCTGGTGGCAGGCGTACGGCGACGTGGTGCCCGGCTGGTTCGAGCCCTACCTCGGGCTGGAGCAGGGCGCGGAGATCGTCCGCCTGTACGAGGTCCAGGACGTCCCGGAGCTGCTCCAGACCCCGGAGTACGCCCGCGCCCTCATCGGCGCCCGCTTCCCGGAGGCGTCCAAGGAGGAGATCGACCGCCGGGTCGAGCTGCGGCTGGAGCGCCGCCGCGTGTTCGAGCGCCCCGAGCCGCTGAAGCTGTGGGCCGTCCTCGACGAGGCGGTCCTGCGCCGCGTCGTCGGCGGGACCGACACGATGCGCGCGCAGATCGGGCACCTGGCCGAGATGGCGGAGCGGCCGAACGTCACCGTGCAGGTGCTGCCGTTCGCCGCCGGAGGCCACGCGGGCGAGAGCGGCCCGGTGACGCTGCTGCGGTTCGCCGAGCCCGAACTGCCCGACGTCGTCTACCTGGAGCAGCTCACCGGCGCCCTCTATCCGGACCGGGCGGCCGACATCGCCCGCTACCGGGACGTCCTGAACCGCCTCGGCGTGCAGGCGGAGCCCCCGTCCCGCACGCCGGAGATCCTGCGCGACGCCCTCCGCCGCTGACCTACGTCCCGGCCGGGACGTACGTCGCGATGATCACGCCCGTCTCGAAGGCCCGGGTGCCGGCGGGCTTGAACGACGCCGCGAACCCTTCGCGGGCGATCAGGTCCTCCGGGTCGGCCGGCCCGACGAACACGGGGTGGATCCAGAGACGCAGCTCGTCCAGGAGGCCGTGTCGCACCAGCGTCCGCGACACGGGGCCGAAGCCGTACTGCAGGATGTCCTGGCCGTCCTGCTCCTTGAGCCTGGTGATCTCGGCGACGGCGTCCGCGCGCGGGATCGCCGTGGTGTCGCCCCAGCCCGGCTTCTTCAGCGAGTCGGACACGACGTAGTGGGGGAGGGTGTTCATCCGGACGCCGAAGTCGCCGGTCGCCTCCTCCATCGCCGGCCACGCCTGCGAGAAGCCGTCGAACGTCCGGCGCCCCATGAGCAGGGCGCCGCAGGAGAACAGCAGCTCCCGCGCGTAGGCGGCGGCCTCGTCCTGGAAGTAGTCCGACGTCCAGTTCTGCGGCCTCTCGATGACGCCGTCGAGCGAGACGTACGTCGAGTTGATGATTCTGCGCATGGTGCCTCCGTGATCCGGTCGTCTGCATGCGCGGCCCCGTCCCCCGGATTCTCGCGGTCGCCGGCCCGCACCGCCGCCATTTCGCCGCCGCGGGCGGTGCGGGCGTTTCGCCGCACCGGTTCCGAGGACGGGTGACCGGGTGATTTGTCATACATTGCGAGAGCATTGCGGAACGTTACGGAACGGTCGCGGCCCCTTGTGGTCCGTGCCACTCTCAATTGATCATGAGCGGCTGTGGGGCGACGGGGGCTTGTGCTCAGGCGGCTGGCCGGCGATCGGACGCTGGTCCTGGCCGCGTGCCTCACCGCGCTCTTCGCCACCACCGTCCTCGCGGCGCTCGTCGGCTACACCGGTTCGGTGACGCGCGAGGGCCTGCGCCGCACCCTCGCCGACGCGACGTTCGACTCGGTCGGGACGACGATCGTCACGCACGTCCCCGGGAACGGCCTGCCCAAGGTGCGGGACGAGGTGGACCGCGGGCTCGGCCGGATCTACCGGGACGCGCCGCTGTCCGTCTCGATGAGCGTGCGCAGTGACTCCTACACCCTTCCCGGGCAGGAGAGGAGCGACCATCCCGAGCTGACCGCGTTCGCGACCTACACCGGCGTCGAGAAGCACGCGCGCCTCACCGAGGGACGCTGGCCCGCCGAGACGTCCGGCGAGGTGGAGGCGGTGCTGCCCGCGGCCGCCGCCAAGGCCATGGACGCCGGCGTGGACGACGTCCTCACCCTGCACGGACGCGTCGACGAGAAGTCCGTCGTGAAGGTCCGGGTCGTCGGGCTGTTCGACGTCCCCGACCCGCGGCACTACTTCTGGCAGGACGACCGGCTCATCACCACCGGCGTCGAACGGCTCGACTACACGACGTACGGGCCGTTCGTGGTGCCCCCCGAGGTGTTCGCCGCCCGGTTCACCGGCACGGGCGCCGACGCCCGCTTCACCGTCATGCCCGACCTGCGCGGCGTCGGGGCCGGCGACCTCGGCGCGCTCGGCGACCGCGTGTCGCGCGCCGGCGCCGTCCTCCAGGACGCCGGCGGCGGAAGCCAGTTCACCGTCGTGACCAAGCTCCCCGAACTGACCGGGCAGCTGAGCGGCGCCGTCCTGGTGGCGCGGTCCACGATGCTGATCCCGGTGCTCCAGCTGATCCTGCTGGCCGGATCGGCGTGGCTGCTCGTCGCCCGGCTGCTCGCCGACCACCGGCGCGGCGAGGTCGCGCTGCTGCGCACCCGCGGCATGGGGATGCGGCAGCTCGCCGGGCTCGGGCTGGCGGAGGGCCTGCTCATCGTGCTGCCCGCCGCGGTGCTCGGTCCGCTGCTCGCCGGCCCGCTGCTGCGCCTCGCCGGGCACGCCCCGGCGGTCCGGGCGGCCGGCCTCCGGCTCGACGCCGGGCCGCTCGCGCCGCTGTGGGCCGTCTCGATCGCCACGGCGCTGGCCTGCGCGGTCGTGCTGACCATCCCGACATTGCGCGGCGCGAACCGCACGTTCGTCGAGGCGCAGGCCGGGATCGGCCGGCAGGGGCGCGGCGGCCTGCGCGGCTCCGGCGTCGACCTGGCCCTGCTGCTCGTCGCCGGGCTCGCGATCTGGCAGCTCACCCGGTACGGGGCGGACGGCGCGGGCGGTGCCGGGGACGGCACGTCCGGCATCGACCCGTTCATCGTGTCCGGCCCGGCGCTGGCGCTGCTCGCCGGCGGGGTGCTGCTGCTGCGGGTGGTGCCGCTGCTGTCGGGCGTCGCCGAACGGGTCGCGACGCGCGGCCGAGGGCTCGTGCCCGTCCTCGGCACCCGGCAGGTGGGGCGGCGCCAGCTCCGTTACGCGGGACCGGTCCTGCTGCTGGTCATGGCGATGGCCGTCGGGGTCCTGTCGGTGACGACGATGGCGACCTGGCGCCGGTCGCAGACCGACCAGGCCGACTTCCAGAGCGGCGCCGACCTGCGGCTCACCCGCGGCACCCGGTCCGGCGGCCCGGCGCCACTCGGGCAGGGCGGCCGGTTCGCGGCGCTGCCCGGCGTCACGGCCGCGACGCCCGTGCTGCGCACCGAGGCCGACCTCGGCAACGAGCCCGCGACCCTGCTCGGCGCCGACGCGAAGGCGCTCGGCCCGCTGCTGCGCGTCCAGCCGGGCCTGCGGGACGACCTGCGGCTGGACGAGCTGGCGAAGGCGCGTCCCGCAGCCCCGGCGCTGACCGTCCCGGGCCGGCCGGAGCGGCTGCTGTTCGACGTGCGGCTCGACCGTGCCGGGCCGGCGCCCGCCCGGCCGGTGGGCTACACGCCGCCGCGCGGGCCGGACCACAGGATCGCCGTGACCGTCGTGGACGGGGCCGGGCAGGCCCGCCGCGTCGACCTCCCCGCGTTCGACGCGGGCGGCGGCACGCACACCCTCGCCCTGGACGCCGCGGAGCTGGCCGGACCGGACGGCGTGCCGTCCTACCCGCTGTCGGTGCGGGGCGTCCACTTCGCCTACGACGACAACGTGCTCACCGGCAGGCTCGATCTCCGGCTGCTCCGCGTGCGCGGCGAGGGGACGGGTGAGGCCGCGCTCCCCGCCGGCTCCCGCTGGGACGTGTTCGCCGAGCAGCCGGACCTGCCGGACTCCCGCGAGCCGGCCGGCGAGGACACCAAGGACGCGCTCGTCGACCTCGACATCCCCGCGTCACCGACCCTCTCCGGGAACCGCGGCTACGGCAACGGCACCGCGACCGGCATGGTCGTCCACGCGATGCTCGGCGCGGGGACGCCGCCGTCCCACGGCGCGGGGGCCAACGACGACCTCCTGCCCGCCGTGCCGGGCGTCGTCACCGAGGAGACGGCCGGACGCGCCAAGGTCGGCGTCGGCGGCACCGTCACCGTCAGCACCGTCGACGGCGACCAGCCGGTCAAGGTCGTGGGGATCGCCCCCGCGCTGCCGACCGTGCCGCCCGGCGAGCCCGGCCTCCTCGTGGACCTGCCGACGCTCGTCCAGGGCCGGCTCACCGCCGCCGGCTTCGCCGGCGCGAACGTCGAGCCCGGCGAATGGTGGGCGTCGGCGCGCGGCGGGCGCACCGCCCCGGCCGTCCGGGCGCTCGCGCGGCACCCCGCCTGGGGCGAGGTCGCCGCCGACCGCGTCGACCTGCGCGCCGAGCTGCGGGACGCGCCGCTCGGCGCCGCCCTGCAGGGCGCGCTCGTGCTCGGCTTCGGCGCGGCGCTGGCCTTCGCCGTCATCGCGTTCGTGGTGAACGCCGCCGTCACGGCGGGCGAGCGGACCCGCGAGTTCGCGGTGCTGCGCGCCCTCGGCGTCCATCCCCGGCAGGTCGCCGGGATGCTGGCGATCGAGCAGGCGTACCTGGTCGTGCTCGGCCTCCTCGGCGGGACGTTCCTCGGCCTCGCCGTGGCGCGGCTCGTCGTCCCGCACATCGTGCTCAGCGTGCAGGCGGCGCAGCCGTACCCGCCCGCCGAGCTCGTCGTCCAATGGCCGCTGGTGCTGGCCGTGCTCGGCGGCGTCGCCGCGGTGCTGGGCCTCGTGCTGCCGCCGGTGATCCGCGTGCTGCGGCGCGGCGACCCGGGCGCCGGCCTGCGTGCGGGGGAGGACCGATGAGGGGCTCCGCCATGCGGCTCGCGCGGGCGCAGTGGGCGCCGCTCGCCGCGCTGGCCGTCCTGTCGCTGCTGTCGGCGCTGCTCGCCGTCGCCGTCCCGGCCCGGACGGAGGCCGGGTACGACCGCGCCGCTGCCGCCGCCGCCGGCTCCTCCGCCGACCTCACCGTGGAGGGCAAGGCGGCGGGGAGCGCCGCGTGGTCGGCCGTCCCGAGCCAGGCCGCGATGGGCGCCAACAGCGTCACCTGGCAGCAGATGCTGCCGCGCTCGCTGGCGAAGGTCGCCGGGGAGCCGGAGGCGTCCGCCAGGACGGCGCGGCTGCCCGTCCCCGGGACGTTCGACGCGCCGCGGCTGATGTACCTGGGCTGGGATCTCGGCGCCTGGAACCGCATCCGGGTCGTCGCCGGCCGCATGGCGATCAACCCGCCGTCGGAGACGAGCGGCGACATCCGCGTCATGGTCTCCGAGACGTACGCCGCGCAGCTCGGCTACAAGGTCGGTGACCGGCTGGACCTCGGGGACCTCGCGGTCGAGATCTCCGGGCTGTACGAGCCGCTGAACGCCGCCGACCCCTTCTGGGAGCCCCGCCCCAGCCTGCTGCACCCGGTGAAGGTGTCGCTCGGCGGCGACGGGGGCCAGGCCGACGCGGGCACCGCGCTGCTGGACGCGGGCGGGTACTCGCGGGTCGTCCGCGAGACCGGCACGCAGTTCACCTTCAGCTGGCGCTTCCCGATCCGCGGCGCGGACATCGACGCCGGGGACGCCGCCGCCCTGGCCGCCGACCTCGGCGCGTTCCGGTCCGCCGTGCAGGGGCGCGGCGGGCTCTTCCCCTGCGACGTCGTCTCCGCGCTCGACGACCGGCTGACCGAGTTCGCCGGACGGCTGCACACCGCCCGGTCCGTGCTCGGCCTGGCGCTCGGCGGGCTCGCCGCCGTCGCCGCCGGGGTGCTGCTCCTCGCCGCCGGGCTGCTCGGCGAACGGCTCCGCCCGGTCCTCGGCACGATGCGGGCGCGCGGCGCGTCGCTGCGCCAGCTCGCCGTCCCCGCCTGCGGGCTGACCGCGCTCGCCGTCGTCCCCGCCGCCCTCCTCGGGTACGCGGCGGGCCGGCTGCTGGACGCCGGGCCGCCGCAGCCGTCCTCCGCCTACGCGATCGGCGCGCTGGTCGGGGTCGTCCTGCTGGTGCCCGCCGCCATGGCGTGGCGGGAGCGGGCCGGCGGCCTCGGCTCGGCCACCGACCGCCGCGAGGACCTCGTCGCCGCCCGGCCCTTCGTGCGGCGGCTCGTCCTGGACGTCCTGCTGGTCGCGCTCGCGGTGATCGGCGTCGTGCTGCTGCGCGAGCGCGGCGCGTCCGCCGGGACGGACCCGCTGGTCGCCGCCGTCCCCGTGCTGCTGGGCGCGGCGCTCGGCGTGCTCGTCCTGCGCGCCTACCCGTACCTGCTGCGCGCCGCCGGGCCGTTCCTGCGGCGGCGCAGCGGCGCGGTCGCGTTCCTCGGCATCGCCCGCGCGTCCCGGCAGAACCTGGTGGGCGCGCTGCCGCTCGTCGTGCTGCTGCTGGCGGCCACCGTCGCCGGGTTCACCGCCACCGTCGACACGGCGCTGCGGGACGGGCAGGTGCGCGCGTCCTGGTCGGAGATCGGCGCCGACGCGCGCATCGAGGCGGGGCCGGTGGACGACGCGGCACTGGCCCGCATCCGGGCGCTGCCCGGCGTGACCGGCGCCGTCCCGTTCCGGGTCATCACCGGCGTGTCGACGGCCACGGACCAGGCCCCGATGACCGTGGTCGGCGTTGACCTGGACGCCTACCGGAAGTTCGCGCCGCGCGTGCCGGACGTCCCGTCCGGCTCGGGCGTCCTGCTGTCACCGCTCGCCGCCCGGACGGTGGGCGGCGGCACGGTGACCCTGAGCCGTCCCGGGATGTCGCCGATCACCGTCAGGTCGGCCGGGGAGATCGAGTACATCCCCGGGCAGGGCCGGGGCACCGCGTTCGTCGTCGTCCCGTACAAGATGATCGCCGGAGAGACGGGCTTCCCGTCCCAGGTGTTCGTCAACGGCGACGTGGACGCCGAGGCCCTGCGCGCCGCCGCACCCGGACGCGACGTGCGGATGCGGCAGGACGTGCTCCGATCCATGACCGATGTGCCCATGGTGACCGTCGTCCACCAGACGTTCCGGGACGGCGCGCTCATCGGCGGCGGGTTCGGCCTGCTCGCGGTGCTGCTCGTCCTCGTCGTCGGCGCCCGCGCCCGCGGCCGCACCGTCGCCCACCTGCGCGCCCTCGGGCTGAGCCGGCGGCAGAGCCGGGGCCTCGCGCTCGTCGAGATCGCGCCCGTCCTGCTCTGCGCGGTCGGCGCCGGCTGGGTGCTCGGCCTCCTGCTGCCCGACATCACCGGCCCGGTCGTCGACCTGCGCCCCTACACGGGCGGCTTCGCGGCGACCGCGCACGTCCCGGGATGGCCGGCGCTGCTCGGCCTGCTCGGCGCCCTGCTGCTCGCCGCCGCCGCGGCCGTCGCCGTCGACCGCGCCTTCGACACCCGCCCCGGAACCGCCCTGAGAACGGGGGACTGATGACCAACGCACCCGACCTCGCCGAACTGGAGCGTCGCGCCGCCGAGCGCGGGCCCGCCTACGGCGAGGGCGCGCACATCGTGTGCGACAACCTCGTCCGCATCTACAAGACCGACGGGGTCGAGGTCGTCGCGCTGCAGGGCCTCGACCTGCTCGTCGACCCCGGCGAGCTGGTCGCGCTCGTGGGCGCGTCCGGCTCCGGGAAGTCGACGCTCCTCAACATCCTGTCCGGCCTGGACGTGCCGACCGCCGGCGTCGCCCGGGTCGCCGGCTCCGACCTGCTGACCATGGCGTCCAAGGAGCGGCTCCGGTTCCGGCGCGAGCAGGTCGGGTTCATCTGGCAGCAGACGTCCCGCAACCTCCTCCCGTACCTGACCGCCGCGCAGAACGTCGAGCTGCCCATGAGGTTCGCGGGCCGCTCCCGCCGCGCCCGCGCCACCCGCGCCGCCGAACTGCTCGGCATGCTGGACGTCGGCGACTGCGCGAACCGGCGTCCGGCGGAACTGTCCGGCGGCCAGCAGCAGCGCATCGCGATCGCCGTCGCCGTCGCCAACGAGCCCAAGGTCGTCCTGGCGGACGAGCCCACCGGCGAACTCGACACCGCCACGGCCACCGGGGTATTCGACGCGCTCCGCCGCGTCAACGAGGAGCTCGGCACCACCACCGTCGTCGTCACCCACGACGCGCAGGTGTCCGAGCGCGTCGACCGGACGATCGGCATCCGGGACGGCCGCACCAGCGTCGAGGTCCGGCGCGGGGGCGGCGCCCCCGAGGAGTACGCGCTCCTCGACCGCACCGGCCGCGTCCAGCTCCCGGCCGCGTTCACCGAGGCCCTCGACATGCGGGACCGCGTCCGCCTCGCCCTGGAGAGCGACCACGTCGGCGTCTGGCCCGACCGGGAGGAGACCCCATGACCGACCCGATGGTGGCCGTCGAGGGCCTCACCCGCACCTACCGCACCGGGAAGATCGAGGTGCCGGCGCTGCGCGGCGCGTCGTTCACCGTCGACGGCGGCCGGCTCGTCGCCGTCAAGGGCCGGTCCGGCTCGGGCAAGACGACCCTCCTCAACCTGATCGGCGGCCTCGACACCCCCGACGGCGGCACCGTCCACGTGGACGGCAGGAACGTCGGGACGCTTCCGGAGAACGACCTGCTGGCCCTGCGCCGCGACCACATCGGCTACGTCTTCCAGTCCCACGGCCTGATCCCGGTCCTCTCCGCCGCCGAGAACATCGAGGTCCCGCTACGCCTGGTCAGGACGAACCCGGCCGAGCGCGACGAACGCGTCCGCGTCCTGCTCGCCTTGGTCGGCCTGGCAGACCACGCCGCCCAGCGCCCCTACGAACTTTCGGGCGGCCAACGCCAGCGAGTGGCCATAGCCCGCGCCCTGGCGAACCGCCCGCGCCTGCTCCTGGCCGACGAGCCCACAGGTCAGCTCGACTCCGAAACGGCCGCCGCCATCATGCCCCTGCTGCGCGCGGTCGTGGCCAGCGAAGGCGTGACCGTCCTGGTCGCCACCCACGACCAGGCCCTCCTCTCCGAAGCCGACCGGGTCCTGAACCTGGAGGACGGCATCATCACCGAAGCCCCCGTCCCCGCCTGACCGATCACTCGACAGGGATGGTGTAAGCCAGCTCGTAGCGGTCGACCGGTACCACGATGTCGGCGGTCTCGACCGCGCGGTCCCCGGTGTAGGTGCGCTGGATCACCATCACGATGGACCCCACCGGCTCGTCCAGACGCTCGGCCTCGTCCGCCAGGATGGCCCGCGCCGTCACGACCTCGGTGGCCAACGTGATCACCTGACCGATGGCCCGCATCCGCGCGACCACGCCGGCACCGGCGTGCGGTCCCTCTTCGGGCAGCATCACCGGCGTCCCGCGCGTGATCTCCAGCGGTTCCCAAGAAGCGGAGAGCATGACGGGCTGATCGTCCGCGAGGAAGGTGTACCGCGTCTCCAGCACCGCATCGCCCTCGGCGATGCCGAGCCGCTCGGCCACCGTTGGCGACGCCGTGCCCGTCTCCGAGGTGGAACGCCACGTCCCGGCGCGCCCCTGCGCCTCCATATCCGCCCGAAACGGCGAGGTCCCCCGGCCACGCGCGCGGTACCAGCTCCTCGTGAGGCGCTTCACCCGCGGGCGCTGGCGCACATATGTGCCGCTCCCGGAACGAGACTCCACGTAGCCCTCAGACACCAGAAGCCTGACGGCCTCGACGGCTACACGATCTGAGACGCCGTGCTCGCGCGCGAGCTGATGGCGCGAGGGAACCCGGTCGCCCGGTGCCAGGTGGCCGTCGACTATCTGTCGGCGCAGATTGTCGGCGATGCGTAGATATGCAGGCTCGGTCACTGTGACTCCGGGTGGCGAAGTGGGTGCGAATGCTCGACTCAAGCTTGACAAGCTGCGTACTCAACTCTCGAGCTGAGCACTCAGCTTGGCCATTACTTACCGTCACTGCTTGATCGCTTGGGGGTGCCTCCTGTCATGGAATGGTCCCAGACCTACCCGGGTCTCCCATCCATGGTTCCTGCGATCCGCGCATTCGTCCGCGGGCTACTGGACGGCTCCCCGCGAACGTCCGACGCCGAACTGGTCGTGTCCGAACTCGCGGCGAACTCCCTGCGGCACACCATCAGCGGGGCCCCAGGCGGAGAGGTTTCGGTCACCGTGGCGTTGCGTCCCGGATGGGTGCGCATCGCTGTCACGGACGCCGGGGCAGGAGCGTGGCAGCAGCCGGCCGGGGCCGTGGACGCGGTGTCCGAGTACGGACGGGGATTGTTCATCGTCGAGCAGACCGCCGACAAGGTCGGGCATGACATCACCAAGTCCGGTCAGACCATGTGGGCGGAGTTCACCTGGGACGTGGAGTCATGAGCCTGAGGCCGCTGGAGGACACGGCTGTCATCGACGTGCGGCCGATCCAGAAGGACTCGGCTCAAGCGCTCGCGCTGAAGTACGGCGTCCTGGCGTGGTTCGGACATCACACGCGTGAGTGGTGGGCCCTGGTGGACGGTCGGGTGCTCGTCGGCGCGCGATGCCCTGAGCGGCTGGGCCAGGCCATCGCGGCGGTTAGAAGGCGGAGCGTGTCCGGGTCTCCATAGAGCCGGAGTGGTGCGGTCGGTTGAGATGCCCCCATTCCCGGCCGTGCCACTCCTCCTTACTCCTATGCGGGTTGGTTGAGGGACGGGAGGCGTGTTTTGACCACGTAGATGCGGGTGGCGATGGCGACGATGGCGGCTATGGGGAGCCAGACGGCGGGGCGGCCGCGTGCGGTGGCGGCCGTCTCGGTTGGCGGGCGGGCGGGGCGGGAACTGATCGTTCATGGCGACTGTGGTGCTGGTGGGGACGCTCGATACCAAGGGGCCGGAGTACGCGTGGCTCCGAGAGCGGTTGCGGGAGCTCGGGTGCGAGGTCGTGCTCGTGGACGCGGGGGTCGGGCCGTCCGAGATCGAGGCCGATGTCTCCGCCGAGGACGTCGCGCGGGCTGGGGGCGCCTCGCTGGACGCGTTGCGGGACGCGGGCGACCGGGGCGCCGCCGTCGCCGCGATGGGCGAAGGTGCGGCGGTCGTGCTCGCGGGGCTGGAGCGGGTCGACGCCGTGCTCGCCGTGGGCGGGAGCGGCGGCTCGTCGATCGCGGCCCGGGCCGTGCGGGACCTGCCCATCGGGCTGCCCAAGCTGATCGTGTCCACGATGGCGTCCGGCGACGTCGCGCCCTACGTGGGCGCCAAGGACGTGACCCTGATGTACAGCGTCGTCGACATCGCGGGCGTCAACCGCGTGTCGCGGCTCGTCCTCGGGAACGCGGCGGGCGCGGCGGCCGGGATGGCGAGGGCGCACGCCGAGGCCGAGGGGGAGGCGGGCGCGGACGAGCGGCCGCTGGTCGGGGCGTCCATGTTCGGGGTCACCACTCCGGCGGTGGACGCGGCCCGCGAGCGGCTGGACGAGCTGGGCTACGAGGTGCTCGTCTTCCACGCGACCGGGGCCGGCGGGCGGGCGCTCGAAGGGCTCGCGGAGAGCGGGCTGCTGGCCGGGGTGCTCGACCTGACCACCACCGAGCTGGCGGACGACCTGGTCGGCGGCGTCCTGTCGGCCGGGCCCGAGCGGCTCACGGCGGCCGGGAGGCGGGGCGTCCCGCAGGTGGTGGCGCCCGGCGCCCTGGACATGGTCAACTTCGGGCCGCGCGAGACCGTCCCGGAGCGGTTCGCGGGGCGCGACCTCTACGTCCACAACCCGACCGTGACCCTGATGCGGACGACCCGGGACGAGATGGCCGAACTCGGCGCGCGGATCGCCGCGAAGCTCCGTTCCGCCACCGGGCCGACCGCGCTGTTTTTGCCGCTCGGGGGCGTGTCGGCCCTGGACGCGCCGGGGATGCCGTTCCACGATCCGGAGGCGGACGCGGCGTGCTTCGCGGCCATGGAGGGCGCCGCCGAGACGGAGAGGCTCGACATGAACATCAACGATCCGGCGTTCGGCCGCGCGATGGCCGACCGGCTGCACCGGATGATCTCGGGGGACCCGGGGGACTCGGGGGACTCGGGGGACTCGCGGTGAACCGGGAGACCGTCCTGTTCCGGCTGCGGAACGCCGTCGCGGACGGCAAGCCGGTCATCGGCGCTGGAGCGGGCACCGGGCTGTCCGCGAAATGCGCGGAGGCCGGCGGCGTCGACCTGATCATCATCTACAACTCCGGCCGGTACCGGATGGCGGGCCGCGGTTCGCTGGCCGGGCTGCTGCCCTACGGTGACGCCAACCAGATCGTGGTGGAGATGGCGTCGGAGGTGCTGCCGGTCGTGCAGGACACGCCCGTGCTGGCGGGCGTGTGCGGCACCGACCCGTTCCGGGTGATGCCCGTCTTCCTCGACCAGCTGAAGGCCATGGGGTTCGCCGGAGTGCAGAACTTCCCGACCGTCGGGCTCTACGACGGGGTCTTCCGGCAGAACATCGAAGAGACCGGCATGGGGTACGGCCTGGAGGTCGAGATGGTGCGGCTCGCGCACGAGCGCGGCCTGGTCACCGCCCCCTACGTCTTCGACGAGGACCAGGCGCGGGCGATGGCGGAGGCCGGCGCGGACGTCCTCGTCCCGCACGTCGGGCTCACCACCAAGGGCAGCATCGGCGCGGGCACCGCGCTGACGCTGGACGAGGCGGTCGAACGGGTGCAGGCCATGCGGGACGCGGCGGCGGCCGTGCGGTCCGACGTCCTCGTCCTGTGCCACGGCGGCCCCATCGCCGAACCCGGCGACGCCGCGTACGTGCTGTCGCGGACGGAGGGCGTCGTCGGGTTCTTCGGCGCCTCCTCGGTCGAGCGGCTGCCGACGGAGCGGGCGATAACGGAACAGGTGGCGGCCTTCAAGAATCTGGAGCTCTGAATGCTGGTCGATCCCGCTGACGTGAAGACGATGACCTTCGACTGGGGGTCCATCAAATGGTTCGTCACCCCGTCGAGCGTCGACGGCGCGAGCAGCACGCTGGGCGAGGTGATCGTCAATCCCGGCAAGGGGCACGCGCGCCACAACCATCCGGCCGCCGAGGAGGTCATCTACGTCATCTCCGGTGAGGCGACGCAGATGGTGGACGACGAGGAGCCGTTCCCGATCCGCGAGGGCGACGCCGTCCACATCCCGAAAGGCGCCTGGCATTCCACGCACAACACGACATGGCGCCCGCTCCGGCTGATCGTCACCTACACCCCGGGCGGTGAGGAGAAGGCCCTGGAGGGCGCCCCCGACTTCTGCCTGCTGGAGCACGGCGCCGTGCCGGAGTGGCGCCGGGCCTAGCCCCGCGTCCAGGCGTCCAGGCCCTCGTCGGTGAGGAGGACGTCGAAGGCGGTGTCGGCGGCTCCGGTGAGCGGGCCGTGCGGGCCGAGCGTCGACGGCAGGACGGGCGGCGGTGCGGCCCGGCGGTAGCGCATCAGGGCCGTCCGGTAGCCGTCCTCCAGCGCGCCGGGCGCGGTCGCGGCGAGGTCGACGGCCAGGCCGGACAGGGTGACGACGTCCGGGTCGAGCGCGTTGGCGAGGGCGCCCATCCCGCGTCCCAGCGCGCGTGCCGCGCCCGCCACGGCCGCGCGGGCCCCGGGGTCGGACGCGGCGGCGGCGATGACGTCCCCGGCCGCCGTGCGCGGGTCCCGGGGCGGCGGCCGGTGCAGGGCGCGGGCCATGGCGCGGCCGTCGACCTCCAGGTCCCAGCAGCCGCGCGCGCCGCACGGGCAGTCGAGCGCGGGGTCGCCGAACGGCATGTGGCCGAACTCGCCGCCCGCGCCCGTCGCGCCGTTGACTGGGCGTCCGTCCACGACGAGGATGCCGCCGACGCCGACCTCCACGGTCAGGTGCAGGACGACCCGCGACCCCGCGCCCGCCCCCCGCCGCGCCTCGGCCAGGCCGGCGAGCGAGGCGTCGTTCCCGACCAGCAGGGGGATTCCGTCCGGTTTCAGCGGTTCCAGGGAGACGTCGCGCCACCCCATGCCGGACGCCTGGACGACCTCCGTCCCGCTGACGGTCCCCGCCACGCAGGCGGACACCGCGCGCAGCCGCCGGCCGTACCGGGCCTGGAGCGCCGCGACGTGCCCGGCCAGCGGCGCGACGACGTCCGGCGATCCGGTGTGGCGGCCCGTCGACTCGGTCAGGACGCCGCCGCCCAGCTCGATGGCCGCCACCCGCCAGCCCTCGTGGCTGATGTCGACCACGCACACCAGCGGGCCCTCCGGGTGGGCGGTGAGCGCGGGGGACGGGCGGCCCCGCCCGCCGGTGCGGGCCGGGGCGTCCTCCCCGATCAGCCGCGCCGCCTTGAGCCGGCTCGTGATCTCGGTCGCGGACCCGCTGCTCAGCCCGAGCGCCCGGGACGCGTCCGCGCGGGTCGCGGACGGGTGCGCGTGGGCGTACCGGAGCACCGCGAGCGCGCCTTGGCTGCGCAGTGCCCGGGCGGAGTGCGCGGTCGTCGGCTGCATGGTGACATCCTGGCTCGTTCCGATTATCCTCGTGGAACGAGCATAATCCGGAGGTGGCGATGGGCGGGATCGGGACGCCGCGGCGGACGTCCGGGACGCTCGGCCTCTACGCGGCGTTCGGCTGCCTCGGCTACCTGCTGACCGCGCTCGGCGCGATCCTGCCCGAGTTGCGCGCGGAGCGCGGGCTTCCCCGCGGCGAGGTCGCCCTCTACCCGTCGGCGTTCGCGCTCGGCCTCGTGGTCATCGGGTTCACCGGGCACTGGGCGGCAGCGCGGCTCGGCCGCCTCGCGCTGCCCGCGGCCCTCGCGGCGCTGGCGGGCGGCGCCTGCGTCATGGCGCTCGGCGGGGGACGGCTCGGCTCCGGCCTCGGGGCGCTCGTCCTCGGGCTCGGCGGCGCGGGGCTGGTGCAGCTCGTCCCGGCGGCGCTGCGAGCGGCCGCGCAGCCCGGTGATGGAACGATCCAGATCGGGGTGGCGAACGCGGTGTCCAGCGCGGCGTCCGTGCTGTCCCCGATCCTCATCGGCGCCGCGCTGGCGTACGGCCTCGGCTGGCGCGCGGCGTTCGCGGTCCCGCCGCTGATCATGGCCGCCGTCCTCCTCCTCGTCGCCCGCCCGGCCGCGCCCCGCGAGGCGGAGACCGGCAAGGAGGCGAGCGGCGTGGAGGCGAGCGAGCCCGCTCCGCGAGCCTTCTGGAGCCGGTGGCTCGACCTCGTCCTCGCGGTGGGCGTGGAGTTCTGCATGGTCTTCTGGGCCGCCGACTTCCTCGGCGACGTGAAGGGGCTCGGCTCGGGCGCCGCGGCCACGCTGTCGGCCGCCTTCGTGCTGGGCATGGCGGCCGGGCGGGCCGCGTCCGCGCCGGTCGTGCGCGGCGCGGGACGGCCCGACCGGCTGCTCGCGGGGGCCGCGCTCGTCGGCGTCGCCGGGTTCGCGATCCTGTGGGCGTCGCCCGCCCCGCTCGCCGTCGCCGGGCTGCTGGTCGCCGGGCTCGGCGTGGCGCTGCTCTACCCGGTGATCCTCGGGCAGGCGCTCGGCGCGTGGCCGGGGCGGCCCGTCCGGGCCGCCGCCCGCTGCGCGCTCGCGTCCGGCGTCGCGATCGGCGTCGCGCCGCTCGCCCTCGGCGTGCTGGCCGACGCCATCACGCTGCGCGCCGCCGTCTTCGTCGCCCCCGCCCTGCTGCTGATCCTGCTCGCGCGCTGCGCACGGCGGCTCCGCCCCGCTACGAATCGATGATCTTGCCCCGGACGTAGACCCAGCCGCCGTCCCGCCGGACGAAGCGGCTGACCTCGTGCAGTTCCCCCGGCTCCGCGCCCGTGACGTAGTGGGCGCGGAACTCCACGACGCCCTTGTCGTCGTCCGGGCCGCCGTCCTCCTCCCGGACGATCTCGAGCCGCGTCCAGCGCGTGCCGTCCTCGAACCCGATCCGCTCGGGACGCGTCGCCGGATGCCACGTCCGCAGCAGGTAGGACTCGTCCCCGACGGCGAACGCGCTGAACCGCGACCGCATCAGCTCCCCGGCCGTCCCGGCCGAGGTCTCGCCCCGGTGCAACCGGCCGCAACAATCCCGGTACCGGGGGCCGGCACCGCAGAAGCACTTCTTCGCCACCCGAGGATTCTGCCTTGCGGGACGGTATGCGCGCGGCGACGATGAACGCCATGTCCGCCGAACAGACGTCCGAGATCGACGAGCGGGTCGGCGACCAGGCGGCCCGCCGCCTGCGGCTCGGCCGCGAACCCTGACCGTGTCGGATCGGGCGTCGCTCGTTCGTCTAGGGGGTGACAGCAACCGAACGTCCCCTCGCCGGGACGCCGAAAGGGGGCACATGAAGTACGTCCTCATGTTCGTCGAGGGCAAGGAGGTCGTCAGCGGCTACGCCGAGGTCGAGGTCGCCGACCTGGACGAGGCCCTCGCCATCGCCCGCGACTGGCCCGCCTGCCCGCTGGTCGAGATACGCCCGCTCACCTAGCGCATCCGGTGGACGAGGCCCACGCCGAGCTGACCCGCGCGCTGCGCGAGCACGCGGGCCTGCCCTCACCTGGACCTGACCCGCGCCGGGACGAGGGGGGCCGTCCGCCGTCAGCGCGGCGTCAGGATCGCCGCCCCCGGTGTCAATATCGCGTAGCCGGCCGCCCCTCGACCCGAATACTTCCCTATGTTGAGGTTCGTCGGCAGGTACCGGAAATAGCGGTATCGGTTTATCGCGAAGCCTGCCGTGAAGTATTCGCCTGACTCGGGGCGGAATTCAACAAGGGTGGTCGATCGTGGGTGACCTGGTCTTCGTCCTGCTGACAGCGGCGGTATTCGCGCTGATCGGCCTGCTGGTGAAGGCGATGGAAAGGCTATGACCGCGGATAACGCCGTCGGGCTCGTCCTGGCGGTGGGGCTGATCATCTTCCTGGTCGCGGCATTGTTGTTCCCGGAGCGTTTCTAGATGAGCACAACACTCGCGGCGGTCCTCTTCGTCGTTTCCCTGGTGGTCGCCTTGGCCGCCGTGTACCGCCCGTTGGGCGACTACATGCATCGCGTCTACAGCCGTCCCGCGCACAGCCGCGTGGAACGCGCCGTCTACCGCCTCGTCGGCGCCGATCCCGACGCCGAGCAGACCTGGGGCGTCTACGCCCGCAGCGTCCTCGCCTTCTCGATGATCGGGGTCCTGTTCCTGTACGGGCTGCAGAGGCTCCAGAACCATCTGCTGCTCAGCCTCGGCTTCCCGCCGGTGAAACCGGACCAGGCGTGGAACACCGCCGTCAGCTTCGTCACCAACACCAACTGGCAGTCGTACTCGGGAGAGACGACGATGGGCCACCTGGTGCAGATGAGCGGGCTCGCCGTGCAGAACTTCGTCTCGGCGGCCGTGGGCATGTCCGTCGCCGTCGCGCTGATCCGCGGATTCACCCGGACGAAGACGGGTCACCTGGGCAACTTCTGGGTCGACCTCACGCGCACCTGCCTCCGGATCCTGCTGCCCATCGCGTTCGCCGGCGCGATCGTCCTGATCGCCGGCGGCCTGGTGCAGAACTTCTCCGGCGGCCATGTCGCCGACACGCTCGCCGGCGCGCAGCAGAAGATCACCGGCGGGCCGGTGGCGAGCCAGGAGGCCATCAAGGAGCTCGGCACCAACGGCGGCGGCTTCTACAACGCCAACTCGGCGCACCCGTTCGAGAACGCCACGTCCTGGACGAACTGGCTGGAGATCTTCCTGATCCTGCTGATCCCGATCGCGCTGTGCCGGACGTTCGGCCGCCTCGTCGGGCAGAACCGGCAGGGCTACGCGATCGTCGCCGTGATGACCACGATCGCGCTCGTCAGCGTCGCCCTGGTCAACGTCTTCCAACTGGCGCACCACGGCACCGTGCCGACGGCGGCGGGGGCGTCCATGGAGGGCGTGGAGACCCGGTTCGGCGTCGCGAACTCGGCGACGTTCGCGGGGGCGACCACGCTGACTTCGACCGGCGCCGTCGACTCCTTCCACGACTCCTACACGAGCCTCGGCGGAATGATGACGATGGTCAACATGATGCTGGGCGAGGTCGCGCCCGGCGGCGTCGGCTCCGGCCTGTACGGGATGCTGATCCTGGCCGTGATCACGGTGTTCGTGGCGGGCCTCATGGTCGGCCGGACGCCGGAGTACCTCGGCAAGAAGATCGGCCCCCGCGAGATCAAGTTCGCGGCCATGTACTTCCTCATCACGCCGATGCTGGTGCTGACCGGGACGGCGGTCGCGATGGCGTCGCCCGACGGGCGCGCCGGAATGCTCAACGGCGGCGCCCACGGCTTCAGCGAGGTCCTGTACGCGTTCACGTCGGCGTCCAACAACAACGGGTCCGCGTTCGCGGGCCTCACCGTCAACACCGTCTTCTACGACACGGCGCTCGGCCTGTGCATGGCGTTCGGGCGGTTCCTGCCCATCGTGTTCGTGCTCGCGCTGGCCGGGTCGCTGGCCCGGCAGGGGCGCGTCCCCGAGTCGGCCGGGACGCTGCCCACCCACCGCCCGCAGTTCGTCGGGATGGTCGTGGGCGTGACGATCGTCCTGGTCGCGCTCACCTTCCTGCCCGCCCTCGCACTCGGCCCGCTCGCCGAAGGGATCCACCGATGACCGCACCGACGACCTCCCCGGCGCCCGGCCGCCCGGCCGGGCGGGACCGCGGCGAGGGGCTGCTCGACCCCGTCAGGCTGCTCCGATCGCTGCCGGATGCGTGCCGCAAACTCGACCCGCGCACGCTGTGGCGCAACCCCGTCATGTTCATCGTCGAGATCGGCGCGGTGTGGACCACCGTCCTGGCCGCGCTCGACCCGACCGTCTTCGGCTGGCTGACCGTCGGCTGGCTGTGGCTCACCGTGCTCTTCGCGAACCTGGCGGAGGCGGTGGCGGAGGGACGCGGCAAGGCGCAGGCCGACGCGCTGCGCAAGGCCAGGACCGACGCGGTGGCGCGCCGCCTGACCGGCTGGTCGCCGGGCCGCGCGGACGCCCGGGAGGAGCGGGTCCCGGCCCCGGATCTGCGCCGCGGCGACCACGTGGTGGTCGAGGCCGGGGAGATCATCCCGGGCGACGGCGACGTGGTCGAGGGCATCGCCAGCGTGGACGAGTCGGCGATCACCGGCGAGTCCGCCCCGGTGATCCGCGAGTCCGGCGGCGACCGGTCCGCGGTGACGGGCGGGACGAAGGTGCTCTCGGACCGCATCGTCGTCCGGATCACCCAGGAGCCCGGCAGGTCGTTCGTCGACCGGATGATCGCGCTGGTGGAGGGCGCGAGCCGGCAGAAGACGCCGAACGAGATCGCCCTCAACATCCTGCTCGCCGCGCTCACCGTCGTCTTCCTGCTGGCCGTCGCGACGCTGCAGCCGATGGCGATCTACGCGAAGGCCGTCAACCCGGGCGTCCCCGACGGCCCCTCCCTCGACGCCCACGGCGTGACCGGCATCGTGCTGGTGTCGCTGCTCGTCTGCCTCATCCCGACGACCATCGGGGCGCTGCTGTCCGCGATCGGCATCGCCGGGATGGACCGGCTCGTCCAGCGCAACGTCCTGGCGATGAGCGGGCGCGCGGTCGAGGCCGCCGGCGACGTGAACACGCTGCTGCTCGACAAGACCGGCACGATCACGCTCGGCAACCGGCAGGCGGCCGGGTTCCTCCCCGTCGCGGGCACGTCCGAGGACGAGCTGGCGGACGCGGCGCAGCTGTCCAGCCTGGCCGACGAGACCCCCGAGGGACGGTCGGTCGTCGTGTTCGCCAAGCAGCGCTACGGCCTGCGCGAACGCACGCCCGGCGAGCTGGCGGAGGCCGCCTGGGCGCCGTTCTCCGCGCAGACCCGGATGAGCGGCGTCGACCTCGGCGGCGCCCGGGACAGGATGCTGCGCAAGGGCGCGGCCGCCGCGGTCGCGGACTGGGTGCGCGGGCACGGCGGCGACGTCCCGCCCGACCTCGGCGTCATCGTGGACGGCGTCTCCGCGTCCGGCGGCACACCGCTCGTCGTCGGCGAGCGGAGCGGCGGCACCGCGCGCGTCCTCGGCGTCGTCCACCTCAAGGACGTGGTGAAGGAGGGCATGCGGGAGCGGTTCGCCGAGATGCGCCGGATGGGCATCCGCACCGTGATGATCACCGGCGACAACCCGCTGACCGCCAAGGCGATCGCGGACGAGGCGGGGGTGGACGACTTCCTCGCCGAGGCCCGGCCGGAGGACAAGCTCGCGCTGATCAGGCGGGAGCAGGCCGGCGGCCGGCTGGTCGCGATGACCGGCGACGGCACCAACGACGCGCCCGCCCTCGCGCAGGCCGACGTCGGGATGGCGATGAACACCGGCACGTCCGCCGCCAAGGAGGCGGGCAACATGGTCGACCTCGACTCCGACCCGACCAAGCTCATCGAGGTCGTGGAGATCGGCAAGCAGCTGCTCATCACGCGCGGCGCGCTGACCACGTTCTCGATCGCCAACGACATCGCCAAGTACTTCGCCATCATCCCGGCGCTGTTCGCGGGCCTGTATCCGGGGCTGGACGCGCTGAACGTCATGCGGCTGCACAGCCCGGAGTCGGCGATCCTGTCCGCGGTCGTGTTCAACGCCCTCGTCATCGTCGCGCTGATCCCGCTGGCGCTGCGCGGGGTGTCCTACCGGCCGGGCGGAGCGTCCCGGCTGCTGTCCCGCAACCTCGGTGTCTACGGGCTGGGCGGCCTCGTCGCCCCGTTCGCCGGCATCAAGCTCATCGACCTGCTCGTCCGCTTCATTCCGGGGATGTCCTGACATGCGAATTCCCAGCCGGCTGCGGCTGCCCCTGGCCGCCCTCCGCGCCCTCCTCGTCCTGACCGTGGTCCTCGGCGTCGCCTACCCGCTCGCCGTCCACGCCGTCGGACGGCTGCCCGGCCTGCACGACAACGCCGACGGCTCCCTCATCACGGTCGGCGGCAGGACGGTCGGCAGCGCGCTGATCGGCCAGTCGTTCACCGGACCGGACGGCGAGCCGCTCAGGCGGTACTTCCAGAGCCGCCCGTCCGCCGGTGGCTACGACCCGGCGGCCTCCGGCGCGAGCAACCTCGGGCCGGAGGACGTCGTCGACACCCTGCCCGACCCGACGCTCGCCGCCGCGGGCAAGGAGGACCCGAACGCCCGGCAGAGCCTGCTCACGCAGGTCTGCGAGCACAGCAAGGCGGTCGGCGATCTCAACGGCGTGAGCGGCGCGCGCCCGTTCTGCACGCCCGGCGGCGTCGGCGCGGTGCTCGCGGTGTTCGGCCGCCGCGCCGCGGACGGCACCGTCCCGCACCCGACCCGCGTCGTCAGCGTGAACGAGCAGCAGGGCGTGGTGAAGGCGCCGTTCATCGCGTCCTACAAGGGCGTCCGGGTGGAGCCGGCCCGGTTCGGCGAGGACTACGCCAAGGGTCTGGTCGTCCCGGTCCGGGGCGACGCGCCCGCCGCGCCGGCCGTCCCGGCGGACGCCGTCACCGCGAGCGGCAGCGGCCTCGACCCGCACATCTCACCGGCCTACGCGTCCCTGCAGACCGGGCGCGTCGCGGCGGCGCGCGGCGTCTCGCCCGCCCAGGTGGCGCGCCTCGTCGAGGAGAACACCGGCGGGCGGGCGCTCGGCTTCATGGGCGGGCGGGCCGTCAACGTGCTGAAGCTCAACCTCGCCCTCGACCGCGCGTTCCCGGCCCGCTAGGGCTGGTAGCGGTAGCCCATCCCCGGCTCCGTCAGCAGGTGCCGGGGATGGGACGGGTCGCTTTCCAGCTTGCGCCGCAGCTGCGCCATGTACTGCCGCAGGTAGTGCGTCTCGCTCTTGTACGCCGGGCCCCACACCGTCGTCAGGAGCTGCTGCTGCGCGACGAGCTTGCCGGGATTGCGGAGCAGGACCTCCAGCAGCCGCCATTCGGTGGGCGTCAGGTGCACGCCGCCCGACACCGTCTTCGCGGCCAGGTCGACCGTGCGCTCGCCCACCCGCACGGGCTCGACCGGCTCGGCGGACGAGATCCGGCGCGACACGGCCCGGATGCGGGCCACCAGTTCCTCGATGTCGAACGGCTTGGTGACGTAGTCGTCGGCGCCCGCCTCCAGCGCCTCGACCTTGTCGCGGCTGCCCGCCCGTCCCGACAGGACGATGATGGGGACCTCCGTCCAGCCGCGCAGCCCGTGGATCACCTCGACGCCGTCCAGATCGGGCAGGCCCAGGTCGAGGACGACGAGATCGGGACGCCACGCGCCGGCCCGGCGCAGCGCGGTGGTGCCGTCGGCGGCCACGTCCACCTCGTAGTCGCGGGCGCGCAGGTTGATCCGCAGCGCCCGCAGCATCTGGGGTTCGTCGTCGACGACGAGAACGCGCGTCACGGTCTCTCCTTCCGGTGCACGGGCAGTGCGACGATCATCGTGAGGCCGCCGCCCGGGGTGTCCTCGGGGATCAGCTCCCCGCCCATCGCCTCCGTCAGCCCGCGTGCCAGCGCCAGCCCGAGCCCGACCCCGGTGTGGTTGTCGCGGTCGCCGAGCCGCTGGAACGGCAGGAACGCCCGCTCCCGCTCGTCCGGCGGGATGCCGGGGCCGCGGTCGGCGATCCGCAGCTCCACCCGGTCGCGGATCGCGCCCGCGGTGATCAGCACGGGCTCGCCGGGCGGGCCGTGCCGCAGCGCGTTCGCGATGACGTTGACCAGGACCCGTTCGAGCAGCGCCGGATCGGCCGACACCTCGGGCAGGCCCGGATCGAGCCGCACCGACACCTTTCCCGGCACCTCGCCGCCGCCGAGATCGTCGAGGGCGCGCGGCACGACCTCGTCCAGGGCCAGCGGACGGGCGGCCATGCCGAGCACGCCCGCCTGCAACCGGCTCATGTCGAGCAGGTTGGCGACCAGCCGGTCGAGCCGGTCCAGGGAGAGCCGCGCCGTGTCGAGCAGCTCGGCGCGCTCCTCCTCCGTCCAGGCGACGGACGTGCCGCTGAGGCTGTCCACCGCGGCCTTCGCCGAGGCCAGCGGTGTGCGCAGATCGTGGCTGACCGCGTTGAGCAGGGCGGTCCGCATCCGGTCGGCGGCCTCCAGCGGGCGGGCCCGCTCCGCCTCCGCCCGCAGCCGCTGCTGCCGCAGCGCGCCCGCCGCCTGCCGCGCGAACGCCTCCAGGACGCGCCGGTCCCCGGCGGGCATCGGGCGGCCCTCGCGGCCCCGGACCGCGAGGGTCAGATCATCGCCGACCGGGATGTCGGCGTCGCCGTCGCCGGGCGCGGCGCAGGGACGGCCGCCGACGGTCGCGACGATCCGCCAGTCCCCGGTGTCCGCCGGACGTTCCAGCAGCGTGACCGAGGTGAGCCCGAACGTCTCGCGCAGCCGCCCGAGGACCGCGTCCAGGGCGTGCTCGCCGCGCAGGACGTCGCCCGCCAGCGTCGACAGGACCTCCGCCTCCGCGCCCAGCCGCGCCGAGTCCCGGGAGCGGCGCGCGGCGCGGTCCACCACGACGCTCACCCCGGTCCCGACCAGCACGAACACCGCCAGCGCGAGGAGGTTCTCGCGCGCGGCGACGGTGAACCGGTGCACGGGCGGGGTGAAGTACCAGTTGAGCAGCAGGAACCCGGCGACCGCCGTGAACAGCGCCGGCCGCATCCCGCCGACCAGCGCGGTCGCGACGACCGCCGCGAGGAAGAACAGGATGTCGGAGGGCAGCGAGAGCGCCGGACGCGCCGCCAGCAGCACGGCCGTGAGCAGCGGCAGCCCGGCCAGGGCCAGCAGGAACCCGCCGAGCCGCCGGCTCACCGGCAGTCCCTGCTCCCGGCCCGGACGCCCCACCCCCCGCCGCGCGTGGTCGTGGGTGACCATGTGCACGTCGATCGAGCCGGAGCGCGCCGTCGTCGTCACCCCGATGCCCGGCCGCAGCAGCTGCGCGAACCTGCCCCGCCGCGACACCCCGAGCACCAGTTGCGTCGCGTTGGCCCCGCGCGCGAAGTCCAGCAGCGCGCGCGGCACGTCGTCGCCGACGACCTGGTGGTAGGTGCCGCCGAGCTCCTCCACGGTCTGCCGCTGCCGCGCGAGATCCCCGGGCCGCGCGCCCGCCAGGCCGTCGCTGCGCGCGACGTGCACGGCCAGCAGGTCCGCGCCCTTCGAGCGGGCCGCGATGCGGGTGGCGCGGCGCAGCAGCGCGTCGCCCTCCGGGCCGCCCGTGAGCGCGACGACGATCCGCTCGCGCGCCTCCCACGTCCCGCCGATGCCGTGGTCGGCGCGGTACCGGTCGAGCTGGTCGTCCACCTTCCCGGCCAGCCACAGCAGCGCCAGCTCCCGCAGCGCCGTCAGGTTGCCGACCCGGAAGTAGTTGGACAGCGCGGCGTCCACCTTCTCCGGCCGGTAGACGTTGCCGTGCGCCATCCGCCGCCGCAGCGCCTCCGGGGCCATGTCGACCAGCTCCACCTGGTCGGCGCGGCGGACCACCTCGTCCGGGACGGTCTCCCGCTGCGCCACCCCGGTGATCTGCTCGACGACGTCGTTGACCGACTCCAGATGCTGGACGTTCACCGTCGAGATGACGTCGATGCCGGCGTCCCGGATGTCCTCGACGTCCTGCCAGCGCTTGGCGTGGCCGCCGCCGGGCACGTTCGTGTGCGCCAGCTCGTCGACCAGGACGACCGCGGGCGCCCGCTCGATCACCGCGGCCACGTCGAGTTCGGTGAACGCGGTGCCCCGGTACGTCAGGGTCTTGCGCGGGACGATCTCCAGACCGTCCAGCAGCGCCTCGGTGCGCGGCCGGTCGTGCGTCTCCACGTACCCGACGACGACGTCGGTGCCGCGCTCGCGCCGCCGCCGCGCCTCCGACAGCATCGCGTACGTCTTTCCCACGCCGGGGGCGGCCCCCAGGTAGACGCGGAGGCGCCCTCTGGCCATATCTCCCATTCTCCCAGCCCGGAGGGCGTTTCCGCCGCCGGGCCCTGCGATCTTGACGTCATCCATACGCCCGCGTGCCGGGCACCGCACGGCCGAGGTAACGTTTCGTCATATCCCGGCCACACCGGACTGCGAGCCGGCGGGACCGGGACCGTCGACTTCCAGCGAGCGCCCGTGCGAATCCTGATCATCGACAACTACGACTCCTTCACTCACAACCTCGTCCAGTACGTGGCGGAGGCGGGCGCCGAGCCCGTCGTGCTCCGCAACGACGAGGCGGAGTGGAACCCGGGCCTGCTGCGCCCGTTCGACGGCGTCGTCATCTCGCCCGGCCCCGGATCGCCGGAGAACGCCGCCGACTTCGGGATCTGCGCGGACGTCATCGAGCACGCCCGGGTCCCGCTGCTCGGGGTGTGCCTCGGGCACCAGGGGATCTGCCATCTGTACGGCGGGCGCGTCCGGCCCGCCCCCGAGGTCCGGCACGGGCTGCTCTCGCGGGTCGAGCACACGGGGGACGGCCTCTTCGACGGCGTCCCGTCGCCGTTCTCGGCGGTGCGGTACCACTCGCTGGCCGTGGACGAGGTGCCGCCGGTGCTGGAGCCGGTGGCGTGGACGTCCGACGGCGTGCTGATGGCGGTGCGGCACAAGCTGCGGCCGATCTGGGGCGTCCAGTTCCACCCGGAATCGGTGTGCACCGAGCACGGCCGGCGCATCATCGCGAACTTCCTGGCCCAGGCCGGTCCGGTCGCGCCGGCGCCGCCCCGCGCGGCGGCCGTCCGCGAGGCGCGGGCCACGCCGTTCACGGTGCTCGCGCGCAGGCTGGAAACGCCGGCGGTGGCCGAGGACGTCTTCGGCGCGCTGTTCGCCTCGTCCGACCGGGCGTTCTGGCTCGACAGCAGCCGGACCGGCGAGCACGGCGGGAGGTTCTCCTTCATGGGCGACGCCGGCGGCCCGCTGGCGCGCTTCGTCACCTTCGACGTGTCCTCCGGCGCCCTGACCGTGGAGTCGGCGGCCGGGCGGACGCGGCTGGACCGCGCCTCCTTCTTCGACTGGCTCGACGCCGATGTGCGCGCCCACGCGGCGCAGGTCCCGGACCTGCCCTTCGGCTTCGCGCTCGGCTGGGTGGGATACCTCGGCTACGAGCTCAAGGCCGAGACCGGCGGCTCCCGGGCGCACCGCTCCCCGCACCCCGACGCCGCCATGATCTTCGCCGACCGGGCGGTGGCGTTCGACCACCGGGAGGGCGCCGTCCATCTCCTCGCCCTCGGCCCGGCGGGCGCCGAGGGCGGCGCGCTGGCCTGGCTGGACGCCACGGAGGCGCGGCTGGCGGACCTCCCCGCCCCTCCGGAGCCCGCCCCCGTGCCCCGGCCGGCGGAGCTCGCGCTCCGGCACGGGCGCCGGCGCTACCTCGACAAGATCGCGGAATGCCGGCGGGAGATCCTCGCCGGGGAGACCTACGAGGTGTGCCTGACCAACATGCTGACGGCCGCCGTGCGCGCCGATCCGTGGGACCTCTACCGCCGCCTGCGGCGGAGCGACCCGGTGCCCTTCGGTGCGCTGCTGCGGTTCGGCGAACTGGCGGTGCTCAGCTCCTCACCCGAGCGCTTCCTGCGCGTGTCGGCGGACGGGGCGGCCGAGTCCAAGCCGATCAAGGGCACCCGGCCGCGGTCGCCCGACCCGGCCGAGGACCGGCGGCTGCGCGCCGAACTGGAGCGCAGCGCGAAGGACCGCGCCGAGAACCTCATGATCGTCGACCTCGTCCGGCACGACCTCGGGGGAGTCGCCGAGACCGGGACGGTCACCGTCGGCCCGATCTTCGACGTGGAGAGCTACACGACCGTCCATCAGCTGGTCAGCACGGTGCGGGCCAGGCTCCGGCCGGACGTCTCGGCGGTGCGGTGCGTGCGGTCGGCGTTCCCCGGCGGGTCGATGACGGGCGCCCCGAAGATCCGCACCATGCGGATCATCGACCGCCTGGAGGAGGGGCCGCGCGGCGTGTACTCGGGGGCCGTCGGCTACTTCTCGCTGTCCGGGGCGGCCGACTTCAGCATCGTGATCCGCACCGCCGTGGCGTCCGGCGGACGCGTCGAGTTCGGCATCGGCGGCGCCGTCACCGCGCTGTCGGACCCGGCCGCCGAGTTCGAGGAGACCGCGGTCAAGGCCGCCCCGCTGCTCCGCCTGCTCGGCCTGCCCTTCCCCGGACCCCTGGACGGCCCGGGTCCCTGACCGCGAGAGCGCCGCGAGGGCGGGGCGGGAGCGCGCCCGCCGCCCCGCCCCTCGGCGTCAGTCGCCGTCGCAGGCCGGAGTCACGGTCTCGGCCGAGCCGGTGCCGATGAAACCGAACGTGGTCGTGGCGCCGGGAGCCGGCGCCCCGTTCCAGGACTCGTTCGACGCGGTGACCGCCGCGCCGTCCTGCGTGACCTCGGCGCCCCAGATCCGGGAACCCGGCCGGCCGCCGGACGCCGGTGATTCGCGCGATGCCGGGTGCGGCGCGGTCGGCGGACACTGTGCATCCCCAACCCCTGCTCCACGGAGGCACCCCATGCGCCCACCCCTTCGGCGTCCCGGACGGCGAGTCGTCGCCGCGACGCTGGCGGCGGCACTGTCCGCCGCCCTGCTGAGCGCGCCGCCGGCCGCCCGCGCCGCCGCCGGTCCGATGATCACCATCCCGCCCGCCGGCGACCACGGCTTCCCGTTCCTGGCCGCCGCCGAAGACCTCGGCTCGTTCGGCTACACCGAGAGCGAGTACTTCATCTCGGGGACGGCCACGTCCTACGCCAAGTCCGGCATCTGGGGCTCGAACGGCCGATGGGACGTTCGGGAGTCCGGCCGCGCCGCGTACAAGAGCCGGCTCCTGGTGCGCCGGCCCGCCGATCCGGCGAGGTTCAACGGCACCGTCGTGGTCGAATGGCTCAACGTCAGCGGTCAGATCGAGCTCTCTCCCGACTACTGGTTCGCCCGCGACGAACTGCTGCGAGAGGGCTACGCCTGGGTCGGCGTCTCGGCGCAGTCGGTCGGGGTCAACGGCGGCCTCGGCGAGGTCGAGGGGCTCAAGGGCTGGGACCCGGCGCGGTACGGCGATCTCATCCACCCCGGCGACGCCTACTCCTACGACATCTTCTCCCAGGCCGGGCAGGCGCTGCGGGCCCCGGACGGGCCCGACCCGCTCGGCGGGCTGGAGCCCAGGACGCTCCTCGCCGACGGCGAATCGCAGTCCGCCGGCTTCATGACCACGTACGCCAACGCCGTCCACCCCGTCGCGAAGGTCTACGACGGCTTCATGATCCACAGCAACAGCGCCGTCGCGTCCCCGATCAGCGGCGAGCTCATCGACGTCCTGTCGATGCCGAACCCGTCCCGGATCAGGACCGATCTGCCGGTGCCGACGTTCGTGGTCCTCACCGAGACCGACGTCCCGGGCGCCTTCCTCGCGCGGCAGCCCGACACGGACCGGGTCGTCCACTGGGAGCTCGCCGGCACCTCCCACGGTGACCAGTGGGCGTTCGACATGGGCGAGGCGACGGTGAAGAAGTCGGTCGGGTCCGCCGCGCCGCGGGCCGACTGCGCCGCCGGATCGGCGCCGTTCAACGACGGGCCCGGGCACTACTCGATGAACGCCGCGCTGCGCCTGCTGGCCGGCTGGGCGCGGGGCGGGCCGACGCCGCCGAGCGGGCCGGAGCTGAACACGGTCTTCCGCGACCCGCGCACCGGCCTCGCCGCCGGCGGCATCCGGCTGCCGGACGTCGCGGTGCCGACCCGCACCCTCACCGGGATGCGCGACACCACCGGCAGCGGCGTCTTCTGCGGCCTCTACGGCGCCCGCGACCCGTGGAACGGCGACGCCGACCCATGGGACCGGCACGACGACGGCGACCCGTCCGACCCGTCCTCCCCCCGCACGGCCGAACCGGTGCTGAGCAGGCTCTACCCGACGCACGCGGACTACGTGGCCAAGGTACGGGACGCCGCGCGGCAGTCCGTGAACGCCGGCTTCCTCCTGCCGGAGGACGCGGCGGCCGTCGTCACCGCCGCCGAGAACTCCGCCGTCGGCGGCTGACCCGCGCCCGGTGCCGCGGCGGACGCCTCCGCCTGGGACGACCGTCCCGGGCGGAGGCGCATCGGGGGGCGGCTTGCCCGGCCGCGACACGACGGCGGGACGCTGTCCGCCGGTGAGTTGCTCGCCGCCGGTGCGGCGGCGTCGGGCCGGGAGCGTCTGACGGCCCCGGACTTGGCGGACTGGTGCGGCCCGGAGGCACCGCGGCTTGCCGGACTCCTGGGCGGCGCGGGTCGGGTCCCGGCGCCGATCCCGTTGCCGGTACCCGCGCCGCGCCAGGGGGACTCTGGTGCCGCCTACCAGATCAAGGTGCACCTCTGCGGGCAGGTACCCCAGGGGGTATATTGTCGGAAGGAGAACTCACCAGGCGGTACGGGCCACCGGCCGTCGCACCCGATCCGAAGGAGAAACCCATGTGTCAGCGGGCCGTATGCCGCAAGTGCCAAGGCATCACCTACCAGGGCTGCGGCAGGCACGTCGACCAGGTGCTCACCGGAGTTCCCCGGTCGCAACGCTGCAACTGCGAAGAGAAGCAGGCTTCCACTGGAAACACCTGGACGCGCCTGTTCCGCCGGGGCTGACCTCCGCCCGCCGGACGTCCGAGGCGGACCAGTCGCCCCCGCGGCCAGTCGGCGGGCGAAGGCCGGCCGTGGCGTCACAGTTCTGATGTGCGCCCCCGGCAGGATTCGAACCTGCGACACCCGCTTTAGGAGAGCGGTGCTCTATCCCCTGAGCTACGGAGGCATGTCGTCGCTCGCGCACGAGCGTAGCGGACGGCAAGTACAGGGTAGGGGAAAGGGAGCGTTGAACGCTTCCCCTTATGGGCCCCTGCGGGCTCTAGGCCCGGTGGGGCCGGTGTGGGTACGCTTCGGTGCCGTGACGGGACGGCATCGCGGACAGCCGAAGGACAGGGCGGCCGAGGACGAGATGGACGAGCGCGCGCCCCGGGGCAGACGGGTCGCGTTGATCGTCGGTGCCTTCCTGGTTCCCGTGCTGGCGGCGTCCGTGATCGCGGTCGGGATGCGGGACGAGCCCGCCCGGGAGCGCCCGGAGACGGCGGGGACGCGGGTGCAGAACTACGCGCCGGCCACGCCGGAGAGCGAGCCGACGTTCGGGACGTACGTGCCGCCCGACTCGGAGCCGCAGGCCGCGACGAGGACACCCGAGCGGAGGCCCGCTCCGGTGACGAAGCCGCGGAAGACCACCGCGCCCACTCCGTCACCGTCGCCGACTCGGGTGCGGCGGCCGTGCCCGGCGGGCTGGCAAGACGTCTGGTGGATGCGCCGGTGGTGCGAGCGCCATGGTTACCGTGAACGGTGAACCGGTTACGGACAGGTCATCGTAGAACCTGTAGTAGCGTTCTGCCGCTGTTTCGCATCTGGGCATCAGGAGGAAGACCACCGTGCCGAACCCCCGGTCGGCGGCGCTGACCGCGGTATTCCTGGTGATGGCGACGCTGTCATCCCACGTCGCGAACGCGGCCACGGGCGGCCGGGCCGACACGCTGGAGTCGCTGCGCCGCGAGGCGTCGAAGGCTCGTGAAGAGCTGGAGAAGGCCACCGGTCAGATGAAGGGCCGGCAGAAGGACCTCGCCGCCTCGCAGGTGAAGCTGCGCGGCACGCTGAAGGACCTCGCCGGGGCCGAGGCCGAGCTGAACCGGATCCGGGAGCCGCTGGCCAGGCTGGCGAACTCGTCCTACCAGCAGAGCGGCGCGGCCGGCTCGATGGCGATCTTCGGTGGCGGCGATCCGGGCCAGGCGCTGCGGTCGACCGCGGACGTGACGTTGCTCGCCCGCTCGCAGCAGGCGCTTGTGGACCGTGCCGACGAGCTGCAGGAGAGGCGGCAGCGCCTCGCGTCCACCGCGCAGGAGCTGCAGTCGCGCAACGCGGTGGAGCAGACCCGCCTCCAGCAGGAGGTGGACGGGCTGAAGAACAAGTCGGCGCAGCTGACGAAACAGCTCAACGCGATGCTCGACAAGCTCGCGGTGAGCCGGCAGAAGCGGCTGGAGATGGGCTGTGACAAGAGTCTCGCCGCGGACGCGAAGAAGTTCCCCAACGGGCTGATCCCGGCGAAGTACCTGTGCGCGCTGCCGCAGAAGGGCGACCACAAGCTCCGTGCGGACGCGGCGCTCTCCTTCTACAAGCTGAACGGCGCGTACAAGCGCCGGTTCGGCCGCGACATGTGCGTGACGGACGCGTACCGGAGCCTGTCCGAGCAGCACGCCGTCTACGCGAGGCGTCCCGGGTTCGCGGCCGTCCCCGGGACGAGCAACCACGGCAAGGGCCAGGCCCTCGACCTCTGCGGCGGGGTGCAGAGTTCGGGCTCCATCCAGTTCAACTGGATGGAGGCCAACGCCGGCAGATACGGCTGGATCCACCCGTCGTGGGCCTACAGCAACCCGTTCGAGCCCTGGCACTGGGAGTTCGGCACCCAGGACGAGTGATCCGCGCCCGCAGAGAGCCGCCAGGGGTCTAGTAGGGGGTTTCGGTGGCGGGGACGATCTCCGCGGTGCAGTAGCGGCAGCGGCGGGCCTTCACCGGGATGTCGCTGAGGCACTGCGGGCATTCGCGCTCGGTGGCCTCCTTGCCGCGGTCCATCCGCTCGATCAGCTTCGCCGTCGGGAGGACGACCAGGAAGTAGATGATCGTCGCCGTGATGACGAAGGCGATCGCCGACGTGAGGAAGACCCCGTAGGGGAACGCCGTGCCGTTGATGGTGACGGTCAGCCGCGTGTAGTCGGGCTTGCCGCCGAGGAGGGCGATGAGCGGCGTGATGAACGAATTCGCGAAGTCCTTCACCAGACCCGCGAACGCGGCTCCGACGACGAACGCGACCGCGAGGTCGACCAGGTTCCCGCGGAAGAGGAACTTCTTGAATCCGCTCATGAGTGCTCCAGGGATGTCGGGGGGCGCACCAGGCCTGACCGGGGCGCGGGACGGCTACGGATGGTAACGAAACCGCCCTGGTTCGCCAAGTTGGTCGAATAGGCCCTGGCCTGCGAACTTTCGCCCCGTCCCCGGCCCAACTCCGGCCGACCCCGCCCTGCGATGCCAACGGCCGGCTCGGCCATCCGTGGGCGTGCCGATTTCGTCCCGTCCGGGGGTCAATGGCTGGTGATCGTCAGGGAGAGGAGGGGGCCGGCGGCCGCCAGGGCCAGGGCTTGGGGTCTGTCGGTTGCGAGGACGACCAGGGCTCCTTGCTGACCGTCGTCTTGTTCCGCCGGCGGGACCGCCACGACCGGGACTCCCGTGACCACGACGCGGGCGTCGGCCCATGCCGGTGCATCCCGAATCCGGAAGGCGGCCGTCCGTGACGCAGTGCGCTGGAGGTCATCACGATGTGTTCGGGCGGTCTTGGGGAGGCGCGGGGTGGGGCGTTCGGCGGTGCGGGTGGAAACGTGAGTCGTGCTTGCCTGTCCGGTCGGTGGGAAGGGGGAGCGGTCGTCGGTGGGGCCGGAGAGGACGTCTATGCGGTCGCCGGGGTGCAGCAGGCGGACGGCGGCCGGGTCGGCTATGCGGATCGGGGTGGCCACCGTGCCGGGCGCGTAGCCCCGCAGGAGGGCATCGCCAAGCACGCGTGCGTCGGTCAGGGGTTCGCCCTCGCGCATCGGCCCGGCGATGACGCGGCCCACGGCGGAGCCGTGCAAGGCGCCGGACGGGACGGCGGAGGGCGGGACGTCGACCGGGCGCAGGTCGGACGAGGTCAGGGTCTTGCCGGCCGGGAGGTCGTGGGCGGCGGCGAGGACGCGGGCGGACGCCGGCGGGGACGGGCGCAGCGCCAGCAGGGCGAGGCCGGCGGCGGCCGCGGCGAACAGGGACGCCAGGGGCCGCCGCAGGCGGGTCGACCGTGCGGTCACGGCAGCTCCAGGGGGAGTTTCATGCCGTCCAGGGCGCTCGCGCAGGGGCAGGTGCGTTCGGCGGGCAGCGCCTTGACCACGTCGGCGACGAGGGTGCGGAGGCGGCCGGTGTTCTCGCCGAAGACGCGGAGCACCTCCTGCATGGTGACGCCCTCGCCCTCTTCGATGCCCGCGTCGAGGTCGGTGACGAGGCAGAGGTTGGTGTAGCAGAGGGCCAGTTCGCGGGCGAGGACGGCTTCGGGGTGCCCGGTCATCCCGATCAGCGTCCAGCCCTGGGAGGCGAACCACTGGGACTCGGCGCGGGTGGAGAAGCGCGGGCCCTCGATGACGACGAGGGTGCCGCGGTCGACCGGGGGCCAGTCCGCGGCGCGGGCGGCGTCGACGGCGGTGCGGCGGCCCGTGGGGCAGTACGGGTCGGAGAACGACACGTGGACCGCGGCGCCGTCGTCGTAGTAGGTCTGGTCGCGCCCGGACGTCCGGTCGGCGAGCTGGTCGGGCACGGCGAGCGTGCCGGGCCCGTAGTCGGGCGTCAGGGAGCCGACCGCGGAGGGCGCGAGGACCTGCCGGACGCCGAGGGACCGCAGCGCCCACATGTTGGCCCGGTACGGGATCCGGTGCGGGGGGAAGCGGTGGTCGCGGCCGTGCCGGGGGACGAACGCGACGCGGCGGCCGGCCAGTTCGCCGACGGCGATGGGATCGCTCGGCGGGCCGTAGGGGGTGTCGACCCGGACCTCTTCGATGTCGTCGAGGAACGAGTAGAACCCCGAGCCGCCGATGACCCCGATCTCGGCGGTGGGCTGGGAACCGGTAGTGGACATGGCGCCGACATTAGCCACCGGCCGGGCACCGGCGGCAGACCGTCCGCCAATTGTGGATAACCGAGGGGCCCGGCCGCGGCCGGGCCCCTCGCCCCGGCCTCGGGAACCGGGGTGGTCCGTCAGCCGACCGGCTCCAGGACCTTGGGCTCCGGGGCCGGTGCCTTGGCGAGGCGTCCCGGCGCCCAGATCCGCCGTCCGATGTCGTGCGACAGGGCCGGCAGCAGCAGGGACCGGACGATGAGCGTGTCGAGCAGGACGCCGAAGGCGACCACGAAGCCCAGCTCGACCATCCCCACCAGCGGCAGCGTGAGCATGGCCGCGAAGGTGGCGGCCAGCACCAGCCCGGCCGAGGTGATCACCCCGCCGGTGACGGTGAGGCCGCGCTGGATGCCGCGGCGGGTGCCGAGCGCCTGCGATTCCTCCCGGACGCGGTGCATCAGGAAGATGTTGTAGTCGACCCCCAGCGCGACCAGGAAGATGAAGGCCAGCAGCGGGAAGCCCGCGTCGGTGCCCTCGAACCCGAAGCCGTGCGTGAAGATCATCGCGCAGGCGCCGAGGGACGCCAGGAACGACAGCACGACGGTGCCGATCATCAGCAGCGGCGCGACGGCCGCGCGCAGCAGCGCCATGAGGATCAGGAAGACCACGCCCAGCACGATCGGGATGATCACCTTGTTGTCGCGGGTCGAGGCGCGCTTGATGTCCAGCGAGGTGGCGGTCGTCCCGCCGACCTTCGCGTCCGCGGACGGGACGGCGTGCACGGCGCTGCGCAGCCGGTCGATGGTCGTGCGGGCGGCCTCGCTGTCGGCCGGGTCCTTCAGGACCGCCTCGTACTTGACCAGGCCGTCCACGGTCGCGGGCTGGCCGACTTCGGCGACGCCGGGCGTCCCGCGCACGGTCTCGGCCAGCCGGCCGGACGCCGACGCCTGGCCGATGACGACGGCGGGCGCGCCGGATCCCGCGGGGAAGTGCCGGGCGACGACCTCCGAGCCCCTCACGGAGTCGGGGGTTCCGGTGAACTGCCCGGCGTCCGAGAGCCCGTCGGCCTTGAGCGATCCCAGCCCCAGACTGAGGACGATCAGGCCCAGCATGGTGACGGCCCAGATCGCGCGCGGGCGCCTGCCCACCAGACCGGCCACGCGGCTCCACACGCTGTGCTCGGCCTCGTACGCCTCCGGCTTGAGGTACTTCTCGTCGTACCGGGGGACGAGCGGCCAGAACAGCCAGCGGCCGAAGATGACGAGGAGGGCCGGCAGCAGGGTGGTCATGGCGGCGAGGGCGAGGAGGACGCCGACGGCGGCCACCGGCCCCAGTCCCGCGGTGGAGTTCATGTCCGCGAGCAGCAGGCACAGCAGGCCGACCGCGACGGTGGCGGCGGACGCGATGACGGCGGGCGCCGCGCGGCGCAGCGCGAAGGCCATGGCCTCGTGCCGGTCCTCGTGGCGGTGGAGTTCCTCCCGGTAGCGGGCGACGAGCAGCAGGGCGTAGTCGGTGGCGACCCCGAAGACGAGGACGGTCAGGATGCCCGCGCTCTGCCCGTTGACGGTGAGGTCCGCGTACTTGGCGAGCAGATAGATCGTCGACTGGGCCAGGCCCAGGGCGAAGACGGCGCTGAGCACCGGGACGAACCAGAGGACGGGGCTGCGGTAGATGAAGAGCAGCAGCACGATGACGACGAGGCCCGCGGCCATCAGCAGGAACCCGTCGAGGCTCTCGAAGACGGTGAACATGTCGGCGCCGCTGCCGGCGGGACCGGTGACGTGCGCGTTCAGTCCTGGGGGCCCGCGCTTGGCGATGTCGCGCGCGTCGTCGATGGCCTTGGTGATGTCCACGTCGGTGAGGGGGACGAGGGTCTGCAGGGCCTTGCCGTCCTTGGACGGGAACGGTCCCTGCACCTGCTGGGCTCCGGGGAGCTTCTGCAGCCCGGCCACGTCCGCCTGGGCCTTGGCGCGGTCGGCCGCGGTGATGCCGCCGGAGCGCTCGTAGACGATGACGGCGAGCATCGTCTCGTCCTTGCGGAACCGCTCCTCCAGCTGGACGACCTGGGTCGACTCCGCGCCGGCGGGCAGCCATGCCGCCGCGTCGTTCTCCTCGACGTCGCCGAGCTTCCCGGCGAGCGGGCCGAGGGCCGCCAGCAGCACGATCCACAGGGTCAGGACGGCCCATTTGGTGTGCCGTCCGGCGATCAGGCCGGCCACGCGGTGGGCCGGCGATCTGGGCGGTGCCGGGCTTGGTGCGGTCATGTCCCTCTCCCGAAGACGGTGTCGATCGGCGCAATCAAGATATGTCGCGTTGGCTCAGGATCTCTCGCTGGCCGAGACATGTCAAGTAATATCGCGAATCTGGTGGACGGGAGGCGGAGCCCCCGGCTCCCATCCCCTCAATCGTCGCCGGGATGCGCGCGCCGCGCGTCGGGCGCGAGAAGGGAACGCCGCTACGTCGTTCGAGGCAGGTACGGGCCGCCGGCTACCTCTTGAGATGTAGTCGGCACCCCGGACACGCCGAAAGCCCGGCGGACCGCTGCGGGTCCGCCGGGTGAGGCGTGCGGAGTCCTAGGAGGTCAGGCGACCTTTTCCGATGAGGACGACGTGCCGGACGTCGAGGTCGACCCGGCCGACGAGGACGAGGACGACGTGCCGGAGTCACCGCCCGAGGAGCCGCTGGACGAGGCCGAGCCCTCGGACGAGGACGAACCCTCGGACGAGGACGAGCCGTTGGACGACGAGCCCACGGTCGAGGACGACTTGCCGGAGCCGCGGCTGTCGGTGCGGTAGAAGCCCGACCCCTTGAAGATGATTCCCGCCGCGGAGAAGACCTTGCGGAGCCTGCCGCTGCACGCCGGGCAATCGGTCAGCGCGTCGTCGCTGAACTTCTGCACGACCTCCAGAGGCTCGCCGCACTCGGTGCAAACGTACTGATACGTCGGCACGGTTCCTCCTAGCTGACTCAGCCCGGCGGAGTCCGGACTGGCACTCACTTTGAACGACTGCTAATGGTACCCAGGTGTGGAACACGATTCGCCCCCGGCCTGTTCCCTGACCGGTCAGGAAAGCACCCGGCCGGGCCGGGAGGCCGGGCGCGGGACGTCAGGCGCCGGTCTCGCCGAACCAGCCCGCCAGCCGTCCCTTGCGGCTGACCGCGCGCAGCCGCCGCTCGGCGGCCTCGCGCACGGAGTCGGTGGTCACGACCAGGAGCGTGTCGCCCGCCTGCAAGGGCGTGGTGGGCTCGGGGACGAAGCTCGCCCCGTCCCGCACGATCAGGGTCACCGACGCGCCGGGCGGCAGCCGCAGCTCGAAGATCTCCACGCCGCTCATCATCGAGTCGGCCGGGATCCGGACCTCCAGCAGGTCGGCGTGCAGTTCCTCCAGGGGCGCCGCCTCCACGTCCACCTCGCGCGCCTGCTCGTCGCTCCGCAGCCGGCACCAGCGCGACACGAGCGGCAGCATGGGGCCCTGCACCAGGGTGAACACGACGACGATGTTGAACACGATCGCGAACAGCCGGTCGGCGCTCGGGACCTCCGCGACCATCGGGATCGTGGCGAGGACGATCGGCACCGCGCCCCGCAGCCCCGCCCAGGACGTGAAGATCTTCTCGCCCCACGTCAGCTTGAACCCGATCGTGGACAGCGCGACCGACACCGGGCGGGCGACGAGCAGCAGCACGGACCCGATGATGAGCGCGGGCACGATCTGGCCGGGGAGATCGCCGGGGTCGGCGAGCAGCCCGAGCATCACGAAGAGCCCGATCTGGGCGAGCCAGCCGATGCCTTCCGCGAAGCCCCGGGTCGCGGGACGGTGCGGGAGCCGGGCGTTCCCGAGGACGACCGCGCCTACGTAGACGGCCAGGAACCCGCTCGCGTGCAGCAGGGAGGCGGCGCCGTAGGAGGCGACGGCCAGCGACAGCACCGCGATGGGGTAGAGGCCGGAGGCGGGCAGCGCGATGCGTCGCAGCCCCTGCGCGCCGAGCCAGCCGATCGCGATCCCGATGACGGCGCCGGCGGCGAGTTCGTAGACCATCACGCCGAGCAGCTCGGCCAGGTTGGGCGCGGTGCTGTGGGCGCTGAGCGTGACCACGATGATGACGACGGGGGCGTCGTTGAAGCCGGATTCGCCCTCCAGCAGGCCCATCAGCCGTGAGGGCAGCGGCAGTCGCCGCAGCACGGAGAACACGGCGGCCGCGTCGGTCGGCGCGAGCACGGCGCCGAGCAGGAACGCGGGACGCCAGTCCATCCCGACGAGCCACATGGCGGCGACCGCCACGATGCCGATGCTGATCAGGGTGCCGATGGTGGACACGCTGATCGCGACGGGCACCGACGGCCGCATCCGCCGCCAGCTGGTGGTGATGCCGCCCTCGGCGAGGATCAGGACGAGTGCGGCGAGGCCGAGCGTCTCGGCCAGTTCGGCGTCGTCGAAGCGGATGTGGAGGGGACCGGACTCGCCGATGAACAGGCCGAGGGCCATGTACGCCAGCAGGGTCGGGAGCCCCGCCTTGTGGGACAGCCGGACGGCGACGATGGCGCAGAGTACGAGCGTGGCCCCGAGGAGTAGCCAGATGTCGAGGTGCACATCCCACCCTTCGAGGTCGTCAAAGTTGATCGTTTAGAGATCCTACAGATTCAGGACCCGATCGCGCATTTCCGGTTGAGTGACGGCATGTCGGGAACGCAGGCTACCGCCGTGTGACCTGCACATTTACCTCGTTGATGATGTTCTGCACGTCCTGTCCCAGAACCGCCGCGGTGGCGTCGTGGCCCGCCGCCGTGATCAGGTTCGGCCGCGACCGGACCGCCGGACCCGCCGCGTGCGGCGACGGCAGGGCGTCCTCACGCGAGCGGCGGATGGTCCGGCGGCCGGGGTCCCGGCGCCCCGTCGACCCGAACCTCCTGACGCGCCCTCGTCCGCCCGCGTCCCCCCGGCCACGCGGTCTCATCCTCACCTTACGAGCCCGCCCACCGTCCGGACGCCGCAGGTCAGCCGAGCCGGACCAGGCCCTTGGACGGCGTCACGACGGCGCGGACGCGCCGGTCGTGCGGCTCGGTCGGCAGGGTCTGCACCAGCTCGCCGTCGTACAGCAGCGCGACCGTCAGGATCGCCGGGCCGACCCGCGCCAGCGCCCGGTCGTAGGAGCCGCCGCCGCGACCGAGGCGCACGCCCGTCCGGTCGACGGCGACCGCCGGGGTGAGGACGACGTCCGCACCGGCGATGGCGCCCGGCCCGCGCGGCGGCTCGGACGGCTCCAGGCAGCCGCGCGCCCCCGGCACGAGCGAGTCGGGGCCCTCGTAGGACGCCCAGTCCAGATCGCCGTCCGGGAGCAGGCGGGGGACCAGCACGTACGTCCCGCGCTTCCAGAGGGCGAACAGCAGGCTGCGCGTGTCCGGCTCGTCGCCGATCGACACGTACGCCGCGATCGTCCCGGCCATCTCCACCTCCGGGACGGTCAGGAGCGCGTCCCGGATCGGGCGTGCCGCCGCGGAACGGGCCTCCGGCGGCATCGCCGCACGTCGTCCGAGCAATTCCGCACGAAGATCGGTCTTCGAAACGATGTCCTGCACGCTGTCGTCCTCACGGATGGCTAGGGTCGGTACATGGCCGACATTGCACCTGTGCTCAAGGCGGTCGTCCCGGCGGCCGGCCTCGGTACCCGATTCTTGCCCGCCACCAAGGCGACTCCCAAGGAAATGCTGCCCATCGTCGACAAACCGGCGATCCAGTACGTCGTCGAGGAGGCGGTCGACGCCGGCCTCAGCGACGTCCTGATGATCACCGGCCGCAGCAAGCGGTCCATCGAGGACCACTTCGACCGAGCCTACGAGCTCGAGGAGGCACTGCGCGCCAAGGGTGACGACGGGCGGCTGGAGGCGGTGCGCGAGTCCAGCGACCTCGCGATCATGCACTACGTCCGGCAGGGCGAGCCGCGCGGGCTCGGGCACGCCGTGCACTGCGCCCGCCAGCACGTCGGCCGGGAGCCGTTCGCGGTCCTGCTCGGCGACGACATGATCGACGCCCGCGACAAGCTGCTGCGCCGCATGATCGAGGTGCGGAACCAGTACGGCGGCAGCGTCGTCGCGCTGATGGAGGTCGAGCCCGACCAGGTCTCGGCGTACGGGTGCGCGGCCATCGAGGCGACGGACGAGGACGACGTCGTCCGCATCTCCGACCTCGTCGAGAAGCCCGCCGCCGAGGAGGCGCCGAGCAACTGGATCATCATCGGCCGGTACGTCTGCGACCCCGCCGTGTTCGACGTCCTGGAGAAGACACCGCCCGGCCGCGGCGGCGAGATCCAGCTGACCGACGCGCTGCGCACCCTCGCCGACACGCCCGCGGACCAGGGCGGGGGCGTCTTCGGCGTGAAGTTCCGCGGTCGCCGCTACGACACCGGCAACAAGCTGGAGTACCTGCGGACGGTCGTCCAGTTCGCAGCGGAACGTCCTGACCTGGCGCCGGAGTTCATCCCGTGGCTGCGCGAGTTCGTCCGGCAGCACGACGGCGTGGGGGACGCGGGCGGCGCGTGACGACCCGCCAGACTGGGAACGTGGTCATGAGAACGGTCGATGAGCATCTGACGGAGATCCTCGGCAGGGTGACGGTGCTGCCGCCGCTCGACCTGGCGCTGCTGGAGGCGCACGGAACGGTGCTCGCCGAGCCCGTCTCCGCGCCGGTGCCGCTGCCGCCGTTCGACAACTCCGCGATGGACGGCTACGCCGTCGTCGCGGCCGACATCGCGGCGGCCACCGACGCCGCCCCGGTCGCGCTGCCCGTCGTCGGCGACATCGTCGCGGGCGACACCGGCGTGTCGGCGATCCGGCCCGGCCTGACCGCGCGGATCATGACGGGCGCGCCGCTGCCCGCCGGTGCCGACGCGGTCATCCCCGTCGAGTGGACGGACGGCGGGAACGCCAACGTCCAGATCTTCCGCGCCGCCCCGCCGGGCAACTACATCCGCCGCGCCGGTGAGGACGTCCTGGCCGGCCAGGTCGTCGCGGACGCGGGGACGCGCCTGAACGCGCCCCAGCTCGGCATGATCGCCGCGGTGGGACGGCCCCGGGTGACGGTACGTCCGAAGCCCCGCGTCGTGGTGGTCGCCACAGGCGACGAGCTGCGCGAGCCCGGTTCCACTCTGGCGCCGGGCCAGATCTGGGAGTCCAACAGCTTCATGCTCACCGCGGCCGTGGCCGAGGCCGGGGGAGTGGGTTTCCGGCAGGCCACGGTCGTGGACGAGCCCGCCAAGGTCCTGGAGATGCTCCACGACCAGCTCGTCCGGGCCGATGCCATCGTCACCACCGGCGGCGTCTCCATGGGCACCAGGGACGTGGTCAAGGAAGTCCTCACGGGAACCGGGACGGTCGACTTCCACAAGGTGCGCATGCGTCCGGGCAAGCCCCAAGGGTTCGGGCTCCTCGAAGGCACGCCCGTGTTCACCCTCCCTGGGAACCCCGTAAGCGCATACGTCTCGTTCCAGGTTTTCGTGCGTCCCGCACTGCTCGCCATGCAGGGCCTGGCTCCGGAACCACTGCCCACCGTGAGCGCCGTCCTGGCGGAGGACATCAAGTCCCCTGCCGGTCTGCGCCATTACCTGCGCGGCAGACTGTCATTCGACCGCGGCTACAGCGTCACCGCCGCCGACGTCCAGGGCTCGCACCAGCTCGGCTCCCTCTCGTCCGCGAACGCGCTCATCGAGCTCCCGGAGGACGTCGAGGCCATGCCCGCCGGTTCCCACGTCAACGTTCTGAGGTTGCCGTCGTGACGGAGTTCACCCACCTGGACGACACGGGCTCCGCCCGCATGGTCGACGTGTCGGCGAAGGACGTCTCCGCCCGCACCGCAACCGCGACCGGTTTCGTCCGCCTCTCGCCCGACTGCGTCGCCCTCCTGCGCGCCGGCGACATCCCCAAGGGTGACGCCCTCTCCGTGGCCCGCATCGCCGGGATCATGGGGGCCAAGCGCGTCCCGGACCTCGTCCCCCTCTGCCACCCCATCGCCCTGCACGGCGTCACGGTCGACCTGGAGATCCGGGACGACGGTGTCGCGATCACGGCCGTCACCCGCACCGCCGACCGCACCGGCGTCGAGATGGAGGCGCTCACCTCCGTCAGCGTCGCCGCGCTGGCCCTGATCGACATGGTGAAGGCCGTCGACCCCGCCGCCGTGATCAACGATGTCCGGGTCGAGGAGAAGACCGGCGGCAAGACCGGGGTGTGGCGCCGGTGATCAGGGCGATGGCGGTCACCGTCTCCAACCGCGCCGCGGCGGGCGTCTACGCGGACAAGTCCGGGCCCGTCCTGGTCGAGATGCTGGAGGACCTGGGCTGCCAGGTGGACGGCCCGGTGGTGATCCCCGACGGCGCCCCGGTCGCCGAGGTCCTCCGCGACGCGGTCGCCCAGGGCTACGACGTTGTTGTCACGTCCGGCGGCACGGGCCTCACTCCGACCGACGAGACCCCCGAAATGACCCGCCAGGTCCTCGAATGGGAGATCCCGGGCATCGCCGAGGCCATCCGCCTGGAGGGCCGCGACAAGGTGCCCGCCGCGATCCTGTCCCGGGGCCTCGCCGGTGTCGCGGGCCGCACCCTGATCGTCAACCTGCCCGGCTCGACCGGCGGCGTCCGCGACGGCATGACCGTCCTGGCCCGCGTCCTGGCCCACGCCGTCGACCAGATCGGAGGCGGCGACCACCCCCGCCCCTGACCTGCGCGAACCTGCGGCGCGCGAGGCCGCCGAGCTGCTCGATTCACCGGCGCGTATCCCCGCCCCTGCCGTACGCGGCGCGCTGTCCCGGATGCCGGCGGGACATGATCATGAGTCGGCGCCGCCAATGCGGGCGTTCTTTGACGGCCGGCGGCCTGGCGGGCGGTGTAGCGGTGGTCTTGGCCGATCTCAAGGCCGGGCGGTCCAGCCCAGGAGCGAGAAGTCAGACGTTGCGGAGGCGGGTGAGCAAATGCGCCCACTCGGTGCGGCTGAGTTCAAGGACGATGTCAGGCGTCCCAGCCTTGGAGTCGCGAACACCGATAGTTCCGCCGGAACCCTTGGCCACCTCTACACAGTCGCCATTTGGATCGCTGTGTCGTGATTTGTGCCAGTGGTTGTACTTCGCGCTCATGCGGTCATTCCGTCCCGTCGTCCAGTCGCTCGGCCGCTTGGGCCAGGAAGGCCAGGCTGTCCGTCGGGGGCAGCGCGACCTTCCTCAAGAGATCGTAGTGTCCGGTATACCCTGCCACCTCGTGTCTGTCGGTGAGTATGAGGTCGGTGGTGACTGTGTCAACCACGGCCATCGGCGGGTCGCCCTTCTCAGGGAAGGCGTAAAGCGAAAAGGAGGACTTGGGCATGAGGACGCCCGATAGGTAGGCGTTGTAGCGCAGGACGCGCAGGGAAATGCGCGGCTCTGCTGAGATGGCCTCGGCCATGTGCCTGAGCTGGGCACTCATGACCTCTCGCGGGACTCCGAGCCGGTAGATCACGCATTCGTCGAGGACGGTGTCGTAGGTAGGGCCGTCCGGGCTGAGGAGATGTTGCTGTCGGCGCATGCGGGCGTCGGTCATGCGGTCGGGGCGGTAGGTGATGGGGCCTGCCGCCTGGTCGCGTTCGATCAGGGCCGCGATGAGTTCAGGCGTCTGCAGGACGGCGGGGATGCCCGTCTGGTTGTAGCTGCGGATGGCGTCGGCGCCTGACTCCAGGTCGGCATAGAGACGCTGACGGTCCCCCATCGCGTTGCCGTACTTGTCCCACCAGCCCTTGCTCGCCGCCGTACGCGCGATCTTGAAGATTCTCTCGTACTGCTTTTCGGTGACGTCGAGTGCTTCGAGAAGCGTGACGACCTCGGCGAGGTCCGGGCGGATCTGGGCGTTCTCCAGCTTGGAGATCTTGGTGCGGGACTGGTAGACGAGCCGGGCCAGCTCGTCGGTGGTGAGGCCGCGTGCCTCGCGGAGCCTGCGCAGCTCGTCGGCGAGGCGGCGGCGTCGAATATAGGGGCTGGCCATCAGCGACCTCCCGGAAACCTCGCGATACGTCGGCGCACGCGACGACCACGAGGAATTACTTTGCGTTGACATTGATAACGCTATGCGTTCGCCATTCATGGTGTGCGGCTCATGACCTGATCCGGACACGAGCCGGTGAAAAGGAACGTCCCGGCCGCCGAACGTCCGGCTCGCGAACGTTCGGCGGCCGGGAAGCATGAATCACGTCCCGGATCGCTCTGACCAGCGCACTTCGCCCCTCCGCGGCGTCGCTGCGTGTGAGCATGTGGCCACCGCGCAGGTGTCCATCCGCATCCCGACGACTTCAGCTCATGGAGTGCCCATGCTCTCGACGCTTCCCGCCCACACCGCGCCCGCGGCGCTGTGCTGGCGACGGACGTTCTCCGGCAACGCCACACAGGCCCGCACGGCCCGCCGGTTCGTCTCCGGCCTGCTGGCCGATCGCCCCTGCCTGGACGACGTCGTCCTCACCGTGGACGAGCTCGTGGTGAACGCGCTCAGGCACACGAGCTCGGGGCAGGAGGGCGGGTCGTTCACCGTCGAGGTCCGGTTCGTGGGGGACATGGTGGCCGTCTCCGTCGCCGACCAGGGCGGGCCGGGGGAACCCGTGGCGCGCGACGCCGCCGTGACCGACGAATCGGGCCGGGGCCTGCGGACCATTTCCCTCACCGCCGAGTCGTGGGGCTGGCACGGCAACGACCGGGGCCGCACGGTCACCGCGGTGTTCCACGCCGGGGACGTGGCGTGAAGCAGGGGGCCATGCCGCCCTTCACGAACGGGTCGGCCGGCAGGTCCACTCGACCGTCATCGCCGCCTTTCGCGACGCTCTTGATGGCGGTGTCACGGTAGTGCCGGGCCTGATCGACGGGATCGGTGCGGTCCGGTCGATTGCCTGTATCCGGCTCTTCTCGTCCACCGCCATTCGGGCATGACGCAGATATCGTGATCCACAAGTGATCACCGTCCGACATGATTCCCTGCACGAATCGGTGCTTCTCCGGTCTGCGGGGTGAATGGGTGCAGGCGTTGCGAGCCGGTGATCCAGCTGAGCTGGGCGGCTACCAGTTGCTGGCCCGGCTCGGCGCGGGCGGAATGGGACAGGTCTACCTGGCATTGACCAGGGGCGGCCGGCACATCGCCATCAAGGTCGTCCGGGACGACTTCGAGGGTCCGCAGGCGCTGGCGCGGTTCCGGCGCGAGGTCGCCACCGTGCAGGCGATCCGGAGTCCGCACACCGCGGCGCTGGTAGGGGCGGAGCTAGACGAGCTGCCCTACTGGCTGGCGACCGAGTACATACCCGGGCCGACGCTCGCGCAGGCGGTCGCCGCCCATGGAGCGTTCTCGCCGCGGGCCGGGCTCCGGCTCCTGGCGACGCTGGCCGAGGCGGTCGCCGACGTGCACGCTCGCGGGATCGAGCACCGTGACCTGAAACCGCAGAACGTGATCCTGGCGAAGGACGGCCCCAAGCTCATCGACTTCGGCATCGCGCGCGGTGACGACCAGACGGCGATCACGCGTACCGGGGCGATGGCGGGAACGCCGGGCTATCTGGCGCCCGAGGTGGTGCTGCGGGGCGAGACCGGGCGGGCGATGGACGTGTTCGCGCTGGCGGCCACGGTCGCGTTCGCGTGCACGGGGAGGCCCCCGTTCGGCGGAGGTGACGCACAGGCCGTCGTCTACCGCAGCATCCACCAGGAGATGGAGCTGGACGGCCTCGACCCGCAGCTGGCGGCGCTGCTGCGGAGCGCCGGCCACAAGGACCCGCAGCAGCGTCCGACGGCCGCCGAACTCCTCGAACGTTGCCGCGTCACCGGGGCGCTCACCGACGAGGAGGACTACCGGCGCCTGCACTCGATCGCCCCGGCGCCGCCGGCGAGCGCCGAGGAGGCGGTCGCCACCGGCCTGCTGCCACGCGGCCACCATGGTGCGACCCGCCCGCGCGCCGCCGTCCTGCTCACCATCGCGGGAGTCGTCGCCGTGGTGCTCGCGATGTCGTTCGGTGCGCGGTCGCTGTTGCAGGGCGATGGGGGCACCGGCGCGGCCAGTGGGCCGTCCACCGGTGTGTCAGCGACCGGGGCGGGCCGGTCCGGTGGCCGTCCGACCGGGTCGGTCGGATCGGCGGGAGGGCAGAAGACGGACCCCAATCCCGGGGTCTCGCCGTCGGTCGTGAACAACAAGATCGCTGGAGCCCCGGACGACCTCTACTGGTCGCCCAAGACCAAGACCTGCGATCCGGCCGTGCCGGTCGTCGAACAGATCCCCATGCGGCTGGTGGTGGACCCGCCCACGGGCAAGGTGAGCGGATCCAGCGCCACGATCAGGTTCGGGGTGGAGGGCGGCGGCGTGCCCGACCCGCCGTACTACCTGGCCGCGGCCGTCTACCCCGCCCTGCCCGCCACCGGCTGGGACGAGTCGCAGCTCTCCAAGCCGTTCGCGCTGCCGCAGCGGGGCTGGGAGAGGACGCTCGAGTATCCCAGGGACTTCAAGAGCAAGCACCACGCGACGTGGCCGCTCTCGTCGGGGGAGTGGGTCGTCCTCGCCTACCACGTCCACTCCAACGGCACCGCCGTCCTGATCGACTGCACCGGCTTCGAGGTCGCCTGACGTCCCGCGGGCGTGGGGGTGGCCGGATCGGGTCAGGTGTCAACGTTCTCCGTGGTCTCGCGCGTCCCACAGACGCCGTCCTCCGCCAAGGCACCGCCGGACGGACAGGACGCTCATGTACCCACCACCACCCCCGCCGCAGCCCTACCGGCCGCCCGCGCGGCAGCGACACGGCATGCCCGCGTTCGGCGTCGTCCTGGTCGGCCTCGGCTGCCTGCTCGCCGGTTGCATCGGGGGCGCCGCCATCGCGTCCAGTCCCGATCCCGGCACCCCTGCGGCGGCGAGCAGCTCGACGACCGCGACTCCGGCGGCCGAGACGACCGGCCCGGCCGCGCCGAAGATCAGCGGCACCGAGAGCCCCCGCAGGCGGACGGTGCAGCCGACCCCGAAGCGCACCACCGCCGAACCCCGTCCGAAGCGCACCACGGCGAAGCCCCGTCCGAAGCCGAGAAAGACGACGAGGGCCCCGTCGACCGATCCCCGGTATCCGACGTGCACGGCCGCCAAACGGCACGGCCTCGGCCCGTACGTGCGCGGCACCGACCCCGAATACGCCTGGTACGAGGACCGCGACCATGACGGAGTGGTCTGCGAGTAGACGCCTCTCGCGGCCACCCGGGGTGCCTGGGACACAATCCGCAACTGCTCGAAACGCGACTCGATTCGCGCTGTCCAGGCCGTCGCAAATGCGGGTCAAGCATCTCCTGGGACTTGACACATTGCGCAGACGCCTGACAGCGGCATCTGGACAAAACAATGCGGGCAGGTCTCGCCGGTCCTGTTGACCCGGCCCGCCCGGCGATCGTCGCTCTCCCAGTCGCCACCGGGAGGATGCTTGGAGCAGTGCACGGTGAGATGCCCCAGCGGCTGGCCTTCGTGGCGGTGCTTGACAATGACCACCTCGTGCGCCGGATAGAAAATCTCATTCCCGGCGCGACGGCATTCGGTGCACCTTCGTGGTTCCGCTTGCGGGTGCAGATCTGAGAGCCGGGTCGGAGTCTCCCACGCAAGATACGGGCGCTCGTCCTCCACGTGATGTTCTCCTTTCGCGCCGCAGGATCGTCACCCACCCGCCCCCGTCCCCCGAGAGGAAGCCGACGACCACACCCCGACTTCATAGCCTCGCGGACCGCCCGCACCCATCATGGACCGCCGCCAGACGTCCAGCGAGTGCCTTAGCGCTTCTGACGCTCACCGACCGCAAGCCCGGCACCCGAAGCGGGGTAGCCAACTCGTCCCTCCAGGGAGACCCGGCTGACCGGCGCCTTCACCAGGGTCGCCCCCAGGTCATCCCTGGTGGGCGAGCGAGGTGAAACCTCCGACTATGGCTCCGAAGCCCGTGTGGGCGAGGACGGTCACCAGTGGCGTGCTGGGCCCGTAGTTGAGCATCAGGAAGCCCGGGGGTTCCAGGAGGGCCACCCTGGGGGCACTGGTCAGCGGGCTGCCCATCCGCGGGTGGACCAACGGCAGCAGGATGTTCACCAGCGCGGTGCCCGCGAACACGCCGTGCAGCAGACCGAACAGAGCCCCGAGCCACCAGCCCGCGTGGCCGATGGCGAGAAAGACGCCGTAGTAGACGAACGCGAACACCTCCCCGTTGGCGAAATGCATGAGGTAGCCGATCGCCTTCGCGCGGGCCCGGTTCGCGGTCACGGCGGTACCGAGCAGGAACGGCAGGTCCATGCGGGTGAGCCTGAACTCGCTGGCGGCCCGCAGAACGGTCGTCAGCACCAGGGTGCCGACGAAGGCGCCCGCGGCGGTCCCCCAGGGGCTCACCCGGCCGCCTCCTCGGCGGCCGACCCGATCGCGCACGCGGCATTGATCAACGCCAGGTGGCTCAGCCCCTGGGGCAGGTTCCCCAGGAAGGCGCCGGTGTCCGCATCGATCTCCTCGCCGTACAGGCCGACATCGTTGGCCAGCCCGATCAGGTCGTCCATCAACGCGACGGCCTGGTCCAGGCGCCCGGTGCGGGCGAGGCACTCGGCCAGCCAGAAGGAACACGCCAGGAAGGCGCCTTCCGTGCCGCCCAGCCCGTCCTCGCCCGAATACCTGTCGACGAACGGGCCGTGGCGCAACTCCCGCCCCACGGCGTCGACCGTGGCGCGCATGCGGGGATCGCCCGGACGCGCATAGCCGTGCAGGAGACCGAGCAGCACGGCGGCGTCCAGATCCGAGCTGCCGGCGGAACGGGTGTAGCAGCGGAGACGGGAGGAGAAGCAGCGCGTCTCGACGAAGTCGCGCACCTGGTCGCGGACGAGCCGCCAGCGGGCCGAACCACGGCCTCGGATCAGCCCGCGCTCGCACAGGTCGATGGCCCGGTCGAGCGCGACCCAGCACATCATCTTCGAGTGCGTGAAGTGCAGGGGCGCGCTGCGCACCTCCCAGATCCCCGAGTCCGGTCGCTGCCAGGCGGCGCAGACGAAGTCGGCCAGCTCGGCCAGGCGCCGGGCGAGGTCCGCGTCCAGCCGTCCGGCGGCGCCGGCGTACAGCCAGCCGGTCTGAAGCAGCTCACCGTAGGTGTCCAGCTGGACCTGCGCGCCCGCCGCGTTGCCGGTCCGCACCGGCCTGGAACCGCGATAACCCTCCAGGGGGAGCGTCCGCTCGGGGGCGTCGCCGCCGCCGTCCAGCCGGTAGAGCACCCGCAGCCGCGGGTGCGTGAGCTGCGTGGCGTGCATGAGCCACCAGAAGTAGGCGTGGGCCTCGGCGGAGCATCCCAGCCGCAGGAGCGCGTCGAGGGTGAACACCGAGTCGCGGACCCAGGAGAAGCGGTAATCCCAGTTGCGCTCGCCTCCGAGGTCCTCCGGCAGCGAGGACGTCACCGCGGCCGCGATCGCCCCCGAAGGCGCGAAGATCAAGAGCTTGAGCACCAGCGCGCTGCGCAGCACGGCGTCCCGCCACATGCCCTCGTACGAGCGCTCCCGCGACCAGCCGATCCAGGCCGCGACGGTGTGCTCCATGCGGGCATCGCATTCGGACCGGGTCGGCAGGACGAGCGGTTCCTGATGCGCGAACGGCACCGTCAGCAGGGCCTGCCGCCCCTGGCTCAGTTCGAGACGGCCGCTGATCGCGCCGTCGGCGCACTCCGGCTCACCCGCGTCCCAGGCGCAGACCGCGAGCGCGTCCCCGCCGGCGACCACCACCGGCACGCCGGCACGCCTCGTGATCCGTGGACGGCGGGCGCCGTAACCGAACCTCGGCTGGACGCTCCAGCGCAACGGAACGGTCCCGGCCACGCCGTCGAGACGCCGTTGCAGCTCCCGCATCGGCCCCAGCGTCCCGCGGCTCTCCAGGGTCAGCGAGTCGGTGACCCGCACACTGCCGCGGCCCGTGATGAACGTCGTCTCCAGCACGTTCGTGCCCGGCAGGTACCGGCGCGCGACGGTGAAGGGTTCCTCCGGCTCCAGCAGGAAGCGGCCGCCCCGGACGGGGTCCAGGACGGCGGCGAACACCGAGGGGGAGTCGAGGTCCGGCATGCCCAGCCAGTCCACCGACCCGTCGGCCGCGATCAGCGCGGCGCTCCGCCCGTCCCCGATCACCGCGTAGTCGCGCAGGCGGACGTAGCCGTCGCTCCGGAAGGCCGTCATGCGCCCGGACCGTACGAGCCGTCACCGCGAGGGCCGCCGACGTCCATGAGGCCATCGTCTCACCTGGTCACGGCACGTTGCCTCCGTCCACTCTCCAAGGGACCCCCAGGGATTTCCGCAACGGCGACCCCACCCAGATCGTCCGCTGACAGGCTCCTAGTGGTGGTGGTCGGAGTCTCGGGAGTGGCGGTCGTCGGGGTGGTCGCCGGTGTGGTCCGTGCGGGTCCGGTCGACGATGGCGTTGGGGCGGGTGCCGTAGCAGGTGACGGTCATGGTGATCTGGCGGGCGTAGGAGCGGAACTCGACGAAGACCTCGCCGGGTGGGGCGCGGTGGCTGTCGCCGACGCTGTAGCCCTGGCGGGGCGTCCAGGAGACGAGGTAGGCCGAGCCGTGGTCGCAGCGGGCGACGATGTCCCCGGCCTCGGAGGCGAGGTTGGTGACGGCGGTGGTGATCTTCTCGGTGACGGTGACCGTCGGCGCCGGGCGGGGTGCGGGGGGCGACGGACGCGGGGGCGAGGGCGACGGGTCCGGTGCGGCGGCCGGGGCGGCCAGGGCGACGGCGACCTCGTGCGGGGTCATGGGCTTGGTGTCGCGGTCGGTGATGCCGGTGCCCACGGCGGAGATCGCCGCCATGCCCGAGGTGATCGCGGTGACAGCGGCCGCCGCCCACGCCACGGCGGCAAGCGCACTGTGCTTGGACATGGGCCGACTTTTGCACGTTGGGCGCTAAGGGCCGGTTAAGTCCCCCTTAAGGCGCCAGTAAGAGGGTGATCCGCCCGCACGTGGGGGTGCGGGCGGTCTAGCGTTGCCGCGTGGCCCAACTGTTGCTCGTGGAAGACGACCTCGAGGTGCGCAGCAGGCTCGTCCGGGCGCTCGGCGAGCGCGGGCACGCGGTGGCGTCGGCGCCGAGCGGCATGGAGGGGATCCGGTGGGCCGTCACGGCGCGGCCCGATCTGGTGATCCTGGATCTGAGCCTGCCGGATCTGGACGGTTCCGAGGTGCTGCGGATGCTCCGCGCGGTCTCTGCCGTCCCGGTGATCGTGGCGACGGCCCGCGACGACGAGCGGGAGATCGAGCGGATCCTCGACGCGGGTGCGGACGACTATCTGGTCAAACCGTTCGGCGCGGGGCAGCTCGATGCCCGGGTCAGGGCGGTGCTGCGCCGTTCCGAGGGGGCGGGCGCCGAGGCGCGGACGGTCCGGGTCGGCGGGCTGCGGATGAACGCGGCGGCGCGCGAGGCGGTGCTGGACGGGCGGACGCTGGAGCTGTCCCCCCGGGAGTTCGACCTGCTGTACTACCTGGCCTCGCGCCCCGGACAGGTGGTCTCGAAACGTGAGCTGCTGACCGAGGTGTGGCAGGTGCCGCTCGGCGGTGCGAACAAGACGATCGACGTGCATGTGGCCTGGTTGCGCCGGAAACTGGGCGAGTCGGCGTCGGCGCCCCGGTATCTGAGGTCGGTGCGCGGTTCCGGGATCAAGATCGTCGATCCGACGTGAGGCGGCACATCACGCTGCTGGTGGCGGCGACGGTGGTGCTCGTGCTGGTGGCGTTCCTCGTCCCGCTGGCGCTGCTGGTGCAGGACGTCGCGCGGACGCGGACGCTGGCGGCGGCGAGTGTGCGGGCGCAGTCGCTGGCGCCGGTCGTGGCGGCGGGCGACCGGGGGACGGTCGAGGTGGCGCTGCAGCGGACCGCGTCCAGCGGCTATGCGATGACGGTGCTGTGGCCGGACGGGCGGGTCAGCGGGGCGGCGGCGGCCCGCGACCCCGGGGTGCGGCTCGCCGAGCGCGGGCAGAGCCTGACGGTGGAGACGCCCGGTGGCCGGGAGATCCTGGTGGCGGTGCTGGGCGTGCCGGGCGGGACGGCGGTGATCCGCGCGTTCGTGTCCGACCACCAGATGCGGGCGGGTGTAACGCGGGCGTGGGGGATCCTCGCGGCGCTGAGCAGCGGGCTGCTGGCGGTGAGCCTGCTGCTCGCCGACCGGCTGGCGCGCTCGCTGGTGCGGCGGATCACGCTGCTGGCCGACCTGGCGAGGCGGGTCTCGCACGGCGACCTGGACGTCCGGATCGAACCGGGCGGGCCCCCCGAGATCCGCGACGTGACGATCGGGCTGAACGATCTGGCGGGCCAGATCGACGAGCTGCTGGCCCGGGAGCGGGAGTCGGCGGCGGACCTGTCGCACCGGCTGCGGACGCCGCTGACGGTACTGCGGCTGGAAGCGGAGACGCTCCGCGACCCCGCGGAGGCGGAGCGGATCGGCGACCAGGTGGACGTGCTCGAACGCACCGTCACCGACCTCATCAACGCCACCCGCAGGCCGGTCCGTGCGGACGCGCCGTGCGCGGACGCCACCGCGGTCGTGACGGAGCGGGTGGAGTTCTGGTCGGCGCTGGCGGACGAGCAGCACCGCCGCGTGGACCTCGACGTCCCGCCGGGCCCGCTGCAGGTCAGGGTGCGCGCCGAGGACCTGTCGGCCTGCCTGGACGCGTTGCTCGGCAACGTCTTCTCGCACACACCGGAGGGCGGTGCGCTGGGTGTGGCGCTGCAGGCGCGCAGCGGCGCCGTCTATCTGACGGTGGACGACGCGGGGCCGGGTTTCGGCGGCCGCCATCTGCTGCGCCGCGGCGTCAGCACCGCCTCGTCCACCGGGCTGGGGCTGGACATCGTGCGCCGCACCGCCGAAGCTAGTGGCGGCAGCCTCCAACTCGGCGTGTCCCCGGCGGACGGCGCCCGGGTGATGGTCCGTTTCGGTGTTCCGCACGGCCGCGCCTCTTAGCCCAGCCTTAACCTGGCGGCAGCGCCGCCTTATCGGCCGGGGCGCGACTCTGGTCCGATGATGTCCAGCCACCATTCGGGCGGCCGGTCGTTACTGCCGCTCGCCAACCGCATCGTGTGGCTCGGCGGTGCCGGGGCGGTCGCCGTCCTGCTGACGCTGTCCGCCGTCGTGGCGCAGGCGGTGGCACCCGCCCGGGACGGGCAGGCACGGGCATCCGCACCCGCCTCCGGCCGGACGCGGCCGGCGGGCGGCTCGCACGATCCGGGACCCGTCCGGACGGCGGCGAAGGTCACACCGCTCGTGCGCAGGGTGCGCGCCGTGGTCCTGCGACAGCGTGCGCCGATCGCGCGCCGCGACTTCGGTGGCCGCGCCCCCGCGGCGCCCACGGTCCTGCTGTCCCGGTCGGATCCGGCGCGCGGCTGGGCCTTCGGCTCCTCCGTCCTCACGCCGCCCCAGGGTGTGAAGGCACCGCCCGACGCCTCGCTGTTCATCGCCCACCACGCCAAGACGGGCTGGGACGTCGCCGTGACCGGTTCCAGAAGCTTCACCGAGTACGCGCGGCGGGCGCCGGACAGCGTCGTCCCGAAGGCGGAGCGCTCGTTACTCGCCGCGTACGGGAAGGCGGCGGCGTCGAAGGACACCGGCCTCTCCCTGCCGTGGAAGGCGGGCGAGTCGTGGACGATGCGCGCCACGGGCAGCGCGGAGGAGATCGCGTTCACCGGCGGGGACGGCCGGGTGCTGGCGGCCGGACCGGGCCGCCTGTACCGGCTGTGCAGCCGCGAGGCGGGCCGGGGCATGCTGCTGCTGATCCACCCGAACGGGCTCGCGTCGACCTACTCCCAGATGTCCGCGCTGACGAAGGCCGAGGATGGGGCAGCCGTCCAGCGGGGCGCATTCCTCGGGACGGCCGGGAACACGGACTCCTGCACGGGCGCGCACGCGAGCGGACCCCCGGCGGTGGTGTTCGGGCTGCTGTCCGGCGGCCGCCCGGTGTCGCTGAACGCCCTGCTCATCGGCGGCTGGACCCTGCGCCTGCCCGCCTCCGGACCGATCCAGGCCGAGGGCCAAGGGGCGCGGATCCAGGCGGGGGACCCGATGCGGAACCTCGGCCCGGCCCCCGCCGCCTCCTCATCGCCGAAGCAGAGCCCCACGGCTCGGACGCCGTCCGCCGCGGCGGCGTCCTGACGCGGAAGGGATCATGAACGTGGCCTCCTCGTCCGACACCCCGCCCGGCAGCGCCCGGCGGGTGCGCACGGTGCTGCTGCTCGCCGTCGGCCTGGCCGCCGCGGCCGCCATCGGCTGGACGGCTCCCGCCGCGAGCGCGCTGACCGCCGTGCACGGCTTCCTGGAGTTCTTCTCCGGCGTGTTCACCCTGGTCGGGCTGACCGGCGCCGTCGTGTTCGGGCTGCTGGCGAGCGGCCGGTTCACTCCCGTCCGGCTGCGGATCGTCGCCCAGTCCGGCCACCGGGCCACCGCGACCCTGTCGATGAGCTTCCTGGCCGTCCACATCACCCTCAAGATCCTGGAGCGGCACGCGACCGCGCTGGACGCCGTCCTGCCCGCCGCCGGGACGCGCGGGCACGGCCTGATGGTCTCGCTCGGCTCCGTCGCCGGCGACCTGATGATCCTGGCGTTCGCGATCGGCGTCGCACGCGGCCGGTTCATCCGCGCCGGCCGCGCCTGGACGTGGCGGCTGCTGCACCTGAGCGTCTACCTGTGCTGGCCCGTCGCCCTCGTCCACGGCCTCGGCGCCGGCCGCGCCGCCAAGAACTGGGTGACGTTCAGCTACCTCGCCTGCGCGGCGGGGGTCGCCGTCCTGGTCCTGCTGCGCCTCGCCATCGCCTCGCGGCACCGCCGCGGGACCCGCACGGCCCGGCCGCGTCCCGTGCAGCCGGCCTCGACCAGGCCGCCGGACCGCCCGGCGGCCAAGCCGCCGCCGGACGAGCCGGCCCGGGTCCCCGACGAGCAGTTCTGGGCGGACCTGAAGGACGAGGCCCGCCGCTGGTCGAGGAGCCGCGCGTGAGCCCCGTCCCGAGCGTGACGACGATCGGCCCGCCCCGGCTGCTGGCCGGGCTGGACCGCGTCCCGCGGCTGGACGCCGCCGCGCACCGGCGCACGCACCGCGTCCCGCCCCGGTACTCCGTCCGCGACCTGGTGGCCCTCGCCGAGCGGGTCGACCTGCGCGGCCGCGGCGGAGCCGCGTTCCCCTTCGCCCGCAAGCTCACCGCCGTGCGGAAGTCGGCGGACCGGTCGGGCCAGCGCTGCGTGGTCCTGGTCAACGCCACCGAGGGCGAGCCGGCGAGCTCCAAGGACAAGGCGCTGCTCGCCTTCGTCCCGCACCTGGTCCTGAACGGCGCGATGCTCGCGGCGCGGGCGCTGCGCGCCCGGGAACTCGTCATCGGCATCACCGACGAGGGAGTGGCCGCCCGGTCGCTGCGGCTGGCCGTCGCCGAGGCCGGGCTGGACGACCGGGCCCGCGTCGTCCAGCTGCCGGAGCGGTTCATCACGGGAGAGGGCGGCGCGCTCGTGCGCGGCGTGAACGGCGAGACGCCCATCCCGCCCGGACGCAAGGTCAGGGCCGCGCAGAGCGGCGTCGACCGGCTGCCGACGCTGCTGTCCAACGCCGAGACGTTCGCGCAGCTGGCTCTCCTCGCCGGGCTGGGCGCCGAAGGCTACGGGTCGGTGGGCACGGCCGCCGAGCCCGGCACCGTCCTGCTGACGGTCACCGCCCCCGACGGCGGCCACGTCGTCGTGGAGACCCCGACCGGCGTCCCCCTCACCGACGTCCTGCGCCGATGCGGCACCGACGCCGGGCAGGGCCTCATGGTCGGCGGGTACCACGGCGCCTGGCTGACCCCCGCGCAGGCCGCCGCCACGAACGTGTCCCGCGAGTCGATGACGGCGGCGGGCGCGGCCCTCGGCGCCGGGATCATCGTCCCGCTGCCCGGCGACACGTGCCCGGTCGGCGAGGTCGCCCGCGTCGCCACCTACATGGGCGCCGAGTCCGCCGGGCAGTGCGGGCCCTGCCGGATGGGCCTGCCCGCCATCGCCCAGTCCTTCGCCGCCCTCGCCGCCGGCAAGACCGGCGACGAGGCCCTCGCCGGGATCCGCGGCGGCAGCGCGACCGTCCGGGGGCGGGGCGCCTGCAGCCACCCCGACGGGACGACGCGCTTCCTGCTCTCCGCGCTCAAGGCCTTCGAGGACGACGTCGAGGCGCACCTGACCAGGGGCGGATGCGGCCGCCCGACCCGCCGGGTCCTGCCGGTTCCGGGGGAGGAGACCGAAGAGGAGTCCGGGTTCCAGCTGGCCATCGACTGGTCGCGCTGCGCCGGCCACAAACTGTGCCGGCATCTGCTCCCCGATCTCATCGAGCTGGACCGGTTCGGCTACCCCGTCATCACCGGCGCCGCCGTCCCGTCCCGTCTCCTGCGCGGCGCCGCCCAGGCCGCCGAAATGTGCCCGGCCCTGGCCCTGTCGATCCGCCCCCGCCCCTGACCCCGTCCCGCCACCTTGGCCCCCAAGAGCAGGCCCCCAAGAGCAGGCCCGCAAGAGCAGGCCCGCAACCCACTGGGGTGCGGGCCTGCTCCATTCAGTTCTCGCAGAGCCGGCCGGCCGCGCCGTAGGGCAGGCTCAGGCGCTCGATGAGCTGGCACCACGAGTCGCTATCGCGCTGCGGTGTCCGCCATCGCCGGTTTCCTGCCTCACCTTGGCGTAGTGACGGGCGGCTCGCGCCCGATTACCGCAGCCAGGTGAGCACCACTCGCGCCGCGGGGTGTCGCGGACGAAGAACAGCACACAGCCCGGCCCGTGGCAGGCGCGCAGTTGGTCGAGCTGCGGCCCGGCGAACAGGTCGACGGCGTCCTCGGCCAATGCGGCGATCGCGGCCGCAACAGGGCGACCTTCGGCGCACACCGTCGTGTGCGGCTCAGGAGTGGAGCGCAGCTCGCGCCAGCGCGGGCTCTGGCGAACATGACGGTTGAGGGTCGCGACCATGTCCGCATCGAACTCGCGGCCGTCCACGGCCGCCGCGGCGAGGGCCCTGATGACGTCCCGCAGTTCCCTGGCAAGGCGCAGGTCCTGGTCGGTGACGCCCTCGATGTCGGCATCGGCGAGTCCGATCGCGAGGCATGCACGCATGTCGCGAAGCCATGCGGCCAGGTGCTCGACGCTCTGCAAGCCGTCCCTGCGGCGACCTCTCACCGCGTACGCGGTGTTGCCGAGCTCGATGGGAGGCGGTTCGCCAAGGAGCGGGGCACCGCCACCTGCAAGGTGTGCCACTTCCATCACTCTTCTAACGGTACCGGCAACTTGACATCGTTATAAACCGCTGCCATATTTCTAACGGTTAGAGCGGCTTCCAACCGTAAGAAACGGGCGGCGCGGCCTGCCCGTCACCCCATCCGCACAGGAGATTTCGCATGAGCACACCGGCCCTGCAGACCGGGCACATCGGCCTGAACGTGACCGACCTGGCACGTTCCACTGCCTTCTACCGCCGAGTCTTCGGCTTCGAGGTCCTGGGCGATCAGACCGACGGCGACCGCAGTTTCGCCTTCCTCGGCCACGACGGCGTCCTGCAGGTCACGTTGTGGCAGCAGAGCAGCGGCACGTTCCCCACCGACCGGCCTGGCCTGCACCACCTGTCGTTCCAGGCACCTGACATCGAGACGGTCCACCGCGCGGAGGCCACCCTGCGCGAACTCGGCGGGGAGCTGGTCTACGACGGGGTCGTCCCGCACGGCGAGGGCGCGTCCTCCGGCGGCGTCTTCTTCACCGATCCGGACGGCATCCGCCTGGAGATCTATGCGCCGAGCGGAGCCGACACCGCACCGGCGCCCACGCAGGGCGCACCGACCTGCGGCTTCTTCTAGCGGACACGACCTGCGCCCGGGCCGCGCTCTGCGGCCCGGGCCGGCGACGGAAAAGGACTGCTCATGCTTCACAAAGGCGAACACGCGGTACAGCGCCGCGCCGGTCTGACCGTCGACGGCTGGGGATCGGCCGGCGTGAAGGCGACCATTCCACCGGTGGCGGCGGAGTTCCTCAGCCGGCAGCGGCTGGCGGTGCTCGCAGCCGCCGACGAGACCGGCGCGGCATGGGCCAGCGTCCTCACCGGCCCGCCCGGGTTCACCATCGCCCCCGACGAGCGCACCATCATCGCCGACCGGCTGCCCGGCGCGGGTGATCCGCTCGCAGGCCTTTTCGACGACGAGCGGCCGGTGGGCATGCTCATGATCGAGCCGGCCACTCGGAAACGCATGCGGGTCAACGGCCGGGCCCGCCGGCACGAGAACCGGCTCCTGGTGCGCACCGAACAGGTGTATTCCAATTGCCCGAAATACATCCAGACCCGCGTCCACGTCGACGACTCGCCTTCGGCACACCGGACGGCTCTCGTCACCCGCGAACTCACCGCCGACCAACGGCAGTGGATCACTGCGGCCGACACGTTCTTCATCGGCACGTACGCGGCAGGGCTGGGGACCGACGCATCACATCGCGGTGGCAACCCCGGCTTCGTGACGGTGACCGGCGGCGGCCGGCTGACCTGGCCGGACTATGTCGGCAACTCGATGTACATGACGTTGGGCAACCTCGAACTCGAGCCGCGCTGCGGGCTGCTGTTCCTGGACTGGGAAAGCGGTCACACCCTGCAGCTGACCGGCCGCGCCCGCGCCGACTGGGATCCGGTCCGGGCAGCGGCGGTGCCCGGCGCGCAACGACTGATCGACTTCGACGTCGAGAAGGTCATCGAGGTCTCCGGCGGCATTCCGCAGCGTTGGTCCTTCGGCAAATACTCCCGATTCAATCCCGCCTGAACGCTTCACAGATGAAAGAGAACCATGCGCATCCGTGTCGACCTGTCCCTGTGCCAGACCCACGCCCAGTGCGTGTTCGCCGCCCCGGAGGTGTTCAGCCTCAACGACGATGACGAGCTGGTGTACGACGCCACGCCCGCCGACGCATCGCTACCCGCCATCGAGGAGGCGGCCCGCGCCTGCCCTGTACAAGCCATCTTCCTGGACGAGGACTGACCGATGCGCCGCATCGCGGTCGTCGGTGCAGGCCCTGCGGAACTGACCATCGCGCAGGAACTACGGCGGCTCGGCTACGACGGTGAGATCACCATGATCGGCGCTGAGCCCTGTCCTCCCTAGGGCCAGGTTCCTGGATCGTCTGGCATAGAGCGAGGTTTCGTTCGCTGTCGGGTTATGGGTCGTGGTGACTTGACCGATGCCGAGTGGGAGCGGCTGGCGCCGCTGTTGCCGCCGACGGGTGGACGGGGCGGCCGGTGGGTCGACCATCGCACGGCGATTAACGGGATCTGCCATCGGGTGCGGACCGGGTGCCGTGGCGTGACCTGCCGCTGGAGTTCGGTGAGTGGATCACCGTGTACAAGCGGTTCCGGCGCTGGTCGGCCGATGGCACCTGGGACCGGTTGCTGGAGGTGGTGCAGGCCGAGGCCGACGCCACCGGCGACATCGGCTGGCAGGTCTCGGTCGACTCCACCATTGAGCGCGCCCACCAGCCACGCCGCCGGCGCCCTGCACCGGCCGCCCCCGCCCCCGTCCTCGTCGAAAAGGGGGACCGGACCGGACGGGGACGAATCAGGACAAGCGGACCTGGAGGGAGCTGGCGGTCCTGCTGGAGGAGGTAGCCCGGCAGGCGAAGCGCTGGGACGCTCCCGCGGGGGCCTGTCCACCAAGATTCACTTGGCCGCCGACAGCCGGTGCCGCGTCCTGTCCTTCCACATCATTCCCGGCCAATGGGGCGACACCCCGCAGTTCATCGCGGTTCTGGGCCGTGTCAGGGGTGGTTCGGCGTAGGTCTTGAGTAACTCCCTCGTTGGTCATCCGGTGGGGGCAGGGCTCGAAGATGACCTGGCGGGCGCCGTCGAGGGTGCGATAGTTCGTGCTGGGCACTCCGGGCAGGCGATGCCGGTGTCACCGCGGACCAGGTTCCTGTCGTTTTCGCGGCAGTTGCTGGGCCCAGGCGTCGTCGTTCGCGCACTGCCGGGGGGCCAGCCGCGGATCTCCTGGATGCGCAGGGGCAGAGCGACCTGCAGCGCATCGGCGAGGTTGTCGTCCAGCCCTCAAGGCCCGGCCGGTTCTTCGGACGACGGGCCCGGGTGGGTGTGCGCGCCGGCGAACATCCTTCGATGCTTCCACCGCCCCCTGAAGGTCGTCGCCTTGCACACGGACACCGCCGACGCAGTAGACGTGAGGGTCGCGTGCAGGACCGCGCCGTCCTGGATCGGCGGCTGAGTCGCTCGGTGGCCGTTGTACCGGGTGGCAGGGCGGAGATGCGTCCTCAGGTAACGATCTTTGCGCACCGGGTGAGGGCTGCGTCACGGCGCTATGAGTGCGGCGATGTGGCGTGGGGGTGAGGTTCGGGTTGCCGGAGCGTGCCATCTGGTGTTGCTCGGTCTTGGTGGCAACGTGGTGGCAAATGATCAGAGGCCGGTCTAGGATCTCTCCTGAACCGGCCTCTGACCTGGGTGTTCCTGGTGGAGCTGAGGGGATTTGAACCCCTGACCCCCTCGATGCGAACGAGGTGCGCTACCGGACTGCGCTACAGCCCCAAGGACTCCGTAAGGTTAGCAAACTTCGAGGGGTGCTCGCGCACGGGTTACTCGCCGACGGCTCGGCGGTCGTCGGCGTACTGGTCGAAGACCTCGTCGGGGGTGACGAGCTCGATGACCTCGGCGGTTTCGGTCTCGCGGGCTTGGGCCGCGGCGGCGCGGGCTCGGGCTCGGGCTCGGGCGCGAGCTCGGGCGGCGGCGGTGGCCTGGCGGTGGGCGGTGTCCATGCCTACGGCGACGCGGAGCAGTGCCAGGTGGCCGGCGAGCAGGACGGCCGGGGGCAGGGTGATCCACCAGGGCGCCAGGCCGGACGCGACGACGGCGATCGCGGTGAGGACGAGCGCGGTCAGGCCCGTGGTGCGGCGGCGGCGCCGGGCGATGACGGTGGCGCGGGTGACGCGGCGGCGGGGGGCCGGGGTGTCCTCGGCCGGGGGCTCGTCGGGAAGGGTTTCCTCGTCCTCCTCGGGACGCTTGTGGAGGAGGCGGGAGATGCCGGTCGCCTCGGTGTCGCGGCGCAGCCACATGGGGACGAGGACGATCGCCCAGACGGCGACGATGGCGAGGTACAGGACCGCGCTGCTCACCGGCCCCACCGTCCCAGGGCACGCTTAGGAGGCGGGCCGACTTTCGGCGCGCGAACGTGCAATGGGAGCAGGGCCACGCCCCGCACGGTACGAGGGGGTGTCAGAGGTTGACGAGCATAAGGGGCGGTGTGTCGCGAGATCGATCTCGCCGTTACTCTCCGTTTGCCTGGCCTTCTCTTACGGAGGATTCTTACGGCGGGAAAGTCATGGGCGGCTCAGGTGTGCCGGGGAAATGCCTGTTTGCGGTCGGCGAGCCAGCGTGCGCGCAGGCCACCGGGCACGTCCTCGACGGTGAGGGCGTAGCAGATGTGGTCGCGCCAGGCGCCGTCGATGTGCAGGTGGCGGCGCCGAATTCCCTCTTCCCGGAATCCGAGCTTTTCGACGACGCGGCGGCTCGCGGTGTTCTCCGGACGGATATTGGCTTCGAGGCGGTGGAGGCCGACGGTGAAGAAACAGTGGTCGACGGCGAGGGCGACGGCGGTGGGAATGACGCCGCGTCCGGCGACCTGCTTGTCGACCCAGTAGCCGATCTGGGCGGAGCGGGCCGAGCCCCAGACGATGGCGCCGATGGTGAGCTGGCCGACGAAGTCGTCCTCGTGGGTGACGACCCAGGGCAGGGCGAGGCCCTGGCGCGCTTCACGGCGCATGGTGTGGACCATGCTGACGTAGGGGCCGAGCCCGCTGCGGAACAGCGGCGTCTCGGGGTTGGTGGGCTCCCACGGGCGGAGCCAGTCGGCGTTGCGGACCCGCAGTTCGCGCCAGACGGCGGCATCGCGATGCCGCAGCGGGCGCAGCCCGACGGAACCCTCGGTCAGGGTGACCGGCCATCCCCGTAAACGTTCCACGGTTCCATGATTCCCTGGTCGGACGTCTGGACGCCATCAATTGTCGCCGAGAATTCGGGCACGCGGGACGATCGCGCCCCGCTTCATCACGCGGGTGACGATCAGGTCGTCGTCCAGGACGGCCAGGTCGGCGTCCTTGCCGGGTTCGAGGGAGCCGGTGCGGGCGTCGATGCCGAGGGCGCGGGCGGGGGTGAGGGACGCGGCGCGGGCGGCGGCCTCGATGGGCAGGCCGATGTCCGTGACGGCGCGGCGGAAGGCGTCCGCCATCGTGATCGTGCTGCCGGCGATGGACGTCCCGCCGGCGAGGGTGGCGCGGCCGCCGCGGACCTCGACGTCCATGGCGCCGAGCCGGTAGCGGCCGTCGCCCATCCCGGTGGCGGCCATGGCGTCGGTGATCAGCGCGACGCGGGGGCCGGCGGCGGCGAAGGCGAGGCGGGCCACGGCGGGTTCGACGTGGCCGCCGTCGTTGATCAGTTCGACGGTGACCCGCGGGTCGTCCAGGGCGGCGGCGATGAGCCCGCCCTCGCGGTGGTGCAGCGGCCGCATGGCGTTGAACAGGTGCGTCGCGACGCGGGCGCCCGCGTCGAACGCGGCGCGGGCGGTGCCGCCGGTGGCCTCGGTGTGGCCGACGGCCGCGATGACGCCGGCGTCCGCGGCCTCCCGGACGAGGCCGAGGGCGCCCGGCAGTTCGGGCGCGAGGGTGATCATGCGGAGGTGCCCGCGGCCGAGCCGGACGAGGCGGCGGAACTCGGCGGGGTCGGGGGCGCGCAGCAGCGCCGGGTCGTGGGCGCCGCAGCGGTCGCGGGAGAGGTAGGGGCCTTCGAGGTGGACGCCCGGCATGGCGCGACCTGCCACAACGAGGGCGAGGCCGACGTGAACCGGCTGATGGCCGAGCGCGCCGACCAGGTCGTCGGTCGCGGACGGCTCGAAGGTCGGGCACCGGGCCTTCGCCCGCATCTGCGACGTCGGCGGCATCGACGTCCTGGTCACGGACGCGACGGTGCCGGAGGCGGAGGTGGCCGCCTTCACCGAGGCGGGCGTCCGCGTGATCCTGGCCTGACGAGGGCCGTCGGGTTCAGTCCAGCGCGAGCACGTGCATGGCCAGGCGGGCGGCGCGCCCGCCGTCCTGTTCGGCGACGGCGAGCGCGGTGCGCACGTCGAGATCGTCCAGAAGCGCCTCGGTGACGGCCGCCTCCGCGCCGGCGGACGAGCCGCTCCGGCCGGCGGCGCCGTGGAGCCGTTCCAGGCGGCCGGCGGCGCGGTCGAGGACGTCGGGGGCGTAGTCCCAATCGTCCCGCCAGGGCTCGTCGACGAGCATCAGCCGGACGGCGGCGGCCGGGTGGCCGGGCACCAGATCGGAGACGAGGACCAGGTTGCCGGTCGACTTGGCCATCTTCTCGCCGTCCCGCCGCACCACGCCCACGTGCAGCCAGGCCCGGGAGAACGGCCGCACGCCGGTCAGCGCCTCTGCCATGGCGGACTCGTAGGCGTGGTGCGGGAAGCGGAGGTCGGCGCCGCCCGCGTGCAGGTCGAGCGCCGGGCCGAAGGTCGCCATGGCCATCGCGGCGCACTCGGCGTGCCAGCCGGGCCGGCCGGGGCCCCACGGGCTGGGCCAGGCGGGCTCGCCCGAGCGGGACGGCCGCCAGACGGCGATGTCGAACGGATGCTCCTTGCCCGGATCGCCGGGCTCGTCCCCGTACTCGGCCAGCAGCGCGCGGGCCTCCTCGTCGCCGAGCCCGGCCCGCCGGGGGACGCCGGCGCCGTGGAAGAGCACCGTGCCGTCCCGCAGGTAGGCGTCGCCGGACGCGAGGAGCCCCTGCGCGAGCGCGACGACCTCCCGGACGTGGTTGTGCGCGCGCGGCTGGTGGTCGACGGCATGGACGCGCAGGGTGTCGAGGTCGCGTTCGAAGTAGTACTGCTGGACGGCGGCGAAGCTGTCGTAGGGGCTGCCGGCGCGGTGCGCGGCCTGGTTCAGCACGTCGTCCACGTCGGTGACGTTGCGGCAGACGCGCACGTCCCCGCCCGCGTGCCGCAGGACGCGGGCCGCGACGTCGGCCCAGACGAAGGTGCGGGCGTGGCCGAGGTGGGTCGCGTCGTACGGGGTGATCCCGCAGACGTACATGTGGGCGGGGCCGGCGACCGGCAGCGGGCGCCCGCCGAGCCGGAGGGTGCGGTCGGGTGCGTTGGGGTTCACGGGATGCCGTTCCTCACCGTGGTCGGGAAGCCGAAGGTTGCCTATGCGCGCTCCGTCCGGTCTCCTCCCAGTGTGCGGAGAAAGCGGTGAAGACGGCACCTGCCGGAGGTCCTCGGTTCCGGGCCCCGGCTCGGGACCTTGGTCCCGGCGGCAGGTGACCTTGGGACCCTGACCCGTGACCTGCGCCGTCAGAGGCTGGGGGGCATGACGGAACTGCCCGGGGCGCCGACCTTCGCGCCGCCGATCGATGGGGTGCGGACCGGCGGCGGACGGTCCGCCGAGCCGCCGCGGGTGATCGCGGTCATCGGCGCGTCCGGGGAGCCCGGGACGGCCGGCGCCGCTCTGCTGCGCGGCGTCCGCGCCACGGGCGCCGTCTACGCGGTGAACCCGCACTACGCCGGGGCCGACCTGGACGGCGTGCCCTGCGTGGCGGGGTTCGCCGAACTGCCCGAGCGGCCCGACCTGGCGGTCGTCGCCGTCCCCGCGTACGCCGTGTGCGGTGTGGCCGCGGCCTGCGGCCGGTCCGGGATTCCCGCGCTGACGGTGATCCGCGCGGAGCTGACCGCCGAGCAGCACCGCCGCCTGCTCGCCGTCTGCCGCGACCACGGCATGCGGCTGGTCGATCCGGAATCGCTCGCGAAGGCGGGCGTTCTGCAGGAGGACCCAGCCTAGCCCGGGAGGAACGGGAGCGACCGCCGCTCTCACGCGTCGCCGTGGAGCGGTCCCCGGCGCGTGGACGCTCGAAGTCCGCACTTCGAATCATGATCAATCGGTCACATAGGTCCCCGGTCGGTGGCGATCCGCCGGGGCGGGGCGTCCGGCGCGCGGATGACCAGGGAAGATCCAGGGTGAAGCGGGCCCTTCCGTTCGCTCTCAGTCGGTACCATTCATGATTGCCGTAGAGCAACCAGTGCGGTCGGAGGGACGGTCATGACCGGCAGCGGGGAGCGGGTCGGCGATCATCTTGATCGGCGGGTCCCCCACCCGCGGCGGCTGCCCTTCAACGCCGGCACGCTGAAGGTCGCGCGGGCGCTGGCCGTCCAGTGCGCGTCGGCGGCCGGGCTCGGCGAGGACCGCGTCCAGGACGCCGAACTCGTCGTCAGCGAGCTGACCGCCAACTCCGTCGAGCACGGCGGCGGCTCCGGGGTGCTCTGCCTCTGGCAGGACGCCACCCACCTCGTCATCGAGGTCAGCGACGGCGGCCACATCACCGACCCGCTGGCCGGGCGGCGTCCCGTGCCGCCCGACTCGGTCGGCGGCCGGGGGCTGCTGCTGGTGCACAAGCTGGCCGATCTCGTCCGCGTCCACAGCGGTCCGGGCGGAACGACTATCCGCGTGTACTTCACCCGCGCGATGATGTGATCCATGAGCGAAGTTTCAGCGCAGGGATACGGGCCGGACCACGGGTCGCCGTTCGCCTACGGGCTGCACCACGTGCAGATCGCCGTCCCGCCCGGCAGCGAGGACGACTGCCGGGCGTTCTACGTCGACGCCCTCGGGATGCGGGAGATCACGAAGCCGCCGGCGCTGGCCGCGCGGGGCGGGCTGTGGGTGCGGGCGGACGCGCTGGAGATCCATCTCGGCGTCGAGCAGGACTTCCGGCCCGCGCGCAAGGCCCACCCGGGCATCCGCGTCGAGGACCTGGACGCCCTGGCCGAGCGGCTGGCGAAGCACGGCGTCGAGGTGGCCTGGGACGGGAACTTCCCGGGCCACCGCCGCTTCTACGCCTTCGACAACCTCGGCAACCGGCTGGAGTTCCTGCAGCGCGACGGCACGAACCCGCAGTGGTGACCCTTCAGGGGAGTCTGGGGGATCAGGGGAAGGGGCCGGCGCGGCCGAGCAGGGCCTGCACGGGGCTGTCGAGCCGCTCGCTGAGCCAGGCCGCCGTCTCCGTGACCGGCGCCATCCGGACGCCGGTCCGCACGCCCATCCGGTCCAGCGCGTAGAGCAGGTCCTCGGTCGCGATGTTGCCGGTGGCGGCGGGCGCGAAGGGGCATCCGCCGAAGCCGCCGGTGCTCGCGTCCAGGGCGCTGACCCCGAGGTCGAGCGCGGTGAGCGCGTTGGCGTAGCCGGTGTTGCGCGTGTTGTGGAAGTGGCAGCGCAGCGGCACGCCGGGGGCGATCTCGGCGGCGCCGGACAGCAGCGTCCGCACCTGCGCGGGGACGCCGACGCCGATCGTGTCGGCCAGCGCGATCTCGTCGGGCTCGCTCTCGGCGATCCGCCGCACGAGGCCGAGGACGCGCTCGGCCGGCACCTCGCCCTCGAACGGGCAGCCGAAGGACGCGGCGATCGTGACGCTGCGGAACAGCCCGGCGGCGCGCGCGTCGGCGGCGATCCGCGCCCAGTTGGCCAGGCCCTCCTCGACCGAGCAGCCCTGGTTGCGGCGGCTGAACTCGTCGGTGGCCACGACGACCACGTTGATCTCGTCCACGCCCGTCGCGAGCGCCCGGTCGAGGCCGCGCGGGTTGAGGACGAGCCCCGCGTAGCGCACCCCGTCCTGCCGGGGGACGCGCTCCATCACCGCTTCGGCGTCCGCCATCTGCGGGACGCGCTTGGGGTTCACGAAGCTGACCGCCTCGATCCGCCGCAGCCCGGCCGCGACGCTCCGCTCGATGAGCCGCACCTTGTCGGCGGTGGGCAGGATCGCGGCCTCGTTCTGCAGCCCGTCCCGGGGTCCGACCTCGATCAGTTCGACGTCCGCCATCGGCCTTCCCTTGTATGCAATCTGATGATGTACGCAGAATCGGCCAGGCACAACACTTGTGTCAAGCGTCCGAAATGCTTATCTTGCATGCAATCGACGTGACGAGGAGGTTCGGATGGTCCGTGCCGTGGACCGTGTGTACACACGGCTGCGCGCCGACATCCTGGACGGCGCCCACCCGCCCGGCGCACGGCTCGGCGAGGCCGAGCTGGCCGAGCAGACCGGCTCCAGCCGGACGCCGGTCCGGGAGGCGCTGCGCCGCCTCGAGGTCGAGGGGTTGGTCGAGGTCCTGCCGCACCGCGGCGCCCGCGTCCCGGACTGGACGCCGGAGGACCTGGACGAGATCTACGACCTGCGGATGCTGCTGGAGGGCGCCGCCGCCCGCCGCGCCGCCACCCGCATCGAGCCCGCGGGCACCGACCGCATGGACGAGCTGTGCGACCTCATGGAACGGTCCGCCGCGCCCGGCGACGGGCAGGACCTGGACCGGGTCGCCGAGCTGAACGCCGAGTTCCACGGCGTCGTCCGCGCCGCGGCGGCCAGCGCCCGGCTGGTGTCGATGCTCAACGCGGTCGTGCAGCTCCCGCTCGTCATGCGCACCTTCCACCGGTACTCGCCGGACGATCTCGCCCGCAGCTCGGCCCACCACCGGGAGCTGGTGGCCGCGCTGCGGGCGGCCGACGGCACCTGGGCCGAGTCGGTGATGCGGGCGCACGTGCTCGCCGCGAAGGCGGTGCTGCTGCGCGCCTCGCAGGTACAGGACAACCAGACCGAAACGAGGATCCCCTAGATGTCAACGCACGACGGCGCCACGCAGGACGCCCGCGGACCGCTCGCCGACCTGCGCGTGGTGGAGATGGGACAGCTGCTCGCCGGCCCGTTCTGCGGGCAGCTGCTCGGCGACTTCGGCGCCGAGGTGATCAAGCTGGAGTCGCCGGGCGCCGGCGACCCGATGCGCCAGTGGGGACGGGAGAAGCCGCACGGCAAGTCCCTCTGGTGGCCGGTCGTCGCGCGCAACAAGAAGTCGGTGACGTGCAACCTGCGCACACCCGAGGGCCAGGACCTGGCGCGCAAGATCATCGGGCAGGCCGACATCGTGGTGGAGAACTTCCGTCCCGGCACGCTGGAGCGCTGGGGGATGGACTTCGAGCGGCTCCGCGAGGAGAACCCGGGGCTGATCCTCGTCCGGGTGTCCGGTTTCGGGCAGAGCGGCCCGTACGCGCCGCGCGCCGGGTACGGGTCGATCGGCGAGGCGATGGGCGGCATCCGGTACGTGACCGGCGACCCGGGCAACGCGCCGTCCCGGGCCGGGATCTCGCTCGGCGACTCGCTCGCCGCCGTGTTCGCCACGATCGGCGCGCTCGTCGCCGTCCACCACCGCAGCAACACCGGCCGGGGGCAGATCGTCGACTCGGCCATCTACGAGGCGGTGCTCGCGATGATGGAGTCGCTGCTGCCCGAGTGGGCCGTGGCCGGCTACCAGCGCGAGCGGACCGGGTCGGTGCTGCCGAACGTGTCGCCCAGCAACGTGTACCCGACCGCGTCCGGCGAGATGATCCTGATCGCCGCCAACCAGGACACCGTGTTCGGGCGGCTCGCCACGACCATGGGACGTCCCGAGCTGGCGGACGACCCGCGGTACGCCGGCCACGCCGCCCGCGGCGCGAACATGGAGGAACTGGACGAACTGATCTCCGCATGGTCGGCCGGCCTGGACACCGAGGCCCTCTTGGAGGCCCTGCACGAGGGCGGCGTCCCGGCGGGCCGCATCTACACCGCGAAGGACATGTTCGAGGACCCGCACTTCGCCGCCCGCGAGGCGATCGTGCGGCTCGTCCATCCCGACTTCGGTGAGCTCCCGATGCACAACGCGTTCCCCAGGCTCAGCGAGACGCCCGGGTCGGTGCGGCACGCCGGCCCGGCCCTCGGTGAGCACAACCAGGAGGTGTACGGAGGCCTCCTGGACCTTCAAGAAGAAGAGATCTCCGCGTTGACGCAGCGCGGCGTCATCTAAAGCACCGCACGGGAGACCAGCATGGGTTATCGCCTAGGCGTAGACGTGGGAGGCACGTTCACCGACGTGCTCCTGGTGGACGAGGAGACCGGCGTCAGCCACCGCGCCAAAACCGCCTCGACCCCGGCGGACCAGTCCGAAGGCGTCCTCAACGGCATCCGCAAGGTGTGCCGGGACGCGGGGATCGAGCTGACCGAGGTGGCGCACGTCCTGCACGGCACGACGGTGGCGACCAACGCGATCCTGCAGGGCAGGGGAGCGCGGGTCGGGCTCGTGACCACCGAGGGGTTCCGGCAGGTCCTGCAGATCGCCCGGTCGTACGTTCCGGGCGGGCTGGCCGGCTGGATCATCTGGCCGAAGCCGGAGCCGCTGGCCCGGCTGGAGCACACGGTCGAGATCCCCGGCCGGATCGCCGCCGACGGCTCGGTCGTCACCCCGCTGGACGAGGACCGCGCCCGCGCCGCGCTGCGCCGTCTCGCCGGCGCCGGCATCGAGGCGCTCACCGTCTCGCTGATCAACTCGTACGCGAGCGACGCGCACGAGCGGCGGGTGGCCGAGCTCGCGGCGGAGGAGCTGCCCGGCGTCCCGGTGTCGCTGTCCAGCCAGGTCCTGCCGGAGATGCGCGAGTACGAGCGGACCGTCACGACCGTGGCGAACAGCTACGTGCAGCCGGAGGTCGCCCGGTACGTGAGCAACCTCGACCGGTCGCTGACCGGCAGCGGGATCGCGGCGCCGCTGGCGGTGCTGCGCAGCGACGGCGGGCTCACCCAGGCGTCCAAGGCGGCCGAGGCCCCGGTGTCGCTGCTGCTGTCCGGCCCGGCGGGCGGCGTGACCGGCGCGGTGTGGTTCGCCGAGCAGGCCGGGTTCGCCGACTTCCTCACCTTCGACATGGGCGGCACGTCCACGGACGTGGCGCTGGTGCTCGGCGGGCGCCCGCGGATCGGCCGGGAGACCAGCGTCGGCGACCTGACCGTCCGGGCGACCAGCGTGGACGTCCGCACGGTCGGCGCGGGCGGCGGCTCGATCGCGCACGTCCCCGAGCTGACCAAGGCGCTGCGCGTCGGCCCGCAGTCGGCGGGCGCCGCCCCCGGCCCGGCCGCGTACGGCGCGGGCGGCACCGAACCCACCGTCACCGACGCCAACGTCGTCCTCGGCTACCTGCCGACGCAGCTCGCCGGCGGCGAGATCTCGCTGGACGTGGAGGCAGCCCGCAAGGCGGTGAGCGGCATCGCCGCGGCGATGGGCCTGCCGAGCGTGGAGGCCGCGGCGGCCGGGATCATCGACATCGTCAACGAGAACATGCTGGGCGCGCTGCGGCTGATCAGCGTCCAGCAGGGCTTCGACCCGCGCGACTTCGCGCTGATGTCGTTCGGCGGCGCCGGTCCGCTGCACGCGAACGCGCTCGGCCGGCTGACCGGCGCGTGGCCGGTGATCGTGCCGCCGTCGCCGGGCGTCCTGTGCGCCTACGGGGACGCGACGACGTGCGCCCGCGACGAGAGCGCCCGCACGATGGTGCGCCGCTTCTCCACCCTCGACGACGACGAGCTGCGCGCCGTGCTCGCCGAACTGGCGGACGCGGCGGCGGAGCGCCTGGAGTCGGAGGGCGTGCCGCGCGACGCGCAGACCGCGACGTACCAGATCGACCTGCGCTACCACGGGCAGGGCTTCGAGATCCCCGTCGAGGTGGACCGCGCGACCGTGGACGGCGACCTGCTCGCCGGGCTGGGCGCCGCGTTCGACGCCGAGCACAAGCGGCTGTTCTCGTTCCTGCTCGACAACGAGCGCGAGGTGATCAACCTGCGGGTCACCGTGTCCGGGCCGCGCCCGGAGGTCGCCTGGCGCACCCTGCCGGAGGGGACCGGCGACCCGTCCGGCGCCCTGGTCCGGGAGACGGAGGTGTGGATGGACGGCGCGTCCGTGCCCGCCCGCATCTTCGACCGTTCCAAGCTGCGCTCCGGGGACGTGGTGGCCGGACCGGCCGTCGTGGTGGAGATGGACTCCACCACGCTGGTCCTGCCCGGTCACGCCGCGAGCGTGCACCCGAGCGGCAGCCTGCTGATCCGTCCGACTGAGGAGGGCTGATGGCCGAGATCCTGCAGACCGCGACCGAGCCGGTGGCACGGGTCGACGTCGACCCGGTCACCCTGGACATCATCGAGAACGCGCTGCGCAACGCCCGCTACGAGATGGACGAGGTGCTGTTCCGCACCGCGCTGTCGCCGGGCATCCGCGAGCAGCACGACGAGTTCCCGCTGATCGCCGACCCGTCCGGGAAGATGGTCGTCGGGCAGTTCGGGCTCTCGGTGCCCGACTTCCTGGAGAACTTCGACGGGACGATCGGCGAGGGCGACATCCTCATGACGTCCGACCCGTACGCGTGCGGGGCGGCGATCAGCCACGCCAACGACTGGCTGCTGGTCGTGCCGATCTTCCACGAGGGCCGGCTGGTGGGCTGGTCGTCGATGTTCGGCCACATGTCGGACGTGGGCGGCAAGACGCCCAGCTCGATGCCGGCCGACGCCCGCACCATCTACGAGGAGGGCGTGATCGTCCCGCCCTTCAAGCTGTACGAGGGCGGCAAGCTCAACGAGGCCGCGCTGCGGATCATCCTCAACCAGGTGCGGATGCCGGACTGGAACCGGGCCGACCTGAACGGGCTGACCGCGGCGTGCACGACGGCCGCCCGCCGGGTGACCGAGCTGTGCGACCGGTTCGGCGTCGAGACGTACCTGTCCGCGCTGGACGCCCTGCTCGACCGCAACTACCAGGCGATGAAGGTGCTGCTGGCGACCCTCTTCGAGGACGGCCAGACGCTGGAGTTCGCCGACTACATCTGCGACGACGGCTGCGGCTACGGCCCCTACGAGCTGAAGATCTCCCTCACCCGGACCGGGGAGAAGATCCATCTCGACTTCAGCCACGCCGCCCCGCAGGCGGTCGGGCCGATCAACTACTTCATCAACGAGAACCTCGTCCGGATGTTCTTCGGCATCTACGTCATCACGGTCGCCGACCCGCAGATCCTGTGGAACGACGGCTTCTACCCGCTGATCGACGTGACGATCCCCGAGGACTCGTTCTGGAAGCCGCGCCACCCGGCCGCGCTGAACGCCCGCAACCACGGCATCGGCCGCGTGTTCGACCTGTTCGGCGGGCTGCTCGGGCAGACGAACCCGGAGATCCTGAACGCGGCCGGGTTCTCGTCCTCGCCGCACTTCATGTACTCGGGGCACTACACGTCCGGGCCGCGCGAGGGCGAGTGGTTCCAGCTGTACTCGATCGGGTTCGGCGGCGTCCCGGGACGTCCGGTCGGCGACGGCCCGGACGGGCACTCGCTGTGGCCGTCGTTCGTCAACATCCCCTGCGAGTACCTGGAGTCGTACTACCCGCTGCGCATCGAGCGGTGGGAGACGATCGCCGACTCCGGCGGCGCCGGCCTGCACCGGGGCGGCAACGGCGTCGACGTCGCCTACCACTTCGAGGAGCCCGGCACGATCGCGATCCACGACGACCGCTGGCTCACCTACCCGTGGGGCGTGAACGGCGGCCGTCCGGGGGAGCGGGGCCGCAAGTGGATCGACCGGGCGGACGGCACGCGGGAGGTGCTGCCCAGCAAGATCCACGACGTCCCGGTCGCGCCCGGCGACGTGCTGCACTTCGTGACCTGGGGCGGCGGCGGATGGGGCGACCCGCTCGCCCGTCCCGCCGAGCTGGTCGCGCAGGAGGTGCTGCGCGGCCTGGTCACCGCCGACGGCGCCCGCACCGGCTACGGCGTCGTGTGCGGGGACGACGGGGTCCTCGACGTGCAGGCCACCGAGCGGCTGCGTGCGGAGATGGCCGCCGAGCGCGGGGAGATCCCCGTGTTCGACATGGGCCCGCCGCTGGCGGAGATCCTCGCCCGCTGCGAGGAGGAGACCGGGCTGCCCGCGCCGCGCCCGCCGGTCGACGTCCGCTCCGCCGACGCGCTGCGCCGATGACGGATTCGGACGATCTGATCGCCGACTACCGGAAGTCCGGTTTCGGCGAGAGCCTCGGCTGCGGCAGGGCGCCGGCGGTGCTGGTGGTCGACTTCGCCCGCGCGTACCTGGAGGACGGGTCGCCGCTGCGCGCCCCCGTCGAGGACGCCCTGGCCGCGACGGTCACGCTGATCGGCGCGGCGCGGGCGGCCGAGGTGCCGGTGCTGTTCACGCGGGTGAGCCTCCAGCCGGGCGGCGCCGACGGCGGCCTGTTCCGCCGCAAGGTGCCCGCGCTGCGCGTGTTCGAGGAGGGGAGCCCCCTCGGCGACTTCGCCGAGGGGGCCGCCCCCCGGCCGGGCGAGACGGTGGTCACCAAGCAGTACGCGAGCGCGTTCCACGGGACGTCGCTGGCGGCGACCCTGACCGCGTCGGGCATCGACACCCTGTTCATCTGCGGGCTGACCACGAGCGGCTGCATCCGGGCCACCGCGACCGACGCGCTGCAGCACGGGTTCCGCCCGCTCGTGGTGGACGAGGCGTGCGGCGACCGTGACCGGCGCCTGCACGAGGCCAACCTGCTGGACCTGCAAGCCAAGTACGCCGACGTGCTCTCCCTCGACCGCGCCCTAGAACTCCTCCGTTGACCTGCGGCGAGTTGTTGTTATGAGCGGTCGCATAACAACAACTCGCCGCAGATCAACAAGCCGACGGCCGCGTCGGCGGGGTGCGCCGGGCGTCAGCGGCGAAGGACGCCGCAGGTCAACGGGAGGTGTGCCGGGCGGCGGTGGTGTAGAGGGAGAGGGAGAGCTCGACCGCGCTGTCGACGACGGCGTCGAGGTCGGTGCCGAGCCGTCCGTCCGCCCACTGCTGCGCGAGCTCGGTCATCGCGCCGGTGAACATCGTCGCGGCGATGAGGGCCGGCAGCCGCGGGTTCTCGATGTTGCTCATCACGAGCACGCCGTCCAGCAGGGCGGTCTGCGCGGCCCGGCGGCGCTCGGCCAGCACCTCGTTGCCGCGCGCCTCGGCGAACAGGACGCGTCCCCTGCGGGGGTCGGCGCTGATGAAGCGCAGCACGCTGCGGATGCCCGCGCGGGTGCGGACGTCCGGGCTCGGCCCGACCTCGTTCACGGCGGCGTCCAGTACCTCGGCGAGCGCCGTGGCCTCCCGGTCGTAGACGGCCGCCAGCAGCTCGTCGGTGTCGGCGAAGTTCTCGTAGAAGTAGCGCGTGTGCAGCTCGGCCTCGCGGCACACGGCCCGGACCGTGAGGCCCGCCTCGCCCTCCTCGCCGAACAGCCGGTAGGCGGCCTGGACGAGCATGCCGCGCCGCTCGTCCCGCCGCCGGCTCGCGGGGACCCCGGCCCACCGGGTGGACGTGGCCGTGCGCGCGTTCGCCATGCCCCGACGATACCGCCGCGCCGCCGCCGCGCACCGCGCTTCTGGACACAGGCGTACCCAAACACTTACTCTGGCTACAGTCGTAACCAGAATTGGGAGTACAGATGCCGGCCAGGACGAGCACCGTCGAGACGAGCCCCGTGAAGACCAGCGCCGCTGAGACCGGCCCACGCAAGGCGAGCCCCGGCAAGTCGAACATCATCGCGGCCCGCTTCGAGCGGGCCTTCGACGCCGACATCCGCTCCAGGTTCTTCCGGGGTCTGGACTTCGCCGGCCCCGAGGGCGACCCCGGCTGGTTCGGTCCCGGCAGCGCGGTCTGGTACGTCCACTCGCACCTGCCCACGTTGATCCTCGGCCTGGTCGGCGCCGCCTACATCGAGGGGCTCGACCCGAGCATCAGCTGGATGGCCTACGACCACTCCCGCATCCCCGAGCGCGTGGACGGCATCCCGACCGGCAACGTCGACCCGGAGGGCGCCGCCGTCCGGCTCGGGCACTCCCTGTCGTTCTTCATCGGCACCGCCTACGGGTCGACCCCGACCGCCGAGCGCCTGGCCCGCACCGTCCGCGCCATGCACCACACCATCAAGGGCACCCGCCCGGACGGGCTGGCCTACGACGCCGACGACCCCGAGTGGCTCCGCTGGAACTACGCCACCGTCGTCTGGGGGCTCGCGACCGCGCACGAGCGCTACCACCGCCGCCCGCTGCGCGACATCGACCGCTACTACCGCGAGTTCGTCCGCGTCGGCGAGGCGCTCGGCGGCACCGACCTGCCCGCGACCAAGGCCGAGGTCGCCGAGTGCCTGGAGTCCTACCTGCCGCGCCTCGCCGTCACCCCGATCAAGGCGTTCGCGACCGGCCCCAATCTGCGCGACAGCAAGGCCAAGCCCTGGGAGCCGGGCAGCGCCTTCATGGACTGGGCCGCCCGCGACATGCTCCCGAAGTGGGCGCAGAAGCTCTGCCTCTACCAGCCCCCGAACCCGATCGCGCTGCGCGCGCGCCGGGCGACGCTGTGGACCGTCCTCAACGGCCTGCACGACGCCACCGGCCCGATCCGGGAGTACCGCGAGGCCGAGGCGCGCGTCGCCGGCGGCGTCTCGGCGCCGGTCGCCGCCTCGACCGCGCCGACCGCCCCGGACCCGGTGCTGACCCGCGAGGAGGTCGAGGCGACCGCCTGACGTCCACGCCGCCCGGCTCTCCCCGACCGTCCCTGCGCCGCCGTACCCGATGACTTTCGGATGCGGGGACGGTCCACACGACAGGCGGCTCGCGGAACAGCCGCTCGCCGGAGCACGGCGGGCCGCCACCGCGATGGGAGAGCCGGATGTGCGAGCCGACGCGTACGACGCGAGACGCCGTGTGCGGCGGCAAGCTGCTGGACCGCGCGATCGGTTTCGCGCTGACGGCCCTGCAGGGGGTGACGCCCTCCATGCTCGCCCGCCGCACGCCGTGCGCGGTGTGGGACCTCGACATGCTCGTCCTGCACCTCGGCGAGTCGCTGGCCGCGCTGCACGAGGGCATGGCCGGCGGGCGGGTCGGGACGTCGCCCGGACCGCCGGCCCCGGCGGACGACCCCGTGTCCGCGCTGCGGGTGCGGGCCGTCCGGGTGCTGCGCGCGTCCGCCGCCCTCACGCCCGTCGCGGTCGGGGACCGGCGGCTGGCGGGGGACATGCTGACCCGGGCCGGCGCGCTGGAGGTCGCCGTCCACGGCTGGGACATCGCGCAGGCCACCGGTGAGCGCCGGCCCATCCCGCCGCTGCTGGCGGACGACCTGCTGGCCGTCTGCCCGCTGGTGCTGCCGGAGCCGCCGCGCCGACCGCTGTTCGCCGACCCGGTGGAACCGGCGCCGGACGCGTCCCCCGGCGACCGGCTCGTCGCGCTCCTCGGCCGCCGCCCCCTGAGCTGAGAATCCTCCGGGAGGGTGCGCCGCGGCGCCCCTGTCGGCGAGAATCGGACCGTTCGCCCCCGGTCAGAGGAGTCCCCCATGAAGTCGTCGGCGTCCCGCTACATCCTCCCCGAGGCTCGCGAGCGCGTCGTCGAACTCGTGGCGAAGGAGCAGTACATCCCGGCCATCAAGCTCGTCCGGGAGGTCACGGGCCTCGGGCTCAAAGAGGCCAAGGAGTACGTGGACGGCATGAAGGGCGAGGTCTTCGCCCGGCAGGTGCCGCCCGAAGTCCAGGGCAAGGTGCGGGCGCTGCTCGCCGAGGGCAAGGTGAAGCCGGCGGCCGCGCTGGTCCGCGTGGAGGCCGGGCTCGGGCGGCAGGCCGCCAAGGACTATGTGGACGCGGTCCGGCAGGGCCTGGTCCACGCGCCCTCGCTCGACGGGGGCGGGATGCTGTCGGACCGGGTCCGGGCGTTCAAGCACGCGGGCGACTACGAGTCGGCCGTCGCGATGGTCTGCGCCGAGACGGGAATGGGACGGGACGAGGCGGCGCGTTTCGTCGAAGCGCTGAGGTAGCGGCCTGAGACGGTCCTCCAAGCGCCGAGATTGATCGGGACGCCCCCTCGCCCCGGACGGCAACCGAATGCCATTCTGGTCTCCGGACGGAACGATCCTTTGGAGGGGCCATGGCGATCGCCATCAGCGAGGAGCACCGCGAGCTGGCGCGGACGACGCGCTCATTCCTGCGCGACCACGAGGCGCGGGCGGCGAACCGCGCGCTGCTGGACGCCGAGAAGGAGGATCTTCCCGCGTTCTGGGCCGAGTTCGCCGGACTCGGCCTGCTCGGCCTGCACCTTCCGGAGGAGCACGGCGGCGGCGGAGCCGGCCTGCAGGAGCTGGTCGTGGTCGCCGAGGAGCTGGGCCGCGCCGCGGCGCCCGGCCCCATGCTGCCGACGATGCTCGCGTCCGCGGTGATCGCGGCCGCCGGGGACGACGAGCAGCGGGCGCGCCTGCTGCCCGGCCTCGCCTCCGGGGCCGTCCCCGCGGCGCTCGGCGTGGGCGGCTCGCTGACCCTGCGGGACGGCGCCGCCACCGGCGACGCGGGCGTCGTGCTCGGCGGCGGCCTCGCGGAGCTGCTCGTCCTCCCGGCGGGCGACGACATGGTCGTCGTCCGGGCGGACGCCGCCACCGTCGAGGTGCCCGAGAACCTGGACCCGTCCCGCCGCTCCGCACGCGTCCGGCTGGACGGCGCCGCCGCCGACGTCCTGCCCGGCGCCAGGGCGCTGGCCGTCGCCGTCGCCCGCACGCTCGTCTCGGCCGAAGCGGTCGGCGGCTCGCTCGAATGCGTGGAGAACGCCGTCGAGTACGCGAAGGTGCGGCAGCAGTTCGGCCGCCCCATCGCGACGTTCCAGGCCGTCAAGCACCACTGCGCGAACATGCTCGTCGCCGCCGAGCTGAGCACCGCCGCCGTGTGGGACGCCGCGCGGGCCGCGTCCGGGCCGTCCGACCAGTTCGAGCTGGCGGCGGCCGTCGCCGCGGCGCTCGCCCTCCCCGCGTTCACGTCCAACACCGGGCTCAACATCCAGGTGCACGGCGGCATCGGCTTCACCTGGGAGCACGACGCCCACCTGCTGATGCGCCGGGCCGCGACGCTGGAGGCCGTGTTCGACCCGCGCTCCGCCGAGCGTGACGTGACCCGCCTGAAGGCCGCCGGCGTCGTCCGCGAGACGACCCTCGACCTGCCGCCCGAGGCCGAGGCCCGGCGGCCGGAGATCCGCGAGCTGGCCCGCGAGATCGCCGCGCTGCCCGCCGCCGAGCAGCGGCAGAAGCTCATCGACACCGGCTACGTCCAGCCGCACTGGCCGCGCCCGTGGGGCGTCGAGGCGAGCGCCGGGCTCCAGCTCGTCATCGAGGACGAGTTCCGCGCCGCCGGCGTGAAGCGCGCCCAGCTCGGCATCACCGGCTGGGTGATCCTCACGCTCGTCCAGCACGGCACCCAGGACCAGATCGACCGCTGGGTGCGGCCCGCGCTCACCGGCGACGAGGTCTGGTGCCAGCTGTTCAGCGAGCCCGAGGCCGGTTCGGACGCCGCCGCCGTGAAGACCCGTGCCGTCAAGGTCGACGGCGGCTGGATCGTCAACGGGCAGAAGGTCTGGACGAGCGGCGCCCAGCACTGCCGCTGGGGCTTCGCGACCGTCCGCACCGACCCGGACGCCGCCAAGCACGCCGGGGTGACGATGGTCGTCGTCGACATGGAGCACCCCGGCGTGGAGGTGCGGCCGCTCCGCCAGATCACCGGCGGCTCGGACTTCAACGAGGTGTTCTTCTCGGACGTGTTCGTCCCCGACTCCGACGTGGTCGGCGCCCCCAACCAGGGCTGGACGGTCGCCCGCGCGACCCTCGGCAACGAGCGCGTCAGCATCGGCGGCGGCGTCGGCGGCCCGCCCGGACCCGACGTCGTCGCGCTCTACCGCGAGCGCGGCGAGCACGTCCCGGCCGCCGCCGAACGCGTCGGCGCCTACCTCGCGGAGGAGCAGGCCCTGCGGCTGCTGAACCTCCGGTCCGCCGAACGCGCCGTCGCCGGCGGCGAACCCGGCCCGGAGGGCAACATCACCAAGCTCGTCCTCGCCGAGCACGGGCACGCCACCGCCGACCTCCTCGCCGCGTTCGCCGGCCCCGGCACCGCGTTCAACGAGGGCCTCGGCCAGTTCGCCGGCCTGATGCGCCTCGGCTCCCGCGGCATGTCCATCGCCGGCGGCACGTCCGAGATCACCCGCAACCAGATCGCCGAGCGCATCCTGAAGCTGCCCCGCGACCCGCTGATCAAGTAGCGGCGGGCCGGCGGCGGCCGCCGGGCTCCAGCGACGGGTTGCCGGTGCCGTGGTTGATGCCGGCGATGTCGGTGCCGGGCGGGACGACCTCGTCGATCGCGTCGAGGACGTCCCCGCCGAGGCGGACGTCCGCGGCGGCGAGCAGGTCGTCCAGCTGCGCCATGGTCTTCGGCCCGATGATCGTCGAGGTGACGGCCGGGTGCTCGCCGACGAACGTGAGCGCCAGGTGGGTCAGCGGCAGCCCGGCCCCTTCGGCGATCTTCGTGAGCCGCTCGACGGCGTCGTAGCGGGCCGGGGCGCTCGGGTCCACGTCGACGGTCCGCGTCACCCACGCCGGGTTGCCCCCGGGAGTGAACCGGGACCCGGCGGGGGCCTGCTCGCCGCGCCGGTACTTGCCGGTCAGCCAGCCGCCGGCGAGCGGGCTCCACGGGATGACGCCCATCCCGTGCCGCCGCGCGGCGGGCAGCATCGACTCCTCGATCGACCGGGCGAAGACCGAGTACTGCGGCTGCTCGCACACGAACCGGCCCCGCCCCGCCGCGCGGCGGCCCACTGGGCCTCCACGATCTGGTCGGCGGGGAACGACGACGACGCTGCGTAGAGCACCTTGCCCTGGCGGACCAGATCGGTGAGGGCGTCGAGCGTCTCCTCCAGATCGGTGTCCCAGGCCGGACGGTGCATCTGGTAGAGGTCGATGCGGTCGGTGCCCAGCCGGCGGAGGCTGTCCTCCACGGCCCGGACGATGTAGCGCCGCGACCCGTCCCTCGCGTTGCGCTCCTCACCCAGCGGGAAGAAGAACTTGCTCGCGAGGACGATGTCGTCCCGGCGCCCCTCGATGGCCTTGCCGACGACCCCCTCGCTCTCCCCGGCGGACCCGAACATCATCGCGCCCAAGCACAGCGCGCCGTTGATCTGCGGCGTGTTGTTGCTTTCGGTGCGCTCATAACAACGACATGCCGCAGGTCAACGCGCCCGGTCACGCGGTGGCGAGCCAGTCGTACCAGGCCGGCAGGCCGTCGCCGCGGGTCGCCGAGACCGGGAGGACGCGCAGGCCGGGGCAGAGGCGGCGGGCCGCGTCCTGGCAGGCGTCCATGTCGAAGTCGACGTACGGCAGCAGGTCGATCTTGTTGATGAGCAGGACGTCCGCGCCCCGGAACATGTGCGGGTACTTCAGCGGCTTGTCGGCGCCCTCGGTGACGGACATGAGGACCACGCGGGCCCGCTCGCCGAGGTCGAACAGAGCCGGGCAGACGAGGTTGCCGACGTTCTCGATGAAGACGGTCGAGCCGTCCGGCGGCGCCAGCGCGGCCAGGGCCTCGGCCACCATCGTCGCGTCGAGGTGACAGCCCGCGCCGGTGTTGACCTGGACGGTGCGGGCGCCGGCGGCGGTGAGGCGCCGGGCGTCCAGCAGCGTCTCCTGGTCGCCCTCGATCACCGAGATCGGACGGTCCGGGCTGAGGTCGGCGACGGTGCGTTCCAGCAGCGTCGTCTTGCCGGAGCCGGGCGAGCTCATCACGTTGAGCGCGATGACGCCGCGCTCGGCCAGCCAGGCGCGGTTGCGCCCGGCCAGGTCGTCGTTGCGGGCCAGCACCTTCTGGCCGAGCGTGACGGTACGCCCGTGCTCGTGCTCGTGCTCGTGCCCGTGTTCCGGCGCGGCGAGGGTCGTCAGGCGCGCCGTGCCGCCGCCGGGCGCTCCGGCGTCGCAGCCGCAGGTCTCACACATCGTCGGCGACCTCCACCGCTTTGATCGTCAGGTCGGCGCCGCCGCTGATCGTCACGTCGGCGCTGCCGCAGGGGCACAGGGCGAGCGGCTCGCGCGCCGGGAACGTGAGCCCGCAGCTCGCGCAGTCGCCCACCCCCTCCGGCTCGGTGATGTCGAGCCGGGCGCCCGCCACGCAGGTCCCCTCCCCGGCCAGCTCGAAGCAGAATCGCACCGCGTCCGGCATGACTCCGGAAAGTCTCCCTATTTCGAGGTGGACGACCGCGACCCGCGAATCGGGCAATTGCGCAGAAATCGCCGCTATGACGCTCTCCGTGACGGCCAATTCGTGCACGCGTCCTCCGTCCGCTCGCGAGGCCCGTTCCCGCTGCCCGGGCGCTGTTCCGGTGCCCCTGATCTTCCCGGCTCAAACGCTGCGTTTACCGAACTGGGGAATCTGCTTTAAGGGCTTTTCGGGCAGTGTTTCGGGCCCCTCCGCAAGGGCAGGCCGAAATGGTAATTGATCTCTGCCGGTCGAGGGAGGGAATCGCATGGTGAGCGTCGCTACGGCGGAGCCGCTGACGGACGAGATCCATATCCTCTGGACGTCCGAGGGGATGAGCTGCGACGGGGACACGATCTCGGTGACCGCGGCCTCGCTGCCGAGCATCGAGGACGTCGTCCTCGGCGCGATACCGGGCCTGCCGAAGGTCCACCTCCACAACAAGGTGCTCGCCTACGAGAACGGCGACGAGTTCATGGAGGCGTTCCGGCAGGCGGCGCGCGGCGAGCTCGACCCGTTCGTCCTCGTCGTCGAGGGCTCGATCCCGAACGAGAACATCAACGGGGACGGCTACTGGACGTCCATGGGCAACGACCCCGAGACCGGCGAGCCCATCACGGTGAACGAGTGGATCGACCGGCTCGCGCCGAAGGCGTGGGCGGTCGTCGCGGCGGGCACCTGCGCGACCTACGGCGGCATCCACGCCATGGCGGGCAACCCGACCGGCTGCATGGGCCTCGCCGACTACCTCGGCTGGGACTTCCGCTCCGCCGGCGGGTTGCCGATCGTGAACGTGCCCGGCTGCCCCGTCCAGCCGGACAACTTCATGGAGACCCTGCTGTGGGTGCTGCACCAGGCGGCCGGGCAGGCGCCGGTGATCCCGCTGGACGACAAGCTCCGCCCGACGTGGCTGTTCGGCAAGACCGTCCACGAGGGCTGCGACCGCGCCGCCTACTACGAGCAGGCCGACTTCGCCCACGACTACAACTCGCCGAAGTGCCAGGTGAAGGTCGGCTGCTGGGGCCCGGTGGTGAACTGCAACGTCACCAAGCGCGGCTGGATGGACGGCGTCGGCGGCTGCCCCAACGTCGGCGGGATCTGCATCGGCTGCACGATGCCCGGCTTCCCGGACAGGTTCATGCCGTTCATGGACGAGCCGCCCGGCGCGAGCCTGTCCACGACGCTGCTGAAGTCCTACGGCCCGTTCATCCGGACGATGCGGTCGATCACCAACCGGAGCGCCAACAAGGAACCGAAGTGGCGCCACAACAAGGAGCGGCTCACCAGCGGTTACCAGCCCCGCTGGCCGCGCCACTGACCCGCGGTCCCGCGACCGCCACCCGAGGTCCTTGAAGGCCGCGTCACCGAAAGGCCGCGTAGATGAAGCAGGGCACGAAGGCAAGAAGCGACATGACCCCCACGAAGGGGGGCCTCGTCGAGGTCGCGTTCGACCCGATCACCCGGATCGTCGGCAACCTCGGCATCTACACCAAGATCGACTTCGCGAACCGGGAGGTGGCCGAGTGCCGGAGCACCTCGTCCATCTTCCGCGGCTACAGCGTGTTCATGAAGGGCAAGGACCCGCGCGACGCGCACTTCATCACCAGCCGCATCTGCGGCATCTGCGGCGACAACCATGCGACCTGCTCGGTCTACGCGCAGAACATGGCGTACGGGATCAAACCGCCGCCGCTGGCCGACTGGATCATCAACCTCGGTGAGGCCGCCGAGTACATGTTCGACCACACGCTGTTCCAGGACAACCTCGTGTTCGTCGACTTCTGCGAGCGGATGGTCGCCGAGACGAACCCGGGGCTGCTCACGACGGCGAAGACGACGGAGGCGCCGCGCGGCTCCGTCCACGGCTTCAAGACGATCGCCGACATCATGACCGCGTTCAACCCGTTCGAGGGCTCGGTCTACAAGGAGGCCCTGCAGCTCAGCCGCATCACCCGCGAGATGATCTGCCTGATGGAGGGGCGGCACGTCCACCCGTCCACGCTGTACCCGGGCGGCGTGGGGACGGTCGCGACGCCGCAGGTGTTCACCGACTACCTCGTCCGGCTGACGCGCTGCCTCGACTTCGTCAAGCGGGCCGTCGCGATGAACGACGACATCTTCGACTTCTTCCTGGAGGCGCTGCCCGGCTACGACCAGGTGGGCCGCCGCCGGACGCTGCTCGGCTGCTGGAGCGCGTTCCAGAACCCGGACGTCTGCGACTACGACTACCGGCACATGTCCGAATGGGGGCGGGCCGCGTACGTGACGCCGGGTGTCGTGGTCGACGGGCAGCTCGTCACCACCGACCTCGTCGACATCAACCTCGGCATGCGGATCATGCTGGGCAGCTCGTACTACGACGACTGGGTCAACGAGGAGACGTTCGTCAAGCAAGATCCGCTCGGCAATCCCATCGACCAGCGGCACCCGTGGAACCAGACGACGCTGCCGAACCCGCAGAAGCGCGACCTCGACGGCGGCAAGTACAGCTGGGTGATGAGCCCGCGCTGGCTGCACCCCGACACAGGCGACCACCTGGCGCTCGACACCGGCGGCGGTCCCCTCGCCCGGCTGTGGGCGACCGCGCTGGCCGGCGAGGTGGACACGCCGTACGTCCGGTCCACGGGGCACAGCGTCCAGATCGACCTGCCGAAGACGCCCGGCATGCCCGAGGTCAACCTGGAGTGGACGCCGCCGCGGTACGCCAACACGATCGAACGCGACCGGGCCCGCGCCTACTTCATCGCCTACGCGGCCGGGATGGCGCTGTACTTCGCCGAGAAGGCCCTGGACGAGGTCCGCGCCGGGCGGACGAAGGTGTTCACCGACTTCGAGGTCCCGGAGGAGGCGATCGGCTGCGGGTTCCACGAGGCGGTCCGCGGCGTGCTGTCGCACCACCTCGTCATCCGCGACCACAAGATCGCGAACTACCACCCGTACCCGCCGACGCCGTGGAACGCCAGCCCGCGCGACTCGTTCGGCACGCCCGGCCCCTACGAGGACGCCGTGCAGGGCCAGCCGATCTTCGAGGAGAACGGCCCGGACGACTTCAAGGGCATCGACATCATGCGGACCGTCCGCAGTTTCGACCCGTGCCTGCCGTGCGGCGTCCACATGTACGTCGGCAACGGCCGGACGATCGAGAAGCGCCATTCGCCGATGTTCGGTGCGCAGGAAGAATCATGAGCGAAGCGAGCCGGGGGGTGCGGGGGGTCGACTCCCCGCGGGGAACTCGCGTGAGCGAAGCGAGCCGGGGGGTGCGGGGGGTCGACTCCCCGCGGGGAACTCGCGTGAGCGAAGCGAGCCGGGGGGTGCGGGGGGTCGACCCCCCGCAGGGAACTCGCATGAGCGAAGCGAGCCGGGGGGTGCGGGGGGTCGACCCCCCGCAGGGAACTCGCGTGAGCTGGGACGACGAGCGCGTCCGTGAGCATGTCCAGCGCCTGGAGGGGCTGCTGGAGGGGCTCGATCCGGCCGGGGCCGACGCCGTCCAGGCGCTGGTGGAGCTGTACGGGGAGGCCCTCGACCGGGTCGTGCGGCTCTCGGCGGACACGTCGGCGCTGACCGGGGACGAGCTGATCCGGCACCTGCTGCTCGTGCACGGCCTGCATCCGGAGACGCCGGAGACGCGGGTGCGGCGGGCGCTCGGGACGCTGGAGGGGTTCCTCGGCAAGCACCGGACGTCCGTGGAGGTCGCCGGGATCGAGGACGGGACGCTGCGGCTGACGGCCGCCGCCGACGGCCGCGCCGCGCCGCCCCGCCCGGTGCTGGACGCGGTCGAGCGGGCGGTCCGGGCCGCCGCGCCCGAACTGGACCGCGTCGAGGTCGAGGCGCCCGCCCCCGAACCCGTGCTGATCACCGTCGACCAGCTGCGGAGCCGGGTGTGACGGCGGGCCTGTCCACGCCGCGTCTGGCCGAGCTGGCCCGGCGGGACGCGTCGGCACCGGCCGTGCCGGGCCCGCCGGCCCCGCCGTCCGAGCGGTGCGAGCTGTGCGCCGAGCCGCTGCCGGAAGTCCACCGCCACCTGCTGGACATGGAGAGCGGCGACCCGCTGTGCGCCTGCGGCGCGTGCGCCCTCCTGTTCAGCGACACCGCGGCGGGCGGGCGGCACTACCGGCTCGTCCCGGACGAGCGCCGCGAGCTGACCGGCTTCCGCCTGGACGGCCCGCTGTGGGCCGGTCTCGGCGTCCCGGTCGACCTGGCGTTCTTCTCGGTGGACGGGGCGGGCGCGGTGACCGCGCGCTACCCGAGCCCGGCGGGGGCGCTGCACGCGTCCGTGCACGCCGACAGCTGGCGGCGCCTGGCGGAGGCCAACCCCGTGCTGGCGGACCTGCGTCCCGACGTGGAGGCGCTGGTCGTCCACCGGGCGCGGGGCGCGGCCGAGCACTGGATCCTCCCGGTCGACGACTGCTACCGGCTCACCGCCCTGCTGCGCGAGCACTGGACGGGCTTCGCCGGCGGCGACGCCGTCTGGGGGCACATCGGCACGTTCTTCGAGGAGTTGAAGGGGGAGCAATGATCAGACTCGGCAGACCGGACGTGAAGCCCGACAAGCCGTCGCACATCCGGGGCGTCCACGAGGGCAACGGCACGGGGAACTACGAGAGGCAGCCGGGGCACCTGCGCGACGGCAGCTCCACCCAGCGCCGCTCGACCGGGGTCAACCCGTCCCACCGCGAGCCGATCCTCGACTCGATGCCGAACCTGTCCCCAGCATGAGCGAAGCGAACCGGGGGGTGCGGGGGGTCGACCCCCCGCATGAGACGGGCATGAGCGAAGCGAGCCCGGGGGAGCGGGGCGTGCCGGAGCTGGGCCTCGACCTGCTCGGGATCGAGGCCGAGACGTTCGCGGCGACACCGACGCTGAACCTGCGGGTCGGGCTGCGGCGGCTGGACGGCGGGCCCGTCCAGTGCGTCCTGCTCACCACGACGGTGACGATCGCGGCGGCGCGCCGGGACTACGACGAGGCCGAACGCGACCGGCTGACCGGCGTGTTCGGCACGCCGGACATGTGGGACAGGTCGCTGCACGGCCTGACGTGGGCGCGGGTCGGCGCGACCGTCCCGACGTTCCGCGCCGGGACGGAGGTGACGCTGTCCCTGCCGTGCGGGCACGACATGCAGGTCGCCGCCGACCGCTACCTGCACGCGCTGGGCGGCGGCGACGTCCCGCTCGACCTGACCTTCAACGGGACGGTCTTCTACCCCGGCGAGGACGGCCGGCTGCGCACCGGGCAGATCCCGTGGCACCACGAGGCGACCGGCGTGCTGCCCGTCCAGGAGTGGCGGGACCTGATGGACCGCTACTACGGCGCGGCCCGCTGGCTCCGCCTGGACGACGCGTGCTTCGGCCGGCTGGCCGCCTACCGGGCGCGCCGCGCGCACTCCTCGTTCGACGACACGGTCGACGAGCTGCTGCGCCGGGCCGAGGCGGCGCGCGAGGGGGAGGAAGAGTGGACCGTGTGAGAGCGATCGCGGACGCGGTCCTCTACGAGGGCTACCTGCTGTGGCCCTACCGCCGGTCGGCGCTCAAGAACCGCCGCCGGTGGACGATCGGCGGCGTCTATCCGCGCCGCTACGCCGAGCGCAACAACGATCACTGGACGGTGTACGCCGAGTTCCTCCTGGAGGCGGCGCCCAAGTCGGACGTCGAGGTCACGCTGCGCTTCCTGCACGCGGTGCACCGCCAGGTGATGGACGGCGACACCCCGGTGGACGAGCTCCAGCGGGCCGGCGAGACGCACATGACCTGGCAGGAGGCCGCCGAACGCGAGCTGTCCAGCGGCCGGATCTCGGTCAGGCGCATGCTGGGCGGCCCCGTCCGGATCCCGGTCGCGGTGCCGCCCGGCACCGACGAGGAACCCATAACCGACCACGGCGGTGCCGGGGGTGCCGGCGAGGCCCGGTTCGTCCGGTCCTGGGAGCGGGTGGCCGGCTGGGTGGACGTCTCCGCCGAACCCGCCGAGGACGGCGTCGTGCGCGTCCGGGTCGAGGTCGTCAACAGCGGGGACGCCGAGGAGCACGACGACGCCGTGCAGGGCGGCATGCTCTCCGCGCACGTCGTGGCGCGCGCGGGCGGCGGCGGGGCGTTCGTCTCGTGCACCGATCCGCCGGAGCGGCTGGCGGGGGCCGTCGCGACGTGCGAGCGGGACGGGCTGTGGCCGGTGCTCGCGGGGGAGCGGGGCGGCCACGACACCGTCCTCGCGGCGCCGATCGTCCTCTACGACTGGCCGCAGGTGGCTCCGGAGAGCCCCGGCGACCTGTTCGACGGGACGGAGATCGACCGGCTGCTGATCCTCAGCGTGCTCAGCCTCACCGAGGACGAGCGGCGGGAGATGGCGGCGACCGACCCGAAGGCGCGGCGGATCCTGGAGCGGTGCGGCGCGCTGTCGTCCGACGAACTGCTCGCGCTGCACGGCACGCTGCGCGACCCGAGGAGGGACGTGTGGTGAACGCGAGGGCGCTCGTCGGCGGGCGGGAGGTGACCGCGGGCAGCCGGGTCCGGCTGCGGCCCCGCGGCGGCGCCGACATCTTCGACCTCACCCTGATGGGGCGCACCGCCACCGTCGAGCGGGTCGAGGAGGACATGGAGGGCGAACTCCACCTGGTCGTCGCGGTCGACGACGACCCCGGCCGGGACCTCGGCGCCCGCAACCAGCTCGGCCACCGGTTCTTCGTCGGACTGGACGAGGTGGAGCCGCTGCCGCACGAGCGGGCGTCCCGCACGGTGCTCGTCGCCGGGATCGGGAACGTGTTCCACGGCGACGACGGGTTCGGGGTGGAGGTCGTCCGGCGGCTGGAGGAGCGCCGCATCCCGGACGGTGTCGACGTCACCGACTTCGGCATCCGCGGCATCGACCTCATGTACGCGCTCGGGGACGGCTACCGGACGGTGATCCTGGTCGACGCGGCGGCCCGCGGCGAGGAGCCCGGCACCGTGTCGGTCATCGAACCGGACCCCGGCTCCGGCGACTTCGGCGGCGCCGTCATCGACGCGCACGGGCTGGACCCGGCGCAGGTGCTGCGGCTGGCCCGCGACAACGGCCCGGTCCCGCCGCGGGTCCTGCTGGTCGCGTGCGAGCCGGCCGCCCAGACGACCGACGCCACCTGGGAGATGGAGCTCAGTGCGCCGGTCGGCGCGGCGGTCGGGGAGGCCGTCCGGCTGATCGAGCGGCTGCTCGCCGAGGAACTCGCGGAAGAACCCGCCTGACAGGAGCACGGACATCACTCGCACGCACAGAGAGGAGTTGTGGCATGAGGAAGGGAATTCACATCGGCCCGGGCGTGGTCCGGCTGATGGTCGCGCTTTTCACGCTCGCCGTGATCGCCCTGGTGGTCAAGGAGACGCCGGCGATGCGCAGGTACATCAACTCCAAGTCCATGTGATGGCGCCGGCGACACGGGAGCGCACACCGGCCATGACGACGATCGACCGGCAGCTCGTCGGCTACCTGAAGGACGCGCACGCGCTGCAGGAGCACGTCGAGGCCGCGATGAGCGAACTGCTGACCACGGTGGCGGAGGAGGATCCGGAGATCTGCCGGCGGCTCGGCCGCTACGCGGACCGGACGCGGGTGCACACGCGGGAGATCGAGGCGCGGCTGCGGGCGCACGGCTCGTCCCCGTCCATCATCCGGGACGCGGGGCAGCTGTTCGCGGCCGTGCTGGAGGCCGGGCTGGGGCGCAGCCGCCGCGACCCGGCCGGGCGGCACCTGCGGGACGCCTACGTCGCCGCCCACCTGCAGATCGCGGCCGCCGAGATGCTGCGGCGCGTCGCCGACCGCGCCGGGGACCCGGAGACCGCGCACGTCGCGACGTCGATGTGCGACGACGCGCACGCCCTGTCGGAGGAGCTGTCCGAGCGCTGGGACCTCGCGGTGGAGATGTCGCTGCGCCAGCACGGCGTCCGGGACGTCCCGCCGCCCGGGGGCGGCCGGTGAGCGGCACGGTGACCGAGGTCTTCCGGCGGCGCGCCGCGCCGGGCGCGGCCCTCGCGGACGACGCCGGCGCGATCGCCGCCGCGTGCCATGCGATGGCGGGCCGCTTCCACCGCGGCGGGCGGCTGTTCACGTTCGGCAACGGCGCCGCCGCGACGGACGCCCAGCATGTCGCGGTCGAGTTCGTCCACCCGGTGATCGTGGGGAAGCGGGCGCTGCCCGCGCTGTCGCTCACCGGCGACGTCGCGACCCTCACCGGGATCTGCGCGGGGCCGGGCTTCGACGACGTGTTCGCGCACCAGGTCCGCTGCTTCGGCGGCCCGGACGACATCGCCTTCGGGGTCTCCCCGGACGGGCGGTGCCGGAACGTCCTGCGCGGCCTGGAGACCGCCCGCGGCCTCGGCATGCTCACGGTCGCGCTGGCGGGCGGCGACGGCGGGGCGCTGACCGGCGCGGTCGACCACCTGGTCACCGTGCGGTCCGACGATCCGCGCGTCGTCAAGGAAGTGCACGTCACCGCGTACCACCTGCTCTGGGAGCTGGTCCACGTGTTCCTGGAGCAGCCGGACGTGCTCGGCCAGGAGGTGGTCGCGTGACGGGGTGCACGGGCGACCACTGCGTGACCTGCTCGGACGAGGCCGTACCCGGCACCGTTCTGCGGCTGCTCGACGGCGGCCTCGCGGACGTCGACGCCGGGGACGGGCGCGTCGAGCGGATCAGCGTGGCACTGGTGGACGCGGGCGTCGGCGACACGGTGCTCGTCCACGCCAAGGAGGCGATCGGGGTGGTGACGTGACCGAGATGCTCTATCCGTTCCTGTACGCGGGCGGGACGGGCCTGGACACCCTCCTGGAGGACGTCCGGCGCTCGACGATCGACAAGGCCAACGAGATCGTCCGGCTGCGCGAGACCGTCCTGGAGGAGTACGCGGAGGACCTCGCGGCGTGCGCCGCGCGGATGGCGGACGCGTTCCGCGGCGGCGGGCGGCTGTTCACCTTCGGTAACGGCGGAAGCTCGACGGACGCGCAGGACGTCGCCGCGCTGTTCCTCAACCCGGGCGGGACGGCGCGTCCGCTGCCCGCGCTGGCCCTCACCAACGACGCCGCCGTCGTCACCGCGCTGTCGAACGACATCGGGTTCGAGGTCGTGTTCGCGCGGCAGCTCGCCGCGTTCGGGCGGCCCGGCGACATCGCGCTCGCGCTGTCGACGAGCGGTAACTCCGACAACCTCATCGCCGCACTGCGGGAGGCGGCGCGGCGCGGGATGACGGTGGTCGGGCTCGCCGGGTACACCGGCGGGCAGATGGCGGAGACGCCCGGTCTGCACCACCTCTTCGTCGTGCCGTCGTCGTCCGTGCACCGGATCCAGGAGGCGCAGACGACGATCTACCACGCGCTCTGGGAGCTGACGCAGCGCGAACTGACGCAGCGCGAAACGACGCAGCGCGAACTGACGCAGCGCGAACTGACACGGGGGGACCGCTGATGTGCCTGGCGATACCGGGCGAGATCGTGGAGATCATGCCGGACCGTCCGGTGGCGAAGGTCGACGTCACCGGCGTCCGCCGGGCCGTGAACATCGGCCTGCTCGACGGTGCGGGGCTCGCCGCCGGCGACTGGGTCCTCATCCATGTCGGCTTCGCCATGTCCAAGATCGACGAGGCCGAGGCGCGGGCCACGCTGAAGCTGCTCCAGGGCATCGGCGACGCCTACGACGACGAGATCGACGCACTGCGGGAATCGAGGATCGACTGATGCGCTACGTCGACGAGTACCGGGACTCGGAGAAGGCGCGGGCGCTCGCCGCCTCGATCGCCTCCCTGTGCGAACCCGGCCGCCACTACAAGTTCATGGAGGTGTGCGGGGGCCACACGCACACCATCTACAAGCACGGCCTTGAGGACTACCTGCCGGAGAGCATCTCCCTCGTGCACGGGCCGGGCTGCCCGGTCTGCGTGATCCCGATGGGGCGGGTGGACGACGCGATCCACATCGCGTCGCAGCCGGACGTCATCATGGCGTCGTTCGGCGACATGATGCGCGTCCCCGGGGGCCGCGGCTCGTTCTTCGACGCGAAGGCCGCCGGCGCCGACATCCGGATGGTGTACTCGCCGCTGGACGCCCTGAAGATCGCCGAGCGGAACCCGTCCCGGCGCGTGGTCTTCATGGGGATCGGCTTCGAGACGACCGCGCCGTCCACCGCGATGACGGTGCTGCGCGCGGCGGACGCCGGGATCACGAACTTCTCGGTGTTCTGCAACCACGTCACGATCCTCCCGGCGATCAAGGCGATCCTGGACTCGCCGGACCTGCGGCTGGACGGCTTCCTCGGCCCCGGCCACGTCTCGACCGTCATCGGCTGCCGGCCGTACTCGTTCATCACCGACGACTACGGAAAGCCGCTGGTCGTCGCCGGTTTCGAGCCGCTCGACCTGCTGCAGTCGGTGCACATGCTGCTCGCGCAGCTCGCCTCGGGCCGCTCGGAGGTCGAGAACCAGTACGGCCGGGTCGTCCCGTGGGAGGGCAACCCCAAGGCGCTCGACGCCATCGCCCGCACGATGGAGATGCGCCCCTACTTCGAATGGCGCGGGCTCGGGTTCATCTCGCATTCCGCGCTCCGCATGAGGGACGAGTACGCGGCCTTCGACGCCGAGCGCATCTTCGACATCCCGGGCGGACGGGTCGCGGACCCGAAGGCGTGCCAGTGCGGCGAGGTCCTGAAGGGCGTCCTGAAACCGTGGGAGTGCAAGGTCTTCGGGACGGCCTGCACCCCGGAGACGCCGATCGGAACGTGCATGGTGTCGTCGGAAGGGGCCTGCGCCGCCTACTACAACTTCGGCCGCTTCACCCGGGAGCGCGTCAAGGAGGCGACCCGATGACGATCCGCGAAGAGCAGGTCCTCGAACGCATCTCGCGGGCGCGCGGCCGGAAGGCCCGCCTGCGCGAGGACACCATCACGCTCGCGCACGGCTCCGGCGGAAAGGCCACCCACACGCTGGTCGAGGCGGTGTTCCGCGAGGCGTTCGGGAATCCGGTCCTGGACCGCCTGGACGACTCGGCGCGATTCTCGGTCAACGGCGCCGACCTGGCCTTCACCACCGACTCCTATGTGGTGTCGCCCCTGTTCTTCCCCGGCGGCGACATCGGCGACCTGGCCGTGAACGGCACGGTCAACGACCTGGCCGTCGCGGGCGCGACGCCGTTGCACCTCTCCGCCGGTTTCATTCTCGAAGAGGGCTTCCCGGTCGCCGACCTGCGCCGCATCACCGAGTCGATGCGGTGCGCGGCCGAGGCCGCCGGCGTCGACATCGTCACGGGCGACACGAAGGTCGTCGAGCGCGGGAAGGCCGACGGCTGCTACATCAACACCGCCGGCGTGGGCGTCGTCCATTCCCCGCCGGCGGGCGAGATCCGTCCCGGCGACGCCGTTCTGGTCACGGGCCCGATCGGCGAGCACGGCGTCACCGTCATGCTGGCGCGCGGCGAACTCGACATCGAGGCGGACACCGTCTCCGACACCGCACCGCTGAACTGCCTGCTCGCCGACCTGGCGTGCCGCTGCCCCGGCGCCGTCCGCCGCATGCGCGACGCGACCCGGGGCGGCGTGGCGACCGTCCTCAACGAACTGGCGGCGGACGCCGGAATGGCCGTGGTGGTGGACGAGGACGCGATTCCCGTCCGTCCCGCCGTTCGGGGCGCCTGCGAACTGCTCGGCATAGACCCGATGTACGTGGCGTGCGAGGGCCGGGCCGTGGTCGTGGTCGCGCCCGAGGCGTCCGATTCGGCCCTGGATTCGCTGCGCACCCACCCATTGGGCGCGGAGGCCGCCGTCATCGGCCACGTGAAGGACGACCCGCCTGGGACCGTCCTGCTGAAAACCGCGTTCGGCGGAACCCGGATCGTCGACCTGCTGGTGGGCGACCCGCTACCGCGCATCTGCTGAAAGGTCAGGATCTGCCCACGAAACGGGCATGTTCTCGCCTTCCCAGATCGCTCTCCGCTCAGGCGGGCACCACATCCTCACGCTCAGGCGCAACATCCTTGGGGGACACAACAATGAGCGATCTCATCGCCATCGCCTATCCCGACGTCGACCGTGCCATCGAGGTCCGCGACCGGCTCATCGACATGCAACGCCAGAACATCATCCAGCTCGCGGACGCCGCCGTCGTCGAGAAGCGCCTCGACGGCAAGATCAAGCTGCACCAGATCCACAACACCACCGGCCGGGGCGCCGCCTGGGGCACCGTCTGGGGCGGCCTCATCGGCATGATCTTCTTCGCCCCGCTGGTGGGCATGGCCGTCGGCGCCGCCGCCGGCGCCGCGGGCGGCTCGATGACCGACGTCGGCGTGGACGACTCGTTCATGCGCGATCTCGGCGAGAAGCTCCAGCCCGGCGGCGCCGCCCTGTTCCTGCTGGTCACCCGGGTGACCCCCGACAAGGTCCTGCCGCAGATCACCCCGTACGGCGGCGAGATCCTCCAGACCTCGCTCAGCCAGGAGGCCGAGAACCACCTGCGCGAGGCCATCGAAGCCGATGCCCGCGTCCACGCCACCACCTGATCCGCCGAAAAACAATTCGCGCGCGCCCGCACCGGCCTTTTATCGTCGAAGTGCCGGTGCGGGGTGGTGCAACGGGAGCATGCAGGTCTCATAAGCCTGGTGATGCGGGTTCGAATCCCGCCCCCGCCTCTGATGAAAGGCGCGCCCGAAATCCGGGCGCGCCTTTCGTGTCAATTGCCGCGCACGGCCGATGCGTCGTCCCGGCGGGAACGGCTCCGACGAGTGTCATCAGCAAACGTCGATGTACCAGATCGGACCCCAGTCGTCGACGCGCGTGGGGACGTTGTTCGCCGGAATGGTCATGCGCGTGATGTAGTCCCGGTCCCTCAGGACGGCGGGATAGACGGTGTACTGGTTGTTGGTGACGGCGCCGGCGCCCAGGAAGTTGGAGAGGGTCCGCCTGGTGCAGTACCAGAGCTCGAACACGGTGTGCTGGCCGTCCCCCTCGCCCACAGCCACGCACAGGTAGCCGCTCCAGCAGTTGTGGAGAAGGTTGTTCCGCTGCTCCGTGGTCAGATTGGGCTTCACCCTTTCCTTTCTGGAGTCGAGCGGCGTGAGCGACGGCGTCCAGGCCAGGGTCCTGGCGTCGGACGCGCCGGGACGGCCGCCGTCCTTCCTCTCGGCGGCATGCGCGGCCGGAGCGCCGACCGGGAACAGCACCTGTAAGGCGGCGATGACCGCGAAGAGAGCGGCCGGCGCGGCCGGCATTCTCGGGTATCTCATCACGTCTCCTTCCAACGAATCTGGGAGAAGTAGACCAATCGGCGGTTTCACGGCTGCTTCAGAACGGCTTCGGCCTCCGCCGAGGCGGTGCGGTGAAGCCGATGTGAAGCCGATGTGAAGCAGTGCCTGAGTAGCTTCTGCTCGACCGTTCGACTTCTCGCAGGGGGAAAGACATGAAAACCAGAATCCGCACGGTGCTCGCCGCGGGGGCGGCGACGGTGGGCATCGCCGCGACGACGCTCGCCGGGTCCGTCGCCAGTCCCACGGAGGCGAAGGCGGCCGGCGGCCCCTGGCTCGGATGCCCGTACGGGGCCGTGTGCATCTACACCGACACCACGTTCTCGCACATCACGCAGACCTTCTGGTCCTACGGACCGCACAACCTGGTCAACCAGTACGGACGCCGGCCCATCGTCAACAACCAGTACGGCGGCGCCACCGCGACGCTGTGCTACGGCTACAACGGCACCAGCTGCGACGCCGGCTGGACCATCCCGCCCAAGGAGGGCACCGCCTGCGCCACCTGCTACGCGCTTCCCTACCTGACGCCCTTCAACTCCATCGTCCTGAACCGTCCCTGAGTAGGCCACTCGCTGCCGCGAACGGCCGTTCCCGGGGGTTACCTCGGTGAACCTCGCCGAGCGTGAGCCGCGTCGTAAACAGTGACGGAGATGCCCTGATCGGTGAGTTCGCTGGTGATGAGCGGCTCGATCCGGTCCCACCGGCCTGCCCGATCATGTTGGCAACCCAGATGTCGGGGGTGACCCGCACGAGTTGGACTGCTCCGAGCCCGAAGTCGTTGCCGGACCGGCCGCGGTGCCAGCGGCGGTAGGCGGCTTCGGGCTCGGACCAGCGTTTGGAGATCGCCCGGACGAAGCCCTTGCCCCACTCGCCCCGGTTGTTGCAGATGTGGGCTATGACCTTGGTGCCCTTGGCCTGAGGACTGGTCGCGTCGCCGGCCAGGTAGGTGATCTCCGCCATGACCTGTGACGTTATAAGGGCATGCCGACAGACCCCCGGTACCAGACCGGGGGTCTCTGCCGGGAGAACGGCTGCGTCAGTGGCCCCGTAGGGCTCTTTCTATGGCGGAGAGCTTGTCCGCCAGGTGCAGGAGGGCGCCCACGGACGGGTCTTCCTGGTCGCCGGTCAGCAACTGCGAGCGCTGGTAGGCCGTCTTGATCTCCGTCCAGCGCTCGATCTCACCGGGCGTCAGGTTCCCTCGCAGTTCCGACAGTTTCAGCAGGTTCGCCTCGGCGTCCGAGGTCAGTGTCTGCGACTCGGCCCGGTAGTGATCGTCGATGGCCGCCTCCAGTTCGGCCGCGTTCATCACCGGGAGGATGCGCTCGGCCAGCTTGTTCATGTCGCGGTAGGAGCCCTGCAGACGGAAGGGCGGCTTGGTGCGGGACGAGTCGTCCTGGGCCGCCGAGGCGATGTACGCGCGGTTGACCGTCAGAACCACCTCCTGGACGCGGATGAGCTTTTCGAGGACGGAGAGGATCTCGTCCAGCTCGGCCTGTGAGTAGGGGTGCGACAGCCGGTCGGGGCGGACGGTCCGGTCACCGGAGGCCAGCCGGACGAGCAGTTCGACATCCGCACGGTCGCGGTTCGTGAGAGGGGCGAGGACGGGGTTCGAGGTCAGCGCGTTCTCTATGTAGCTGAGTGCGAAGAGGCCGTCCTTGCCGGAGAGGACGTCGCCCAGGTTCCACACGTCGGCGCGGTTGGCGAGCATGTCGGGGATGCGGAAGCGCCGCCCGGATTCGGTGTACGGGTTGCCTGCCATGCAGACGGCGAAGCGCTTGCCGCGCAGGTCGTAGGTCCGTGCTGCGCCTTCGACGCGGCGTTGGGCGTCGCAGAGGGGGATGAACTTCTGCAGCAGTTCGGGTGAGGTGTGCTGGATGTCGTCCACATAGAGCAGGACGTTGTTGCCCATCTCAAGAGCGAAGTTGATCTTCTCGACCTCGCGGGCGGCGGTGGCGTCGGGCGCCTGGGCGGGGTCGAGGGAGGTGACGTCGTGGCCGAGAGCGGGTCCGTCCACTCTGACGAAGGCCAGGCCGAGGCGGTCGGCGACGTATTCCATGAGGGTCGTCTTGCCGTAGCCCGGGGGTGAGATGAGCAGCAGCAGGCCCATCTGGTCGGTGCGCTTGCCCTCTCCGGTGGCGCCGAGTTGTTTGGCGAGGTTGTCGCCGATGAGGGGCAGGTACACCTCGTCCACGAGGCGGTTCCGGACGAACGCGCTCATCGTGCGGGGTTTCAGGTCGGCGAGCCCGAGGCGCTTCTCCTCGGCCGCTATCAGGGTGTTGCGCCGTTTCTGGTAGGCGCGGAACGCGGGAACTCGCTCGCGCAGCAGCGTCTCCAGGATGCGGGCCGCGTCGTGGTCGTGGACGCCCCGCTCGTACCCCTCGTCGTAGCGGTCGGCCGCCGCGTCCCGGACGAGTCCGAGGAGGCGGCCGTCGGCGGCGGCCTGCCGCAGGTCGTCGGCCGACGACGCGGAGAGGACGGACGTCGCCAGGTACTCCGCCCGATATGTTTCCGGAAGACGTTGTAGCCGAACAGCATCACGTCGCCGAGCGCCACCACGTCCCGCGGGACGCACTTGTGCGCCGTCCGGATCCGCTCGGTCCCGGCCAGCCGCATCTCGGCGCCGCCGAAGACCTCCAGCCGCCGCGCGTTCAGCGCCTCCGCGCGCCGCCCCAGCTCACCGGCATGCTCGGCGAGCCGCCCGCGCAGCACCTCGTACGTCCCATGGTCCAGCGCGCCCCGTCCGCCCGCGGCCTCGGCGGCCTCCTTGACGACCCCGCTCACCGGCTCTCCCCTTTCCCGTTCGTCACCCGTCCCGCCTCAGCCGCCACGCCTCGCTCCCGAAGACACCCCTCACCATCCGGCGCGACGCCCCGCCCCCACCCCAGCCACCCGACGCGGTCGGTGGGGACGGGGCACGTTCCGCTCCCGTCTTCGGCGGCTCGGTGCGGGGCCCGATTCGGGGGCGAAGAGGGAGAGGGCGCGACGGGTCGTCGGGCAGGCGGCCCCCGGCGGCGACGACCCGCCGCACGTATCCGATCAATTCGAGGTCAGTGCGGTTCCGTTGATCTCGGACAGGGGAGCGTCGGCCACGCCGAGGCGGCGGGCGGTGTCCAGGAGGTCCTGGAATCCGGACGCGTCCGGGCCGCCGGACTTGATCAGCCGGAGCAGCAGCGCCGACAGGGTCAGGTCGCGGACGCCGGCCGTGTCGACGGAGCCGAGCAGCCGGGCGACGTCGTCGGTGAAGGACGACGAGCCGTCCAGCCACGGGCCGGCGAGCGACCGCGCGACCTCGGAGTTCTGGACGAAGCCGTCCACGCTCTTGCCGAGCGCGATGGACCCGACCAGGCGGTCGAAGAAGACGGAGTCGCCGCCGACGGGTGTCCATCGGTATCCCTGTCTGCGGGGGGATGAGGTCAGCGGGAGTCAGGTGGCCGGACGGTGCTCGCCGGCGAGGTCGGACGCCGTGTCGTGCGGCATGACCCAGAAGAACTGTCCGTCCGGGTCGAAGTCGAAGATGAGGGCCGTGCTGCCGCCGGTGAGGCCGGCGCCCTTCGCCGCGCCCGCGACGGCGACGTCCATGGCGGGCTGCCTGACCTGCACGATCGCGGACGAGCCGTCGGGTGCGGTCACCTCGGCCTGGCCGAAGTCCGGGCCGACCCGGCCGGTCCGGATGACGCACGGCCGCCCGACGAAGTCGCGCAGCGACGCCGCGACCGGGCTCTGGAAGACGCCCCGCAGCGGCCGAACCGCGAGCCGCGTGCCGAGCCAGGCGACGGCCAGCGCCGCCGGCAGGTCGAGGGCTCGCAGCACGGCGCCGTCCGACAGTGCCGCGACCGCCAGGCTCACGAACCACGCGAGCGCGATGAGCAGCGAGAGGACGACCGTGGCGGGGACGCCGCCGAGGCCGAGCATCGCGAGCCGCTCGCCGACGAACCCGCCCGGTCCGTCCGCGCCGTCCACGCCGTCGATGTCCCCGGCGCCGGTACCGGCCCCCGCGTCGGCATCGGCGCCGGCGCCGAGGAAGTCGACCCCGAGGCCGCCGAGCAGGACGAGCGTCCAGTACCCGGCGACCACGATGAGAGAGAAGCTGAAAAGGGCGGTCGGAAAACCGAACGCGGCGCTGGTGAATTCACCCATGAGAAATGCACGCTTCCGCATCGAGACGTCAGTGGGCGTCCGGGCGGCCGACGACGGCGTCCCGGTGATGAGAATGGAGTCGCTGAGCGAGAGAAGGGGGGCGTGCTCAGCTATCTGGGAAAGCGTGCGCCCAAGCGATGCGGCTCAGGTCGTAGGGCCTGGCCTCGCACGGCCGGGATCGGCGCGGCGGAGCCGGCGCAATGAGAAAGTGCCGGGGGGTCATCACAGCCCTCCTGGTCGGAGACAAATCCTGCCTCGCCGACCAGACTTCCCGGCACACCGATAGTTACCTTAGCTTATTTCTCTCTCACAGGGAAGTCTTTACGTGGCGAACCGGCCACAGCAATGCGCTGACCTGGGCATTCGCGACGGTCGGCGCGATCTCCCGGGGGCGGACCGGACGTTCAGGTTGTCTTGAGATTCGCTGGAGCTTGGACTCAGGAGGGGCGGGTACGTTCGCCGCTCATGACGAGCCAGTCCGGCCGGCCGATCTTCGTTCTCGGATGCCCGCGATCCGGGACGACGCTGCTGCAGCAGATGCTGCACTCGCACCGGCGCATCGCGTTCCCGTCCGAGACGCGGTTCGTGCATGTCGCGTACGAGAAGCGGCATGATTTCGGCGACCTGGAGAACGCGGAGAACCGGCGGGCGCTCGCCGAATGGATCACCCGCGGCGCGGACACCAAATTCAAGGTCCTCGAACTGGACGCCGCGGCGGTGGTCGAGGAGATCGTGGCCGGGCCGCCGACGCTCGGGTCCGCGCTCGCGGCCGTGTTCCGCTCGTACGCGCGGCGGCACGGCAAGCCGCGGTGGGGGGACAAGCGGCCGAGCTACTTCCGGCGGGTGCCGATGCTGCGGCGCATGTTCCCGGACGCGCAGTTCGTCCATCTCGTCCGCGACGGCCGGGACGCGGTCAGCTCCCTGATGCGGATGCCCTGGTTCCATGGGGATCTCTACGCCGCCGCGCTGACCTGGCGGGAGGCGGTCGACACGGGCGCGCGCCTCGCCTGCCGGCTCGGCCCGGACGCCTTCTACGAGCTCCGCTACGAGGACCTCGTCGCCGCGCCGGAGGAGACGCTGCCGAAGCTGTGCGCGTTCCTCGGCGAGGAGTACGACGCCGAGATGACCAAGGCGTACCGGCACGCGCGCGAGACGGTGCCGTCCGAGCGCAGGTGGCATCTGCGCACCCACGAGGCGCCGAACACCCGGCGGGTGGGGGCGTGGCGGGAGCGCATGGAGGACTGGGAGGCCGACCTCGTCGAGCACGTCCTCGCCGACCGGCTGCGCCTGCACGGCTACGAGCTGACCGGCGTGGTGCGCCCGGCGGCCCCGCATCTCGCGAAGTTCCGCCGGCTCGCCGCGCACCGCTGGCGGACGGGGCATGTCGCCGCGGTTCAGGAGCGCCTCGCGCAGGCGCGCGAGCCCAATCCCGTCGCGTCCCGGCTGACCGGCCCGGTGCCGCTGACCGGACGGTCTGAGGACTGACTCGGCAGGGACAGGTGACTCTGTCCCCAGGGAAAGGCGCCCGCGTCGCGACCGCGTTGGTGACGTCTGGGCGGTTGTCCGAAATTCTCATGGAACGTGCCGGGCCGGCGGCGGCCGTCCGCCGGCCCGCCGCCGCGCGCCTGCTGGGAAACGACGCAGGTGGCGTGCCGTCGTGCGCCGCGCGGGGGAGAAGCGGACCGCTGGGACGGGCGGGGACAGCGTTTTCTGATCACCGCCGGCTGGGCCCCATAACGGAAGGGGTTACCGGTCAGTAACCTATCGCCCCTTTTACCGCCTCACTGACTTAATTTACGAAACAGAGACATGGCCGTGTCCGATCGTTCACACACGGACCTGAGACACATCATGCTTTTGGTTGTATCTTGCGTGTTGCTCGTCACCCGATGGCTATCGCGATTGATTTGACGATCCTCTGACATAAGGGGGAGTGTGGTGACCAGACCGGAAACAATTTCCCATGCCGAGCTGCAATCGTGGCTTCTTGACAGGATCGCCTTCTACCTCGACAGGCCCGTGGAAAACATCGATCCGTCGGTCGAACTCGCGCGCTACGGAGTGGACTCCGTCTACGCCATCAGCATCATCAGCGACATCGAGGACCACCTCCAGGTCGAGGTCGACGTGGCCGAGGCCCGGCGCCGGGAGACGGTGACCGCGCTCACCGACTACCTGCTCGAACTCGTCGCGTGATGGGCGGCCGGCCCGGGGACGGCCCCGTGATGGTGGTCCTCGGCGACAGCGTGGCCGAGGGGCAGGACGACCCGGACCCCGCCGGCGGGTGGCTCGGCTGGGCCGGGCGACTGGGCGCTCACCTGGGCATTCCCCGCGACCTGAGGTTGAACGTCTCCGATCCGGGCGCGACGGTCGAGGACGTGGTCCGCGACCAGTTGCCGGCCGTCCGGCACCTGCGGCCGGCCCTCGTGGTGCTCGGCTGCGGCATGAACGACGCGCTGCGCGGCTTCGAGCGGCCCGCGGCGGCGCGCCGGCTGGACGAGCTGTTCGGCTGGGCCCGCGAGCGCGGCGCGGTGACCGTGGCGATCCCGGTGCCGCGTCCCCCGCTGCTGGACCTCTCGCCGATCTCCCAGTTCCGCAAGAAACGCACCGTCCAGCGCATTCATGACTTCAACGAGGAGCTAGCCCGCGTCTCCCATGACTTCGGAATGGCGTTCCCCGAAGCGGCGGCCGTCGCGAAAGTCGCTGACCCCGCGATGTGGAGTTCCGACGGAATCCACCTGAACCCGGACGGCCACGCATATGTCGCGGAGGTGATCGCCCAGATAGCGGGAAACCTGCTCGGAGAGCGGGTGAGCTGAGCCTCGGGGGCCGATCCAGCAGTGTGGGAAACAGATGAAGAGACGATTGCCGTTCGCGCGCGTTCCCCAGTCGATGGCGCTGATTCCGCTGGCTCCCGTGCTGGCCGTCCAGGCGTGGCGGACGGTGCGCCGGACGCCGCGGCTCGACCCGGCCGGCGGGGACGAGCACGGCTTCCTGCAGGGCGCGGACCCCGGCGCGGCGCCCGCGTTCCGCGTCGTGGTGATCGGGGAGTCGACCGCGGTCGGCGTCGGGGCGTCCCGGCACGCCGAGGCGCTGCCGGGCTTCCTGGCCGAGGCGCTGCGCGAACGCCTGCGGCGCAGCGTGGCGTGGTCGGTCGCCGGTGAGAACGGCGCGACGGCCCGGCGGATCACCGCCGAGGTCGTGCCGCGGGCGGACGGAGCCGCGCCGGACCTCGTCGTCCTCACGACGGGGATCAACGATCTGATCCGGCGGCGTCCGCTGCGCCGCTGGGCGGCCGACATGGCCGACCTGGTCGGGGCGGTGCGAGACCGGTACGGGCAGGCGGCCGTGCTGGTGGCCGGCATGCCGCCGGTGCACCGGTTCCCGGCGATCCCCCAGCCGCTCCGGTACGTGCTCGGCGCACGGGCGCGCACCATGGACCGGATCATGCGGGAGGCGGCCCGGGCGGGCGGGGCGGTCCACGCTCCCATGGACGAGGCGATGGCGCGCGACCGCGCGCTGTTCGCCTCCGACGGATTCCACCCGTCGCCCGCCGGCTACCGCGCCTGGGCGCTGGACCTCGCCCGCGCGGCGCCCGTGCCCGCCGACCCCGCACCCGCCGACCCCGCACCGGCCGGCGCCGACCCGGCCGGGCCCAGAGCCGACAGGACCGAAATGACAGGACCCATCTGACTCGTCATACGCAAGCGGAGGGAGCAGCTCGCATGACGGTTCCCGGAACGTTCCGAGCGGCGGTGGAGGCCAAGGACCTCGCCGCCGTCACCCGCGCGCTCGACCCGGGCATCGAGTTCCGCAGCCCGGTGATGGTGAAGCCCTATATCGGCCGCGAGACGGTCACCGCGCTGCTGGCGGTGCTGTTCGAGGTCTTCGAGGAGTTCCAGTACACCGACGACCTGGTCAGCCGCGCCCCGAACGGGGGCGGCCCGCCCAGCCAGGCGCTGGTCTTCGACGCCCGGGTGATGGGCAAGTCCGTCCAGGGCGTGGACCTGCTGAGCTACGGGCCCGGCGGTCTCGTCACCGGGCTGACGGTCATGGTGCGCCCGCTGCCCGCGGCGATGACGCTCGCCCGGGTGGTCGGGAGGCGGATGGAGGCCGCCGCGGAGGACGCGGGCGGCTCCGGCGGTCCGGGAGACCCGGGAGGTCCGGGAGAGCCGGGCGGCCCGGGGGGAGCGGAGGGATCGGGGGGCCCGTCCGGCACGACGCGGTCATAGGGGCGCGCTCGCCGCGCCCGGCCGGACGGCGCGGCGCTTGGGAGCCGACCCAGGAAAAGGGAGTGGAAGGAAAGATGGACAGTAAGGTCCCCGCACACCCCGTGAATCCCGCGGTCGCGGCGCCGGCCCTCGCGGAACCCGCACCCGCGGGCCCGGCGCCCGCGTCCACGGGTCCCGCGGACGCGGCGCCCACCGACCCCGCGGACGCGGCGCGTGCGACCCGCATGCCCCCGGGGCTGGCCCCCGCGCACCGGATCGCCGCCGACCTGGACGGCTACCTCGGCGATCCGATGGACGACGAGGCCGGCCCGTTCTCCTACAAGGCGATCGTGGAGGCCGAGGAGCGCGACGAGCTTCCGCCCGGCGCGGTGGACGCCGTCCGCGCGTGGGGTTTCCCGAAGTACCTGGTGCCGGTCCCGCTCGGCGGACGCCTGACGACGCTGGAGGAGCTGTTCTTCGTCACCCGCGGCATCTCGCGGCGCAGCGTGACCGTCGCGGTGATGTACGGGTCGGGGCTGCTGGCGGTGAACCCGGTGTGGCTGTGGGGCGACGCGTGGCAGCGCCGGACGGTCGCGGACGGCGTGCTGCGCGGCGACCTCGCCTGTTTCGGCGTCTCCGAGGCCGACCACGGCAGCGACGTGATGGCGTCGGAGTCGGAGGCCGAGATCCAGGGCGACGAGCTGGTGCTGACCGGCGTGAAATGGCCGGTCGGGAACGCCACCCGCGGACGTTTCGTCACCACCTATGCGAAGACGGGTCCGCGTGACTTCTCCCTGATCCTGGTGGACAAGCGTGAGCTCGACCCGGCCGTCTGGTCGACGCTGCCGCCGGTGCGGACGGTCGGGCTGCGCGGGCACGACCTGTCCGGTGTGGCGTTCTCCGGGGCCCGGGTGCCGGCCGAGCGGGTGATCGGGCGGCGCGGGTCCGGGCTCGTCCAGACGCTGAAGACGCTGCAGATCACCCGGACGGCGATCGCGGCGCTGTCGGTCGGGACGATCGACGCGGTGGTGCGCATCGGGATGGAGTACGCGCGGCAGCGCACGCTGTACGGCTCGGACATCTACAAGATCCCGGTCATCCGGGACCATCTGCTCAAGGCGCATCTGGACCTGCTGATCGCCGAGTGCGTCGCGATCCCGGTGGCGCGCTGCCTGACGGTGGCGCCGGGCCGGCTCAGCCTGTGGTCGTCGATCACGAAGTACTTCGTCCCCGTGCTGGGGGAGGAGGTCGTGGCGAGCATCGGGACCGTCCTCGCCGCGCGCGGCTACCTGCGCGAGGGCGTTGCGCACGGGGTGTTCCAGAAGCTCCAGCGCGACCACGCGATCGCCAGCATCTTCGAGGGCACGACGCACGTGAACCTCGCGAACGTCGCCGGCCAGCTCCCGTTCCTCATCGATCCCCCGGACGAGACGGGGCGGGAGGACGAGCTGCTCGCCGACCTGTTCTGCTGGACGCGGACGCCGCCCCCCTGGGAGCCGGACGGCCGGATCCTGCAGCTCACCAACGAGGGGCGCGACGAGGTCGGGCAGCGGTTCGAGGAGATCGCCGAGGAGGTGCTGTCGGCGGCGAACGCGCACGCGGGCCCCGGCGTCGCGGCCGAGCTGAAGGACCTGGTGGCCGGCATCGGCGGCCTGCGCGCCAAGGTGGACGAGGGCATCAGGACGAGTGAGGGCGACACCTCGTCGGTGGCGGCGCTCGCCCGCGCCAAGCGGTACTGCGAGCTGCACGCGATGGTCTCCTGCATGCTCACCTGGCTGCACAACCGGCACGCGTTCGGCGGTGCGTTCGCCGAAGGCCAGTGGCTCGTGCTGTGCCTGCAGCGGCTGCTCCAGCGCGCGCAGCCCGACGCCGTGCTGTCGGAGGAGTTCCTGCCGTCGCTGGAGGACGTCATGTTCCGCGCCTCGGGCGAGCGCCGCTGGTTCTCGCTGCTGTCGCTGGCCGAGGACGAGTGATACCCCGTGTACACGGATTTCGTGTCGCTCATCCGGGACAACATCCGGACCCACGGTGACGACCGCTCCTTCACCTTCATCAGCGAGGAGCCGGGCCGGCGGTACAAGGAGCACGTGCTCGGGTTCGCCGAGCTCGACCGCAGGGCGCGGGCGCTGGCCCGCCGCCTGGTGGCGCGCGGGCTCCAGGACCGGGCGGTCCTGCTGCTGTATCCGGAGGGCCTGGAGTTCGTCACGGCGTTCGTCGGCTGCCTGTACGCGCGGGTCATCGCCGTTCCGGCGCCGCTGCCCGACCTGGACGCGGGACGGTTCGGGCGCACCCGCCGCATCATCGAGGACGCCGACATCGCGCTCATCCTCACCGACACCGCGCACCGGGGCACCCTCGACGCGTGGCTGACGGCGGCGGGGCTGCGCAGCCGCGTCCACTGCCTCGACACCCAGATCGGCAAGGACGCGGACCCGGGCGACTGGGCGCCGCCGGAGTTCGGCCCGGACACCCTCGCGTTCCTGCAGTACACCTCGGGGTCGACCAGCGACCCGAAGGGCGTGATGGTGAGCCACGGCAACCTGCTGAGCAACGGCGAGGAGATCAAGCGCCGGATCGAGGGCTCGCCCGACACCGTCGGCGTCGGCTGGGTGCCGCACTACCACGACATGGGCCTGGTCGGTCAGTTCCTCCAGCCGCTCTACCTCGCCTGCCGGTACGTGTTCACCTCGCCGATCACGTTCATCAAGCGTCCGGTGCTGTGGCTGGAGCTGATCACCAAGTACCGGGGCACGATCACCGTCGCGCCGAACTTCGGGTACGAGCTGGCGCTGCGCCGCGTCACCGACCGGCAGCTGGAGGGTCTGGACCTGTCCTCGCTGACGGTCGTGAAGAACGGCGCCGAACCCGTCCGGGCGGCGACGCTGGAGGCGCTCTCCGAGCGGTTCGGCCCCGTCGGGTTCCGGCCCGAGATGTGGATGCCCTGCTACGGCATGGCGGAGACGACGCTGCTCATCACGGGCGCGCCGCTCGGCGGCGGCCCGGTGATCCGGTCGTTCGACGCCGAGGCCCTCACCAAGGACGCGGCCGTCCCGAGCGGCGGCCGGGACGGCGCGCGGCGGCTCGTGAGCAGCGGCCGTCCCGTCACCCTGGACGTGCGGATCGTCGACCCGGAGACGCACGCCGAGCGGCCGGACGGCGGCGTCGGCGAGATCTGGGTGCGCGGCGGCAGCGTCGCGAAGGGCTACTGGGGCAGTCCCGAGGAGAGCCGCATGGTCTTCGGCGCGCGGACGGCCGCGGACGACGGCCCGTACCTGCGCACGGGCGATCTCGGATTCCGGCTGGACGGGGAACTCTTCGTCACCGGAAGGATCAAGGATCTGATCATCGTCAACGGCCGGAATATCCATGCCCACGACATTGAGGAGGCGGCCCGCGCGGCCCATCCGGCCGCATTGATCGGCGCCGCCTTCGGCATCGACGCGGCCATTGACGTGGATCTCGACACCGGTGCGGGCGGCGGGGCGGACGATGCCAGGGAGCATGTCGTCATCGTCCAGGAGATCAGCACCCGGGCCGCCGCGGGCACACCCCTGGACGAGCTGGCGACCCTCATCAAGGCCCGTGTGGCAAGGGCCTTCGAGCTGCCGTCGGTGAGCGTCGTGCTCGCCGCGCGCGGCACCGTGCGCCGCACGACGAGCGGGAAGATGCAGCGCCGGCTCACCCGGGAGGCGTTCCTCAAAGGGGAGATCACCGCACTCGCCGATGATCTGGAACCGGGCGTCACCGGCCTGCGGCGGGCTCCGGCATGAGTGCTCCGACCTGCAATTTCGAAGATCGAAAAATTCGCCCTAACCAATCCTAGTCAAAAGCATGACTAATCATGTCTTTGTCTGCTAACGTCGGTCGCAACCCTGAGTCAAGGCGGGGAGAGAAGGCCGATGGCGCTACGTCACGCGGTGCTGGCGGCGCTGCTCGACGGCGAGTACAGCGGCTACCAGCTGGCCAAGATCTTCGATTTGTCGGTCTCCAACTTCTGGCATGCCGTACCGCAGCAGCTCTACTCGGAGCTGTCGAGGTTGGAGACGGAGGGCTTGATCCGCGGACGGCAGATCATCCAGCACGACCGCCCCAACAAGCGGGTGTACACGGTCACCCAGGCCGGAGTGGACGAGCTCGAGCGGTTCGCCCTCACCCCCGCGAAACCGGGGATCATCCGGGAGAACCTGCTCGTGATGGTCCAGGCCGTCGACCACATCTCGCACGCCGCCGCCGACTCCGTCATCGCCCAGCTCGAGGACCGGGCGGTCGCGGCCGCCGCCAAGATCGGCGTCTTCGAGCACACCCTCAAGCACCTGCGCGGCGACCTGGACGAGGAGACCTTCCTGCGCACCGGGTCCCCGCTCGGCCCCTACCTGACCTGCCTGCGAGGCCGCCGCTTCGAGCAGGAGAACTACGAGTGGTTCACCAGCACCGCCCGGCTGCTGCGCGGCCGGACGGGCACCCAGGCCGAGGAGGACGAGGCGTCATGACGGCCATCATGCCGCCCCCGGCCCCCTCGAACACGGCGCGATCCGCGCCGACCCCCCACGCCCATCCCAGCCTCGCACCCCGGCCGGGCTGGACCCGGGCGACACGCCTTAGTCAAGGAGGCGTTCACCATGTCGGGCGAACACCACACCATCGAACTCCCTAGCAGCCCACTCCCCAACACCGCACTGCCCACCACCGACGCACGACCCAACGGCAGGACCGCCACGGCCCCGCCGCACGGCCTGCCGGCGATCGACGAACCGCCTCCGCTGCTGCTGGGCGAGCTGACGCTGCCCGCCGCACGGGACTCCGTGCCCCGGGCACGCCGGTTCAGCCGGTCCGTCACCGCCGCGTCCGGCGTCGCGCACATCCGCGACGACGCCGAGGTCCTGGTCTCCGAGCTGGTGACCAACGCCGTCCGGCACGCGACCGCCCCCGGCGCCGCGCTGTGCCTGCGGCTGCTGCGCGCCGGCACCCGGCTCCGCATCGAGGTCCACGACCAGGGCGCCGGAGTCCCCCGGCCGCGCGAGGTCGACCTCATGGAGGAGACGGGACGGGGCTGGTTCCTCATCGCGGTGATGGCGGACGGCCACGGCACCGACCACACACCGTCCGGCAAGTCGGTCTGGTGCGAGGTGCGCGCCTGGCCGCGGGACGAGCGCCCCGACCACGCCGATCACCCCACGCACCCCGGGCACCCCGGGCACTGAGCACCCCCTTCGCAGACCCCCGGATCGGCGAATGGACGTGCCATGCCCGAAAACGCGCCCGCTGACCACCCGTCCGTCGGCTACTACCGGTCGGACGGGAGACCCGCCACGGCCGAGGAGGCCCAGCGGCTGCTGCTGGACGTGCGCGGACGCCTGCTCGCGCAGGACGTCATCCGCGTCGGCGCCGTCGTCGTGGTCGTCTCGACCTGGTTCACCGTGGTCGACCTCGGCATCGCGGCGAACGGACGGCCGCTGCTGTGGCAGACGATCGTGTCCGACCTCGCGATGCACGCCGACATCGGGCAGTACACCTCGCGGGAGCAGGCCGTGCGCGGGCACGCGCAGGCCGTCGCCATGATCTCCGGCAGGCTGCGCGGGCTGGTCGCCCGCGCCGCGCTGGACGAGGTACGCCCCTGACCCGAGCACGTACGCCCTTGACCCGAGCACGTACGACCCGCCCCGCCGTACGACCCCGCCCCGCATTCCCCGACGACACGGGCCGTCACCACGGCCCGGCCCGGCATGAGGTTGTGATCTGATGGCCTCGAAGACACCCCGCGACGACGTCCCCGGCGGCAAGGCCCGGAGGCGGCGTCCGATCCGCCTGCGGATCACGGCGCTGCTGCTGGTTCCGCTGGTGTCCCTCATCACCCTGTGGGCGTTCGCCGCCAACATCACGCTCGGCGACGCGTTCGACAAGTACGACTTCTCGACGACGTACGAGAAGATGGGCCTCCCCGGCCTCTACCTGGTGAACCAGCTCCAGGCGGAACGTTCCCTCAGCGTCGTCGCGCTGGCCACCCGCGACGCCAAGGACCGGCAGAAGCTCGGCGGGCAGCGCGCGCGGGTCAGCGCGATCGAGAAGGGCTTTCGCGCGAGCGCCCTCTCGGCGGACGCGCAGGACGCGGCGCAGCCCGAGACGAAGCAGCGCCTCGCCGAGGCGGTCAAGGCCCTCGACAGGCTGCCGCAGCTGCGCGGCAAGGTCGACTCCGGCCAGGTCGAGCCGCTGGACGTCATCAACGCCTACAGCACGATGCTCGACCAGGTCATCAAGGTGTTCGACGGCCTGGTGACGGTCAACGACGTCGCGATCCTCACCCAGGGCCGCGCGCTGATCGGCATCGGCAACGCCCGCGCCTACATGCTGCGGGAGGACTCGCTCATCACCGCCGCGATGGCGCGCAAGGGCCGGCTGACCCCCGCGGAGCACACCGCGTTCGTCCAGTGGGCGGCGGAGGGCCGGCGGGAGTTCGAGGCCGGGCTCGCCGACCTGAACGACGAGATCCGCGGGCCGCTTCAGCAGCTCGCCGCGTCCGAGCAGTTCCAGCGGTACCGCGCGGCCGAGACCGCGATCGTGAACGCGCGCGGCGACCGGCTGCCGCCCGAGGCGTCCGACTGGCAGGCCACCACCCAGCTGCTGTCGCAGGCGTGGGGGCAGCGGGTCCAGCAGGCGAGCCTCGCGCTGAACGAGCTGGCGAAGCCGATCGGCGAGCGGATCGTCATGCGGCTCGTCCTCGCCGGCGGGTTCGGGCTGATCGCGGTCATCGCGTCGATCGTGCTGTCCCTGCTGGCGGCCCGCAGCCTGTCCCGCGAGCTGCGCGGGCTCCAGCGCGCCGCGCTGAGCCTCGCCGAGGACCGGCTGCCCTCCGTCGTCGCCCGGCTGCGGCGCGGTGAGGAGGTCGACGTGGACGCCGAGGCGCCGCCCCTGGTCATCGGCAAGACCAGGGAGGTCGCGCGTGTCGGCGACGCGTTCACCAAGGTGCAGCACACCGCGATCGACACCGCCGTCCGCGAGTCGTACCTGCGGCAGGGCATCAGCCGCGTGTTCCTCAACGTCGCCTGGCGCAGCCAGTCGCTGCTGCACCGCCAGCTCCGCATGCTGGACGAGATGGAGCGCGGCGCGTCCGACCCGAAGGCGCTGGAAGACCTGTTCCGGCTCGACCACCTCACCACCCGCATGCGGCGGCACGCCGAGGGCCTGGTCATCCTGTCCGGGACGTCCCCGGGCCGGGGCTGGAGCCGTCCGGTGCACGTCGAGGACGTGCTGCGGGCCGCGGTCGCCGAGGTCGAGGACTACACGCGCGTCGAGGTCGTCGTCATGTCCGGGCAGGCCGCGCTGATCGGCGAGGCCGTCGCCGACATCATCCACCTGCTCGCCGAGCTGATCGAGAACGCCACCGTGTTCTCGCCCGCGCCCACCGAGGTGCTGGTGCGCGGCGAGATGGGCGCCAACGGGTTCGCCGTCGACGTCATCGACCGCGGCATCGGGCTCGACCAGTCCGAGCTGGACGCCCTGAACCTGCGGCTGTCGCGCCCGCCGGAGTTCGACCTGGCCGTCACCGACCGGCTCGGCCTGTTCGTCGTCGCCCGGCTCGCCGGACGGCACGGCATCCGGGTCGCGCTCCAGCCGTCGCTGTACGGGGGCGTCAGCGCGGTCGTGCTGATCCCGCGCGAGCTGATCGTGGACGTCGACCAGCCGGACGACGAGGACGGGACCGGCTCGTCCGGCTCGACCGGCTCGACCGGCGACGTCCCGGTCGCGGGGCCCGTCCGGAGGAACGGGCACGTGTCGGTGAACGGCTCGACGCGGCAGTGGCCCACGCCCTCGGCGCCGTCGTCCACGGCGATGCTGAACGCGCCGGTCTACGACACCGTCCAGGACGCACCGCCCGCCCATGACGGCGCGTCCGGCTATGAGAACGCGTCCGGCTATGAGAACGCGTCCGGTTACGACACCCCGGCGCCGGACACGCCGGCTTCCCTGGAGGAGCGGCCGGAGCACGACGCGGCGGTGGGGTTCGACTCGTACGACGGAACCGAGACCCCGACGTCGTACGGCGCCCCACCGTCGTACGGGGCCCAGCCCGGACCGCCGCCCGCGTTCGACGCGACGCGCCCGTTCCAGGCCGCGGGCCCGCGCATCCCCGCCTACGGCCACGACCCCTACCAGGGGACGGGGCAGTACGAGGCGCCCGCATCGTTCGGGGACGCGCAGCAGTTCGGGGACACGCAGTCCTTCGGGCAAGGGCAGCAGCAGTTCGGTCAGGCGCAGCAATACGGGCAGGCGGAGCAGTTCGGTCAGGCGCAGCCCTTCGGGCAGGCGCAGCCGGGCAACGGCGGGCGGGCCCCGCTGCCGCGCCGCGTGCGGGGCGGCAACCTGGTGCCCCAGCTGCGCGACGCGGACGGCTTCGACGAACCGCCGCCGGCGCAGCCCGGCGACGCCGTCGCCGCCTGGGAGGAGCGCTCCGCGGAGGCTTCCCGGGACCTGTTCGCCTCCCTGCAGGCCGGCTGGCTGCGGGGCAGGGACGAGGACGAAGGACCGGCCGACGGCATGGAGGGAAGATCATGACCCAGCAGGGAGTCGGGGCCGAGCTGAACTTTCTCCTCGACGATCTCGTCGACCGGGTTCCGCAGATCCGCAAGGTCGTCGTGCTGTCCCGGGACGGGCTCGTCATGGGCAAGTCGCGCGGCGTCGGTCGCGAGGACTCCGAGTATCTCGCGGCCCTCGCCGCCGGCTTCCACAGCCTGGCGGTCGGCGCGAAGCCGCAGCTGGATTCCGGCGAGATCCGGCAGACCCTCATCGAGATGGACAAGGGCCTGTTCTTCGTCGTGCCCGCCGGGGCCAACAGCTGCCTGGCGCTGCTCAGCGAGGTCGGCGCGAACGCCGGCCTCGTCGCCTACGAGATGACGATGCTGGTCAAGCGCGTCGGAAGGCAGCTGTCCACCGGACTGAGGCAGGGCGCCGCCGGACCCGGACCCAGGTGACCCGCCATGGACCCCAGCGACGTGCCCGGAGCTCCCCGGGGTCCCGGCAGGGAACGATGGCTCGACGCCGCCGCCGGGCCCATCGTCCGTCCCTACGCGGTGACGCGCGGCCGCACCCGGCCGGCCGGCGAGCCGCTCGACATCGTGGCGATCCTCGTCGCGACCGGGCGGCAGCCGGCCGAGCCGGGCCGGCTGTCGCGGCACCAGCGGCGGCTGCTCGCGCTGTGCCGCCGCCCGCACGCGCTCGCCGACCTCGCCTCGGACCTGAACCTGCCGCTCGGCGTGATCCGGGTGCTGGTCGGCGACCTGATCGAGTCGGGCCTCGTGGACGTCCAGCGGTGGTCCACGCCGGTCTCGCCGTCCGGGTCGCCGGCCGTGATCCAGCCGCATACCGACCAGAACCTGCTCAGGATGGTGCTCGATGAACTCCGTGCACTCTAGCCCCCCGCCCGTCGCCGAGGACGCCGACGAGCGCGAGGACGGCCCCCGCGTCGCCTTGAAGATCCTCGTCGCCGGCGGGTTCGGCGTCGGGAAGACGACCCTGGTCGGCGCGGTCAGCGAGATCCGGCCGCTGCGGACCGAGGAGGCGCTGACCGACGCGAGCATCGGCGTCGACGACCTCGACGGCGTCGCCGCCAAGACGACCACGACGGTGGCGATGGACTTCGGCCGCATCACGCTGCGCGACGGCGTCGCGATCTACCTGTTCGGGACGCCCGGCCAGGAGCGGTTCTGGTTCATGTGGAACGAGTTGTCGCGCGGCGCGCTCGGCGCGGTCGTCCTCGCCGACACGCGGCGGCTGATGGCGAGCTTCGCCTCGATCGACTACTTCGAGCGCAAGGGCACGCCGTTCGTCGTCGCGGTCAACTGCTTCGACGACGCCGACCGGTACGACCCGGCGGAGATCCAGACGGCCCTGGACATCGACCCGCACGTCCCCGTGCTGCTGTGCGACGCGCGGCGGACGGGGTCGGCGAAGGAGGTCCTCGTGTCGCTGGTCGAGCACGCGCTGCGGCTCGCCGGCGGGGCGAGCCCCCGCCGGACCGGCTAGCCCCGCCGGTCGGCCCCGGCGCTGCGCCGGGGCCGTCTCACTCGTCGCCGGGCTCCGGCGGGCGCATGATGATCTCGTCGACTCCGACGTCGTGCCCGTCCGCGCATCTGACCTGCGCCGTCACGCGCTCGCCGCAGCGGGCGTGCGTCAGCATGACCTGGCGGCCCTCCTCGTGGGGCAGGTACGTCTCGCCCCACTCCATGAGGCTGACGAGCGTGGGCGCGAGGTCCAGGCCCATCTTGGTCAGGTGGTACTCGTAGCGCGTGCGCTGGCCGGGCTCCTGGTAGGGCTCCCGGGTGAGCAGCCCGGCCTTGACGAGGTGGTGCAGACGGGCGGTCACGGCGGATTCGGTCATGGCCAGGTTGCGCACGAAGTCGCCGAAACGATTGGTCCCGAAGAACGCCTCGCTGAGCACCAGCACCGCGGACGGCGGGCCGAGCGCGGCGAGGGTTCTCGCGACCGGGCAGTTCTGCATCGACCAGGCGTCGCGGTCGGCGAAGTGCCCCTCAAGTGCGATTGTCACCCGTCCACTATAAACCTGCTGACTTCGCTTGACCAAAGTCAGGTCGGACGCTAGCGTCCCTGACTATGGTGAAACAAAGTCAGGTACGCACCGGTCCCGTCCTCGCGGTGCTCTCCGTCGCCTCCTTCATGGCGGGCCTCGACCTGTTCATCGTCAACGTCGCCTTCGACGACATCGGCCGCGACTTCGCCGGGACGCCGATGGCCGACCTGTCCTGGGTCCTCAACGCCTACGCCATCGTCTTCGCCGCGCTGCTCGTCCCGCTCGGCCGGCTCGCCGACCGGTACGGCCGCAAGGCCGGCCTCATCCTCGGGCTCACCGTCTTCACCCTCGCCTCCCAGGCGTGCGCCGCCGCCCCCGACCTCTGGTCGCTCGTCGGCTTCCGCGTCCTCCAGGCCGCCGGCGCCGCCGCGCTCATCCCCACCAGCCTCGGCCTGCTGCTGTCCGCCATGCCCGCGGCGCGGCGCGGCGGCGCCGTACGGCTCTGGTCCGCGGCCTCCGCGATCGCCGCCGCCGCCGGCCCCGCGATCGGCGGCGTCCTCGTCGACATCTCCTGGCGCTGGGTGTTCGAGGTCAACGTCCCCATCGGGATCGCCGCCGTGCTGCTCGCGCTCCGGCTCGTCCCCGACTCCCGCGAAGGCGTCACCGCCCGCGTCCCCGACCTGCCCGGCACCGCCGTGCTGACCGGCGCGATCGCCCTCCTCGCCCTCGGCCTCGTGCAGATCAACGACTGGCCCGGCGAACGCGTCACCGTCGTCATCGGCGCAGCGCTCCTCGGCCTCGCCTGGTTCTGGCTGCGCTCCCTGCGGCACCCCGCACCCGTCATCGAACCCGCCCTCCTCGCCGTCCGCACCTTCTTCTGGTCGAACGCCGCCATCCTGCTGTTCACCGTCGCGTTCGCCGCCAACCTGCTCCTCGGCGTCCTCTGGATGCAGCAGGTCTGGCACTACTCGCCCATCAAGACCGGGCTCGCCGTCGCGCCCGGCCCGCTGATGGTCCCCGTCATGGCGCTCATCGCCGGCCGGCTGGCCGCCGCCCGCGTCCCCGTCGGTCTGATCACCGCCGTCGGGTGCATGCTGTGCGCGTTCGGCGTCGTCATGATCGCGATGAGCCTCGGCCCGGCACCGGCCTACGCGTCGCAGCTGCTGCCGGGCTGGCTCATCGGCGGAACCGGCGTCGGCCTCGCCCTCCCCACCATCCTCTCCGCCGCCGCCGTCGACCTGCCCCCGCACCGCTACGCCACCGGCAGCGCCGTCGTGAACATGAGCCGGCAGATCGGCACCGTCCTCGGCGTCAGCCTCGCCGTCGCCGCCCTCGGCACCCCGCTGAACTGGGCCGACGCCCACACCGCCTACGTCAACGCCTGGCTGATGGTCGCCGGGTTCATGGCGATCGCAGCGATCGCCGCCCTTGGCATGAACCCGCGCCGCCGCCAGCCGTCCCCCACCGTCCCCGAGCCAGAGAAGGAAGTGGTCGCCGGCACCTAACCCCCGCCTTGCAGAACAACAGAAGACCCGGGCATCGGACGAAGCCTTGACCCGGACCGCAAGGCCCGGTTCGTCCCGAAGCCCGACATGACAGCAGGCACCTCATGGCCAGAGGTGCCTGCTGTGTTTATTTGTTTTTCCTTGGCGTCAGGCGCTGGGGCGCCTTCCTTCGGCGGAAAAACGTGCGATTGCTGCATCGCTCCGGCTCGCCTTGCGGCTCGCTGCGCGATCAGGTTCTCGCGGGCTCGAACCTGCCTTCGGTCGCAATCGCGATGGCTGGGGCTGTTGCGGGGCTGGGGTGCCGGTTGCGGTTGTCGCGTCAGGCTTGCAGGGCGCTTAGGAGCACCAGGATCAGGGTGGCCACCGCCAGCAGGCCGTGGGCCAGGACCACGGGGATGGGGAAGGCGCTTTCGGGCGCCCTGGCCGGCTGGGCGGAGCCGGGGGCGGCGGCCGTTCGGACGGGGATCGGGTGCAGGGGATGGCCGTAGCTTCCGGCGAGCGCGCTCACCGGGCGTTTCGACTGGTGTTGCGGATCGTCCATGACGACCTCCTATTTCGCCAACAAGTATTGGTGTTATAGCAGGCCGACGTCAATGGGTGGGGCGCTGAGCCGGAGTGATGGTCGGTTTTGGCTTGTTTTTTTGGTGTTATGGTGATCGCGGGCTAGGGTGGTGGGGTGACTTCGGACTCCGCCGGGCTGGCGGCCGCCGCGATCCTCAGCGACGACCTGCGGCACCGGATGTACGCGTTCATCCGCGCGGCGCAGGCGCCGGTGACCCGGGACGAGGCGGCGGCGAGCGTCGGCATCTCCCGGAAGCTGGCCGCGTTCCACCTCGACAAGCTCGTGGACGCCGGGCTGCTGTCCGCCCGCTACGCCAACCCGTCCGGCGTGCGGCGGGTGGGGCGGGCGCCGAAGGTGTACGAGCCGTCCGGGGTGGACGTGCGGGTCAGCATCCCGCAGCGCGAGCACGGGCTGCTCGCGAGCATCCTGCTGGACGCCGTCCGCGCGCAGGCGCCGGGGGAGAGCGGCGAGGACGCGGCGCTGCGGGTGGCGGCGGAGCGCGGCCGGGCGCTCGGCACGGCGGAGAGCCGTCCCGTCCGGGGCGGGCGGCTCGGCATCGAGCGGGCGCTCACGTGCGCGGCGGAGATCCTGGAGCGGCACGGGTTCGAGCCCGAGCGGGAGACGCCGACCCGGCTGCGGCTGCGCAACTGCCCGTTCCACCCCATGGCCGGGGACGATCCGGGGCTGGTGTGCGGGGTCAACCACGCCTTCCTGTCCGGCATGGTGGACGGGCTCGGGGCGTCCAGCGTCCAGGCGGCGCTCGCCCCGCGCTCCGGCTACTGCTGCGTGGAGTTCGGCCCGCGCGACGAGTGATCCCTAGGCGTCGGGCCGGTCCTCCAGGGACTTCAGCTCGGCGCTCAGGCGGTCCAGGATCGGGGCGAGGCTGCGCAGCTCCGCGAGGTGGACGCGGGTGAGGCCCACCAGGACGCGGTCGGCGGCGGCGGTCAGCCGCACCCGCATCACCCGGTTGTCGTCGGGGTCGCGCTCGCGGGTGACGAGGCCGGCGTGCTCGGCGCGGTTGATCAGCTCGACCGTGCTGTGGTGGCGGAGGAGCAGGTACTCCGCGAGGTCGCCGACGGTCGGCGGGCGCTTCGCGTCGTGGCCCTTGACCGCGAGCAGCAGCTGGTGCTGGGCCGGGGTGAGGCCCGCCGCGCGGACCGCTCCCTCACTCCAGCGCAGATAGCGGCGCAACCCGGTGCGGAACGCGAGCAAAGCGGTGAACTCTTCCTGGCTCAGTTCCTCCACGTGCACCCCTCGATGCTACTTCACCGCGTGCATACGGGCAGGTGGAAGCGGCACCGGAGCCGAATCCGTGACGATCGCCCTCTGGGCGAATTAAGGTCTCTGTAACAGATTCCTGGGCTGCTCCGGTTTCGAGTGAAACGCCCGAATGGAGCGATCTGACCGGAGGTCGGGGATGAGGGTGCTGCGCGGGCGGGGGATCGTCCTGCCGTCCGTCCTGGTCGCCGCCTGCGCGCTGGCCGCGGGGTGCGGGCGGGGCGGGACCGGATCGCTGCTCGACAAGTCGACGCTGGTCGTGGGCGTGCGACCGGACCTCCCCGGGCTCGGGCTGCGGCTCCCCGACGGCCGGTTCGAGGGGTTCGACATCGACGTGGCGCGGTACGTCGGGAAGAAGCTCGGGAAGGACGTCCGGTTCGTCCAGGTGCTGGCGTCGGAGCGGATCCCGGTGCTGACGTCGGGACGCGCCGACCTCGTCCTCGCGACGCTGTCGGTGACGCCCGAGCGCAAGACGCGGATCGCGTTCGCGGGTCCGTACTACATGTCCCACCAGGACGTCCTCGTGCGCACGGACGAGCGCGGGGTGAAGGGCGTCCGCGACCTGAGCGGGCGCCGGTTCTGCGCCGTCGAGGGCGCGGACCCGATCCAGCGGCTCCTCGCCCTGAGCGGGATGACGGCCAAGACCGTCCCCGCCAGGAGCTACGACGAGTGCATGAACATGATCAAGACCGGGTCGGTGGACGCCATCACCACCAACGACGTGATCCTCGCCGGCCTCATCCGCCGCGAGGGGCGGGGGTTCCGCCTGGTGAACGCCCGGATCAGCGAGCAGAACACCGGCATCGGGCTCCGCCAGGACGACACCGGGGGCTGCGAGGCGCTCAACCGGGTCATCACCGGCATGTACCAGGACGGGACGGCGGAGCGGCTGATGCGCACGTGGTTCGACGGCACCGGCCTCGACCTGTCGATCATCGAGGTCCCGCAGTTCGAGGGCTGCGTCTGAGCGGCGCGCGGGGCTAGACCTCGGCGCCGTCGAGGATGCGGCGGAACGTCTCGGCGCGGCGGTCGCTGATGCCCCCCTCCCGGGTCCGGGTCGAGATCTTCTGCTGGAGTGAGGCGATGTCGGCGCGGCGGCGGTCGAGGGGCGACCACGGCCGGTCCAGGATGTTCTCGATCACGTTGGTGAGGTCGAGGCCGACGTCGTCGCGGACGTCGCCGGCGGCGACGCCCAGGTACACCGACGAGCGCAGCCGGAACAGCGCGTCGCGGATGCGCCTCTCGGGCGGCGGGTCGGGCGGCGGGTCGGGCTTGTCGGGAGTCTCGGTGAAGGACGGCTCCGCGGCCGGTGACCACGGGTCCGGGGTGATCGCCGGATCCGGGGTGCCCGACGGGGGCGGGGAGGCGGTCGGGGACGGGGAGGCCGCCTCCAGCGGGAGGAGGCGCCCCGCCGACTCCCGGGTGGACAGCGTGTCGCCGATCCCGACGACGAGGGTCGACGCGGCGACGATCGTGGCCGCGACGCCCGCGAGCGCGAGCCACGGCACCCGGAACCCGTGCCGCGGGTTGCGGATCTCGTCGCGCGGCGGCTCGGCGGTCATGCCCGGATCGTGGCGAGGACGCGGTTCAGCTCGTCCGCGAGGCCGGGGGTGAGGGCGCGCTCGCGGCGGCGTGTGGCGATCTTCTCGTACAGGAGGGCGACCCGGCTGCCGACGTCCACGTCCTGGTCCGCGGTGAGGTCGTTCTGCAGGTTGGTGATCACGTTGTTGAGGTCGATGGCGACGTCGGAGCGGATCTCGCCCGAGGCGTAGCCGCGGCTGACGATCGGGCGCAGCCGGTCCAGCGCGCCCCGGACCCGCGTACCGGCCGGTGCGGCGGCGGGGGCCCGGTCCGATGGCGCGGTCTCCGGCGGCGGGACGGCGCCGGTCCGGGCGGGCGGCGCGACGGACACGGGGGTGCGCGGGGCCGAGGCCAGGACCGCGGCGGCGGCCGTGACGGGAATCGCGATCAGCAGCGCGAGCATGGCGACGCGGGCGCCGCGGGCGCCGCGGGGGACGGGACGGCGCGGCGCCGCCGGCGGGCGCAGCGTCCCCTTCCGGTGCGGCGGGGCGGTGCCTGCCCGCGAGGCCCCGCCCGCCTGCGACGCCGCGGCCGGGGACGCGGTGAAGACCCGGTTCGGCGGGGCGTCGTCGCGGGCGAGGAGTTCGGCGACCCGGCGGGCGGGCGGAGGGTCCTCGGTGAGGCAGCGGGCGGCGATCGCCGACAGCTCCTCGGACGCGCCGGGCGCGACGCAGGCGGCGATGACGGCGCCGAGCGCGCGGATGTCCGCCGCCACGGCCGACGCGCGGGCGGGGACGGTCCCGGTGCCGGGCTCGTCCGGCGCGCGGGCGCCGCGGACGACCGCGCCGATGCCCGTGTCGACGAGCTTGACCTCGTCGCGGAGCAGCATGATCCGGCCGGGCTTCAGGTCGCCGTGCGTCACGCCGGCCGCGTGCGCGGTGTCCAGCGCGGAGGCGACGCGGCCGCACACGTCGGCGGTCTCGTAGGCGGTGAGCGGGCCGTCGCGGAGCCGGTCGGCGAGGGTCGCGCCGTCCAGGAACTCGGTCACCAGGTAGGAGGTGAGCCGTCCGGACGCGTCCCGGGTCTGGTCGCTGTCGAAGATGGTCTCCAGTGCCGGGGCGGACAGCCCGGCTGCGCGGTTGACGCCCTGCTGGAACGCGCGGTGCAGGCCGGCGCGGGCGGGGGTGAGCAGCTTGACCGCGACGGGGCGGTCGAGCAGTTCGTCCCAGGCGCGCCAGACCTCCATCGTCCCGCCGTCGTCGAGACGTTCCAGGAGCCGGTAGCGCTCCGTCAACCGCAAGCCCGATTCCACTGGACGTCACCCTCGTCCACTCTGTGCCGGGCGTCGTCCCGGCCTGTCAGGGGGTACGCGCGGCCCGGCGCGCCGGGTTCGATCGGCGACCGTTCCCGGGCTGCACTTCGATCTGGCCCGTTGCCGCCGCGAGCGCGCCGGCAACGGGCCCCCGCGGTTCTCCCGGGTGGTCGTCGCGGGCACGCTGATCACGTCCGGCACGGTGCTCCTCCTCGGCCTGCCGGGGCGGGAGTCGGTGCTGACCCCGCGCCGGCTGCTGGACGGGGACGCCGGGTCGCGGCTCACGGCGGGCTGGTCGGTGACCTGCCGCTGGACGCCCTGCACTGGGACCGGATGGTCGTCCCGACGCGGGCCGTCACGAGCGTCCTGGTGCGTCCGGTGGAGGAGCGGCCCCCGCCGCGCGCGACCGCGTTCCGGGGCGTCCCCTCCCGGCACTCGGCGCCGCGCCTGCAGCTGTCCGACCAGCTCACGATCCTCGTCGAGCAGTGCTACGAGCACCGCTGCGCGCCGCGCCCGCTGGCGACGCTGCTCGTCCTGCAACTGGTGGTGATCGCGCTGGTCGGCGCGGTGACCAGCGCGATCACCTGATCGTCACACGCGGCTCGGCGACCGCTCGGCGCGCCACGCCGCGAGCAGCTCGCGCAGGGCCTCCTCGTAGCGGGCGACGTTCGCCGTCTTGACGTCCTCGTAGCCGCGGATCATGTCCGGCAGCTCCGCGATCCGGACGGCGAGGTCGAGCCGGCCCGCGCCGGAGCCCGTGCCGAGCCCGGCGGCCAGCTCGTCCACGACGGCGACGTAGCCGGTGACGAGGCGGCGCTCGGCGCGGCGCTGCGCGGTGGCGCCGAACGGGTCGAACGGCGTGCCGCGCAGCCGCCGCATGGCGCGCAGCGCGCGGAACGCCGGGCGGGCCGTCCGGCCGAGCGCGATCTTCCTGTCCATCCCGAACGCGCGCAGCAGCGGCGGGTGCAGCATGTACGCCATGCGGGAGCCCGGCCCGAACTGCTCCTCGACCCGCCGCGCGAGGCCGGGGTCGAGGTGGAGGCGGGCGACCTCGTACTCGTCCTTGTAGGCCGTCAGCTTGTACAGGTTGCGCGCGACGGCGACCGCGAGGCGCCCCCCGTCCGCGCCCGCCTCCCGTTCGGCGCGGTCGACGCGCAGGACGGTGTCGAGGTACCGCCTGGCCAGCGCCAGGTTCTGGTAGGCGGCGAGGTCGGGGACGCGGATCCGCAGCACGCGGGCCAGCTCGCCGTCCGCGCCGGACGCCTCCACCAGGTTCATCGCGGCCGGTGCGGTCGCGTCCAGCGGCCTCGCGGCGGCGGCGACGGTGGCGGGCTCGGCGGGCTCGGTCGCCCAGTCCGGTTCGAGGACGAGCCGCCGCCCCGCCCGGAACGCCTGCACGTTCGCCTCGACCTGCACGCCGTTCAGCGCGAGCGCCTCCTCGATCGCCTTCGCCGACAGCGGCAGCAGCCCCGACTGGTACGCGGCGCCGACCACGACGAAGTTGGCCGTCGTCGTGCTCCCGAACCAGCGTTCGGCGAGCGCGAGCGCGTCGAGCGCGACCAGGCGGTCCGCCCGGGTACGGCCGGCGATCCGCTTGACGAGCGACGCGCTCGGCGGGAGCGACGCCGCCGTGTCGGCGACCATCCGCCCGGTGGGGACCTCGCTGGTCGACACGACCGCCGTGGTGCGGTCCGGCGCGCAGCGGCGCAGGTTCGTCTCGGACGTCCCGGCGAGGGAGTCGAACACCAGGTAGGCGTCGGCGCCGCCCGCGCCGACCATGCCCGGACGGTCCCGGTCGGCGGGCCCGATCCGCAGGTGCGACACGACCGCGCCCGCCTTCTGGCTCAGTCCGGTCTGGTCGAGCGCGCGGGCGTGCAGGCCGTCGATCAGCGCCGCCGTCGCGAGGACCTGGTTGACGGTGACGACGCCGGTGCCGCCGATGCCGACGAGCAGGACGTCCGCCGACCCGGGCCGGGACGCGGGCTCCGCCGGCTCCCCGATCGGCGGCGGCGACGGCCGCGCCTTCTTCTCGCCCGGGACGACGGTCACGAACGAGGGGCAGTCGCCGTCCACGCACGAGTAGTCCTTGTTGCAGGACGTCTGGTTGATCTGCGTCTTGCGCCCGAACTCGGTCTCGACGGGCTCCACGCTGAGGCAGTTCGACTTCGCGCCGCAGTCGCCGCAGCCCTCGCACACCGACTCGTTGATCAGCACGCGCGTCCGCGGGTCGGGCGCGAGGCCCCGCTTGCGCTTGCGGCGCGTCTCGGCCGCGCACGCCTGGTCGTACAGCAGCACGGTCACGCCGGGGACCTCGCGCAGCTCCCGCTGGACGGCGTCGAGGTCGTCGCGGTGCCGCACTTTCACGCCGGGCGCCCAGTCCGTGCCGCGCGGGTAGCGGGACGGGTCGTCCGCCACCACGGTGATCCTCGCGACGCCCTCGGCGTGCAGCATCCGGGTGATCGCGGCCGGGTCGGAGCCGCCGTCGGCGTCCTGCCCGCCGGTCATCGCGACCGCCGCGTTGTAGAGGAGCTTGAAGGTGATGTTCGTGCCGGCGGCGACGGCCTGCCGGACGGCCAGGCTGCCGGAGTGGAAGAACGTCCCGTCGCCGAGGTTCTGGAACATGTGCGCGGTGTCGCTGAACGGCGCCGCGCCGACCCACATCGCGCCCTCGCCGCCCATCTGGGTCGTGCCGATGCTGCGGTCCTGGAAGACCGTCATCACGTGGCAGCCGATGCCGCTCGCCGCGATCGACCCGTCCGGGACGACCGTCGACCGGTTGTGCGGGCAGCCCGAGCAGAAGTACGGGGTGCGCGCCGCGTCCGGCGGCAGCAGGGTGATCGCGGGCTTGCGGGGCCGCAGCGCCGCGTCGCGCAGGTCGAGGTGCTCCGCGCCGACCCGGTCGGCGAGGAACCGGGCGAGGGCCGCGGCGATGCGGTCCGCGTCCAGGCCCCCGTCGGGCGGGACGAGGGCGCCGCCGGGCCCGTTCTTCCCGTACACGGCGGGACGCTCCGCCAGGTCGTAGAGGACGTCCCGGATCTGCGTCTCGACGAACGCGCGCTTCTCCTCCACCACGACGATCTCGCGGAGGCCGCGCGCGAACTCGCGCACCCGGCCGGCGTCCAGCGGATAGATCATGGCGAGCCGCAGCAGCCGGACGCCGCGCCGCGCCAGCGCCGCGTCGTCCAGGCCGAGCCGGTCGAGGGCCTCGCGCAGTTCGAGGTAGGTGCGCCCGGCGGCGACGAGGCCGACGGACGCGTCCGCCGCCCCCTCGATCCGGTCGAGGCCGTTCGCGGCGGCGTACGCTGTCGCCGCCTGAAGCCGGCCCTGCAGGACCTCGGTCTCCAGGGACGTCGTGTCCTTCAGGTCGACGCCCGGCCTGCGCGTCGGCCTCCACGGGCGTCCCCGCCACGTGAACTCCGGGAGCACCGGATCGGGGACGGGCTCCGCGGTCACGGTCTCGTGCGAGTCGGCCACGTCGGTGACGACCTTGAAGCCCGTCCAGGCCCCGCTGAACCGGGACATCTCGAACCCGTGCCGTCCGAGCCGCAGCACGTCGCCCACCGACGCGGGCACGAGCACCGGCATGAACGCCTCCGCGAGCGCGCCCTCCGTCGCCGACGGCAGCGTGGACGACTTCGCGGACGGGTCGTCGCCGACCACCGCCAGCACCCCGCCCCGCGCGGACGTGCCGAGCCAGTTCGCGTGCTTGAAGGCGTCCAGCGAGCGGTCCACCCCGGGCGCCTTGCCGTACCAGAGCCCGAAGACGCCCTCGTACCGGGGGCCGGGCAGATGCTCGACGAGCTGCGACCCGTAGACGGCCGTCGCCGCCAGCTCCTCGTTCACCCCGGGCACGAACCGGATGCCGCTGCCCTCCAGCAGCTTCGCGTCCCGCATCAGCTGCTGGTCGAGCCCGCCGAGCGGCGATCCCCGGTACCCGGAGACGAACCCGGCGGTCGTCCAGCCGCGCCGGGCGTCCGCCCGCCGCTGGTCGAGCAGCAGCCGGACGAGCGCGTGGACGCCGCCGATCGCGATCCGGCCGCGCTCCAGCTCCAGCCGGTCGCGGAGCGGGGAGGAAGAAACGGTGGTGCTCATGCTTGCATTGAGCCCATTTCGCTGAGCGGTGTGCAAGATGATGGGACAATACTTGAGCAGATTGCTCAAGTCAGAACCGAGTTACCTGCCGGAGCTGAGCATTGTGACGCGTACCACCCTCCTCGACCTCCAGATCCTCCGCCGCCTGGTGGAGCAGCCCCGCATCGGCGTCACGGAGCTCGCCGCCAGGCTCGGCATCGCCCGCAACACCGCGCACGCCCGCGTCGAGCGGCTCGAACGCGACGGCGTCATCGGGCATCGCGGACGCGAGGTCGACCTCGGCGCCATCGGCTTCGAGCTGACGGCCTTCGTCACCCTGGAGGTCGCGCAGGGCCGGCTCCGCGAGGCGGCCGTCGCCCTGTCGGCGATCCCCCGCGTCCTGGAGGTCCTGGGCATCACCGGCCAGGGCGACCTGCTCGTCCGCGCGGTGGCGCCCAACGGCAAGCAGCTGCACGAGGTGATCGACTCGATCCTCGCCTGCCCCGGCGTCCGCCGCAGCACCACGTCGATCGTCCTGACGCATCAGGTGCCCTTCCGCGTGGGCCCGCTCCTAGAGGATGAGGAGAGGCGGGCCCGCGCCAAGGACCGCAAGGCGGACGCCTGACGGGCCGCCAGTGCTCGGCCGGCGCCCGTGCGATCTCCTGCGCGGCGGCGTAGGCGCCCCGCACGGCGTGCTTCCGGCTGAGCGGGCTCCCGCTCGTCCACCGCCGCGTCGGTCACCCGGACCAGCACGTTGCGGCCCGGAAGACGGTCAGAGGTGGGCCCGGACGCCCGCGGCGATCTCCAGGTCCTCGCGGGCCTCGATCACGAGGGTGCGGACGGAGGCGTCCGGCGCGGTGACGTCGGTGTCGCCGTCCGCCCCGTCGTTGCGGGACGGGTCGATCGAGACGCCCAGGTAGGAGAGGTCCTCGGCGAGGCGCATGCGGACGGACGGGTCGTGCTCGCCGACGCCGCCCGTGAACACCAGCGCGTCGAGGCCGCCGAGGGACGCGGTCATCGCGGCGGCGCAGGCGCGGAGCCGGTGGTGGTAGACGTCGAGGGCGGCGAGGGCGTTCGCGTCCCGCGCCTGGGCGAGTTCGCGGACGCGGCGCATGTCGCCGCTGCCGGTGAGGCCGCGCAGCCCCGAGTCGCGTTCGAGGGCCCGGCCGACCTCGTCCGGGTCGAGGCCGTGCTTGATCAGCCACAGCGGGATGCCCGGGTCGATGCTGCCCGCCCGGGACGCCATGACGAGGCCCTCCAGGGGCGTGAAGCCCATCGTCGTGTCGACCGAGCGGCCGTCGCCGACGGCGCAGAGGGACGCGCCCGAGCCGAGGTGGCAGATCACCATGCGGGGCGGGACCGCGCCGAGCAGCTCGCCCGCGCGGCGCGTGGCGTAGGAGAACGACAGGCCGTGGAAGCCGTAGCGGCGCAGGCCGTACCGCTCGCGCCATCCGGCGGGGAGCGCGTAGGTCGCGGCGGCGGCGGGCAGCGTCGCGTGGAAGGCGGTGTCGAAGCAGGCCACGGCCGGGACGCCGGGCAGCGCCGCGGTGATCTCGGCGAGGGCGTGCAGGGACGCCGGCTGGTGCAGCGGCGCCAGGTCGGCGAGGCGGTGCAGGCGCTCGGTGACCGCCGCGTCGACGCGGACGGGAGCGGTGTAGTCGGTGCCGCCGTGGACGAAGCGGACGCCGATCGCGTCCGGCCGCGGCATCCGCGCCACCACGTCCGCCATCTCGTGGCCCGCGCCGGACTCCTCGGCGAGGAGCGCGTCGCCGGGGTCGAGCAGGCTCACCTTCAGGCTGCTCGACCCGGGGTTGACCGTCAGGACCCGCATCGGTCCGGCCCCCTCCCTAGTACGGCCAGGTCCAGTCGCTGACCTCCGGCGCGTCCTCGCCGTGCTCGCGCGTGTAGGCGCGCATGGCGAGACGCTGGTCGGCCATCCGCTGCCGGACGTGGGCGACGCGCCCGCCGAGGGACGGGACGCGGTCGATGACGTCCATGACCAGGTGGTAGCGGTCCAGGTCGTTCAGCATCACCATGTCGAACGGCGTGGTGGTCGTCCCCTCCTCCTTGTAGCCGCGGACGTGCAGGTGCGCGTGCCCGGTGCGTCGGTACGTCAGCCGGTGGATGAGGTACGGGTAGCCGTGGAACGCGAAGACGACGGGCTTGTCGGTGGTGAACAGGGCGTCGTACTCGCGGTCCGGCATGCCGTGCGGGTGCTCGCTGGGCGGTTGCAGCCGCATGAGGTCCACGACGTTCACGACCCGGACGCGCAGCTCGGGGAAGAGGCGGCGCAGCATGTCGGCGGCGGCGAGCGTCTCCAGCGTCGGGATGTCGCCCGCGCAGGCCAGCACGACGTCCGGATCCTCGCCGTTGCCGGTGGAGGCCCACTCCCAGATGCCGATGCCGCGCGTGCAGTGCGCGATCGCGGCGTCCATCGGCAGCCAGTTCAGCGCGGGCTGCTTGCCCGCGACGATCACGTTGACGTAGTCGCGGGACCGCAGGCAGTGGTCGCCGACGGACAGCAGCGTGTTCGCGTCCGGCGGCAGGTACACCCGGACGATCTCCGGCTTCTTGTTCAGGACGACGTCGAGGAAGCCGGGGTCCTGGTGGGTGAAGCCGTTGTGGTCCTGCCGCCACACGTGCGACGAGAGCAGGTAGTTCAGCGACGCGATGGGCAGCCGCCACGGCAGGTGCCGGGTCACCTTCAGCCATTTCGCGTGCTGGTTGAACATGGCGTCCACGATGTGGACGAACGCCTCGTAGCTGTTGAACAGCCCGTGCCGCCCGGTGAGGAGGTAGCCCTCCAGCCAGCCCTGGCACAGGTGCTCGCTCAGCACCTCCATGACCTGGCCGGACGGCGCCTGGTGCTCGTCGGTCGGGAGGATCTCGCCGGCGAAGGCGCGCTCGGTCACCTGGAAGACGTCCCCGAGCCGGTTGGACGCCGTCTCGTCCGCGCCCATGATCCGGAAGTTGGACGGGTTGGCCTTCACGACGTCGCGCAGGAACGTGCCGAGCGTCCGGGTGGGCTCGGTGAACGTCGTGCCGGGCTTGTCGACGGGCACGGCGTAGTCCCGGAAGTCGGGCAGGGCGAGCGGCTTCAGCAGCAGGCCGCCGTTCGCGTGCGGGTTGGCGCTCATCCGCCGCGTGCCCTCGGGGGCGAGGGCCCGCAGCGCCTCGGCGGGCCGCCCGTCCTCGTCGAACAGCTCGTTGGGACGGTAGGAACGCAGCCACTCCTCGAGCTGCGCGAGGTGGTCGGGGTTGTCGCGCACGCCCGCGAGCGGCACCTGGTGGGAGCGCCACGTGTTCTCGACCGGCAGCCCGTCGACCTCCTTCGGGCCCGTCCAGCCCTTCGGCGACCGCAGGATGATCATGGGCCAGCGGCGCCGCCCGGACGTGCGCCCCTCCCGCGCGTCGCGCTGGATGCCGGCGATCTCGTCGAGCGCCTGGCCGAGCGCCGCCGCCATCTTCCGGTGCATGGAGGCGGGCTCGTCCCCGCTCACCAGGAACGGCCGGTACCCGTACCCGTCGAACAGCTGGACGAGCTCCTCCTCCGGGATCCGCGCCAGCACCGCCGGGTTCGCGATCTTGTAGCCGTTGAGGTGCAGGATCGGCAGGACGGCGCCGTCCTTCACCGGGTCGAGGAACTTGTTGGAGTGCCAGCTCGCCGCGAGCGGCCCGGTCTCCGCCTCCCCGTCCCCGACGATGCACGCGACGACCAGGTCCGGGTTGTCGTACGCCGCCCCGAACGCGTGCGCGAGCGAGTACCCCAGCTCGCCGCCCTCATGGATGGAGCCGGGCGTCTCGGGCGCCACATGGGACGGGATGCCGCCGGGGAACGAGAACTGGCGGAACAGCCGGCGCATGCCCTCGGCGTCCTGCGACACGTCCGGGTACACCTCGCTGTAGGTGCCCTCCAGCCACGCGTTCGCGACCGCCGACGGGCCGCCGTGCCCCGGCCCCATGATGTAGATCATGTCGAGGTCGCGCGCCCGGATCGCCCGGTTGAGGTGGGCGTAGCAGAAGTTCAGGCCGGGCGAGGTGCCCCAGTGCCCGAGCAGCCGCGGCTTGATGTGGTCGCGGTCGAGCGGCTCCCGCAGCAGCGGGTTCGCCAGCAGGTAGATCTGCCCGGCGGACAGGTAGTTGGCGGCTCTCCAGTACGCGTCGATCGCCCGTACCTCGTCGTCGGACATCACGGACTCGGCCATGGCGCGTTTCCCTCCGGTGTCGGTCCCCGCCTCAGGAAGATCACGTCCCCAGCATGGACGCGATCAACCGTCGCGGAAAGCCCATCACGCGGGGCGATGGCGCGCCCAGAGCCGAAGGTCCCGGACGCCCCCGGCACCGGCCGCGCTCGGCGGCCGGCGCCGGGGGCGCCGCGACAACAGGGCGGACGTCGACCGGTTACAGGGGCGGAGTCCCGTACGGGCTCCGCCCCGCCCCCCAGCGAACCGGTGGGAGCGCCTCCACTGGGCGCTTCGGAGCCTGCCGCCTACTCGCGCGTAGGTTCACGGGTCCGGGCGTCCCGTCGGCGGGCGGTAGGACGCGTGCGACGAGCGGCTCACGCAGAGCGACGGAACGGGGACGGAAAGCCACGAATGGAACAGCGGTTTGTCTCCGGCGGCCCCCGGTGTGCTAGGTAGGTCGATACGGCAGGTCACAGAGGAGGCGGCATGGGCGGATTCTTCACCGGGCGGACGCTGGCGGACATCGGGGACGGCCTGCGTTCCGGGAAGGAGACGGCGCTGGACCTGGTCGCGCGCGCCCTGGAATCGGTCGACCCCGGCCTGAACGCCTTCGTGACCCTCGACCCGGAGGGCGCCGAAGCCGCCGCCCGATGGGCGGACGAGGAGCGGGCGTCCGGCATCGACCGCGGCCCGCTGCACGGCGTCCCCGTCGCGGTGAAGGACATCATCGACGTCGCCGGGCTGCCGACCGGCATGGGTTCGGCGCACTTCGACGGCCATGTGGCCGAGGAGGACGCGGTGTGCGTCACGATGCTCCGCGACGCCGGCGCCGTGATCGTCGGGAAGACGGGCACGCAGGAGTTCGCGTTCGGCGGGACCGGCGACGTGTCGGCGAGCGGTCCCGTCCGCAACCCGCACGACCGGGACCGGATGTCGGGCGGGTCCAGCAGCGGCAGCGCCGTCGCGGTCGCCGCCGGCATGGTCCCGCTCGCCGTCGGCACCGACACCGGCGGGTCCGTGCGCATCCCGTCGGCGTTCTGCGGCATCGCCGGGTTCAAGCCCGCGTACGGCGCCATCCCCTCCGGCGGCGTGTTCCCGCTGTCGCGCTCGCTGGACCACGTGGGCGTCCTCGCCGGATCCGCCGCCGACTGCTGGACCGCCTACCGGGCCATGACCGGACCGGCGCAGGCCGCCCCGTCGCCCGTGGACGCGAGCATGCCGCACGGCCGCGCCGCCTGGATCGAGCCGCCCGCCGCCGACCCCGAGGTCGCGCGGACCGTCCGGGCCCTGTTCCCGGACGCGCCCGCCGAGCCGCTCGACTTCGCCGGGCTCCGCGAGGTGTTCATCGCGATCGAGTTCAGCGAGGCCTATGACGTGCACGCCGAACGCATCGCGGAGGCGCCCGGCCTGTACCAGCCGGCGACGCTCGGACGGCTGGAGGAGTCGGGCCGCATGCCGGGCTGGCGGCTCGTCCGGGCGCTGCGTGAGCGGGAGCGCTACGCGCGGGAGATCGCGGAGCTGCTGGACCGCTATGACTACCTGGCGATGCCGACCATGCCGATCACCGCGCCCGAGCTCGGCGCGACCGAGGTCGAGTTCGGGCCGCTGACCGCGCTGCTGGTCAGCCTCACCTCGCCGTGGAACGTGCTGGGCCTGCCGGCGCTGAGCGTCCCCGCCGGAACGGTCCGCGGCCTGCCCGTGGGCGCGCAGCTCGTCACCCGGCGCGGCGCCGAGGGCGTGCTGTTCGACGCCGCCGCGCGGCTGACCCGGGAGACCCCCTAGAGGTAGAGGCCGAAGAACTCCTCCGGGTGCTCCAGCAGCGGCGGCAGGTCGTCGGCGGTCAGGGTGATCAGCTCCTGCCGCGTCGGCGGCCCGCCCGGCGCACCGCCGGTCTCCTCCCCGTCCTTCGGCCCGTCCTGCTTCCTGGCGGCCTGCTCCTTGCGGGCGTGGACGGCGGCGGACGCCACCCGGTCCGCCTGATTGGCGACGGCGACGTCCAGCATGTTGCGCATCAGCCGGCCGTTGCCGAAGGACGCGCCGCGCGGAGCCCCGCGCAGCATCGCCCGCAGGACGTCCTCGGTGCCGGCCTCCAGCTCGAACCCGTCCGCGGCGGCGAGCTGCCCGAACACCGTGATCAGCTCGTCGTCGGTGTAGTCCGGGAAGTGGATCTGCTTGGGGAACCGCGAGTCCAGGCCGGGGTTGGCGGCGAGGAACTCCGCCATCTCCTGCTGGTAGCCGGCCACGACCACCACCAGGTCGTCGCGGTGGTCCTCCATGAGCTTGACCAGCTCGGCGATCGCCTCGTGCCCGTAGTCGCCCTTCAGCGGCGACTGCGTCAGCGTGTACGCCTCGTCGATGAACAGGACGCCGCCGAGCGCCCGCTCGACCAGCCGGCGCGTGCGCGGCGCGGTCTGCCCGATGTACTCGCCGACGAGATGGGCGCGGGACGCCTCCACGAGGTGCCCCGACGACAGGACGCCGAGCCGCTTGTAGATGCGGCCGAGCAGCCGCGCCACCATCGTCTTGCCCGTCCCCGGGTTGCCGGTGAACACCATGTGCCGGGTCGGCGGGGTGATCTTCAGCCCGTTCTCGCTGCGCAGCCGCGCCGCGTGCGTCCCGGCGACGAGCAGCGCGATCTCGTGCTTGACGGTGTCGAGGCCGGTGAGGTCGTGCAGCTCCCTCAGCGGGTTCCCGGCGGCCCGCGAGACGTCCAGCGTGCCGGGGATGTCCTGCTTGCGGACGACGAGTTCGGCGTCCGCCGCCTCGTCCGGCCCGAGCCGCGCCCGCACCGCCGCGACGACCTGGTCGGCGAGATGCGGCGCGAGCCGCGCGTTGCGGAGCGTCTGCATCGGCGGCGTCGCCTCCAGCAGCGCGCCCGCCGCCGCGACCGCCTGCCGGGTGCCGCGGGCGCCGCGCGCCGCCAGCGCGCGGCGGAACAGCTCGGCGTGCCCCCGCTCGGTGAACGGCCTCGTCCGCGCGATGCGGAACAGCTGCGGCAGGACGGGGTTGATCTCCCGGATCCGCTCCTCCCCGCCCGCGTTGCACAGCGCCACGAGATGCAGGTCGGGGTGGACGGCGAGGAGCCGGTGCAGCTCGGCGGCGAGGGCCTCCCCGTTGCCGGGGTCGGTGACGATGCCGTCCAGGCCGTCGACGACGAGCAGCCGGTCGCCGGCGCAGTCGCGGGCGTCGGCGTGCAGCCGGGCGACGGCGTCCGGCAGCCGCTGCCCGGCGAACAGGTTGTCGGTGACCCAGTGCGGGTCGCGGCCGAGCGCGAGCGCCTTCCCCAGCTCCTGCGCGGCGTCGCGCTTGCCGGTGCCGTCCGGGCCCGCCAGCAGCAGCCGGACGGGCTCGGCGCCGCGCGTCAGCTCGTCCAGCGCCGCGGACACCTCCGGCTGCTCCACCAGCGAGGTCGCGAGGTCGGCCCGGACGGCCCGGCCGCCCTGGGCCGCCGCCCCCGCCCCGCCGGCCGCGCCCGCGGGGGAGACGCTCCGCAGCGTCTCGGTCAGCGGGTTCACGACGCGGCGGCGCGGCGCGTACAGGCGGCGCAGGTCCGTCTGGAACTGGCCGACGGGGATCCACTCCGCCTTCGGGAACCACGGGTCGCCGGGCAGCCCCTGCACGATCGCGACGAACCGCATCGCCATGTCGAGCCAGCCCCGGCACGCGTCCGCCGCCCCGGCGACCAGGGCCCGGACCAGCCACGCCCGCGTCCGCTCCTGCCACGCGCCCGCCTTGAAGTCGCGGCGCTCCCCGGCGAACCGCTGCTGCATCTCGGCGTAGCGGTCCTCGCCCAGCGCGACCGCCAGCTCCGCCGGGACCTGCTCCATGCTGCCCTGCAGGAGCAGATGGATCAGGTGGACCTCCACGCTCTCGTCGCGCGGCGCCACCTCCGTCAGGTGCTCGTAGGACGCGAGCAGCCCCGCGCACACCCATTCCAGGTAGCCGACCGGGCCGAGCAGCTCCGGCACCGCCGCCACGATGTCTTCGCCGGCGTGCGCGTGCCAGTGCTCGCGCAGCTCCGCCTTCGGCAGCCCGACCTCGCACTCGGGCGGGTCGTCGTAAAGCCGCAGCAGCGCCTTGCGGCGCTCCTCCAGCGGCTCGATGCCCTCCAGCACCGACAGGCAGTCCCGCGCCAGCTCGATCGCGAGGCCCCGGTCCGGCGCCTCGATCAGCCAGTCGACCGGCGGACGCCACCGGCCCCCGGGCGCGTCCCAGCGGGTCATCCGGGTGCTGAGCGGGCCCGGCGTGACCAGGTGCCGGTGCAGCAGCCGCTCCGGCAGCTGCGACCACGAGCCCGCCTTGATCGCGCCGCCGCCCGGCAGGAACGCCAGCATGCCGAAGATCTCCGCCGTGACGAGCGACGCCGGCAGCGTCAGCAGCTTGTGCTCGTCGGTGGTCAGCTCCGCGGCCCGCGGATCGGCCGCCAGCCCGTCGATCCGCGCCGAGATCTCCTCGAACAGGCCGTCCGGGACGCGCCACGGACCATGCGAGTAGACGTCGAGCACCGGCTCGTCGGTGAGCAATAGCTCCAGATGCTCTGGCAGCCGCAAAGAACACTCCCCAGGACAGTCAAAACCGGGGTACAGCCTATGTATTGCCGGGGAGTGCTGGCTTAGCGGTCACGCCGTTAGGTGATATCGGATGCGACACGGCCCCCTGACCTCACGCTCGGCGGAGGGACTCCACGGCGAGCCGCGCCGCGGTGCCGATCACGGCGTCCGCCCGCGGCAGCACGGCCGCGGACAGCGGGGAGCGGGTGAAGACCGCCACGGCGTACCGGGCGCCGTCGGGGTATTCGACCGCGCCGACCTCGTTGCGGATCGTCGGCAGGGTGCCCGTCTTGCCGCTCACCACGACGTCGTCGTAGGGGAAGCCGGACGACAGCCGGTGCGGCCACACCTGCAGGCCGAGCAGCCGCCGCATCGCCGCGCAGTGCTCCGGGGGAGCGGCCTCGTCCCGCCAGATCTGCGCCAGCAGCCGGGTCATGTCGCGGGGCGTGCTGCGGCTCGTGCGGGACGGGTCGAGGGCGCGCAGCCGGCCGCGGACGCCGGGCTCGTCCAGCCGCGCCCACACGTCCGCGAACGTGTCCGCGCCGGCGTCCGCGAGCAGGCTCTCGTGCAGCTCGCGTCCGCTGACCTCGACGACCGTGCCGCGCAGTCCGAGCGCGGCGGCCGCCGCGTTGACCGCGTCCCGGCCGACCCGGTCCAGCACGGCGTCGGCGGCGGCGTTGTCGCTGACGGTGATCATCAGGCAGGTGAGGTCGCGCAGCGACATGCGCACCTCGTCCAGCAGCGCCGACACCCCCGTCGGCCCCGCGGTGCGCTCCCGCGGCGACAGCGTCACCTGCTCGGCCGGGTCGAGCAGCCCCGCCGCCGCCCGCCGGTGGAACGCGACGAGCAGCGGCACCTTGAACACCGACGCGAGCACGACCGGCTCGCCCGCGCGGACGGCGACCTCCCGCCCCGTGTCCATGTCGGCGACGTGCAGGAACCCGGTCACGCCGGCCGCCCGGAACTCCTCCTCGATCCGCTCCACCACATCGCTCATGCCAGGAATCCCGACGACGGCCGGGGCACGACCCGGCGGACCGGGACGGCGTCCAGCGGCGCCATGCCGGCCTCGCGGCACAGCACGGCGGTCGCGGCGGCGGCGAAGTCGGCGATCGCGCGGGCGTGCTCGGGATCGCGGGTCCGCCGCCACGCGCACGACGTCCGGGCGGCCAGCGGCTCGCCCACCAGCGGGCGCCACGTCACCCCGGGCGCGTCGCCGGCGCGCGGGACGAGCGACACGGCCGTCCCCGCGAGGACGAGCCCGAGCGCGAACCGCGGATCCCGCGCCTCGTGGACGGCGGTGGGCGCGTACCCGTGGCGGCGGCAGCCCGCGAGCAGCTCGTCGTGGGCGCCCGGCGCCTCCTCGCGCGGGAACACGACCAGGTCGCGGCCGGCGAGGTCGGCGAGGTGCACCTCGGGGGACGCGGCGAGGCCGTCGCCGGCGGGCAGCAGCACGCCGAGCGGCCGGCCGAGGACCGGGCCGAGCTCCAGGCCGCGGGAGTCGCACGGATGCCGCACCACCCCGGCGTCCAGCGCCCCGTCGGCGAGCGCGCGGAGCTGCTCGGCCGTCCCCGTCTCGCGCAGGTCGAGCCGCAGGTCGGGGCGGCGGTCCCGGAACGCGGCGATCAGCGCGGCGAGGACCCGGCCGCCGAGGTCGCTCGGCAGGCCCGCGCGGACGGCGCCGACCTCGCCGAGCCGGGCGCGCTCGGCGACGGAGTAGATGCGGTCCACGCGGGTGAGGATGTCACGGGCCTCGTCCAGCAGCAGCCGCCCGGACGCGGTCAGCTCCACCTTCCGGCTGGACCGGTCGAACAGCCGCACCCCGAGCTCGCGCTCCAGCCGCTGGACCCGCTGGCTGAGCGGCGGCTGGGCCATGCCGAGCCGCTCCGCCGCGCGGCCGAAGTGCAGTTCCTCGGCCACGGCGACGAAGCACCGCAGATGCCCGACGACGTTCACGACCAGGGATGATATCGATTCGGATATGTCTGTGACATTAATATCAATCTTGGACTTTTCGGGCGGCGGCTGATGTCCTTGTGCCTCCATATCAGGGGGAAGGGAGTTCGACGATGCGCCGATCCCGTGTGCTGACCGTCGCCGCCATCGCGGTGGCGGTCGTGATCGTGGGGGCGGGGACGGTGTGGTTCCTGCGCGACGGAGCCGACCCGGAGGACGCCGCCAAACGCTACGTCGCGGCCTGGAGCGGCGGCGACCTCGCCGCGATGAAGGCGCTCACCGACGGCCCGCCCGCCGACTTCGAGCAGCGGCTCACCCGCATGCGCGACGACTTGGGCGTCACCGCGCAGCGCTACACCGTCGCCTCCGTGGGCGACCCGGACGGCGGCAGGGCGGGCGGTTCCTACACCGCCGAGCTGACCCTCGCCGGCGACCGGAAATGGACCTACGAGGGGGCGCTGCCGCTCGTCGAGCGGGAGGGCGAGTGGCTCGTCCGCTGGTCGCCGGAGCTCGTGTACCCGGAGTTGAAGGAGGGGCAGCGGCTGCGCGCGTCCCGTGCCTGGCCGGACCGCGCCGCCGTCCTCGCGGCGGACGGCGGCGACCTGAGCTCCTCGCCGTCCGGGTCCGCGCGGCAGCTCGCCGGGCCGGTCGGCGCCGCCTCGCAGGACGCCGCCGAGAAGCTCGGCGCCCCCTACCGCAAGGGCGACCCCGTCGGCGCGGACGGCCTGCAGCGGCAGTACGAGCGGCGGCTCGCCGGCACGCCCGCCCTCGCCGTCCAGATCGTGGACGCCGACGGCGCGGCGGTGAAGACGCTGAAGCGGTTCGGCGGCACCGACGGGCAGCCGGTGCGGACGACGATCGCCCCGAAGGCGCAGGCCGCCGCGGGCAAGGCGCTCGCCGGGGTGGACAAGCCCGCGTCCATGGTGGCGCTGCGGGCGTCCACCGGCGAGATCCTCGCCGTGGCGAACAAGCCCGGCGGCTACAACCGGGCGCTGATGGGCCAGTACCCGCCCGGCTCCACGTTCAAGGTCGTCACCGCCGCCGCGCTCGTCGCGGGCGGGGTGTCCCCGTCCACGAAGGTCGGCTGCCCGGCCACCACCAGCGTCGGCGGCCGGTCGTTCCACAACTACCAGCACGAGGACTTCGGGACGGTCCCGTTCCGCGAGGCGTTCGCGCACTCCTGCAACACCACGTTCGCGCGCCTCGCCGTGGACAAGCTGGGCGAGAAGCGCCTCGCGCAGGTCGCGGGCCAGTTCGGGTTCAACGCCCCGATCATCGCCGGGCTGCCCGCCGTCCGGGCCGCCTTCCCCGGCAACAAGGACGAGACCGCGTTCGCGTCCGCGTCCTTCGGGCAGGGGCAGGTGCTGACCAGCCCGCTCAACATGGCGAGCGTCGCCGCCGCCGCGGCCGACGGGACCTGGCGGTCGCCCCGCATCGTCGACGCCGCCCTCGCGAGCCAGGCCGCCGACGCCGGGGGCCGCAAGCCGGAGGCGCCGAAGAAGCTGGAGCCCGCCGTCGAGAAGGCGCTGCACGCCCTGATGCCGGCCGTCGTCAGCGAGGGCACCGCGTCCGGCGTCGGCTTCCCGTCCGGCACTGCGGGCAAGACCGGGACCGCCGAGTACGGCTCGGGCAAGAACCCGCCCACCCACGCCTGGTTCATCGGCTACCGCAAGGACGTCGCGTTCGCCGTCATCGTCGAGGGCGGCGGCACCGGCGCCGAGGCCGCCGCCCCCATCGCGGCGGCCTTCCTCAAGCAGATGCGTTGACCTGCGGCGAGTTGTTGTCATCGCCGTCGCCATAACAACAACTCGCCGCAGGTCAACGGGGCTAGGCGGTGGGGTGGAGGGTGTGGGCGAGGATGCGGGCGGTCGTGGCGATGGCCTCCTCGTCGGGCTCGGCGTCCGCGTCCCGCTTCGTCGTGGTGACCACGATGACCAGCGGGGCGCCGGACGGCGGGTAGGCGATCGCGATGTCGTTCGCGTTGCCGTAGACCCCGCCGGTGCCGGTCTTGTCGCCGGCCGTCCAGCCGGCGGGGAGGCCGGCCCGGATCCGCGCGTCCCCGGTCTCGTTCGCCTTCATCCAGCCGATCAGGCGCGCCCGGTCGGCCGGGACGAGCGCGTCGCCCGCGGTGAGCGCGCGCAGGTCCTCCGCCCAGGGGCGCGGCGCGGTCGTGTCGCGCTTCTCGCCCGGCCTCCAGACGTTCAGCGCGGTCTCCCAGCGGTCGCTGCGGCTGACCCCGTCGCCGAGGGAGCGGAAGAACGCGGTGAGGCCGGCGGGCCCGCCGATCTGCTTCAGGACGAGGTTCCCGGCGGTGTTGTCGCTCCGCGTGATCGCCGCGTGGCACAGCTCGGCGACGCTCATGCCGTCCGCCACGTGCTTCTCGGTGACCGGCGAGTAGTCGACCAGGTCGTCCTTCGTGTAGTGGATCACCTTGTCGAGCAGGCCGGGGGCGTTCTGGCGCGCCTCGCGCAGCACCGCGCCGCACGCCATCGCCTTGAACGTGGACGTGAACGGGAAGCGCTCCCGCGCCCGGTGGGAGACGGCGCGGCCGGTGCCGGTGTCGATCGCGTACGCGCCGATGCGGACGTGCCGGGCCGCCTCCAGCCGGGCGATCTGGCGGGTGACGTCCGCCTGCGCGGGGGAGGCGGACCCCGCCGTCCCGGCGGTGGCCCGCTGCGGCGCCGCGGGCCGCGTCTGCGTGCCGCAACCGGCGACGAGGGCGGACAGGGCGAGCGCGGCGGCGAGGGGCGTCCGGAGTCGGATCTTCGTCATGCGGGAGAGCAGACCAGAGCGGGAAAGCCCATGTCCAATAGTGATATGGGTCGGGAACCGATATGCGGATCGCTATCCATGGCCGCTGACCTGCCCCGGCGCGCCCGCTCACAGCCAGTCGCGCAGCTTGAAGACCACATAGAGGACGCCGCTGAACACGACGATGATGACCGTGCTGGCGATGAAACCGTCGTGCTGCGCGAACCCCGGATACGGGACGTTCTGCCCGTAGAACCCGGTCACGGCCGTTGGCACCGCGATGATCGCCGCCCAGCTCGTGACCTTCTTCATCACCTCGTTCATCCGGTTGCTCTGCAGCGCGAGCCGCGTGTCGAGCAGGTCCGCGACGAGGTCGCGCAGCGCGTCCGCCTGCTCGCCGACGCGGAGCGTGTGGTCGTAGACGTCCTGGAAGTACGGCGTCAGCGCCGGCGGGACGAGCCGAAGGTCGCGGCGGAGCAGCGTGTTCAGCACCTCCCGCATCGGCAGTGCGATCCGGCGCAGTGCGGCCAGGTTCTTGCGCAGCCGATAGCTGCGCCGCTGGATCTCCCTGACCGGGAACTCGTCGCCGAACACCATGTCCTCGACCGCGTCCGCCTCGTCGTCGAGGGCCTGCACCGCCTCCAGTTGCAGGTCGACGACGAGGTCGAGCATCCCGTAGACGAGCAACGCGGCGGTCGGCTCGCCGTGGCCTGCGTCCGGGCTCTGGTCCCAGCGCTCGCAGAGCGCGTCCACGTCGAAGCCGTGGTCCTGCCGCACCGTGACGAGCGCGCGCTCGGCGATGAACGCCGACAGCTCGTGCAGGGTCAGCTCGCCGGCTTCGACGAGCGGGACGTACACGTTGAGGAACGCGTACCCGTGGTAGCGGTCGAGCTTGGCCCGCTCGTGCCGGGACACCGCGTCCTCCACCGCGACGGGGTCGAGGCCCAGTTCGTCGCTGACGACGAGCAGCTCCTCAGAAGTGGGCTTGAACAGGTCGAGCCACACGACGACGTCGGGACGCTCCAGGTAGTCGCTGATCTCGGCGACGGGAAAGCCCTCCGCCTCGATCTCGCCGTCACGCCACGCCCGCGTCCTGGGCCGCGGCGGCGGATCGGATCCCATGCGCCCCTTATACCCGCCTTCCCTTGTCTCCGCCTTCTCCGGGCGGGGCCGTGGACTCGCGCACGACGAGTTCGCCGGGCAGGACGCGGGGCTCGGGCCGTTCACCGGCGAGCAGGTCCAGCAGGGCGGTCATGCCCTGGGCGCCCAGCTCCTCGGCGGGCAGCCGGACGGTCGTCAGCTCCGGCTCCAGCGCGGTCGCCAGCAGCACGTCGTCGAACCCGGTGATCGACAGGTCGCCCGGGACGTCCAGGCCGAGCGCCCGCGCCGCCTTGTAGGCGCCCGCGGCGATCAGGTCGTCGTCGCAGACCAGGACGGTCGGCGGGCCGGGCGCCGTCAGCAGCCGTAACGCGGCGTCCTTCGCGGACGTGACGTCGATCGCGCAGGTGTCCCGGCTCAGCACGCCGCCGGGCAGGGCCGCGACGGTCCCGGCGAGGGCCTCGGCGCGGGCGCGGAACGTCCACTGGTCGACGCCGGCGGCGACGTGCCCGAACCGGCGGTGGCCGAGGGCCCCGAGGTGCCCGGCGATCGCGCGCATCCCGTCGGCGACGCCGAAGTCGACCGTGGGGACGCCGCCGCCGGGGCCGCTGTCGAGCATCACGGCGGGCGTCTCGCGGAAGCGGCCGAGCGCGTCCGCGGCGATCGAGGACGCGAGCACGCCGTCGATCGCCTCGTCCGACCCGAACGGGCTCTCGGCGGGCCCCTCGGCGTCGTCCGGCCAGGTCGAGACGACGACGCCGAAGCCGTGCCGGGCCGCGACCCGCGCCGCGCCCGTGTAGACGGGCCCGAAGAACGGCGCGGTCAGGGTCGGGACCATGAGCAGGACCGTCCGGGTGGTGCCGAGCCGCAGGTTGCGTGCCGCCTGGTTGGGCCGGTAGCCGAGCCGCTCGGCCGCGTCCCGGACGCTGCGCGCGGTGGCGGGGGAGACGCGCCCGGTCCACTTGCCGCCCAGCACGAGCGACACCGTGGACTGCGAGACCCCGGCCTCCTGGGCCACGTCCTTGCTGGTGGGACGGCTGATCGCCGGCACCCGCACCTCCCTGGGCGGACCGCGGACGGAACATCGTGATGAAAACAGACTAGAGCGGACGGCCTCTGAAGTGGTACGTATGACGCATTCGGTAATACGTATGACGGGGATCTTCGGGGGCCATCGGATGCGCGGCTACGTCGTCTTCCTGCGGAGGCCGTACGCGGCGCGGCTGCTCGGCGGCACCCTGCTCGGCCGGCTGCCCAACGGGATGGGCATGCTCGCCGTCGTCCTGCACGTCCGGGCCGACGGCGGCGGCTACCCGCTCGCCGGGACGCTCGCCGCGATCCTCGGCCTCGCCACCGCCGCCGGCCAGCCCGTCCTCGGCCGCGTCATGGACCGCTACGGCCAGCCGCCGGTCCTGCTGCCCGCCTCCCTCGCCGCCGCCGCGGGCTTCGCGCTCCTCGCCGCCGCGGGCGCCGACCCGCTGCCCGTCGCCGTCGCCGCCGTGATCCTCGCCGGGTTCGCCACCCCGCCGCTGGAGGCCGGGCTGCGCGCGCTGTGGCCGGACGTCCTGGACGGCCAGGACCAGGTCGACGCCGCCTACGCGCTCGACGCCGCCGCCCAGGAGATCCTCTTCACCGTCGGGCCGCTGCTCGTCGTCGCCGCGGCGGCGCTCGGCACCGAGGCCGCGCTGCTGCTCACCGGCGCCCTCGGCGTCGCCGGGACGCTGGTCGTCGCGCTGTCCGGGCCGTCCCGCCGGTGGCGGAGCGAGCCGCGCGCCGCCGACTGGGCCGGGCCGCTGCGGTCCCCGGGCCTGCGGGTGCTGCTGCTGTCGCTCGCCTGCGCCGGGATCGCGCTCGGCGTCTACGCCGTCGCCGTCGTCGCCTACGCCGAGGAGCAGGGCAGCGACCTCGCGTCCGGGCTGCTGCTGGCGTGCATGGCGGGCGGCGCCCTCGCCGGCGGCCTCGGCTACGGCGCGCGACCGTGGCCGGGCGAGCCGCACCGCCGGCTGCGCTGGCTGCTGGCCGCGCTCGCCGCCGGGTACGTCCCGCTCGTCCTCGCGCCCGGCCTGCCCGCCATGTCGGTGCTGGCGTTCGTGTCCGGCGTCTCCCTCGCCCCGGTGCTGGCGTGCAGCTTCTCGCTCGTCGACCGGCTCGCGCCCGCCGGGACCGTCACCGAGGCGTTCGCGTGGGTCGTCGCCGCGGTCGGCGCGGGCGGGTCGCTCGGCTCGTTCGTCGCCGGCGTCGGGCAGGACGCGGCGGGCGTCCCCGGCGCGTTCGCGGGCGCCGGCGTCGGCGGCGTCCTCGCCCTGGCCCTCTGCCTGCTCGGCGGCCGGGCGCTCCGCCCCGCCCCGGCGGCCGTCCGGACGGCCTAGCCGCGCGTCAGACCCAGGACTGGAACCAGATCCGGTCGTGCCACTCGTCGTACGGGAGCGTCTGCGCCGACAGGATCGGATAGAAGTACGCGAAGTTCGCCAGCACCACCAGCAGGAACGCGCCCGCGGCGGCGGCGCCGATCAGCCGCCGCATGCCCGCCCCCTGGACCGCCGGCAGCGGCGCGTACGCCCCCGCGTCGCCGTAGGGCTCGGGATACGCCCCGTATCCGCCGCCCGGCTCCTTCCCGGCGGGGGCCGCCGCGTGCGCGCCCGCCCGCCCGGTCGGCGCCGGGCCTATCAGGTACCCGAGCACCAGCACGATCGCCAGCACCATGAACGGGATCAGCGGCGTCGCGTAGAACAGGAACATCGTCCGGTCCGCGAACGCCGACGGGAACCAGGTCAGCCAGCCCGCGAAGAACCCCAGCAGGATCGCGCCGGCCCGCCAGTCCCGCAGGATCAGCCAGAGGAACGCGACCACGATCAGCGCGACGAGCGCGCCCCACCACAGCGCGGGCGTGCCGATCCCGAGGATCTCCCGGGAGCAGCGGGCCGCGCCGCACCCGCCGCCCTTCGGCTCGGTGTAGAAGAACGCGACCGGACGGCGCAGGACCGGCCAGTCCCACGGCCAGGACTGGTACGGGTGCTTCGCGTCCAGCCCGGTGTGGAAGCCGAGCATCTGCGAGTGGTACTTCCACAGATCCGGCATGGCCTCGAACGGCCGCCACAGCAGGTGGTCCGACACGGTGCCGCGGCCCCAGCCGCCCGGCCTGAAGATCCACCCCCACCAGGTCGCCAGGTAGGTCACCACCCCCACCACGACGAGCTGCACGAACGCCGGGACGGCCTCCAGCAGCATCGTCCCGGCGAGCGGGGCCCGCACCCCGGCCGCGCGGCGGGCGCCGTAGTCCCACAGGACGACCATCAGCCCGAACGCGGCGACGTAGAAGATCCCCGTCCACTTGGTGGCGCAGGCCAGGCCGAGGCAGACCCCGGCGCCCCACCGCCACCCGTGCGCGAGGAACGGCCCGTACACCGAGGTGTCCCCGCGCCCGATCCTGTCGGCGAGGACGCGGCGGGACCGGTCCCGGTCGTTCACCAGGCACGCGAACCCGGCGAGGACCCAGAACATCACGAAGACGTCCAGCAGCGCGGCCCGGCTGGTCACGAACGCCAGCCCGTCCAGCGCGAGCAGCAGCCCGGCGGCGCAGCCGAGCAGCGTCGACCCCGTCATCCGGCGGGCGACCCGGCACAGGATCAGCACCGACAGCGTCCCCACCAGCGCGGGCACGAACCGCCAGCCGAACGGCGTCGCGCCGAACATCCACTCGCCGATCGCGATCATCCACTTGCCGAACGGCGGATGCGCCACGAACGCGGGCCCGTTGCCCCAGATGTGCGCGTCCGGGTCGGCGATCAGCATCTTGTCGGCGTTCTCGACGGTGTTGTGCTCCCAGCCGAACTTCAGCAGGGCGAGCGCGTCCTTGGCGTAGTACGTCTCGTCGAAGACCACCGACTTCGGCGACCCCAGCCGGTCGAACCGCAGGTATCCGGCGAGCGCCGTGACCAGCAGCGGGCCCAGCCAGGACAGCAGGACGCTGCCGGGAATCGCGGGCGCGAGCCACTCCCGCAGCGGGGCCGGCCGGCGCCGCGAAGCGGGAGCCGCGGCAGGAACCAGATCCGTCGTCGCCATCCAGTCATCGTAAAGGTGCGCCGGGCCCCTGGGAGAATGAGCGGGTGACAGGGACTCTGCTGCTGGCGGCGGCGCCGATCGGACGGGCCGAGGACGCTTCGGCGCGGTTGCGGGAGGCGCTCGGGGACGCGCCGGTGATCGCCGCCGAGGACACCCGGCGGCTGCGCCGGCTGGCGGGCGACCTGGGGGTGGAGCTGAGCGCGCGGGTCGTCTCCTACAACGACCTGAACGAGCGGGCGCGCGCCGCGGGGCTGGTGGAGGAGCTGCTGGCCGGACGGGACGTGCTGGTGATCACCGACGCGGGGATGCCCGGGGTGTCCGATCCGGGCTACCGGCTGGTCCGCGCGGCCGTCGCCGAGGGGGTGCCGGTCTCGGTGCTGCCGGGGCCGTCCGCCGTCACGACCGCGCTGGTGGTGTCGGGGCTGCCCACCGACCGGTTCTGCTTCGAGGGCTTCCCGCCCCGCAAGCCGGGGGAGCGGGCCCGGCGGTTCGGCGCCCTGGCGGGCGAGCCCCGCACGATGGTGTTCTTCGAGTCGCCGCGCCGGCTGGGCGTCACGCTCGCGGCGATGGCGGACGCGTTCGGCGCCGGCCGTCCGGCCGCCGTGTGCCGGGAGCTGACCAAGACCTACGAGGAGGTCCGGCGCGGGACGCTCGGCGAGCTGGCCGCGTGGGCGGCGGGCGGCGTCCTCGGCGAGATCACGGTGGTCGTCGGCGGGGCGCCCGAGCCCGCCGGGCTCAGCGATCCGGCCGACCTGGCCGCGGCCGTCGCCGCCCGGGAGGAGGCTGGGACGCCCCGCAAGCAGGCCATCACGGAGGTCGCGAAGGAGAACGGCGCCCCGAAGCGCGTGGTCTACGACGCCGTCGTCAGGGCCAGGAAATAGTCACCGCCCCGGGACCGGTCCAACCAGTTCTTTCCGGGAATAACCGAAGTCGGTGGCGTGCGACGGGGGCCACGTTGGGCTCGCCGGGGCCACCATGGAACCAGAAGCGGTGCACCGGACGCGCGCGAGGGGGTGAGTGCCGTGCAGGAAGCATGGTCGAGCCACGAAGTATGGGCTTTCGAGTGCCTGAGCTGCGCGACGACATGGAACGAGGAGTTCGAGGTCCGCCACTCCGGGGACGGGCACGGCAACGAGGCCGTCATCTACGAGCGGGGCGGCCAGCCGTGCACCACGCCGTGGATGGACCGCTGCTGCCCGACGTGCCAGAGCCAGAACGTGAAGGCGCTGTCGGCGACGCGGGGCAAGGAGGGCGAGATCCCGAAGGCGCGCAGCGGCAGCGACGTGGCGATGGTCTTCCACCTGCGCCGCATGCACGCCTGGTAGCCGCGGGCTACTTCGCCGCCACCTCGGGGACCTTGGTCTCGATCTCCGGCGCGTCCGGCGCGGGTGCGTCCTGCGCGTCCGGGCCGCGCCGGAGCCGGCGGACCCACCCGGCGGCCCGCAGGCGGGCCTCCGGCGCGAACGCCGCACCGGCGGCGAGCGCCGCCAGCGGCACGGCGGGCAGCACGTAGCGGTAGTCGAACTCGGCGGTCGCCGCCGGGGCGAGCAGCAGCCCGGTGGCGAGCGTCCACGGCAGCAGCGCCTCGCCGCCGAACCGGCGCCACAGCGGGACGAGCCCCGCCAGGCCGAGCAGCAGGATGCCGCCGAGCATCGTCCCGCGCAGGTAGAAGACGTCCTGGTAGCCGCGGACGGCCCCGGCGAACGGCTCCACGACCTGCGTCTGGGCGTTGCCGCGCTCGTACGCCTTGGCCTCCTGGGACGCGATGCCGCCGCCGGGCATGTGCCAGTCGGGCAGCTTCCGGCTCTCGCCCTCGAACTCGTACTGCGAGTACGTGGCCGGGTCGGGGAAGACCGTGCGCTCCCAGCGGAAGACGCGGAAGAAGTCGTGCGCGACGACCCGGAGGTAGTCGCCCGGCTGTGCGATGATCGCGCGCTTGGCGAAGTCGTTGCTGAGCGCGTTGTTCTCCGGGCTGAACCGGGTGCCGGTGTAGCGGTTGAGCGGCGACTGGGCGTTCCAGATGCCGTCCTGCGAGTTGGGCAGCCGGTTCGCGGGCTCGGTGCACAGCGGGTACTCGCGGACCGGCAGGTCCTTCATCTGGTGGCAGTCGGCGAACTTGTAGACCCGCGCGTACAGGAAGATCCCATTGCTCTCGGTGATCGCGAACTTGTCGCTGTCGGCCTTGTACCAGCCCATGTACGCGACCACCGGCAGCATGCACGCGGCCAGCGTGATCGCGATCGGCCGCCACCCGCTGCGCCGGATGAGCATGTAGACGAGGACGCCGAGCAGCACTGGCATGCCGACCGAGCGGGTCAGCCACGCCAGCCCGACGATCAGCCCGACCGCCGCCGCGATCTTCCAGGTCGGGCGGTCGTGCCACAGCAGCAGCGTGACCGCGCTCATCACCAGGAACGTGAACATCGTGTCCGACAGGACGAGGTGCTCGAGCTGGAGCTGGTAGGCGTCCAGCAGGACCGGTGCGGCGGCGAGCGCCGCGCCCCACCCGGGCAGCCCGAACCTGCGCCGCAGCAGCGCGTAGATCATCACGCCCATGGCCAGGCCCATCAGGTGCTGGAGCGCGGCGACGAGCGCGAAGCTGTGGAACGGTTTCAGGAGGTAAAGGAGGAACGCGTAGCCGTCGGGGCGCAGCGGATGCGGGTACGGGGCGGTGGCGACGTGCAGGTAGTCGAAACTGTCGTTGAAGAACATCACCGGCTGGTAGCCGAGCATCGCGATGAGCCGCAGCAGTGCCGCTGTGGCGATGATCACACTGAACGCGGGGTGGCGGCGCGCCAGCGTCCACAGTCCGCGGGCCCGGCGCCGGCCGCCCGAAACCGCCGCGTCCTCGGAGGTCTCCCCAATCGGCGGCGTGTCGCCGCGCTTTTTCCGGACGAGCCCCCCGACCTTCTTCAGGAAGGATCCGGTGGTGGATTTGGGACTGTCCGCAATGGCTTTGCCAGAATTTCCAGTACCGCTCGTCCGGCCGGGCGTGTCGGCCTCGGACGCCGCGCCGGCCGCGTCGTCCGCCGCGTCCGGCGCGGTGCCCTGCGGCGATTCCCCCGCCACTGCCGCACCTTCCCTTCGGTGTCCGGCCCCCGGTCCGGTGGCACTGCTCTCTCCGCCGCGCGTCACAGCCGACCCACCCTTTCCGGGCCGCCGTGCCCGTATGCTTGAGGTCCTAGCCTGCCGCCCGCGACCGTGGCGGAGAGGGTCTTTCGGTTGCAACTGCGCAACACGATACGGGTGCTCTTGACGAGAGCGGGCATCATTACCCGTCCTCGGCAGGCATCATGAACGATCAGGCCGCCCCGCGGAACAACTGAGATTAGTGGAAACCGCCGCAGACGGTCACCAGGGGTAACGAAGGAGATCGCGTGGAACTCTCCGTAGTGATGCCATGTCTGAACGAGGCCGAAACGGTCGAGACCTGCGTTCGCAAGACCATCGGCTTCTTCGAGGACAAGGGCATCGACGGCGAGGTGGTCATCGCCGACAACGGCAGCACCGACGGCAGTCAGCAGCTGGCCCGCGACGCCGGGGCGCGCGTCGTGCCGGTGATCGACAAGGGCTACGGCAACGCCCTCATGGGCGGCATCCGGGCCGCGCGCGGCCGGTACGTCGCGATGGGCGACGCCGACGACTCCTACGACTTCACCACCCTCGGCCCGTTCCTGGACGAGCTGCGCGACGGCGCCGACCTCGTCATGGGCAACCGGTTCAAGGGCGGCATCGCCGACGGCGCCATGCCGCCGCTGCACCGCTACCTCGGCAACCCGGTGCTCAGCTTCGTCGGCCGGCTGTTCTTCCGCAGCAAGATCGGCGACTTCCACTGCGGGCTGCGCGCCTTCGACAAGGACGCCATCATGCGGCTCGGCCTGCAGACCGGCGGCATGGAGTTCGCCAGCGAGATGGTCGTCAAGGCGACCCTGCAGGGCTACGACATCCGCGAGGTCCCGACCACGCTGTCGCCGGACGGCCGGACCCGCGCCCCGCACCTCAACACCTGGCGTGACGGCTGGCGTCATCTCCGCTTCCTCATGCTCTACAGCCCCCGCTGGCTGTTCCTCATCCCCGGACTGGTCTTCATGACGCTCGGCCTGCTGGCCGGGATCGCGCTGTCGACCGGCCCGGTGACGGTCGGGGAGATCGCGTTCGACGTCGACACGCTGGTCGGCGCGTCCGCCGCGCTGGTCATCGGCTTCCAGGCGGTGCTGTTCGCACTGCTCACGAAGGTGTACGCGATGCAGGAGGGATTCCTGCCGCACGACCGCCGGGTCCAGAAGATCATCGACTGGTGGAGCCTGGAGCGCGGCCTGCTCATCGGCGGGCTGCTCGCGGTCGCCGGCCTCGGCGGCCTCATCGCGTCGCTGCTGCACTGGCGCGTCAACAGCTTCGGCGAGCTCGACCCGCGGCACTCGCTGCGCATCGTCGTGCCCGCCGCCACCGCGCTCGTGATGAGCTTCCAGGCCATCTTCGCCTCGCTGTTCGTCAGCATCCTCGGCATCCGCCGCCGCCAGCACCCGCCGCTCACCGACCCGGCCGAGGAGGCCGCGGGCGTCGTGGACGCCGCCGCGCACAGGGCCCGGCGCGCCGCCGAGCAGGCCGAGGAGCCCGCGCAGGCCGAGGAGACGGTCGCGGCGAAGCCGAGGCCGTCGGCGAAGGCGAAGACCAAGGCGAATCCGAAGTCGAATCCGAAGCCGGGGCCGGAGACGAAGGCCGAGGCGCGGGCCGAGGGCGGCGACGAGGGCGGCGACGAGAGAGGCGACGAGAGCGGCGCGTCCGAGCGCTGACACCCGCCTCCACCGAGAAGTCGCTGAACGTTTCAGGGCCTGGGACCGGGGTCCCGCCCGCACTGTGACAGGCTTGTCCGGCAATGGATCTCCGTTCACCGACGGGACGCGCCCGTCACGCCGTGCGCCGATGAGCGCCCGCCCGCCGGCGGGCGCCGAGACCGCCTCCCGATCCGTCGCGCGGCCGCCGGTCGCCCCGGCGGGGCCGCGCGCCGTCCCGTCCCCGGCGGGGCGCCGCCGCTTGGCCTGGCTCTTCGTGCTGGGCTGGGCGGCGCAGGTCGCGCTGCGGGTGTGGCTCGGCTCGGGGCAGACGATCCCGGTGGCGACGCCCGACGAGTCCGGGTACCTGTTCGCCGCCCGCGTCCTCACCGGCGGCCCCGACGCCGACATGTCGTACGGGACGGTCTACCGGGGCGGCTACCCGCTGCTGCTGCTCCCCGCGGTGTGGCTCGGCGACGGCCCGGTCGCCGTCTACCGTGCCGCGCTGGTCGTCAACGCCCTGATCAGCGCCGCGATGCTGCCGCTGGGGTACCTGCTGCTGCGCCGGCTCCGGGTGCGGCCGCGCTGGTCGTACGTGTTCGCGCACGTGACCGCGCTGCTCCCGTGCGTGCTGTTCTACTCCGAGTTCGTGCTGACGGACGCGATCCTGCCGGTCGTCTTCACCGGGTGGCTGCTGCTCGCCCACGCGTGGCTGACCGCGCCGCCGAGGCGGCTCGGGCAGCGGGCGTCCCGCCGGGCCGCGCTGTGCGGGGCGGGCGCGTCGCTGCTCGTCGCCTACGCCGCCACCTGCCATACGCGCGGCGTGATCCTGCTGGCCGTGCACGCGGCGCTGATCGTCGCCGCGCCGGTGCTCCGGTGGCGGTCGTGGCGGAACGCGTCCGCCGCCGGGCTCGTCCTCGCCGCCGCGGCGGGCGCGGGGACGCTGCTGAACCGCTCGCTGCTGCCGCACATGTACCCCTCCGGTGACAACGACCTCGGCGGCAACCTCGTGCAGCGGCTCACCACGCCCGACGGGTGGGGGTGGACGCTGTCGCTCGGCACCGGCCAGGTCTGGTACCAGTCGGTCGCGACCGGCGGCGTCGCGGCGGTGGGCCTGGTCGCGCTGGCGTGGGTCGCGGTCCGGCCGCCGCCCATGCCGCCGGGCTCGCCGGGCCGGACGCGGGCGCTCGCGCTCGCGCTGCTCGCGGTCGTGGCGGGCATCGCGTTCGCGACCTCGGCGGCGCTGCCGGTCGAGTACCGCATCGGCAACTACGTGTACGGCCGCTACCTCGCCTGCGTCACCCCGGTGCTGTTCATCGCTGGGGTGGCGGTCCTGGCGCGCGCGCCGCGCCGGACGCTGCTGCCGGCGGCCGCGTCGGCGGCGGCGGTGACCGTCGCGGCGGCGTGCGTCGTCCAGTGGTACGCGGGCGACCTGCTCGGCCGGTACACCTACACGCCCTACGACTTCCCGGAGACGGCGTTCCTGACCTGGGACTGGACGTCGTTCCGCCTGTGGCGCGCCACGCTCGCCGGCCTGCTGCTGCTGGGGCTGTCCGTCGCGGTCGTCCGGCTGCGCCGGCACGGCCCGCTGCTGCTCGCCGGCCTGCTCGCCGCCGTCGCGGTGGCCATGTGCGCCACCGCGATCGACCGGATCGCGCAGCCGATGGTGCGCGCCCAGACCGCGCACACCGACCTGCGGGACCGGGTCGACCTGCGCGCCCAGCGGTCCATCGCCTTCGACTGGAACATCTGGTGGACGATCCGGCTGTCGCAGTTCTACTGGGCCTGGTGGAGCGACGGCACCGTCTTCGACTCCCGCTGGACCCCGCCGCCGCAGGACGTCGACATGATCGTCCTCGCATGGCCCAAGGACGTCCCCGCCACCGCGTCGTGGCCCAAGGGCGCCCCGCCCGGCTGGCGCGTCGCCGACAGCCGCCGCACCATCGAGGGCGACTGGGTCGCCTGGACCCGCTAGCCCGCCGCCGCGGTCACTGCCCGGTGGCGGGGGGCGGCGGGTTCCAGAGTTGCAGGACGCCGTCCGACGAGCGCCACATGAGCGTCCAGCCCTGGGCGGGATCGGGGCGCCAGCCGCCGGCGATCTGCGACTCCATGCCGCGCCAGCGCGTGTAGAGCATCGGGCCCTCCGTCGCGTCGCGCGGGATCTGCGGCATGTAGTGCGGGAAGTCGCGGATCTGGCCGCGCCACACCGGGTGGCCCCACATGTCGCGCGTGTAGAACGTGAGGGTCTGCGCGAGCCGCCGGTCGGCGCAGATCAGCGTGATGTCGCGGTGGTCGCCGAGGTAGCCGCGCAGCTCGTTCCACGCCTTGTCGCGCGGCAGGTCGGGAACGGCGCGGACGGCGGCGACCGCGTACGTCCCGCCGAGCGCGACCGCGAGGACGGGCACGACGACGGTCTTCAGCCGCAGCCGGGACGCCCACCCGGCGGGCAGCATCCGGAACATCAGGGTCAGCGACCCGAACCCGCCGGCGAGCAGCGCGGGCAGCACCGCGAACCAGTACCGCTGCAGCCAGGCGCGCAGCGAGATGCTGTCCGGGTCGAGGACGCCGGAGAACAGCGTCAGCGGGACGGCGAGGGTGCAGAACCACACCAGGACCAGCGCGAGCCGCCGGTCGCGGGTGAGGGCCCAGCCTGCGATCGTGAGGGCGAGCGCGGCGGTGAAGACGAGGCCGAGCGGGTTCCAGTCGTGCATGGCGCGCAGGAACGAGCGGGCGGCGAGTTCCCGGGTCACGTAGTCGCGGGACTGGCCGCCGTGCTCGGCCGCCGACATCAGCCCGGCCAGCGGGCTGCCCCACACGAGCTGGTTGTGGGCGAAGTTGAGGAGCAGGATCGCGAGCATCGGCGCGCCGACCGTGACGTTGCGCCGCCACGGGATCCGCAGCAGCGCCAGGTACGCCGGGATGGCGAGGAACAGGAACGCCAGGAACTCCCGGACGAGGAACGACGCGCCGAGGAACGCCCCGGCGGCCAGCAGCATGCGGGTCTGCGCCCGCCCGGTCCGGCGGCTCGCGACGACGAGGCCCGCCATCCCGATCGTGAACAGCCCGGCGCCCGGCATGTCCGGCAGCATCACCCCCGTCGACCAGGTGATCTCGTGGCCGAACGGGTTGGTCATCGTGAAGAACGGGTGGACCAGCAGGACCGCCGCGGACGCCACGCCCGCCACGTCCCCGAACAGGGACCGGACGACCAGGTACGTCCCGGTGAAGAACGCGGCGCCGCCGAGCGCGGCGACCACGAAGTAGGCGGCCTGGCCGGGCCCGAGGGCCTCCTGGACGAGCCGCGCCGGCAGCACGAGCCCGATCCGGGTGACCTGGTGGGGGACCTCGTTGAACGGCCACTGCGTGAGCGGGATGTCGGGCCAGTCGCGGGCGGCGAGCCACACGTAGTACGGGTCGAAGTACAGCGGCGGCGTCATGATCACCCACTGGGCGAGCACCGCGGACGCCGCGACGAGCAGGGACAGCCACACCACGCGGCGCGTCCGGCGCACCCGGCCCATGGCCGCCGCGAGCGGGCGGGCGCCGCGTCCCCGGGGCGGGCGGTCCGGTCCGGCGTCGCTCCGAGTCCGGTCGACGGCCTCGTCGGACGTGGTCTGGGCCATGCCTGGGCTCCCCCGCCTCCACTGATCATCCTGCCGCGGAACCCGGACCAGGTTACTCGCGTGCCGGGGCCGCCGTGACGCGACTACCCTTGATTCCATGTCCTCGTCAAGCCGTCACATCTTGACCGCGCCCGCCTGGCCGTACGCCAACGGGCCCCGTCACATCGGGCACGTCTCAGGTTTCGCGCTGCCCGCCGACATGTTCAGCCGCTACCAGCGGATGGCGGGCAACAAGGTCCTGATGGTCAGCGGCACCGACGAGCACGGCACGCCGATCCAAGTGCAGGCCGACAAGGAGGGCGTGACCGCCCGCGAGCTGGCCGACCGCTACAGCTCCGTCATCGCCGAGGACCTGCACGGCCTCGGCATGACCTACGACCTGTTCACCCGGACGACGACGCTGAACCACTACGCGGTCGTCCAGGAGGTCTTCAAGGGCCTGTACGACAACGGCTACATCTTCCCGACCAAGACGATGGGCGCGATCTCGCCGTCCACCGGCCGCACCCTCCCGGACCGCTACATCGAGGGCACCTGCCCCATCTGCGGGTACGACGGTGCGCGCGGCGACCAGTGCGACAACTGCGGCAACCAGCTCGACCCGATCGACCTGATCAACCCGGTGTCGCGGATCAACGGCGAGAAGCCGAAGTTCGTGGAGACCGAGCACTTCATGCTCGACCTGCCCGCGTTCACCGAGGTCCTCGGCCGGTACCTGCGCGGCAAGCAGGGCGGGGGGGCGGCGGGGCGTAGCCATGGGGGCGAAACAGGGTGGCGCCCGAACGTGCTCAAGTTCGCGCTGAACCTGCTGGACGACATGCAGCCCCGCGCGATCAGCCGCGACCTCGACTGGGGCGTGCCGATCCCGCTGGACGGCTGGCGCGACAACCCGGCCAAGAAGCTGTACGTGTGGTTCGACGCGGTCGTCGGCTACTTCTCCGCGTCGGTGGAGTGGGCGCGGCGGTCCGGCGACCCGGAGGCGTGGCGCGCCTGGTGGCAGGACCCGGACGCCCTGTCCTACTACTTCATGGGCAAGGACAACATCGTCTTCCACGCCGAGATCTGGCCGGCGATGCTGCTCGGCTACAGCGGCCAGGGCGACAAGGGCGGCACGCCCGGCTCGCTGGGCGCGCTGAACGTCCCGACCGAGGTGGTCTCGTCGGAGTTCCTGACGATGGAGGGCAAGAAGTTCTCCTCGTCCCGCAACGTCGTCATCTACGTGAAGGACTTCCTGGAGCGCTACGACGTCGACGCGCTGCGCTACTACGTCGCGGTCGCCGGCCCCGAGAACCAGGACACCGACTTCACGTGGGCGGAGTTCGTCCGCCGCAACAACGACGAGCTGGTCGCCGCGTGGGGCAACCTCGTCAACCGGTCGGTGAACATGGCGGCGAAGAACTTCGGCGCGGTCCCGGAGGCGGGCGAGCTCACCGACGCCGACCGGGCGCTGATGGAGCGCAGCCGCAACGCCTTCGAGGCGGTGGGCGCCGAGCTCGGCCGGTCCCGGTTCAAGAACTCGATCACCGAGGCGCTGGACGTCGTCCGCGACGCCAACCGGTACCTGTCCGACCAGGCGCCCTGGAAGCTGAAGGACGACCCCGAGCGGGTCAAGTCGATCCTGCACACCGCCCTCCAGGTCGTGGACGACGCCAAGACGCTGCTGACGCCGTTCCTGCCGAACTCCTCGCAGAAGGTCTACGAGATGCTCGGCGGCGAGGGCGTGTGGAGCGGCATGCCGAGGCTGGAGACGGTGTCGGAGGAGGGCGGGCCCGACTACCGCGTCCTCACCGGCGACTACGCGACCGAGGCGCGCTGGGAGTCCGTGCCGATCAAGCCGGGCGTCCCGCTGGCCAAGCCGACCCCGCTGTTCAAGAAGCTCGACACGTCCGTGGTGGACGAGGAGCTCGCCAGGCTGGAGAACACGTGAGCCGAGACGGGGACGGGCAGGCCGCCCGGTCCTACCCGCCGCTGCCCGACCGCCTTCCCGTGGACGTCTTCGACAGCCACTGCCATCTCGACATCGTCGAGACGCCGGTCGACGAGCAGCTGAAGTCGGCGAAGGCGGCGGGCGTCACGCGGATCGTGACGATCGGCTGCGACCTGCCGTCCTCCCGGTTCGCGGTGGACGCCGCGGCCGAGTTCGACGACGTGTACGCGGCCGTCGCGATGCACCCGAACGAGACGACGGGGGTCTCCGACGCCGTCCTGGCGGACATCGAGCGGCTGGCCGCGCACCCGAAGGTCCGCGCGATCGGCGAGACGGGCCTCGACTACTACCGCGACTGGGCGCCCAAGGACGACCAGCACCGCTCGTTCCGCGGCCACATCGAGATCGCCAAGCGGACCGGCAAGGCCCTCGTCATCCACGACCGCGACGCCCACGACGACGTCCTCGCGATCCTGGCCGAGGCGGGCGCGCCGGAGAAGGTGGTCTTCCACTGCTACTCCGGCGACGCCCGGATGGCCGAGACCTGTGCCGAGAACGGCTATCTGATGAGCTTCGCCGGGAACGTCACCTTCAAGAACGCGGATCCGCTGCGCGAGGCGCTGCGGGCCGCGCCGCTGGACCTCGTGCTCGTGGAGACCGACGCGCCGTTCCTCACCCCGATCCCGCACCGGGGCAAGCCGAACGCGTCCTATCTGATCCCGCACACCGTCCGCGCGATGGCCGAGGTCAAGGGCGTGGACGTGGCGGAGCTGTGCTCCGCGATCGCGGCGAACGGGGAGCGGGTCTTCGGCCCCTGGTAGCCCCCGGGGGCGGTGCGGGTGGGGCCGATGAGGTGGCGGAGCACCGCGGGGTGCCTCTAATCTCTGGCCCATTGAGCGGGCGCCCCCGCGCCCGGCCCCCCTGGAGGAACCCCCGTGCTTCCGAACAATGCCCGCCGTACCGTCATGCTCCCGGCCGTCTCCGCCGTGCTGGCCACGGCGATGCTGGCCACGGCGTGCGGCGGCGACGGAGCGGGCCCGAAGGGCACCGCGCCGGCCGCGGACGCGCCGAAGAGCGCCCCCGCGCCGCGCCAGGTGGTCCTCGTGGTGGACGGCAAGAAGACCGAGACGACGACGACCGGGACGACCGTCCAGCAGGTCCTGGAGCAGGCGAAGATCGCGCTCGGCCCGTACGACCTGGTGAAGCCGGCCGCCGACCAGCCCGCCGGCGAGGTCGTCACGATCGTGCGGCTGCTGTCCGCGCCGAAGCTCAAGGTCATCAAGACCCCGGCGAAGACGATCCGGAAGAAGAGCTCGTCGGTGCCGCCGTGGAGCGAGAAGGTGCTGCGCGAGGGCACCGACGGCATCAAGATCGTGAAGTGGGCGTACGTCCGGCGCAAGGGCAAGAAGGTCCCGAAGGTGCTCGCGCAGAAGATCAAGCGCAAGCCGGTCGCGCGGATCCTCGCGGTCGGCCCGAAGTCGGCGGGCACCGGCTCGGCGGCGAACCTGAACTGGGCGGGGCTCGCCAAGTGCGAGTCGGGCGGCAACCCGAAGTCGGTGAACCCGGCCGGGTACTACGGCCTCTACCAGTTCTCCATGGCCACCTGGACGTCGGTCGGCGGCACGGGCAAGCCGTCCGACGCCAGCGCCGGCGAGCAGACCTACCGCGCGCAGCTCCTCTACAACAAGGTCGACGGCCGCTGGCAGGGCCAGTGGCCGAACTGCGGCAAGTACCTGTTCTCCTAGCGGCCGCACGGGAGCGCGGCTGCTGAGACAATCGTCGGATGGGGGAGACGCGGGGACTGCTCGGGCCGGCCGACGTGCGGGCGCTGGCGGCGCGGCTCGGCATCAGGCCGACGAAGACGCTCGGGCAGAACTTCGTCATCGACGCCAACACCGTCCGGCGGATCGTGCGGGCGGCCGAGCTGTCCGCCGACGACGTCGTGATCGAGGTGGGGCCGGGCCTCGGGTCGCTGACGCTGGCGCTGCTGCCGGAGGTGCGGCGCGTCGTCGCGGTGGAGATCGACCCCGCGCTCGCCGCCGAGCTGCCCGCCACGGCCGCGGCGCGCGAGCCCGGCCTCGCGGGACGGCTGGAGGTCGTCCGCGCCGACGCGATGAAGATCACAGAGGTGCCCGGCCCGGCCCCGACGGCGCTCGTCGCGAACCTTCCCTACAACGTCGCCGTCCCCGTCGTCCTGCACCTGCTGGCGGCGCTGCCTTCGCTGCGGACCGCGCTCGTCATGGTGCAGGCCGAGGTCGCCGACCGGATGGTCGCGCGTCCCGGCGGGAAGATCTACGGCATCCCCTCGGTGAAGCTCGCCTGGTACGGGGAGGCGCGGCGCGCCGGGGCGGTCGGGCGCGCGGTGTTCTGGCCCGCGCCGAACGTCGACTCCGGGCTCGTCGCGTTCACCCGCCGCGACCCGCCGCCGGGCACGGCGTCCCGCGCGGAGGTGTTCGCCGTGGTCGACGCCGCGTTCGCGCAGCGCCGCAAGACGCTGCGGGCCGCGCTGGCGGGGTGGGCGGGGTCGGCCGCCGCGGCCGAGGAGGCGCTGCGCGCGGCGGACGTCGATCCGCGAGCTCGGGGAGAAGCTCTGGACGTGGCCGCCTTCGCCCGGATTGCCGAGTATGGTCCTTCCCACCGGGGAGATCGTTCCCCGACCCCCTAGGCGGGAGTTCCCCAGGGGCGGGCGGCCCCGCGGGGGCGGCACACCACCCAGTACGAGCCGGAGGTCGATGTGAAGGCGCGTTCGCGGACGGCGCGGACCCGAGTGCCCTTCGGGGGGTCCAGGCTGCCCCTCGTGGGGACGGCGCTGCTCGTGACCGCGGGCCTGGTGGCCACGGTGGCGGCCGGCTGCGGGGACGGCGCGGGCGCGGTACCGAAGATCACCACCACGGCGCGCGCGGGGGTGGCGCCGGTCCCGCCGCAGCAGGGCGCCTACTTCGGGGCCTGGGTGCCGCCGGAGGGCACCGGGCGGCCGACCGCGTCCGGCTCCCCGTCGGCGTCCGATGCGCCGTCCGGCTCGCCTTCGGGCTCGCCGTCCGGGCGGGACGCCGGCAAGCCCGGCATGGCGCCCGTCGCCGGGTTCGAGCGGCAGCTCGGCCGCCAGCTCGACATCGTGCAGAGCTACCGCGGCTGGAAGAGCGACTTCCCCGGCGGGCTGGAGGAGTCCGTCGCGGACGGCAACCGGTACCTCCTGCTGACCTGGGGCGGGGCCGACACCCGGGAGATCGTCCAGGGCAGGCACGACGCCCTCATCGCCCGCCGCGCCCGCGCCCTGAAGGCCCTCGGCAAGCCGGTGTTCCTGCGCTGGTCGCGGGACATGGACAAGCCGTCCGCCGAGAAGCGCGTCCACTCCCCGGCGGACTTCACCGCCGCCTGGAAGCACCTGCGGGAGATCTTCACGCGGGAGAAGGTCGACAACGTCGCGTGGGTGTGGTGCCCCACCGCCCGCGGGTTCGGCGGCGTGAACGCCGGCGCCTACTACCCCGGCGACGACCAGGTCGACTGGATCTGCGCCGACGCCCAGCCCGGCGGCGACTACGACTACCGCGACCTCTCCGAGGCGCTGAAGCTGTTCATGGAATGGGCGCGCAAGCACAAGAAGCCCATCATGATCGCCGAGTTCGGGGTGCCGAAGTCCTACGGCACGCGCCGCGCCGAATGGCTCCGCGAGGCCGCCAAGACCCTGCAGGACCCGCAGGTCAAGGCCGTCGTCTACTTCAACTCCGACGAGCAGGCCGAGAGCGCCCGGGACAAGCGCCGCGCCTACTCGGTGAGCGGCGACAAGCGCGCGGTGTCGGCGCTCCGCGAGCTGGCCACGACCCCCTACTTCAACCCGCGCAACCTCCCCGTCACCAGCGGGGGGTAGGGGTCCCGTAGGGTTTCGGACGTGAGCGCAGTGACGGTACGCGTCCCCGCCAAGGTGAATCTCCAGCTCGGCGTGGGGCCGCTCCGCGATGACGGCTACCACGACCTCGTCAACGTGTTCCACGCCGTGTCGCTGTTCGACACGGTGACGGCCGAGCCCGCCCGGGAGCTGGAGGTGCGGGTCCAGGCCGCGCCGCACGCGCGGGTGGCGATCGGCGGCGTCCCGACCGACGGCGACAACCTCGCGGCCAAGGCCGCCCGGCTCGTCGCGGAACGGCTCGGCGTCGACCCCCGCGTCTCGCTGCGGATCCGCAAGGCGATCCCGGTCGCGGGCGGCATGGCGGGCGGCAGCGCCGACGCCGCCGCCGCGCTGGTCGCCTGCGCCCGGCTGTGGGACGACCGGGAGCGGCCCCTGCTGTCCAGGGACGACCTGATGGAGATCGGCGCGGACCTCGGCAGCGACGTGCCGTTCGCCGTCCTCGGCGGCACCGCCGTGGGCGTCGGCCGCGGCGAGCGGCTCACCCCCGCCCTCACCCGCGGAACCTTCCACTGGGTCTTCGCCACCGCCGACGGCGGCCTGTCCACGCCCGCCGTCTACGGCGAGTGCGACCGGCTCCGGGCGGAGGCGGGGCGGGCGGCGCCGTGGCCGGGCGTCTCCGAGGAGCTGATGACCGCGCTCGCCACCGGCGACGCCAAGGGCCTCGGCGCCGCGCTGTCGAACGACCTGCAGCCGGCCGCGCTGTCGCTGCGCCCGTCGCTGCGCCGCACGATCGACGCGGGCCGCGACCTCGGCGCGATCGGCGCGCTCGTCTCGGGCTCCGGGCCGACCTGCGCGTTCCTCGCCGAGACCGCCGAGGACGCCGGGGACCTCGCCGCGGCGCTGGACGGCGCCGGCGTCGCCGAGCAGATCGTCCGGGCGACCGGGCCCGTCCCCGGCGCGACCCTCGTGTAGGAGCGTTGATCTCGGCCGGATGATCTCCGCCGTGTGAACCTTCCGCTTGCGACGGACGTCCTACTCTCCGTGACAGCGATTCCCTGCCGCACCGATCCCTCCGGCGAGGTGGAGCGATGACGATTCTGTCCGCGCTGCTCGCTCTGGCCGCGGTGGCCATGATGGCGACGCTCGGCGTCCTGGCCGTGCGCCGCGACCGTGACATACGCCACAACGCGCCTGGTGCGACCATGCGGGGCACTACTGTGCAGGGCCATGCCGGGGAGCCCTCGACACCCCCGGCGGTCCGCTGACGACCGCGGCGGTTCCCGAGGCCGAGGGTGGGGTCGCATCCCGATGGCAAGCTTGCTGGTCCTCATCGTGCTCCTGCTCGTCCCCCTGCTCGTGATCGCGGGGGTCGTGCTCATCGTCGTGCTCGGCTCCCGCAGGTCCGCGAACTCCGGCGTCCCGCCGGCGTACGGCCAGCCCGGATACGGCCAGCCCGGATACGGCCAGCCCGGGTACGGTCAGACCGGCCACGGGCAGCCGCCCTATGCGCAGCCCGGGTACGCGCAGCCCGGAAACCCGCCGCCTCCCGGGTCGGGGCCCCCGCCGCTGCCGCCCCCGGCCGCGGCGCCGCGGGAGGCTCCCGAGACGCCGGAGGGCCCCTCCGGACGGTCCGGAGCCTGAGCGCGGCGGGCCGGACGAGCGGCACGGCGGGGGCAATAAGGTTGATGGTGTCGTGAATCTGATCAACCTTGAGAGCGCCGCCAAGGCCTACGGGCCCAAGCCGCTGCTCGACGCCGTGTCCCTCGGCCTGGACGAGGGCGACCGCGTCGGCGTCGTCGGCCGCAACGGGGGCGGCAAGAGCACCCTCGTGTCCGTCCTCGCGCGCGAGACCGAGCCCGACGCCGGGCGCGTCACGCACGCGCGCGGCCTGCGGCTCGGCTACCTGACCCAGCGGGACGAGTTCCCGGACGGCGCGACCGTCCGGTCCGTCGTGCTGGGCGACCGCGCCGAGCACGAGTGGGCGGGCGACGTCCGCGTCCGCGACATCCTCGCGGGCCTGCTCGCCGACCTCGACCTGGACGCGCCGCTCGCCGGGATGTCCGGCGGCGAGCGCCGCCGCGTCGCGCTGGCGCGGCTGCTCGTCCCCGAGTCCGACCTGCTGATGCTGGACGAGCCCACCAACCACCTCGACATCGAGGCGATCGACTGGCTCGCCCGGCACCTGAAGGGCCGCAGGGTCGCGCTGCTCGTCGTCACCCACGACCGCTGGTTCCTCGACGAGGTCACCGACCGGACGTGGGAGGTCGTCGACGGCCGCGTCGAACGCTACGAGGGCGGCTACTCGGCGTACGTCCTGGCCAAGGCCGAGCGGTCCCGGATCGCCGCCGCGACGGAGGCCAAGCGGCAGAACCTGCTCCGCAAGGAGCTGGCGTGGCTGCGCCGCGGCCCGCAGGCCCGCACGTCCAAGCCCAAGTTCCGGGTCGACGCCGCGCAGGCGCTGATCGCCGACGAGCCGCCGCTGCGCGACTCCGTCGAGCTGACCAGGTTCGCGACCGCGCGGCTCGGCAAGACCGTCTACGACCTGGAGGACGTGACCGTCGAGCTCGGCGGCCGCGAGCTGTTCAGGCGCATGACCTGGCAGCTGGGGCCCGGCGACCGGGTCGGGCTCGTCGGCGTCAACGGCAGCGGTAAGAGCACCCTGCTGCGGCTGCTGGACGGGGCGGTCCAGCCGGTGTCGGGCCGGGTGGTGCGGGGCAAGACCGTCCAGCTGGCGCACCTGTCGCAGAACCTGGAGGAGCTCGACCCGGCCCGGCGCGTCCTGGAGTCGGTCGAGGAGATCCGCCGCCGCATCACCGTCGGCAAGCGCGAATGGACGGCGAGCCAGCTCCTCGAACGGCTCGGCTTCGGCGGCGACCGGCAGTGGACTCCCGTCGGCGAACTGTCCGGCGGTGAGCGCCGCCGCCTGCAGATCCTCCGGCTGCTGATGGGCGAGCCCAACGTCCTCCTCCTGGACGAGCCCACCAACGACCTCGACATCGAGACCCTCACCGAGGTCGAGGACCTGCTCGACGGCTGGCCGGGGACGCTGGTCGTCGTCAGCCACGACCGGTACTTCCTGGAGCGCATCACCGACCACGTCGTGGCGCTGCTCGGCGACGGCCGCGTGTCCATGCTGCCCGGCGGCGTCGACGAGTACCTCGAACGCCGCGCCGCGGGGACGGCGCCGAAGCCGGCCGCGGCGCCCGCGCCCAAGGACGCCGCGGCGCCCGCGCCGCAGAAGCCCAAGGGCGGGCAGGACTGGAAGGCCCGCAAGGAGCTCGACCGCCTCGAACGCCGCCTGGAGAAGCTCGCCGGGCAGGAGTCCGCCCTCCACGAGCAGCTCGCCGCGCACGCCACCGACTACGCCAAGCTGCAGGAACTGGACGGGCGGCTGCGCGAGATCCAGGCCGAGGCCGCCGTCGTCGAGGAGGAGTGGCTGATGCTCGCCGAGGATCTCGGCTAGCAGGACGGCCCGCTGGAGAATCTCATGCGGAGCGGCGATGATCTCCCGATGACGACTTGGATCATCAAGACGGACGCGCCGGGCGAGGGTCCCCGGCTCGCCGTCAAGGACGCCATCGACGTGGCCGGCCTGCCGACGACGGCGGGCTGCGCGGCCGTCGCCGAGGCCGCCGCGCCCGCCGCCGCGGACGCGCCCGTCGTCGCCTCCGCCCGCGCGCAGGGCGCCCGGATCGCCGGCAAGGCCAACCTGAACGAGCTGTGCATGGCCGCCGACGGCGTCAACCCGTGGTCCGGCACGCCGGTGAACCCGCTCGACCCGTCGCGCGTTCCGGGCGGCTCGTCCAGCGGCTCCGCCGTCGCCGTCGCCACCGGGGAGGCCGACGTCGCGTTCGGCACCGACACGTCCGGGTCGATCCGCATCCCCGCCGCGTGCTGCGGCATCGCCGGGCTGAAGACCACCAGCGGGCGGGTGCCCCTCGACGGGGTGTATCCGCTGTCCCCGACCCTGGACGTCGTCGGGCCCATGGGACGCGACGTCGCCGCCGTCGTCCTCGGCATGGGGCTCATCGAGCCGGGGTTCGCTCCCGTCCCGTACGACGGGGCCCTCCCGGTCGCGCGGCTGCGCGTGCCCGGCGTGGACCCCGCGATCGACGCGGCCGTGGACGACGCGCTGCGCCGCCTCGGCCCGGTCTCCGACGTCACGTCCGCGCGCTACGAGGAGGCGGCCACCGTCAACGGCGTCATCGTCAGCGCCGAGGGCTGGGAGCAGAACGGCCATCTGCTCGGCGACCCGGCCAAGCTGAGCGGGCGCGTTCACCGTCGCATCCAGCAGATGAAGGACGTGGCGGAGGCCGGGATGCTCGACTGGGCCCTCGGCGCCCGCAGGAAGCTCCGGGCCGAGCTGGACGCGATCCTCGCCCGGCACGCGGCGATCGCCCTGCCCGTCCTGACCTGCGTCGCCCCCGAACCCGACGAGGCGGACGAATCCGACCTCGTTCTCACCGCGCTGACCGGGCAGGCCAACGTGGCGGGGCTGCCCGCGTTCGCGCTGCCCGTCCCGCTGCCGGGGTCGCATCTGCCCGCGTCCGTCCAGCTCATCGGCGCGGCGGGGAGCGAGGAGCGGCTCTGCGGGCTGGCCGCCGCGCTGGAGGCCGCGCTGCCTTGATCCCGGCCGGACCTAGTCCCGGTCGAACGGGATCAGCAGGGTGCGGAGAAGATCGGCCAGCGCGTCGCGCTGCTCGGGGCTGAGGCCCTCCAGGATCGCCTGCTCCCGTTCGAGCAGGTCGGCGAACGCCGCGTCGACGCGCGTCAGGCCCGCCTCGGTGAGGCGGACCTGCACGCCGCGCTTGTCCTGCGGGTCGGGATGGCGCTCGACCAGGCCCGCCGCCGCCAGCCGGTCGATGCGGTTCGTCATGGTGCCGGACGTCACCAGCGTCGCCCGCAGCAGCCGCCCCGGGCTCAGCTGGTAGGGCGCGCCCGCCCGGCGCAGCGCGGTGAGGACGTCGAACTCCCACGACTCCAGGTCGTGCGCGACGAAGACGGCCCGTCGGGCGCGGTCGAGGTGGCGGGCCAGCCGGGACACGCGGCTGAGGACCTGCAGCGGCCGGACGTCCAGGTCCGGACGCTCGGTGTTCCACGCCTCGACCAGTCTGTCGACCTCATCGCGCATCCCGCCACCCTACCTGTCTCGATATCGAGACACACTCCCCGATCCGGCGGGCAGCACGGCCGCGATCCGCCGCGCGGCCTCCGCCGCCTGCCGCCGCCCCGCCCGGTACGCCGGCGTCCAGCGCGACATGTCGGCGACGTTGTCCCCGATCGCCTCCGCGGACCGCTCGTCCGGGACGATCCGGACATCGGGCTCTGCGCCGCCCGGCGACATGGGCCCGAACGGCTCGACGAGAACGACGGTGCCCACGCCCTTCGCCAGGTCCGCGTTGGACCCGCCGGCGAACGCGCCGTCCATGTAGCGGCGCCCCCCGATCGTCACCGGCTCGGCGTAACCCGGTGCCGCGCTGCTCGCGGCGACCGCGGCCGCCAGCGGGACGCCGCTCGCCGCGTCCCACACGACCGGCTCGCCGGCCGCGACGTCCACCCCGGTGACCAGCAGCCGTCCGGGCGGCCACTCGTCCGTCCCGACCAGGAAGCCCATGTCCGCGCGCTGCCGCTCCTCGGGGAGGGCGCCGGCGTCCAGCGCGAGCCGCCCGATCCGGCGCCTGACCTCGTCCGGCGCCAGGCTCGTATCGGCGCCCAGTTCGAACGCCCGCACCATCACCGACATGTCGGCAGGCGGGGGCGGGGCGCTCGGCGGCGGCAGCTCCTCCAGCGCCGCGAGGTCCCGCCCGGTCGTGATCGCCGCCCCCGCGATCGCCCCCGCCGAGGTGCCGACGACCAGGTCCGCGTCCGCCGGTTCCACGCCCGCCTCGCGCAGCCCCGCCGCGAGGCCGAGCAGCCACGCGGTCCCGACCGGGCCGCCGGGGCCGAGGACCAGTGCCCATTCGTGAGATGTCATGGCGGCGAGCCTAGAAAGGCGCGGTCCCGGGCCGCCATCGGCCGACGGGCCTAGGTCCTGCGGCGGTCCCGCGACTCGCGAAAGGACTCTTGACATCAAGATATGGGCCGGGCATGCTGTGTCTTGATGTCGAGAGAAAACGGTGCCGTGTGGGATCCCGCGCAGTACGGGATCTTCGGTGGTGAACGCGCCAGGCCGTTCGCCGAGCTCGTCGCGCGCCTCGGCGACGCCGAGCCCGCCCGCGTCGCCGACCTCGGCTGCGGCAGCGGCGAACTCACCGCCACCCTCGCCGCCCGCTGGCCCCGCGCCGTCATCGACGCCCTCGACGCCTCACCGGAGATGATCGCCGAGGCCCGCCGGCACGAGATCCCCAGACGGCTCTCGTTCCGTGTCGGCGACGTCACCGCCTGGAAGCCCGACGGGCCCGTCGACCTGATCGTCTCCAACGCCGTCCTGCAGTGGGTCCCCGAGCACCTCGACCTGCTGCCCCGCTGGGCCGCGGCACTCGCCCCGGGCGGACGGCTCGCCTTCCAGGTCCCCGGCAACTTCGGCGCCCCCAGCCACGTCCTGCTGCGCGAGCTCGCGCGCTCCGACCGCTGGCGCGCGAGGCTCGGCCACCTCCAGGAGGACGCGCCCGTCCTCGACCCGGCCGGGTACCTCGACCTCCTCGCCCGCCACGGCTGCGCCGTGGACGCCTGGGAGACCACCTACGCGCAGGTCCTGCACGGCGGCGACCCCGTCCTCGAATGGGTCAAGGGCACCGCGCTGCGACCCGTCCTGTCGGCCCTCGGCCCGGACGAGACCGCCGAATTCCTCGCCGCCTACCGCGACGGGCTCCGGCGGGCCTACCCCGCCGCCCCGTACGGCACCGTGTTCCCGTTCAGGAGGATCTTCGTGATCGCCACCCGGAACACCACCTAGACGGGATGCCGCCCGTCCCGCCGGGGGAAGCGACTCGTTCCCCTGCGGTGCGCAGACCCGGACGGGAGGGGCGGCGTCCGCAGATCCCGGACTCGTGACCCGAGCCCGGCGACCCCTGGCCGGTGGCCGCCCGGACGAACTCCGGGCGGCCACCGGTCGTCATGTGCCCGGCTCGTCCCGTCAGGTGGACGGGTCGGCGATCCCGTCCAGCTCCCGGCGCGCCCTGCGCCGCTCCCGCTCGGCCTTCGCCGCCGCCTTCTCCTCGGCCTTCTCCGCCTTCGCCGCGGCCTTCTCGGCGGCCCGCTCCCGGCGCTCCTGCTCCTTGCGGCGGCGGCGCGGGTCCAGCGACGGCCTCGGCTCCAGCGACGACAGGCCGTTCCAGGCGAGGTTCACCACGTGCGCGGCGACCTCCTCCCGGCGCGGCTTGCGGACGTCCAGCCACCACTGGCCCGTCATCGCGACCATGCCGACGAGCATCTGCGCGTACATCGGCGCGAACTTGTCGTCGTAGTCGTGCCGGTCGAACTCCTGGGCGAGGACGTACTCCACCTCACCGGCGATCTCGCTCAGCAGGCTGGCGTAGCTGCCGGTGCCCGTGCCGCCGTGCGAGTCGCGGACGAGGATCCGGAACCCGTCCGGATTGCCCTCGATGTACTCCAGCAGCGCCAGCGCGGCCTTCTCCAGCTTGCCGCGGTAGTGGATCGCGGAGTTCAGCGAGTCCGTGACGAGCCTCAGCAGGCTCTCGAACTCCCGGTCGACGACGACCGCGTAGAGCCCTTCCTTGCCGCCGAAGTGCTCGTAGACGACCGGCTTCGACACGCCGGCGGCCGAGGCGATCTCCTCGACGGAGGTCCCGTCCAGCCCGCGCTCGGCGAACAGGGAGCGGCCGATGTCGAGGAGCTGCTCGCGGCGTTCCTTGCCGGTCATCCGCTTTCTGCGGGGCCTGGGAGCGGGTTCTGTCACGGAATCAATTGTGGCGGTCAAACCGCCTGCTTCGTGCGTTTCGCCGCCAGCCTGTCGCTGTTCGGCCACCGGACGTCGTACGCCCAGCCCGCCTTCTCGAACCCCTGGATGATGCGGGCGCTGATGTCGACCTGCCCCTTCAGCACCCCGTGCCGCGCGCACGTCGGGTCCGAATGGTGCAGGTTGTGCCACGACTCGCCGAGCGACGGGATGGCCAGCCACCACACGTTGCGAGACTTGTCGCGGACCTCGAACTCCTCCTTGCCGAAGGTGTGGCAGATCGAGTTGATCGACCACGTCACATGGTGGACCAGGGTGATCCGCACGAACCCGGCCCAGAACAGGGCGGTCAGGAACCCCGTCCACGACATGGTCACGAGCCCGCCGAGCACCGCCGGCAGCAGGAACGACACCGCCACCAGCCCCGGGAACGCCGCGTGGATGCGCCGGATGTCGCGGTCGTTCAGCAGGTCCTTGGCGAACCGCTGCTTGGACGTCCGGTTGGCGTCGAACAGCCAGCCGTAGTGTGCCCACAGCAGGCCCTTCGTCAGCGCCTTCCAGTCGTCGCCGAAGCGCCACGGCGAGTGCGGGTCGAACTCCTTGTCCGAGTGCTTGTGGTGGCGCCGGTGGTCGGCGACCCACGTGATGACGGGCCCCTCGATGGCCATGCTCCCGGCCAGCGCCATGAAGATCTTCAGGCCCCGCCGGGCCTTGAACGACCCGTGCGTGAAGTACCGGTGGTAGCCGACCGTGATGCCCGCCGCGGACAGCACGTAGAACACGGCCATGAGCACGACGTCCGTCCAGCCGAGGAACCGGCCCCAGGCCAGCGGAACCGCCGCGAACAGCGCGAGGAACGGCACGCCGGTGAACACTCCGATGAGCACCCGTTCGGCGTTGCCCCGCGCGACTTCGTTGATCTCGGGACGCGGTTGCGAGCGAGGAGGATCCACGGTCGGAGCCGTTGTCATGCGTCACCACTTCCTATGATCAGGAGCTCTCTACCTACGCCAACGTAACCTACGGAACCGTAAGTTGGACAGTGGTGAACGGTAATCTCGGTGGGAAACTACCCCTCCGGCCACAAAACCCTCCTGTGGACCACCACCGCCACCGGGGTCGGCGCCGCCGCCCGCCTCACCGGGAGGACGGCACGAAGAGGGCGTGCTCCCTCGTGGCCCCCCTAAACCAACCCGGACAAATCGGCCAGGGGGGCGGGGGTGCTCGCAACGGGGGTGCGTTGACGTCCTGGAGTCGGACGCGCCCTCCGCCCGCGGGCGCCGGGAATCAGGTGGGTTTCCCCGTGCGGGTGTCGGTATCGTGGGGCCGGTCGGCCTTGGGGAGCCCGTCCGGGCCGTCCGCTTTGATCCGGCGTGGTGTAATCGGCAGCACAAGGGTTTTTGGTGCCCTTAGACAAGGTTCGAATCCTTGCGCCGGAGCTGTCCGGTCCGTCCTCGGAGAGGACCCGGGGTGGGGGACGGGGTGACAGGTGTGGGACGGGCGGTATCCTGCCCGTGTCGGGTGCGTTCCGGCCTGCCCTGTCGTGATCTCGCAGGTGGGCGCGTCCGAGACCGATCCCGTCCGCGATGCCGAGGAGCCTCCTTGTGAGTGCTGCGAGCCGACCGGCCGCCGTCATCGTTCTCGCCGCGGGCGAGGGCACCCGGATGAAGTCCCGCAAGTCGAAGGTCCTGCACGAGCTGTGCGGGCGCAGCATGCTCGGGCATGTGCTGGCCGCCGCGCGTCACCTGGAGCCGGAGCGGCTCGTCGTGGTCGTCGGGCACCGGCGCGAGCAGGTGGTCGAGCATCTCGCCGCCCACGCGCCGGACGCCGAGGCCGTCGTCCAGGAGCAGCAGGGCGGCACGGGGCACGCGGTGCGCATGGCGCTGGAGGAGACCGGCGCGCTGGAGGGGACCGTCGTGGTCACCAACGGCGACCACCCCCTGCTGCGCGGCGAGACGCTGCGGGCGCTCGTCCAGGCGCACGAGGACGAGGGCAACGCCGCGACCGTGCTGACGACCGAGATGCCCGACGCGACCGGGTACGGACGGATGGTCCGGGCGGCGGACGGCAGCGTCGAGGCGATCGTCGAGCACAAGGACGCCACCGCGGAGCAGCGCGCCCTCAACGAGATCAACGTCGGCATGTACGCGTTCGACGGGGCCCTGCTCGCGGACGCGCTGAAGCGCGTGACCACCGACAACGCCAACGGCGAGGAGTACCTCACCGACGTGGTCGCGATCCTGCGCGGGGACGGCCACCGGGCCGGCGCGTTCCTGGTCGCCGACTGGGTGGAGACCCAGGGCGTGAACGACAAGGTCCAGCTCGCGCAGGCGCGCAGGCAGCTGAACGACCGGATCCTCGAAGCGCACATGCGGGCCGGCGTCACGATCGTCGACCCGGCGTCGACATGGATCGACGTGGAGGTGACCGCCGACCAGGACGCCGAGATCCACCCGGGCACGCAACTCCACGGCAGGACGCACCTGGGCGAGGGTGCCCGGGTCGGGCCCGGCTGCACGCTGACCGACACGACGGTCGGCGCGGACGCGTCCGTGATCAACGCCGTGTGCGTGGAGGCGGAGATCGGGCCCGAGGCGTCGGTGGGGCCGTACGCCTACCTGCGTCCCGGGACGAGGCTGGCCCGCAAGGCCAAGATCGGGACGTACGTCGAGACCAAGAACGCCGACATCGGCGAGGGCACGAAGGTGCCGCACCTGACCTACGTGGGCGACGCCGAGATCGGCGAGGGCTCCAACATCGGCGCGAGCTCGGTGTTCGTCAACTACGACGGCGTGCACAAGCACCGCAGCGTGATCGGCTCGCATGTGAAGGTCGGCAGCGACAACATGATCGTCGCGCCGGTGACGGTGGGCGACGGCGCCTACACCGCGGCCGGCTCGGTGATCGTCTCGGACGTCCCGCCGGGTGCGATGGCGGTCGCGCGGGCGCCGCAGCGCAACGTCGAGGGCTGGGTGGAGCGCAGGCGGCCGGGAACGGCGGCGGCCCAGGCGGCCCGGCGCGCGAAGGGCGAGGACGAGGGCGCGCCGTAGCGCGGCGCCCGCAGAGGACTGCCCCGCCGCACGTCGGGCAGGTGGAGGACAGCGGCGTCCTCCGTGACAACAGAGCAACCCGTGGCCTGGACTCTTGTGGTGCGCGGGGAGTGGGGACAACAAACCCACAGGTAAGGCACAGTTCCATTGAGGGGGAGTTGTCAGAGGTGAGTGGGATCAAAGCGAGCGGTCAGAAGAAGCTGATGCTCTTCACCGGCCGAGCCCACCCGGACCTGGCCAAGGAAGTAGCCGACAACCTCCAAGTCGAGCTGACACCGACGTCCGCGTATGACTTCGCCAACGGTGAGACGTTCGTGCGGTTCCTGGAGTCGGTCCGCGGCTCCGACGCCTTCGTGATCCAGAGCCACACGGCTCCCATCAACCAGTGGATCATGGAGCAGCTGATCATGGTGGACGCGCTGAAGCGCGCGTCCGCGAAGCGGATCACCGTGGTGGCGCCGTTCTTCGGGTACGCGCGGCAGGACAAGAAGCACCGGGGCCGGGAGCCGATCTCGGCCCGGCTGATGGCCGACCTGTTCAAGACGGCGGGCGCCGACCGGCTGATCACCGTGGACCTGCACACCGCGCAGATCCAGGGCTTCTTCGACGGCCCGGTGGACCATCTCTTCGCGCTGGACCTGCTGGCCCGGCACTTCGAGAGCCGGCTGGACACCTCGCAGGTGACGGTGGTCGCACCGGACGCCGGCCGGGTGCGGGTGACCGAGCGATGGTCGGACCGGCTGGGCGGCGTCCCGATGGCGATCATCCACAAGAAGCGCGACCCGGACGTGGCGAACGAGGTCAAGGTCTTCGACGTCGTCGGCGAGGTCAAGGGCCGCACCTGCGTGGTGGTCGACGACATGATCGACACCGGCGGGACGATCGTGAAGGCGGCGGACGCGCTGTTCGAGCAGGGCGCGGCCAAGGTCGTGGTCGCCGCGACGCACGGCGTGCTGTCCGGCCCGGCGGTCGACCGGCTGAAGAACTCGCGGATCTCCGAGGTGGTGCTGACCAACACGCTGCCGATCCCGGAGGAGAAGCGGTTCGACAAGCTGACCGTGCTGCCGATCTCCCCGCTGGTCGCCCGCGCGATCAACGAGGTCTTCAGCGACGGATCGGTGACGAGCCTCTTCGGCGGCCACAGCTGACCGCCCCCGGCGGCGCGCGGCCCGGCCGCGCCGCCGGTGCGAGGGTGAGCCGGCGGGAGGGCGAGCCGGCGGGAGGGCGAGCCGGCGGGAGGGCGAGCCGGCGGGAGGGCGAGGGGCACCGGCCCCCCTTATGGCATGGGGCGGGGCCGCGATCGGCTAGACTCTTTGAATCGCGCATGCCTCGGGTCGTTCAGTGCGGTGCCGGTACAGGAGCCGCACTCCCCGGGGAACGCAAAGAATCTTCGAGGCGCCTGACGCATCGAGCATCGCCTGATTCGCTCTGTCCGCAGCGGACGTCCAGTGCCGGACGGCCGTGGATCGCAACAACGAGGAGTTTTCGCCGTGTCCGAGGTACGCATTGCCGCCGAGCCGCGCACCGAGTTCGGTAAGGGTGCCGCGCGGCGCACCCGCCGGGCCGGCAAGGTGCCCGCCGTCCTCTACGGTCACGGCACCGACCCGCAGCACATCTCGCTGCCGGGCCACGACCTGATGCTGGCGCTCAAGACCCCGAACGTGCTGCTGACCATCGAGGGGCTCGGCGGCGGCGCCGAGCTGGCGCTGCCGAAGGACGTGCAGCGCGACCCGGTCAGGGGATTCCTGGAGCACGTCGACCTGCTGCTGGTGAAGCGCGGCGAGAAGGTCGTCGTCGACCTTCCGGTGAACGTCGTCGGCGACGTGGTCCCGGGCGGCCAGGTGGCGCAGACGGTGGTGGAGATCTCCATCGAGGCGGAGGCGACCCACATCCCGCAGTCCGTCGACCTGGACATCACCGGCCTCGGGGTCGACTCCCAGGTGCTGGCGAAGGACCTGAAGCTCCCGTCGGGCACGACGCTGGTCGCCGACGACGAGACGCTGATCCTCCAGATCGTCGACGCGACCGCGGCGACGGAGCCGGAGACCGGGGCCGAGGCCGCGGAGGCCGAGGGTGCGGCCGAGGGCGAGGGCGAGCCCGCCGCCGAGTGACGGAGTGGCGCGGCCGCGCTCGGGCGGCCCGCGCCGGTTCTCTCATGGCCCCCGCAGGTGTGCGAGCACCGGCGGGGGCCGCGCTCGTGCGTGCGGGTTCGTGCGTGTGGGCGGTTCGTGTTGTGAGGAGTTCGGGTGAGCGCGGATCTCTGGCTGGTGGTGGGGCTGGGCAATCCGGGCCCGTCGTATGCGAAGAACCGGCACAACGCGGGGTTCATGGTGCTGGACGTCCTGGCGGCGCGGGCCGGGGGCCGGTTCAAGTCGCACCGGGCGCGGGCGGACGTGCTGGAGGGCCGGCTGGCGGGGGCGCGGGCGGTGCTGGCGAAGCCGCGCTCGTTCATGAACGAGTCGGGCGGTCCCGTGAAGGCCCTGCGCGACTTCTACAAGGTGCCGGTGGAGCGGCTCGTCGTCGTCCACGACGAGCTGGACATCCCGTTCGGCGCGGTGCGGCTGAAGCAGGGCGGCGGTGACAACGGTCACAACGGGCTGCGGTCGATCACGAAGTCGCTGGCGACCAGGGAGTACCCGCGGGTGCGGTTCGGGGTGGGCCGGCCGCCGGGGCGGATGGACGCGGCGGCGTTCGTGCTGAAGGACTTCTCCGCGGCCGAGCGCAAGGACCTGGAGTTCGAGGTCGACCGGGCGGCGGACGCGGTGGAGGCGCTGATCGCGGACGGGCTCGCGGCGGCGCAGAACGTCTTCCACGCGAGCTGACCGGATCCGGCCACGCAGGGCCGGGCGCGAGGGCGGCGGGACGGCCGGTGCGCCGCCCGCACCGGCGTACCGATTGCTCGGTTCTGCCCCGAATTGCTGGCGCGGCCGGGATGATGGTGACGTTCCGCCGGTGACCACGGCAAAGCACACGTAAGATGCTGCTCGGATGAGGTTCCCGATGCGTGTGAACCTCGGGCGACGTTCAACCGTCTTCGATGTACATCGTGCAGTCGATGCGCGTGTTACAGGGGATTGGTGAGTGGTTTATGGCTGTCGTTGACAAGGTCCAGGCCGAGTCATCGACCCGCCATGAGCAGGGACGCGCGCAGCCGCAGAACTGGAGCGGGACGTACCGCCGGATCGCGAAGTGGCTGGACGTCCTCAGCATGCTGATGGCCGGTGTGATCGCGTTCGTCCTGCGGTTCCCCGGCGTCCCGACCGAGCTGAACGCCCCGTACGTGGGGCTGACCGTCGTCCTGCCCGTCGTGTGGCTGCCGACGCTGATGCTGTGCCGGGCCTACCAGCCCCGGTACATCGGCGTCGGTTACGAGGAGTTCCACCGGGTGCTCCGGGCCGGGTTCATCCTCACGGCGACGGTCGCGATCCTGGCGTACGCGACGAAGACCGAGGTGGCTCGCGGCTACGTGGTGATGGCGCTGCCGCTCGGCACGTTCCTCGCGCTCGTCGCGCGGTACCGGCTGCGCAAGTGGCTGCACAAGAAGCGCTGGAACGGCCAGTGCATGCGGCGCGTGGTCGCGGTGGGGCACCGGACGTCGGTGGCCGACCTGATCCGGCTGCTGCGCAAGAAGCGCTACCACGGCATGGACATCGCGGCGGTGTGCCTGCCGCCGGCGCTGGCGTCCGGCGACGACGCGGTCGCCGAGGTCGAGGGCGTCCCGGTGATGGGCGACTTCTCCCAGGCGGCGGCGGTCGCCGACCGGATCGGCGCCGACTCGGTGGCGGTGCTGGCCTGCCCGGAGATGGACGGGGTGGCGCTGCGCCGGCTGGCGTGGCAGATCGAGCGCAACGACGTCGAGCTGGTGGTGGCGCCGGCGCTGATGGACGTGACCGGCCCGCGGATCTCGATCCGCCCGGTGTCGGGCCTGCCGCTGCTGCACGTGGAGCACCCGGAGCTGGACGGCGGCCGCAAGATCTTCAAGGGGCTGTTCGACCGGACCGCCGCGCTCGGCGGGCTGGTGCTGCTGAGCCCGCTGCTGCTGATCGTCGCGCTGCTGATCAAGATGACGAGCGCGGGACCGGTGATGTTCCGGCAGACCCGGGTGGGGCGCGGCGGCCGGGAGTTCACCGTGCTGAAGTTCCGCACCATGGTGCAGGACGCCGAGGCCCGCAAGGTCGAGCTGATGGCGGCCAACGAGAACGACGGCGTGCTGTTCAAGATCCGGGAGGACCCGCGGATCACCCGGGTCGGGCGCTGGCTGCGCCGCTACTCGCTGGACGAGCTGCCGCAGCTGTTCAACGTGGCGCGCGGGGAGATGTCGCTGGTGGGCCCGCGCCCGCCGCTGCCGGAGGAGGTCGCCCAGTACGGCGGCGACGTGTACCGGCGGCTGGTGGTGAAGCCGGGGCTGACCGGCCTGTGGCAGGTGAGCGGCCGTTCCGACCTGTCCTGGGAGGAGTCGGTCCGGCTCGACCTGCGCTACGTCGACAACTGGACGCTCGCCATGGACCTGCAGATCATGTGGAAGACCTGGTCGGCCGTGTTCCGCGGTTCCGGCGCCTACTGACCCGTGCGGAGTTCCGGAGGTCGCCCCCCCGGGAATGACGCCGGCGGACTGCTGACCGGGACCCGGGCATCGGGCCGCCTCGGGTAGGCATGAGAAAGTAGAGCGAACAGACCATTCGAGTCGGGAATGTGAACAGCGGATGACGGATGGGGACGACCACGCGCTGGCGGCGGAGCTCGCCGGCGCGGCGGGCCGGCTGCTGCTGGACGTGCGGGACGAGATCGGGTTCGCGGACGCGCGCGTCCTGAAGGACACCGGCGACCTGCGGGCGCACGAGTACCTCATGGCGGCCCTGGCGGAGCGCTGTCCGGGCGACGCGGTCCTGTCCGAGGAGGGCCGCTCCTCCGTGGCGGGGAAACGGGCGAAGGACGGCGACCGCGCCCCGACCCGCAACACCGCGACGGCCGCGCGGCTCACCGCCGACCGGGTGTGGATCGTCGACCCGCTGGACGGCACCCGCGAGTTCTCCGAGGAGGGCCGCCGCGACTGGGCCGTCCACGTGGCGCTGTGGGAGCGCGACGGGAACGGCGGCCGGCTGGTGGCGGGGGCCGTGGCGCTGCCTGCGCAGGGCCTGACGCTCCGCACGGACGCGACGGGCGGCGCCGCGCTCGTCCGGGTGGAGCCGGGCGAGCCCGACCCGGTGACGGCCGGTCCGGGGTCCGCGCAGCCGCGCGAGGTGCCGCTGCACGTCCCGGCGCCGGACGCGGGCAAGCTCCGCGTCGCCGTGAGCCGGACGCGCCCGCCGGAGTTCGTCCGGCAGCTCGCCGACCGCCTCGCCGAGCGCGGCTCGCCCTCGGGCGGCGTGGACGTCGAGCTGGTGCCGATCGGCTCGGCGGGGGCCAAGATCTCCGCGGTGCTGCTCGGCGAGGTCGACGCGTACGTGCACGCCGGCGGCCAGTACGAGTGGGATTCTGCGGCCCCGGCCGCGGTGGCGCTGGGCGCGGGGGCGCACGCGTCCCGGGTCGACGGGGCGCCGCTGAAGTACAACCGGGAGGACCCGCGGCTCCCGGATATCCTGGTGTGCCACCCGGTGTCGGCGGCGATGCTGCTGTCCGGCATCGGTGACGTGAGCGGCGCCCTGCCCGACTGACCAGCCCGACTGACCAGCCCGACTGACCAGCCCGACTGACCAGCCCTGACTGCACAGCCCCGACTGAACGGGATTGAATCGCGGTGGGCCGCGGTTCCACCCCGTGGGACGTCCGTCCCAGGCCACCGGTTGCATCTGCCAGAAGCGTGGAGAGAGCCCCAGACCATGCAGCGCTCCGATTACCTGCTGTCCCAGTTGGACGTCCTTGAAGCCGAGTCGATCCACATCTTCCGGGAGGTGGCCGCCGAGTTCGAACGGCCGGTGCTGCTGTTCTCGGGCGGCAAGGACAGCCTGGTCATGCTGCGCCTGGCCGAGAAGGCGTTCTGGCCCGCGCCGATCCCGTTCCCGGTGATGCACGTCGACACCGGGCACAACTTCCCCGAGGTGATCGAGTTCCGCGACCGGCGGGTGGCCGAGCTGGGCGTGCGGCTGGTGGTGGCGTCGGTGCAGGACGCGATCGACAGCGGCCGGGTGACCGAGCAGAAGGGCCGCCGGGCGTCCCGGAACCGGCTGCAGATCGCGCCGCTGCTGGACGCGATCGAGGAGCACCGGTTCGACGCGGCGTTCGGCGGGGCCCGGCGGGACGAGGAGAAGGCCCGCGCCAAGGAGCGGGTGGTGTCGTTCCGGGACGAGTTCGGCCAGTGGGACCCGAAGAACCAGCGTCCGGAGCTGTGGAACCTCTTCAACACGAAGATCGTGCAGGGCGAGCACGTCCGGGTGTTCCCGCTGTCCAACTGGACGGAGCTCGACATCTGGGACTACGTGCGCCGGGAGGAGATCGCCCTCCCTTCGATCTACTTCGCGCACACGCGACGCGTGTTCGAGCGCGACGGGCTGCTGCTGGACGCGGAGACGGGCTTCGCGAACCGCGGCGACGACGAGCCGGAGTTCGAGGCGACGGTCCGGTACCGGACGGTCGGCGACGCGTCCTGCACGGGCGCGGTGAAGTCGTCGGCGGTGTCGCTGGAAGAGGTGATCGAGGAGATCGCGGCCACCCGGATCACCGAGCGCGGGCAGACCCGCGCCGACGACCGGACGAGCGAGGCCGCGATGGAGGACCGCAAGAAGGAGGGCTACTTCTGATGGAGGCCGGGACCGGGCCCGCCGCGGCGGAGCCGACGGGCAAGCCCATGGACCTGCTGCGGTTCGCGACCGCCGGCAGCGTGGACGACGGGAAGTCGACCCTGATCGGCCGGCTGCTGTTCGACTCGAAGTCGATCTTCGAGGACCAGCTGGAGTCGGTGGAGCGGACGAGCACCGAGCGGGGCGAGGAGTACACGAACCTGGCGCTGCTGACCGACGGGCTGCGCGCCGAGCGGGAGCAGGGCATCACGATCGATGTCGCGTACCGCTACTTCGCGACGCCGCGCCGCAAGTTCATCATCGCGGACACGCCGGGGCACATCCAGTACACCCGGAACATGGTGACCGGCGCCTCCACCGCCGACCTCGCGATCATCCTGGTGGACGCTCGCAAGGGCATCCTGGAGCAGTCCCGGCGGCACGCTTTCCTGACGACCCTCCTCCAGGTTCCGCACCTGGTCGTGGCGGTCAACAAGATGGACCTGGTCGACTACGACCGCGGCGTCTACGAGCGGATCGTGGACGAGTTCACGGCGTTCGCCTCCAAGCTGGACGTGACCGACCTGACGTTCGTCCCCATCTCGGCGCTGCACGGCGACAACGTCGTCGAGCGCAGCGTGAACATGCCGTGGTACGAGGGGTCGTCGCTGCTGCACCACCTGGAGCACGTCCACATCGCGTCCGACCGGAACCTGATCGACGTGCGGTTCCCGGTGCAGTACGTGGTGCGGCCGCACGCGTCCACCGACCCGGAGCTGCACGACTACCGCGGCTACGCGGGGCAGGTCGCGGGCGGCGTCCTGAAGCCGGGCGACGAGGTCGTGCACCTGCCGTCCGGGCTGACCACGACGATCACCCACATCGACGGCCCCGGCGGGCCGGTGAGCGAGGCGTTCGCGCCGATGTCGGTGACGCTCCGGCTCGCCGACGACATCGACATCTCCCGCGGCGACATGATCGCGCGGCCGAACAACCGTCCCGAGGTCGCGCAGGACATCGACGCGATGGTCTGCTGGATGACGCCCGACCGGACCCTCACCCCGCGCTCGAAGCTGGTCATCAAGCACACGACCCGCACCGCGAAGACGATGGTGAAGGACCTGCACTACCGGCTGGACGTCAACACGCTGCACCGCGACGAGCAGGCGGAGGGCCTCGGCCTGAACGAGATCGGCCGCGTCTCGCTGCGCGTCACGCAGCCTCTGTTCGTCGACGACTACGCCCGCAACCGCCTCACCGGCGGCTTCATCCTGATCGATGAGGGCACCAACAACACCGTCGCGGCTGGCATGATCATCGGCGCCCGGTAGCGGGCGCCGCCCCTGTGCGAGCGCGGCCACGCCGTCCCGGCGGCGTGGCCGCGGCGCGCGCGTCGTCGGCCTGAGAACGCGGCACGGTTCTTGTAGATTTGGACCGCATACTGCGAAGACGCGCTCCTCCCCGGCGCCTCGCCCTCGCCCCTCGAACCCCCAAGGCAGGCCATCGATGCCCCCTTCCGTCGGCGTCGTCCTCCCGACGCACAACCGGCCGGAGCTGCTGCGCCGTGCGCTGGAGTCGGTGCTCGCGCAGGAGTACGAGGGCGAGTTGCGCGCCGTCGTCGTGTTCGACCGCGCCGAGCCGGACGCCTCGCTCGCCGGGGACCGCGTCGAGGTGATCGCCAACACCCGGGAGCCGGGCCTGGCGGGGGCGCGCAACTCCGGCATCCTCGCCCTGGACACCGACCTCGTCGCCTTCTGCGACGACGACGACCGGTGGCTGCCCGGCAAGCTCGCCGCCCAGGCGAAGGCCCTGGAGGGCGAGCCGGACGCGGTGCTGTGCAGCGCGGGCATCCTCATCGACTTCGACGGGCGCGAGCTGCCCCGGCTGGCCGGAACCGGAAGCGTCACCTACGACGCCCTGATCCGCGACCGGATGATGAGCGTCCACTCGTCCACCTATGTGGCGCGCCGCGAACCGCTCATCGAGATCGGCATGGTGGACGAGACGATCCCCGGCAGCCAGGGCGAGGACTGGGACCTCGCCCTGCGCGCCGCCCGCCGCCATCCGGTGGTGAACGTCGACGAGCCGTACGTCCGCGTCCTGTGGGGGCTGTCGTCGTACTACGCGCAGGCGTGGGAGACGAAGGTGGCCGCGCTGGAGTGGTTCCTAGAGCACTATCCGGAGATCGGCGCCGAGCCGGGCGCCGCCGGGCGCGTCTACGGGCAGCTGGCGTTCGGCTGCGCCACGGTCGGCCGCCGCAGGGACGCGCTGCGCTGGTCGGCGCGGGCGCTGAGGGCGAACCCGGCCGAGCGGCGGGTCCCGTTCGCGCTGGCGGTCGCGTCCGGCGTCGTCTCCGGCAAACGCGTCCTGCTCGCCTTGCACACCCGGGGCCGCGGCATCTGATGGGACCGGTACCGAATCCCCGGCTTTCGTCACCTTTCCCCATGTCGCGCCGCTACTGTCAATGCCTGTCGCAGTGCTAGAAGGAGCTTCTCCGTGAACATCTCTTCCCGCCGCATCGTCGCGTCCGGGACGCTGGCGCTGGCTCTGGCGCCCGCGCTCGCCCTGACCGCCGCGCCCGCGTTCGCGGGCGCCGACCTCGACGCGGTCGCCGAGGGCATCACCGAGAGCGGCTACTACGTCGACTCGCACGCCAAGTACTACCAGTCGGACGGGGCGCAGGAACTGCTCCGCACGGCGCAGGGACGGTCCGTTCCGGTCTTCATCGCGATCCTCCCGGCCGGGGACGACGCGGGGCAGGTACTCCAGCAGCTGCCCGGCCTGATGAAGCGCAAGGGCACGTACGTGGTGCTGGCCGGAAACGAGCTGAAGGCGACGTCCAACACGCTCTCGGCGAGCCGGGTGAAGGCCACCTACGTCAAGGCCGTGCAGGGCAGCAAGGGCAAGCCCGACCTCGCGCTGCTGAAGTTCGTCCAGACGCTGCCGGAGTCGGAGTACGCGCCGCCGAAGTCCGGCAAGCCGGGCAACAACGGCAAGCCGGCGCCGGAGTCGACGAAGCAGAAGGAAGAGCAGGAGGAGCAGACGCTCGCCCAGCAGCAGCCGACCGCGCCGGCCGCCGGCTACGAGCCCGTGTCGAAGGACGACGGCTCCATGGCGCCGTACCTGCTCGGCGGCGGCGGCGTGGTCGTGGTGGCCGCGGCCGGAGCCGGGTTCCTGCTGTGGCGCCGCCGCTCCGCGACCCCGGCGCCGGCGGGCGCCGCCGCGAGCGGAACCCCCGCGCAGCCGGTGGCCCCGGCTGCCCCGCCCGCTGCGCAGCCGCCCGCCGAGGGGCCCGAGGCGGACGGGGCCGACGAGGCCAAGGCCGAGCCCCCGAAGGACGCCTAGGAGCCGGAGGGGCTCATCAGCACGATCAGATGGCGCTCACCGGCGCCCGCCGACAGGGCCTCGTCCGGGGCGGCGCCCTGCGCCATCACCAGCGTGCCGGGACGGCTGCGGGGCACCCTGGTGCCGGAACCGAGCTGGCCGCTGCCGCCCGCGCCCCACGTCAGCGGCGTCCCGTCGGTGAGGATCGCGGCACCGTAGGCCTCGCCCGCGAACACCTGCGCGACGCCGCGCAGCCGCGGCCCGTGGCCGCCGGCGACCGCGACGGGCGAGGTGCGGAGCTTCACCGTCCGGTCGCCGAGCTGACCGGCCGTGTTGTTGCCCCAGGCGACGACCGTGCCGTCCTCGCGCAGCGCGTAGTTGTGCTTCTCCGCCGCGCTGACCCCGGTGACGCCGCCGAGGGCGCCCCTCCCGTCCACACCGGACACCAGGGCGGGAACGAGCCGGTCACGGCGTGACCCGTCGCCGAGCTGGCCGAGGTCGTTGTGGCCCCAGGAGGCGACCCGTCCGTCCCGCAGCAGCGCCAGCCCGTGCTGCCCGCCGATCGCGATGCGGGTCACGCCGTTCAGGCGCCCGGCACCGTCCAGCCCGCGCACGGGCACGGGGAGCGCCCGGTCGCGGCGCGTTCCGTCGCCGACCATCCCGTAGTCGTTGGCGCCCCACGCGAGCACCTGCCCGTTGGCGCGCAGCACCAGTTCGGTGTGCCCGTCGGCGCTGATGGCGGTGACACCGGTCAGCGGCCTGCGGCCGTTCGGCGCCTTCACGGTCGTGGGGACGCGCGGACTCGTCCGCTTGCCGGTGCCGCGCTGCCCGGACGATCCCTCGCCCCACGTCACGACGGTGCCGTCGCGCCGCAGCGCCATGGAGAAGTCGTTGTTGGCGCTGATCGCGACGACGTCCGCCAGCTCGCCGGGCCGTCCGTCCGGAGCGCGGACGGGGACGGGGACGCGGGTGTCGCGATGCGTGCCGTCGCCGAGTTGCCCGCGGTCGTTGGCGCCCCACGCGACGACCTTGCCGCTGTCCAGGACGGCCAGCGAATGCCGCCCGCCGCCGGCGACCGCGCGCACGCGGTCGAGCCGGCCCTGCCCGCCCACTCCGGTGACGGGGGCGAGCTTGAGGTCGATCCCCTCGCGGTCGCGGCCGAGCTGCCCGTGGTCGTTGAGGCCGCTCGTCCAGACGGTGCCGGTGTCCCCGCCCACCGACCCGGCGGGCGGGGGCGGGGACACCGGCGGTGCCGCCTCGGGGGACGCGGACCGGCCGCACCCCGCCGCCGCCAGGGCCGTCGAGGCGGCCAGGAGCGCGGCGACCGGGCGGTGCGCGACCGTCATGCCGTGCGCACGCAGGCGAACAGGTGCCTGGCGTAGTTGTCCTCGTAGGGCGGACGGGCGTCCTCGTCGGGGCCGAGGTCGATGATCTCGTCGAAGCTCGTGTTCTCGCGCAGGAACCGCGCCACCCGCGGCGGGTCCCAGCCCCGCAGCGACTCGGCGAACCACGCCTCGTTGTCCTGGCCCGTGTCGAAGAACAGCACCCGGCCGGTCGCGCGGTCGAGGAGCCGGATCAGCTCCTCGGCGCTGACGGAGCCGCGGCCGAGGACGAAATGGTGCAGCAGGCTGAAGCAGGACACCACGTCCCAGCGGGCGGCGTCGTGGCCGCCGAGGAACTCGACGCAGTCGCCGGTGGAGATGACGCCGTCCGGGAGCCCGTAGACCGCCCGGCCGAGCGGGACGGCGAGCGGGTCGCGCTCGATGCCCTCGGCGTCGAAGCCGCGCGCGCCCATCTGCGACACGAACCAGCCGTAGCAGCTCGCGACGTCCAGATAGCGGCCTCCGGTGACGCCGCGCTCGCCGAGGAAGGCGTCCATCTTGGCGAGCCGGTCGGTGCACTGCCGGACCGTCGTCCAGCCGGACCGCAGCTCCGGCGCGTCGATCGGCTGGTACAGCTCGTGGGTGCCGTCGAGCCAGCTCATCTTGAGGAGCAGGTCCTGCAGGGGGGTGGTGACGGGCAGCCACTTGGCGACGACGTGGGCGCCGTCGGCGCCGCTCATCGCGGCGATCGCGAGGCGGTGGTGGCCGTCGAGGATCTGGTACTGGTCGGAGCCGCGGACGGGCGCGACGAGGACCGGGTCCTGCGGGCCGCTCTGCTGCGGCCGGGGCGCCGCGCCGGGCGCCTCCTCGCCGCGGTGGCGGGCGATGAACGCGCGGGCCGCCGCGAGGACGCCCGCCGGGTCGGTGCCGCCGAAGTAGTTCCCGCCCGCCTCGATGCAGCGCAGCCCGAGCCGCCCGTAGGCGCTCTCGAGGATGTCGTCGTCGCTCAGATCGGGACGCTCGCCGGCGAGCCGCAGCAGGGCGACGTGCGGACCGTCCAGGAACGGGGTGGACGGCCACAGCAGGTCGCCGGTGCGGTCGGCGAACTCGCGGGCCGTCCAGCCGCCCTGCGCGCCGACGAGGAGCTGGTCGAACCGGACGGGCACCTTCCACGGGCGGCGCAGCACGGCGGTGGACACCGCGACGCGGGCCGCGGCCGGGATCGGCAGGGAGCGCCCGGCGTCGACCAGCCGTCCGTACACCGGTCCGCTCGGCGCGAGGCCGCTCTTGCGCAGCACCGCGCGGGACTTGCGGCGTACTTGGTCAATTCCCGTGGGCATGCATGCTCCTGGCAGGTGTCGTTTCCGCCGGCGGCGTGCCGGGCGGCGGCGGGTCGGCGGCCGGTGGGGCGGTGACGCCCGCGGGCCCGGGTGCGGCGCGGCCCCGCCGCCCCGGCAGGAGGGAGGCGAAGGCGGTGAGGGACAGCCGCTCGCGACCGCCCCAGAGTAGGGCAAAGTAGAGGATCGCGCCGGGGATCAGCCCGGCGGCCAGCGCGATCGCGCTCGATCCGGCGACGAGCCGGACGGCCAGCGGGATCGCGCCGAAGCTCAGCAGCGCCGAGCCGCCCGCCCAGAACAGCCCGGCGCTCGCCGGGGACATCCCGAGGATCCGCCGCACCTGGACGAGGGCGAGCAGCGTCCGGACGAGCAGCCCGCAGGCCCGCGCCATCGCCGCGCCGGCGATCCCGAACGGCGGGATGAGCAGCACGTTCAGCACCAGGTTCACGCCGAGCGCGGTGCTCTGGTTGACCAGGCTGAGACCGCTGCGGCCGGCCATCAGCAGCATCACGTCGCGGGCGCCGGTCGCGGTCGCCACCAGCATCGCCATCGCGAGGATGACGGTGACGACCTCGCCCGTCCCGCGGTAGCCGTCGCCGAACGAGCCCACGTACACGGGCGCCCCGACCGCGATCGACAGGTGCACCGGCCAGGCGAGCACGAGGTTCCAGGACGCGCACACGGCGAAGATCCGCTGCGCGCCGGCCCGGTCGGCGAGCGCCATCAGCCGGCTCACCGCGGGCTGCATGACGTTCTGCACCGCCTGGGTGGCGAGCTGGCTGATCACGATGAACCGGGTGGCGGCGGTGTAGACGGCCGCCTCGCGGGGCGAGCTGAGCGCCGCCACGAGCACGATGTCGGCGCGCTGGAACGCCGTCTGGCAGATCTGCGCGAACGCGCGCGGCGCCGTGAACCGCCAGAAGTCGCCCACCAGCGGACGCGGTCCGGCCGGGGCCGCCCGCCCGCCGCCGCGGCCCGAACGGCTGATCTTCAGGTACCACAGCGCCGCGATGACGAGGCACGGCAGGTAGGGCGCCGCCCAGGCCAGCGCGAGCCAGACCGCGTCATCGGACAGCACGGCCGCCGCGACCACGCCGCCGACCTGCAGCGTCTGCCGGAGGATCTTGTCGACGAGGACGGTCGGCCGCATCGAGCCGTATCCGCGCGTCGCCGCGAGCAGCGCGTCGTGCGCGCCCGCCAGCGGCAGGAACAGCGCCAGCACGCGCACCATGCCGACGGCCTGGTGCGCGTCGTCGGCGCCGATGTGGCTCGCCGTCCACGGTGCGGTGGCGACGAGGACGAGCGCGCCGATCGCCGCGGTCACCATGACCGGGACCAGCGCCACCGGCACCGTCCGGCGCGCCGCGGCCCGGTCGCCGAGTGCGAGATGGCGGGGCAGCCAGCGCAGCAGGCCCGCGTCGGTGCCGAGGCCGGAGACCGCCTGCAGGATGATGAACAGCGACGTCGCGGCGAAGAACGTGCCCGCGATCCGCTGCGAGTACAGGTGCGCGACGAGGAAGACCAGCGCGAGCCCCTGGACGCCCGCGACCGCGGCGCCCACCAGGTTGAGGGCGCCGCCTCTGGCCAGTCTGTTCAGGTTGGGTCCCGCCGGCGCCGCCGGTGCTTCAGGACCCGGCATGCCGCCCCGCCTTGTGCGGTTTCTTGCCGTAGCGCGGCATGACGTCGCCGGACTGGGCCGGGCCGCCGGACTGCGTCGGCGCGCCGGGCTCCGCCGGGCCGTCCGCGGAGTCGTCGGGGAGTTCGGGCGGCAGGTACTTGGAGATGTCCTCCTGGGTCCGCGTCGCGGCGGACTCCAGCGCCTGCTCGGTCTCCGCCTGCTCGGCGGCCTCGGCCGGCTCGGGTGGGTCGGCGGGCTCGCCGCCGGACGGCCGGGCCTTGCCCGCGCCCGGCCGCGCGGCCCCGGAGGCGCGCGCGCTCCCCTGCCCGAGGGCCGGCGGAGAGGCGGGCCGGGGCGCGACGGGCTTGCCCGGCCCGGACGGCGGCTCCAGCGACGGCGGGGTGGGGCGCCTGCCCGGCCGCGCCCCGCCGCGCGCGGCGCCGCTCCGCCGGGACGGCGTGTCGGCCGGCCGCGGCGGCGGGTCGAGCTTGGGCAGCGCCTGGGTGGTCAGGGTCGAGCCGTCGCCGCTGTCGCGGTCGTCCAGGTCCTGCGACCCGCCCGGCCAGTAGCCCTTGTCGTCGAGGTCGGCGCGCTTGGCCTCCTCAGTGCGGGCGGGCGGATCGTCCGCCCACACGGGGGAGCCCTCGGCGAGGGCGCGCCGCTCACCGCTGCCGCGGGTGTCGGCGGTGCGGGGCTCGGCGGTGCGGGGCTCGGCGGCGCCCCGGCCGCGGCCGGGCTGCGGCGGCCGGCCCGGTTGCCGGGTCGGCGGAGCCTGCCGCGACGCGCGCCCGGCGCGCTGCTCCGGCGGCTCCAGCACCACGCCCAGCACGGTGCATCCGGCGCGCTCGGCCTCCACGTACGCCTGGCGGAGCTCCTCCCGGGTCGTCACGCCCTGGTTGGCGACGAGGACGACCGCGTCCACGAAGGTGCACAGCGCCTGCGCGTCCGCGTCGTGCAGGCTCGCGGCGTTGACGACGAGGTACTCGCTGCGGCGGCGGAGCACCTTCACGGCCTCGCGCATGCGCGGGCCGCTGAAGCGGTGCGCGGCCTCGGTCGCGCGCGGCCCGCGCGGCAGCAGCCGGAGCTGCGAGTCGGTGTGGATCAGCAGGGTCGCCGGGTCGGTACCGCTGAGCAGCGTGTCCGACAGGCCCTTGCCGCCGGGACGGGCGCCGAACAGCGTGCTGACGTCGGAGTCCTCGGTGGTCGCGTCGATCATGATGGTCTTGGCGCCGGCGAACGCCAGCGAGACCGCGAGGTTGGCGCTGGCCAGCCGGGCGCTGCCGCCCGGGGTGGCGCTGGTGACCAGCAGCGCCACCGGGGTCTGCGGCGCGGTCGCCACGACCGCGGCGCGCAGCCGCCGGTAGGCCTCCCCGGCCGGGCTCTTCGGCGCGCTGACCAGTGCGAGCGTGTCGCCGGGCGGGCCGCCTGCCGGGATGGTGGACAGGGCGCGGACGCCCATGCCCTCGATCGCCTCGGCGTTGCGCAGCCGCTGGTTCAGCCGCTCCCGCAGCAGCACGACCGCGAGGCCGACGACCATGCCGCCGATCAGGCCGCCGGCGCCGAACATGGCGGTGCGGATCTGGCCGGGCCCGTCCGGCGCCCCGGCCGGGGTGATGACCTGGCCGGGGCTGATCGGGGTGCTGCCGATGTCGTTGGCCTGCTCGTCGATCACGCCGAGCTGGTTGGTGTAGGCGGTGACGCGCTGCTGCAGCGTGGCGCGCTTCGCGCCGGTGGCGGCCGCCATCTCCCGGTTGGTCTTCAGCAGCTGCCGCTGGACCTTGTCGGCCTGGTTCTTCAGCTTGGCGAGCTGGTTGTTCACCACGTCCTGCGCGCGCTGCTGCCGGTAGGCGAGGTAGGCGTCGGCGAAGGCCTGCGCGCCGATGCGGGCGTTGGCCGAGCTCTTGGCCGTGTAGGTCAGGTTGAGCACCTGCGTGTTCGGCGGGACCTCGACCGCGATCGTGCCCTCCGGCTCGTGCCCGAGTTTCTGCCCGGCGATCTTGGCGACCCGGTCGGTGGTGACCAGCTGCGCCTCGGTCTGCAGGTTGACCAGGTCGTCGCCGCGGCCGTCCGGCGAGTACGGGTTGCCCTCCAGGGGGCTGACCAGTACCGTCGCGGTGGCCTTGTACGGTGCCGGCAGCACCAGGGCCGCCGCGACGCCCGCGCCCGCGCCGAGCACCGCCAGCAGGAGCAGCAGCGGCACGTACCGCCTGAGCAAGGACAGCAGCTGACCCTGCTGCGGGTCGGCCGTCTGGTCAGCTCCCACGACGATCCCCCTTGATGATCCGGGTCGTGCTGGACGGACAGATGGTCACGACTTTATCCGCGCTTGGCACGGGACCGGTTCGCATCATCTCAACCTCGTGGGGAGAGGGGGGCGGGAGCGGGGGCCCGGCCGACGGGTGCGTTCGGGCCCTGCCTGGTCAGCACGATGCCGCGGGCGGGGTTGGCGGCCTGGTCGAGGGCCAGGACGCCGCTCGCGACCTCGCGGTCCAGGGCGCGGCCGCGCTCCACCACGACCAGGGTGAGGTCGCTGGCGGCGGCCGCGCTGATCGTATCGGCGGCGTTGATGTCGGGTGTGGTGATGACGACGACGCGGGAGTCCCGGCCCGCCTTGTCGACGGCGCGGGTGAGCTGCCGGTCGTCGTCGCTGCGCACGAGCCGGACCCCGAAGGTGCGCGGCTGCGGGGGCTCGGCCGCGCCGTCCTCCTCGCCGTCCTGGCGGATCCGCAGGACGGTGGTGGCCGAGCCGCCCTCGGTGCACAGCTCGGCCAGCTCGTAGGCGACCGCCAGCGCGGCGGAGGCGGGGACGCCGGTGACGAGCACGGTGGTGGCCTCGGAGTCGAAGACGAGGTTGCGCAGTCGCCGGCAGATCTCGCGGTGCCCGCCGCCGAGCGCCGCCGACTCCACCATGATCGGCAACTGCGCGTGCAACCGGACGTCGGCGGGCCGCCGGATGCGGCGCGGGCGGCGGTCGATCAGCAGGGTGAAGGCGACCCAGCCGAGGAGGCCGACGCCGATGCCGCTCGCGAGCGCGACGTCCCGGCCGGCGTCGTCGCGGCCGGCGGGCGGCGTGGCGCCGCGCAGCACCTCGCCGGGCTGCACCTCCTTGCGCTCCAGCGCGGAGATCTGCTTCTGCACCTCGGTGATCTGCTTCATGATCTCCTGGCGGCGGGTGCGGGCGGTCTCCCGGGTGAGCTCCTCCTCGTCGCCGGGCAGGGTCCTGAGCTGCTTGTGCAGCAGGGTGAGGTACTTCTCCAGCGACTCGCGGTTGCGCTGCTGGATGCCGCCGAGGATCTGCTGCCGCAGGTCGAGATACGCCTCGGCGACCGCCTGCGCGCCGTTCTGCGCCGCCCGCGGCGACCCGGCCCGCACGCCGATCGTCAGCACGTGCGTGCTGTTCGGCACCGACAGGTCGATGCGGTCGCGCAACTCGTCGCGGGGCGCGTCGAAGCCGGGGAACGCGGCGAGCCGGCGCAGCACCTCGTCCGACCAGATGAGCTGCGCCTCGGTGTCCATCGTGGTGTCCCGGGGCTCGCGCTCCTTGGGGTTCAGCGGGCGTCCCGGCGTGTATCCCGGGTGCAGCGACACGGGCGGCGCCAGCACGGAGATGTGCGCGGTGTACGTCGCCGGGGTCAGCACGATCTTCGCGATGCCGAGCGCGCCGCCGACGGCCAGCGCGATCAGCAGCGCCACCAGGTGCCGGCGGAGCGCGCCCGCGTACCGGGTGACCGGGATCGAGTCCGGCGCGAGCGGCGGTTCCGCCTGCACGCTGGACGGGCCGAGGGAGCGCTTCTTCATCGCGGTGCCGTCGTCATGGCCGGGTCATCGCCGCCAGGCCGGTTCGGCGCCGAGGAGGGCGGCGAGCCTGTCGTCGTAGGGGGCGAAGTGGTCGGACAGGCGGCGCTGCAGGTGGTCCGGCAGCGGTGATCCGGGCCGGGCGTTGTGCCGCTCGAACGACGCCGGCCGCCACGCCGGCAGGCCGAGGAACTCCAGGATGGAGTCGTAGCACGGCTCGGGTTCGGAGAAGAAGTCCTCCGCGTACAGCACCAGCACCCGGTCGCGGCCGAACAGCGCGAACAGGCGCTCGATCTGGTCGGCGTACTGGCTGCGGTCGAGGTAGGAGTGGTGCCGGTGGCTGTGGCTCACGTACGCCGGGTCGGCCTTGATCTTCTCGACCTCGCCGGCGATCCGCTCGGCCTCCAGGTCGAGCGCCCGCTCGAACGGCTCGGTCTCGAACCCGCGGGCCAGTTCGTGCTTGTGCGCCGAGTAGGTGCGCACGACCGGGTCGCGCAGGAGCACGATGAGCTTCACGCCGGGCAGGTCGCGGGCGATCCGCTCCGGCGCCACCGGGTGGTGCATGTAGTAGCCGGCGGACTCGAAGGCCAGCGGTGCCGCACCGTCCATCGCGGCGGTGACGCGGCGCTCGGCGAGTGACCGGACGGGGAAGTGCCCCCGGTACCACGCCAGGCCGCGCGGGTAGTTGACGTCGAAGTAGTGCACGCCCTTGTGGAAGTTCGGCTGGACGACCGCCGGGTGCGCGGCCAGCGCCCGGAACAGCGACGTGGTGCCGCCGCGCTGCGTCCCCACCATGAGGAAGTCCGGGAGCATCCGGGCCCCGGACGTCAGCCGCCCCCCGGCGCGGGTGGCGGCCCGTCCGGCCTCCTTGACCCACTGCGGGGCGTCACGGTGCGAGATCACGAGAGCCTCCCGAGGTCGTCGTGCAGAAGGGACAGCAGCCGCTCGGCGTCCGCGCGCAGCGGGCCGCCGATGGGCTCCTGCGCGGCCAGCAGGTAGCGGCGGCACAGTTCCAGCAGGTAGAGCCGGACGGTCGCCTCCGCGGCGCCGGCCGGCATGCCGAGCGGCTCCAGGGCGGCCGCCGTCCCGTCCGGCCAGGCCGCGTAGGCCGGGCCGGACGCGGTGCGCATGGCCTCCTGCAGCCGGTAGTGCAGCAGGTCGAAGCCGTTCGGGACGGTGCGCGCGAAGCGCTCCCAGTCCCACAGGCGCAGGACGCCGCGGTGCCAGGCCATGTTCCACGGGGTCCAGTCGCCGTGCCAGGCGCCGAAGTCGAGGGGCAGGTCGCCGTGCGCCTTCCCGACGCCCTCGACCACCTCGCCGAAGACGGCGCGCTGCCGTTCGTCCAGGACGCCGGCGGGGCTCGCGGCCATGCCGTCCCAGAAGCCGCTGTCGCGCAGCGGCGTGCGCGTGACACCGCCGACTTCGAACAGCGCCCGCATCTGGGCGACGGGGGCGCTTCCGCGCGGCCGCCAGCCGAGAGCGCCCGTCGGAAGCGGCTCCAGGACGAGCAGGTCGAGGTCGCGCCACCGTCCGTGATGGAGGAGTTCGGGGACGTGCAGCCGCCCGCGCGCCGAGGGCGGGGGCAGGTGCGCGTTCAGGTAGGCGAGCGCGGCGGCCTCGCCGTCGAGCAGGCCGCGGGCCGTCTCCGTGTCGCCGACCTTGACGAACGCGACGGGCTCGCCGCGCGGTGACAGCACGTGCAGGATCGGCTTGCGGTTGGCGCGCGCACTGCCGAGACCGATGCTGACCACGACGGGGCGGCCGAGCAGTTCGGCCAGCCGGTCCTCGATGGAGGGGCCGCCGCCGGTGACGCGGAGCCGGTCGCGCAGCGTCCGCTCCGGCAGCCCGGTGCGGACGGCCGCCGCGGTGAGGCCGCGCGAGACGCGCTGCCTGGGGCCGAGGTCGTGGCTGTAGCGGCGCAGCGCGGCGGCGGCGGCGCGGGGCAGTCCCGCGGGGACCAGCAGCCGGGGGTGCTCGGCGTCCGGCAGGAAGGCCAGCTCGCGGCGCGCGCCCGCCGACCGCCCCGGCGGCACGGCGTCGACGGTCGCGCCCGGCCACAGCTCCTCGACCGCCCCGGTCCAGGCGGCGCGCGTCTCCCCGGCGCTCACTGCGCGACCGCCTCGGCGGCCGGCGCGGGCTCCTCGGTCAGCGCGCGGACGCGGGCCCGCGGCGGGCGCACGCCGTGCGCGTCCCGGCTGGCCCGCCACATCAGGGCCACCGCGATCATCACCGTGTACAGCGGTACCTCCACCATGTCGTAGGTGATCATGAAAAGGGTGCAGGAGATCAGCACGCAGCAGCCCGCCAGGGAGTAGGCGCCGCGGTCGCGCCAATGCCGCAGGAACCGGATCGCGAAGAACGCGCAGAACGCGATCGTGCCGACGACGCCGTTGGCGAAGATGAGCAGCCACACGTGGCCCTGGGTGCCGAGCGGCGGCGACTCGCACGCCTTGCAGCCGGCCTTCGCGCCGCCCGCGACCTGGCCGAGGTCGCCCTGGACGTTGCGGGTCGAGCCGAAGCCGACCAGCGGCGACCCCATGAGGACGCTGCGGGTGGTCTCCTCGGCCAGCAGCGTGCGCCGGTTGTTGCTGTGCGGGTTGTCCAGCCGGTCCTGGACGAGGCCGGGCAGCGGCGACAGCGCCACGATGAGCGCGCCGACCGCGGCCATCCCGGCCGTCCAGGCGATCACGCGGGGCCCGCCGACCTGCAGCAGCTTCAGGACGCCGAACAGCCCGATCGCCCCCAGCGCCGCCCACAGCCCCCGGTTCAGCGAGTACACGACCGGCCACAGGGAGGCGACCAGGATGATCAGCGCGAAGACGCGGCGGCGCATCCGGGCCCGGACGATCCACGTCAGCAGGAAGTACGGGAGGAAGAACGCGTACGCGGCGCCCCAGGTGTTGGCGTAGGCGAACGGCGCCATCGGCCGGGACTGCGCGAAGCCGAGGATCGACTCGATCTCGGCGACCCTCGGGTGGACGATGTCGCGGACGAAGGAGTTGCCCGTCAGCCCCTGCGGCAGCACCATCTCCACCGGCGACGTCAGCTGGATCGACGGGAAGAACGAGCCGACCAGCCCGCCGACGGTCGTCACGATGAACATGTAGCCGAGCAGCCGGCCGATCTTGCCGGACGGCAGTTCGCGCTCGCTCATGTTGCCGATGTAGAGCAGCACGATGGTGAACGACAGGTACCAGGCGAACCGGTACCCGTAGACGAGCAGCCGGCTGAACCCGCCGCCGGGCTCGGCGAGCGGCGCGTCCGCCCACAGCACGAGCAGGCCCAGCACGACCCAGATCAGGAAGAACAGCCAGGCGCCGAAGCCGCTCGGCGCGACCAGCGTGCCGCGGCGCCGCCACAGCGTGATCGCCATCGGGACGCTGATGAGCAGCAGCACCACGTTGGCCAGGCCGAGGATCCACCACAGCGGGAAGCCGAGCAGCGCGACGCTGAGCGGCCAGCCCGGACGCAGCCGCCACGGCAGCAGCCGCGGCGGCGCGAGAGGCGTGCTCCCCGCGATCCCTCGCATCCCGGCCAATCACCGCTCCGTTTCTCCTGGACGCTCCGTCCGGCGCGCGGACCGCGCCGCCCGGCACCCGGGCGCGACGCCGCACGTGGAGGACGTCCGTCCGGCCGCCCGGGGCGACGGCGGGGGGTGGCCGGTTTCGGTCACCGGTTCCGGTCGTCCGGTAAGGGGTGCGGGGCGTCCACCTGAGGTGCGCAGCGTACCTCGCGGCGCACGGTGGACGTGTCCCGCGCGCACGCGCGGCACGTCCGGGTCGGCCGGATCCGGGCGCCGTTCGTTGGTTGAAACCGAAATGTTGCTGATCAGATCGGCTGGTCAACTACCGCACGGCTACGATTGCCCGGCGCTGCGGGCCGTCGCGCGCACAATACGGTGGCTTTACGTCTACGTGGCACGGAGGGGTCGATGGGCAGACGCAGGTGGGGGGCGCTGGCCGCGGGGGCCGCACTCGCGCTCGGAGCGCTGACGGCGAGCCTCGCCGTCGCCGTCCCGGCGCAGGCGGACCAGCGCGGGTCGCAGCCCGGTCACGGCCGCGTCGTGAGCGCGGACCCGGCGGACTTCACGCCGAACGTCCTGGACGGGGACGTCACGTCGATCATCAAGATCGGCGGCAAGATCTTCGTCGGGGGCTCCTTCACCCAGGTCAAGGAGCCGGGCGGGAGCAAGCCCACGCTGACCCGCAACCGGCTGTTCGCCTTCGACGCCGCCACCGGCGCGATCGACCCGGACTTCACGCCCAGCCTCAACAAGGGCGAGGCCAGCGTGCTGCTGCCCGCCCCCGACGGCCAGTCCATCTACGTCGGCGGCAACTTCAGCGAGATCAACGGCGTCCGCCACTTCGTGCTCGCCCGGATCAACGCCCAGACCGGCGCGCCGATCGCCGCGTTCGACCCGCAGCTCGACGCCCGGGTCCGCGACCTGCGCCTCGCCGGCGGGCGGCTGTACGTCGCCGGCACGTTCGCCACGGCGGACGGCGCCCCGCGGGCGGGCCTCGCCACCCTGAACCCGGCGACCGGCGCCCGCGACGACTTCGTGGACGCGAACATCGCCGGCACCCAGACCGGCGACGGCGTCACCCAGATCTACAAGATGGACGTCAGCCCCGACGGCTCCAAGCTCATCGGCGTCGGCAACTTCAACTCCGTCCTGGGCAGCACCCGGCGCCAGATCGTCATGCTCGACCTGACCGGGCAGTCCGCGCAGCTCGCGAACTGGGACACCACCCGCTACGCCGACCAGTGCTCGCAGTCGTTCGACACCTACATGCGGGACGTCGAGTTCTCCCCGGACGGCTCGTACTTCGTCGTCACCACCACCGGCGCCTACGGCGGCACGTCCAAGCTCTGCGACACCCAGGCCCGCTGGGAGAGCGCCGCCACCGGCGCCGGCCAGCAACCCACCTGGGTGAACTTCACCGGCGGCGACACCACGTACGCCGTCGAGATCACCGACACCGCCGTCTACACCGGCGGCCACTTCCGCTGGGCCAACAACCCGTTCGCCGGCGACAAGCCCGGCCAGGGCGCCGTCTCCCGCGAGGGGATCGTCGCGCTCGACCCCGCCAGCGGCCTGCCGTTCAGCTGGAACCCCGGCCGCGACAAGGGCGTCGGCGTGTTCGACATGCTGGCCACCGACGAGGGCCTGTGGATCGGCAGCGACACCGACAACGTCGGCGGCGAGTTCCACCAGAAGCTCGCGCTGTTCCCGGTCGCCGGAGGCAAGGCCGTCCCGGCGTACAGCACCGGTGACCTGCCCGGGAACGTCTACTCCGGCGGTGGCATCGGCTTCGGCGCGGTCAACTACCTCAAGCACCGCTCGTTCGACGGCACCACCACCGGCGCCGAGGTCGCCGACGCCACCGGCGGCGTCGACTGGCGGTCCGCGCGCGGCGCCTTCATGATCAACGGTGAGCTGTTCTACGGCGGCTCGGACGGCACCTTCAGCCGCCGCTCGTTCGACGGCACCACGCTCGGCCCGATCACCGCGATCGACGCCGCCGACCAGCTCGCCGCGATGACGACCTGGCACTCGCAGGTCCCGAACATCACCGGCATGTTCTTCGCCGCCGGCCGGATCTACTACGCCCGCGGCACGTCCGCGCTCTACTACCGGACGTTCAACCCCGAGAGCAACGTCGTCGGCGCGCAGGAGTTCACCGCCGTGAACAACCTGCCCGGCATGTCGTGGAGCTCCGCCGGCGGCATGTTCGTCGACGGCGGCCACCTCTACTACGTGAACAACGGCAACGGCCGCCTGTACCGGGTCGCGTTCTCCGCCGCGGGGGTGCCCTCCGGCGCGTCCACCGAGGTCAGCTCCGCCGACTGGCGCGGCCGGACGGTGTTCCTGTTCAGCGGCACGCCCAACACGGCGCCGCAGGCCGCGTTCACCGCCAACTGTGACCAGCTCGACTGCACGTTCGACGCGTCGGGCTCGGCCGACCCCGACGGTTCGATCGCCTCGTACGCGTGGGACTTCGGCGACGGCGGGAGCGGCACCGGCGCCACGCCGCAGCACACCTACGGCGAGGCGGGGGAGTACACCGTCAAGCTGACGGTGACCGACGACCGCGGCGGCAAGGGCACCAAGACCCAGACGCTCACCGTCGCGCCCAACCAGGCGAACATCGCCTTCCGCGGCGGGGTCGGCGGCAACGCCAACGTCCAGACCGCCTACGCGCAGATCCCGCCGTCCGTCGAGGCGGGCGACGGCATGATCCTGATGCTGACCTTCAACAGCGGCAGCGCGTCGCTGACGACGCCGCCCCCGGGCTGGACGCAGGTCGACACCCAGACGGTCGGCAGCGCCACCTCCGTGCTGTGGAAGCGGGTCGCGCAGGCCGGTGACGCCGGAACCCAGGTCGACGTCGGACTGAGCGCCCTCACCAAGGCCGACATCCAGCTGCTCGCCTACGACGGCACCAACACCACCGACCCGATCGCCGCCGTCGCCAAGGGCGGCGACGCCGACGCGGTCACCGCGCACACCAGCCCGAACGCGCAGGTCGGCGGCACCGGCTCGTGGGCGGTGACGTACTGGGCCGACAAGTCGTCCACCACCACCGCGTGGACGGCGCCCGCCGGCGTGGAGACCCGTCGCGTCGGCATCGGCTCCGGCGGCGGCCGCATCACCAGCCTGACCGCCGACAGCAACGGCACGGTCCCCACCGGCTCCTACGGCGGCAAGACGGCCACCACCGACGCCGAGAGCCGGGCCGCGATGTGGACGATCGTCCTGGCGCAGGGCGACTCCGCCGCGACGAACGAGGCCCCGCAGGCCGCGTTCACCCGCAGTTGCGACGACCTCCAGTGCACCTTCGACGCGTCCGGCTCCGCGGACCCCGACGGTTCGATCGCCTCGTACGCGTGGGACTTCGGCAACGGCGGCAACGCCACGGGCGCCACGCCGCAGCACACCTACGCCGCGGCCGGCACCTACACCGTCAAGCTGACGGTGGCCGACGACCAGGGCGCCAAGGACACCCGGGCGCAGACGGTGACGGTCGCGCCGAACCAGGCGGACATCTCCTACCGGGGCGGTGACGGCGGCAACGCCAACGTCAAGACCGCCTACGCCCACGTCCCCGCGTCGGTGCAGGCCGGCGACGGCCTGATCATGGTGCTGACCTTCAACAGCGGCGACGCGGAGCTCACGACTCCGCCGCCCGGCTGGACGAAGGTGGACGAGCAGAACGCGGGCAGCGCCACCTCGGTCCTCTACAAGAGGGTCGCCCAGGCCGGTGACGCCGGAACCCAGGTGAACATCGGGCTGAGCGCCTTCACCAAGGCCGACATCCGGCTGCTCGCCTACGCGGGCACCGACGCCACCGACCCGGTCGCGAAGGTCGCCAAGAACACCGAGGACGACTCCGGCACCGAGCACACCAGCCCGGACGCCGACGTCACCTCCGCTGGTTCTTGGGCCATCACGTACTGGGGCGACAAGTCGTCCACCACCACCGCGTGGACGACGCCCGCCGGCGTGGAGACCCGCGGCACCGGCATCGGCTCCGGCGGCGGCCGCATCACGAGCCTGATCGTCGACAGCAACGCCGCGGTCCCCACCGGCTCCTACGGCGGCAAGAAGGCCACCACCAACGCCGCCAGCCGCGCCGCAACGTGGACCATCATCCTCAAGCGCAAGTAACCGCAACCTAACCTCGTGGCCGCGGACGGCACCCCCTAGAAGGCCCGTCCGCGGCCACGCCCATACCTCCACCAGGCCCCGCCCTCCCACGCCAACGCTTGGCACGGACCTCAGCGATAGCGCACGCGTTGACATCCTTTCCTCGACGGCGGAGGCGGCACGTTGTGCGCTCTTGGACTGGGCCTGAGCTTTGCCGCGGACAGGAGCGACGACCACAGGCAGGCACGCGGAGGGAGCGCCAGCGACCGCAGCGGGCATGCCCGTCGAGCCGGGCGACCGCAGCGACGCCCCACACACCCGCACAGGCACGACAGACCGCAAGGGCGGCGTGAGGATCGCCTGCGTCGCAACGGGGGTTCCAGGGGGTCGCCCCCCTGGGCCAACACGGCCCCTAACAGAATTCTTGCCAGGCCTTGCGGCTGTGGGAGTCGAGGAGGCGGAAGTCGCCGGTGGGCCAGTCGAGGTCGAAGTAGGCGACCCACACGGCCTTGTGCTTCTTCAGGTAGGCGTTGGTGGCGTGGAGCCAGGCGGCGCGTTTCGTGCCGTCGTCGCCGCCTACGAGGTAGCTGCCGGTCTCGGCGACGCCGAAGGGGAGGTTCTCGGCCTCGCTGACGGCGATGACCCGGTCGTACATGGTGGCCGGGTCGTCGTAGCGGCCCTTCTTCCAGCCGAGGTTGTAGGCGTCCCAGCCGAGGACCTGGATGACGTCGCGGCCCGGGTAGTAGTCGCGCCAGTCGCGCTTGGAGAGGGGGTCGAGGCTCCAGCTCATCAGGACGAGGGTGGCGTGCAGGCGCGAGTTGCCGGCCTTGTCGGCGAGGGAGCGGAGGCGCCGCCAGGCGGCGCGGTAGTCGGCGGCGGTGAACTCGCCCTTGGCGATGTTGTCCTCGGGCTCGTGGTAGTAGACCCAGTAGACGTCGCGGTCGCGCGGCGCGGTCGCGAACCACTGGGTCATGGCCTTGTCGTACTTCCCGGCGAGGACGTCCTTCGGCGCGAACTTGAAGGAGATGATCGGCGGGCGGTCGCCGAGGTCGGGGTTGCCGGGCCATGCCGGGGGGACGCCCCGGTAGAAGAGGCGGACGGTCTCCAGGCCCCCGTACCTGGCGTCCAGGCGGGTGAGGGCCTTCTGGAACGTCTCGCCCGGCTGGAGTTCGAGGGAGAGCCCGCAGAGCGTCCTGCCGCCGCCGGCGGACGACTCCGGCGACCGGGTGGGCAGGGGCGCCTGCCAGGTGGGCTCGGGGCCGGGGGCGGGCAGTGCGGCGGGCGCCGACGCAGTGGGGGCGGGCGAGGCGCTCGGGGACGGTGCGGGCGTGCCGCGTCGTGTCTTCAGCACGAGGCGCGGGCCGTCGCCGGCCTCCCGGGAGTGGAGCGACGCCGCCGACCGGAGGTCCTCGTTGGTGACGGCGAACGCGTAGCGGCCGGGGCCGGTCACGACGGAGCCGACGTCGAAGGAGATGCGGTCCGCGCCGGCGGCGGCGGTCGCGATCACCGGACCGGCGGCCGGGCGGTTGCTCCAGGACGTGCCGTTCTCCGTCCAGGAGGCGGGCAGCGAGCGCAGCTCGACCTGCCGCGGCCGGTTGGCGGAGCGCTCGAAGGCCACCTCGACCCGGGCCTTGGTGATGCGCGGGGTGCCGCGCGGCACGTCGAACGCGATGTAGGCCTCGGTGTGCCAGTCGGGCCACACGGAGGCGGTGATCTTCTTGGCGTCGCCGAAGCCCGTGCCCGGCATCTCGCGGACCACGTAGGTGTCGGCGGAGGCCGGCACGACGGTGCCGCTCCCGGCGGACGCCGTCCGGGCGTCGCGGCTCACGCCGCCGCCGGTCAGTGCGATGGCGCCCGCGGAGGCGCCGACGGCGAGGAGCGTGGCCGCGGTGGTGAAGTAGAAGGCCGGGCGGGGCCCGCGCCGCCGGGCGGGCGGGACGGGCTGGGAGCGGCGCGCGTCGGGGCGGTGACGGCCATCGGGGAACTCGTCGCGGGGGTCGCGGTCGCGCACGGACGGCCCCTTCCTCTCGATGGTCGTCGCCCCTTTATCTCACATCGTTCCGGCGGTTCACCCGGCCGGGAACATGCCCAGCCGGCCGTGGTACTCGTGGCCGAGCTCCTCGGTGTCGCTGCCGACGAGCAGGCCGCTCGGGTGGGCGACGAGCGCCTCGACGCCGTGGCCGAGCGTCCGGGTGGGGTTCCACGCCAGCGCCTTGCCGGTGGACGGGTTGAGCGCGCCGATGCCGGGACGCGACACGGCGCCGGGGCCGGGGGTGTCGTGCCCGTACGGGTTGTCGAGCCAGCGCTGGTGGCCGCCGACGTAGACGGCGGCGCCGGTCACGGAGGTGGACAGCAGCGTGTCGCCGCCCGTCCAGTTGACCCAGGTGGGCTTCTTGCCGGACCCGGTGGCGGACGCCTCCCAGCGGGCCGCGGAGTCGCACAGCGTCGTCTGGCCGTAGGGGCCGCCGGTGGTGACGACGACGAAGTACTTGCCGTCGGGGGAGAAGTCCATGCCGCGCATGTAGGTGTCGAACGCGTTGAGGTTGCACGCGTCGGCGTACTCGGTGGTCGACCAGGTCGACAGTTTGGCGGTGCTGCCCAGGTTGATCAGTGCGATCTGGTGCCGGGTCTGCCCGTTCACCTGGGTGAACGTCCCGTTGATCACCAGCCGGGTGTCGGCGGGGTCGACCGCGAGCTTGTACACCTTGAGCGTGCCGGAGCGCGGCTTGGTGACGGTGAAGTTGAAGCCGGCGTCGGCGGCGCCGCTCAGCGCGTCGAGCCGGGCGACGGCACTGCGGGTCTTGCCGCCGGCCTTGGTGAACGACCCGCCGATGTAGAGGTGGAGGCCGCGCCGCACCATCGTGGTGACCCGGTAGTTGACGGCGGGCTTGAAGCCCGTGTGCACCGTGTTGGTGGTCGCCTTGATCGAGGCGACCGTGCCCGTCTTGGCCCCGTTGACGGTCGTGAACGTGCCGGCCATGTACACCCAGCCGCTCGTCCCGGCCTGGAGGGCGTGGACGGTGCCGTTGACCTTCGGCACGAAGGCCGTGCTGATCTTGCCGGTCTTCATGTCGTAGGCGAACAGGTTGTGCCGCTTCAGCGTCTTGGCGCCGCTGCTCGCCTCCCGCACCTCTTCGAAGTTGCCGCCGACGACGACCAGGCTGCCCACGACGGCGATGGCGCGGACGGTGCCGTCCAGGACGTGCGGGGTGTTGTTCACCGGGTTGGCCGAGACGACCGACGGCTGGGCGATGTCGGCGGACGCAGCGCCCGCCGCGGCCGTCAGCGCGGACGCCGCGAGGGTGGTGGCCGTGAGACAGGCGATGATGGGTCGCATGAAGGAGCTCCGGGGTGCGGCCGGGGTTGATGATGGCATCTTGTCCTACCACATAGGCGAAAGTCGGTCAGCGGTTCTTTGGAACCGCCGTCCGATAGAGATGTCGTTCACGCGTCGGGCGCCTTGCCGTGACGGATGCGGTGCATGATGACGCGCCCCAGGTAGGAGCCCAGTTCGACGGTGTAGCGGCGCCAGAGGCGGCGGGGTTCGCGCGCCAGCCGGTAGAGGAAGCCGATGCGGAGCTTGAGGACGAGGGCCGGGTAGTACTCGCGCCGCTCGGCGAGGTGCTCGAAGTACGCGCCGCACGTGATGATGACGGGGGCGGTGAGCCGGTCGCGGTAGTCGCTGACGAAGCGCTGCTGTAGCGGGGTGCCGAGGCCGACGTGGAGGATGTCGGGGGAGGCGTCGTTGATCTCGGCGATGAGCCGTTCGGCGGTCTCGGCGGGGATGCGGCCCTGGTCGTCCGCCCAGTGGCCGTGCAGCGTCCCGGCGATGTGCAGGCCGGGGTACCACTTCTGGACGTTCTCGGCCGCGGCCTCGGCGACGCCGGGCGCGTTGCCGAACAGGAACACCCGCCAGCCGTGCTCGGCGGGCTGCCCGAACAGGTCGTCGGTGAGGTCGTCGTTGGCCATCCGGCCGGGCACGGGGCGCCCGAAGATCTTCGCGGCGAGCACCACGCCCCAGCCGTCCGGCAGGTTGAGGTCGAAGCGGTTCATGAGGTCGCGCAGCGCCGGGTCGTTCTGCGCCTTGAGCACGTAGTCCGGGTTGGCGAACGTGATGGTCAGCTTCGTGCGGTCCTTGACGGCCGCCGCGGTGAAGGCCCGGAGTCGCGCGACGTCGATGCGGCTGACGCGCACGCCGAGCACGTCGACGGTCTCATGCGGCCATCGTCGGTCCACTCTCGCTCTGCCCTCCTGACGGGGCGGCCCCGCCGGCCGCCGGTACGGGAGAGGGCAGCGTATCCCGGTTGCCGAGGTTACGGGGGTTGCGGTGACGGACGTAGAGCCAGGCGGCGACCGTGGCGGCGGTGAGCACGACCATCGTCCAGGCGAGCGGGACGGCGCCGACGCCGAACATCTTCAGCGACGACGCGACCAGGACGAGCGCGAGGACGCGGCGGATGAGGCCGCCGGGCGCCCGCGAGGAGATCTTGGAGCCGAGGTAGACGCCGGGGACGGAGCCGACGAGCAGGGCGGCGGTGACCTCCATCCGGAAGTCGCCGAACAGCAGGTGGCCGATGGCGGCCGCGAAGACCAGCGGGACGGCCTGGAGCAGGTCGGTGCCGACGAGCTGGTTGGCCTTCAGCGTCGGGTACAGGGCGAGCAGCGCCACGATGATGAGGGAGCCGGAGCCGACCGAGGTGATGCCGACGACGAGCCCGCCGATAATCCCGATCAATACGGTAGGAATCGGTCGGATCCTGACCTCGGGCGCGCCGTCCCCGTCGCCCGAGCCCGCGCGGCCCCGGTGGGCCAGGTAGGCGCGCAGGACGAGGCCGGCCGCCGCGATCATGAGCGCGACGCCCATCGCCTTGCTGATGATCTCCTCGACGGAGGCGCCGTCGCCGAGCGCCCTGGCGATCAGGACGCCGGAGAACGCGGCGGGCACCGAGCCCGCGCACAGCCACCCGACCAGCCGCATGTTGATCGTGCCCTGCCGGTAGTGGACGGCGCTGCCGACGGGTTTCATGACGGCGGCGGCGACCAGGTCGCTGGACACGGCGGCGAGCGGGCTCACCCCGAAGAACGTCACGAGCATCGGTGTCATCAGTGCGCCGCCGCCCATGCCGGTCAGCCCGACGATGATGGCGACCAGGAACGAGCCCAGCGCCATCGTCCAATCGAAGTCCATCGGCATGACCTACCTGCCATGTAGGAAAACTTCCGTAACACACTAAGGGACGGACTCCCGAGGGGTGTAACCCGGGTATCGAGGGACAAACGAGTCAGTTGTGCTATTCGGGACGAACCCAGCCGCCGCTCACCAGCAGGTCGAGGACCCTGCCGACCGCCTCGTCCGGCGCCATGGCCGAGGTGTCCAGGGTCAGATCGGCGTCGTCGGGCGTCTCGTAGGGGTCGGAGACGCCGGTGAACTCCGGGATGAGGCCCGCCCGCGCCTTGGCGTACAGGCCCTTGCGGTCACGGCGCTCGCACTCCTCCAGCGGCGTCGCCACGTGCACCAGGATGAAGTCGCCCACGGCGGACACCATCCGCCGCACCTCGGCGCGGGTCGCCGCGTACGGGGCGATCGGCGCGCAGATCGCGGTGCCGCCGTGCCGGGTGATCTCGGCGGCGACGAACCCGATCCGCCGGATGTTGAGGTCGCGGTCGGCGCGGGAGAACGTCAGGCCGGCCGACAGCATCCGCCGCACGACGTCGCCGTCCAGCAGCGTGACCGTCCGGCCGCCGCGCTCGATCAGCGCGTCGGACAGGCCGCGCGCGACCGTGGACTTGCCCGAGCCCGACAGCCCGGTGAAGAACACCGTGATGCCGCGCGAGTGCTTCGGCGGGCGCGCGAGCGCCAGCTCGGCGGCGACGGCGGGCGGGGTGAACCAGTCGGGGACGGGCTCGCCCGCGTCCAGCAGCGCGTCCAGCCGCTCGGGGGTCAGCTCCGCCTGGACGTGGTCGGGCTCGATGCGCGCGACCGGCCGCCAGACCTCCACGTCGGCGTCGTAGGCCCACGGCTCCGGGACGACCAGCGGGATCGGGGCGCCCTCCAGTTCCGCCTCGGCGAGCAGGTGGGTGGCGCCGTACGCGGCGGCGACGTGCGCGCGCAGCAGGACGTCGCGCTCGCGGTCGCCCCGGTCGGGCAGCGGCACCGGGACGATCCGGGTGCCGTCCGGCAGCTCCTTGCGGACGCCCAGCAGCGCCCGGACGAGGGAGTCGTCGTGCTCGCCGCCGAGCAGCGGCAGGACGAGCACCTTCGCGCCGAGCCGCTCGGCGACCTGGCGGAGCTGGCCCAGCTGCTTGCGGTGCAGGGGTTCGCGCGTGGCCACCCCGAGCAGGTTGGCGGGGGGTGTGGGGGGTCGTCCCCCCTCAGAGGACTTCGCGAGCGGGTTGCCGGGGGGTGTGGGGGGTCGTCCCCCCTCGGAGGACTTCGCGAGGACGTCGCCGGCGGCGGGGTCGAGTTCGTCGGGGCGGCGGCGCAGGGAGTGGAACGGTCCGTGCGCGGGGGCGCGGAGGGCCTCCAGCGGCCCCGCGAGCCGCCAGCCCTGGGTCACCGGATCCTGCCAGGACTCGGCGACCTCCAGCACGGCGAGCGGCACGCCCTCCGGGTCCTGCAGGACGACCCGCTCGTGCCCGGTCAGCTCCTTCGGGACGGCCAGCGTGACCGGGACCGGCCACGGCGTGCCGTCGGCCAGCCGCCCGCCGGCGGTCACCGTCGCGGTGTCGAAGGACCCGAGGAACCCGGTCAGCGGGCGGTACGCCCCGGCGAGCACCAGCTCCAGGTCGGCGAGCTCCACCGGACCCGGGGTCCAGGCGGGCAGGTCGCGCAGCGTGTCGGGAAGGCCGGCTTCGGCGGTCACCGCGATCTCCGATCCCGCCCGGCGGCGGGGAGCCGGGCTCGTCCGTGTCAGTGGGAGTTTCCGCAGGAAAAATACTGCGTCGGCCCCCACGCGCGCACACCCGGCCCGGTCAGATGACCCGCGCGAAACGGTTCTCGGGTTTGCGGATGACCAGCGTGATCTCGCTGTGGTCTGCGGTGAGGCGCCCGCGGGTGACCGCGGACACGATCCGGCACAGCAGCTCGGCGAGGCCGGTTCCGGCCCCCAGCGCGTCGATGGCCTGCCGGGAGGTGTACTCCTCGGAGATCACCAGGCCGCGCATCACGCAGTACCAGCGCATGCCCGACCGGGACGCGACCCGGCTGTAGAGCGCGGGCGGCGGGCTCGTCCGGACCACCGGCACCGGCCGGGACGTCTGTTCCGGCGCGGACTCCGGAGGCCGCGCCTCCACCCGTGTCTCCGCCCGTGTCTCCGACCGGACGTCGATCCGGGCCTCGGAGCGGGTCTGCGGCCCGGCGACCCGCTCGTCCGCCGGGTACGGGACCCGGGCGTGGGCGCCGCGCGACCCCCGTCCGGGACGCGCGACTCGTCCGGGGCGCGGCCCCCGTCCGGTGCGCGGCCCCCGTGCCGGCCGCGGGCGGGCCCGGCGGCCGGACGTGCGCAGCCACCGGGGCAGCGTGCGGTCCAGGAAGCCGAACGCGGTGTCGCGGTCGCGCAGGTGCACCAGCAGCAGCCCGCCGGGCTTCAGCGCGGCGACGAACCGGTCGAGCACCAGCTCGGCATGCGGCACCCGCTCGATCAGGTACGAGGCGTGCACGATGTCGTAGGCGCGCGGCGGCATCGGCACGGTGCGCAGGTCGCCGAGGTGCCAGGCGTCGAGGTCGGGCCGCTCGCAGGTGTAGGCCCGCAGCTCCGGGGACTCGATGTCGACGCCCGTGACGTGGTGGTCGTGGTCGCCGAGGTCCAGGCCCGTGCCCCAGCCGCAGCCGGCTTCCAGGAGGTGGATCCGCTGCAGGGGCTTCTCTAGGGCGTACTGTCGGGCGCGTTCTGAGAAGAGATCGCCGTCGCTGACCGGCGGCGTACGCAGATCGGTCACAATCTCGCAGCGTAATCGCATGACTGCGCTCCGTCCGCCATTTGTCCACTCTGGGCCTGTCCCCGTGTCGTGGAACGGTCGCGGGACGGGAGTGCGCCGGGGGTGCGCGGCGGGCGGCGGCGGCGCGTAGGCTGGAGTGTCGCCGGGGGATAGATGCTCCTTCCGGCTGTTTCGGGCTGCCCTGCCTCGGGGTTATTCGGCGAATGTGCGGGCGAAGATGACGCTTTCTGGACTTGTTGACCTTGCGTGCGGCGACCCCGGTCTGGAGCGCGCTCTCAAGCGGGCGCGCGCCGACCAGGAGGTGGTCGCGCCGGCCGCGCTGTGGCCGATCCTCGCCGCCGCGCTGAGCCGCAGCCTGCGCGCGGGCGGCGCCTCGGGAGGGCCGGGGGGCGCCGTGCTGGCGGTGACCGCGACCGGCCGGGAGGCCGAGGACCTGGCCGCCGCGCTGTCGAGCCTGCTCGACCCCGCCCGGATCGCGCACTTCCCGGCGTGGGAGACGCTGCCGCACGAGAAGCTGTCGCCGCGCTCGGACACGGTCGGGCAGCGGCTCGCGGTGCTGCGGCGGCTCGTCCACCCGGACGCGGCCCGCCCCGGCGAGGACGAGAAGGGCGGCGCGCTCGACGTCGTCGTGACGCCGATCCGGGCCGTCCTGCAGCCGATCGTCGCCGGACTCGCCGACCTGGAGCCCGTGCGGCTCGTCTCCGGCGAGGACGCCGACATGGACGACGCCGTCCGGAGCCTCGTCGACGCCGGGTACCACCGCGTCGACCTGGTGGAGAAGCGCGGCGAGATCGCGGTGCGCGGCGGGATCCTGGACGTGTTCCCGCCGACGGAGGAGCACCCGCTGCGGGTGGAGTTCTGGGGCGACACCGTCGAGGAGATCCGCTACTTCAAGGCCGCCGACCAGCGGTCGCTGGAGGTCGCGCAGGGCGGGCTGTGGGCGCCGCCGTGCCGCGAGCTGCCGCTGACGGAGAAGGTGCGCGAGCGCGCGAAGCTCCTCGCCGAGGAGCACCCGGCGCTGGAGGAGATCCTCGGCCGGATCGCCGACGGCGACACCGTCGAGGGCATGGAGGCGTTCTCGCCCGTCCTCGCCGAGCGCATGGAGCTGCTGACCGACCTGCTGCCGGACGGCTCCGCGCTGCTGGTGTGCGAGCCGGAGCGCATCCGGACGCGGTCGGTGGAGCTGGTCCGGACGAGCCAGGAGTTCCTGGAGGCGAGCTGGGTCAACGCCGCCGCCGGCGGCGAGGCGCCGATCGACCTGGGGGCCGCCGCGTTCCGGTCCCTTGAGGAGGTCCGCGAGCACAGCACCGAGCTGGGGCTGCCCCGGTGGAGCGTGACGGCGCTCAACCCCCTGACGGCGAGCGAAGCGAGCGCGGGGGGTGCAGGGGGTGCAGAGGGCTCGTCCCCCCTGGACGACGAGGGGGACGCCCTGAACCTGGGCGCGGCGCCGGCGGAGGCGTACCGGGGCGACACCTCCCGCGTCGTCGGCGACCTCAAGGGCTGGATCGACGGCGGCTGGCGGGTCGTCATGGTCACCGCCGGGCACGGGCCCGCCGAGCGGCTCGTCCAGCTCGTCGGGGAGGAGGGCGTCGGCGCGCGGCTCGCCGACCTCGCCGGGCCTCCCGAGCCGTCCCTGGTCACCGTCACGACCGGGCTGCTGGAGAACGGCTTCGTCTGGGAGTCGGTCAAGCTCGCGGTGCTGACCGAGACCGACCTGTCCGGGCAGAAGTCGTCCACGAAGGACGCGCGGCGCATGCCGTCGCGGCGGCGCGGCGGCATCGACCCGCTGCAGCTCAAGGCCGGCGACTACGTCGTGCACGAGCAGCACGGCGTCGGACGGTACGTGGAGATGGTCAGCCGGACGGTGCAGGGCGCCACCCGCGAGTACCTGATCCTGGAGTACGCCAAGAGCGACCGGCTGTTCGTCCCGACCGACCAGCTGGAGGAGCTGACCCGCTACGTCGGCGGCGAGGCGCCCAGCCTGCACCGGCTCGGCGGCGCCGACTGGCAGAAGGCCAAGTCCCGCGCCCGCAAGGCCGTCAAGCAGATCGCCGGGGAGCTGATCCGGCTGTACTCGGCGCGGATGGCGAGCCCCGGGCACCCGTTCGCGCCCGACACCCCGTGGCAGCGGGAGCTGGAGGACGCGTTCCCCTACAACGAGACCCCCGACCAGCTCGCCGCCATCGACGAGGTCAAGGTCGACATGGAGAGGCCCGTCCCGATGGACCGGCTGATCTGCGGCGACGTCGGCTACGGCAAGACCGAGATCGCGGTGCGGGCGGCGTTCAAGGCCGTCCAGGACGGGCGGCAGGTCGCGGTGCTCGTGCCGACGACGCTGCTCGTCCAGCAGCACATGTCGACGTTCACCGAGCGGTTCGCGGCGTTCCCGGTCGTGGTGAAGCCGATCAGCCGGTTCCAGAGCGACGCGGAGATCGCCGAGACGCTGCGCGGCCTGTCGGAGGGCACCGTGGACGTCGTCGTCGGCACGCACCGGATCCTGTCGTCGCAGACCCGGTTCAAGAACCTCGGCCTGGTCGTCATCGACGAGGAGCAGCGGTTCGGCGTCGAGCACAAGGAGGAGCTGAAGCGCCTCCGGACGCAGGTCGACGTGCTCGCCATGTCCGCGACGCCGATCCCGCGCACGCTGGAGATGGGGCTGACCGGCATCCGCGAGATGTCGACGATCCTGACGCCCCCGGAGGAGCGGCACCCCGTCCTGACGTTCGTCGGGCCGTACGAGGAGAAGCAGATCGCCGCCGCGATCCGCCGCGAGCTGCTGCGCGAGGGCCAGGTGTTCTTCGTGCACAACCGGGTCCGGTCGATCAACAAGGTCGCGGCGAACCTGGCGCGGCTCGTCCCGGAGGCGCGGATCGGCATCGCGCACGGCCAGATGAACGAGAACGAACTCGAGAAGGTCATGGTCGACTTCTGGGAGAAGAACTACGACGTCCTCGTCGCGACCACGATCGTCGAGTCCGGGCTGGACGTGCCGAACGCCAACACGCTGATCGTCGACCGCGCCGACATGTACGGGCTGTCGCAGCTCCACCAGCTGCGCGGGCGCGTCGGACGCGGCCGGGAGCGCGCCTACGCGTACTTCCTCTACCAGCCGGAGCAGCCGCTGACCGAGACGGCGCACGAGCGGCTCGCGACCCTCGCCCAGCACACCGAGGTGGGCGCCGGCATGTACGTCGCGATGAAGGACCTGGAGATCCGCGGCGCGGGCAACATCCTCGGCGCCGAGCAGTCCGGGCACGTCGCGGGCGTCGGGTTCGACCTGTACGTCCGGATGGTCGGGGAGGCGGTCCGGGAGCTGAAGGACGGCGGCGCCGGCGAGCCGGAGGCCGTCGAGACGAAGGTCGAGCTGCCCGTCGACGCGCACCTGCCGCACGAGTACGTGCCGGGGGAGCGGCTCCGGCTCGACGCCTACCGCCGCATCGCCGCGATCACGTCCGACGACGAGATCGGCGCCGTGCACGACGAGCTGAAGGACCGCTTCGGCCCGCTGCCCGTCCCGGTGCTGAACCTTCTCGAAGTGGCGCGGTTCCGGGCGAAGGCGCGCAGGGCGGGGCTCACCGACGTCACCCTCCAGGGCACCTTCGTCAAGTTCACCCCGGTGAACCTGCCCGACTCCAAGCAGGTCCGGCTGCAGCGGCTGTACCCGAAGAGCATCCTGAAGCCGGCGACCGACACCCTGCTCGTGCCGGCGCCGAAGACGGCGCCGCTCGGCGGCCGCCCGCTGCGCGACCAGGAGCTGCTGAAGTGGGCGACGGACCTGGTCGAGGCCCTGTTCCTGGAACCCGCGACCGCGTCGGGCAAGCGGTAATGTGAGCCGACCCCGACCCGATGACCCATGACGAGACGAGGATTCCGTGCCTGGTAAGTCCGTGAAGGCGGCGGTGGCGGTCGTGCTGGCGGCCGGCGCGCTGGCCGGCTGCGGCGGCTCCCCGAAGGTCGGCTCCGCCGCGATCGTCGGCGACGACCGCATCACCGTCACCGAGCTCAGCCAGACCGTCCGCGACTGGCGCACCCAGTTCCGCGCCGACCCGGCGGCCAACGAGCTGCGCGCGAACGCGGGCGGCGTCGCCCCGCAGCTCGCCGGCGACTCCGAGTCCGACCTGCAGGGCGCCCTCACCCTGCTGATCAACTTCCAGGTCGCCGACGAGGTCGCCGAGAAGGCCGGCGTGACGGTCACCAGCGGCCAGGTGGACGGCACGGTCCAGGCGCTGAACCGGCAGGGCGGGGCCGAGTCGATCACGCTGGCGAGCGGGCTGCCGCGCGCGCACACCCGCGACCTGGCGCGGCTCGTCGCGACGCAGATCGCGGTCATGCAGCGGTTCGGCGCGGACGTGAACAACCAGCTGAGCCCGGCGACGCAGCAGGCCGGCAGGCGGTGGAACGAGCTGTTCCAGCGCACCGCCGACGGCATGCACATCAAGGTCAATCCGCGCTACGGCGACTATGACGCGGTCAAGTTCGAGGTCGGCCCGATCACCTACCGGCTGTCCAGCCCCGATTCGGGTATCTGAGGCGCATGAGCCTGACACTGCTCGCGACCACGCACCGGGTCGCGCCGGGCCTGCTGACCTGGCGGGCGTGGGACGCGCTCCGGTCGGCCGCCGCCGTCCGGCTCCGGGACGGGCATCCGCTGCTGCCCTCGCTGCGCGACGCCGGGATCGTCCCCGAGACGGTCGCCGCGCCCGACGCGTCCCGGCTGGTGGGGGACGCGCGGTCCGCCGAGATCGTGTGGGTGGCCGCGCCGGAGGGCGACGAGGCGCTGATGCGCGAGGTCGGCACGCTCGTCGTCGGCGACCCGCTGGACGTGGAGGTCCTGCACGGCTCCTACGACCTGCCCGGCGCGCGGCTGCTCGACCTGGTGTCGGTCATGGACACGCTGCGCCGCGACTGCCCGTGGGACCGCAAGCAGACGCACGCCACGCTCGTCCCGTACCTGCTGGAGGAGGCCTACGAGGTCCTCGACACGATCGAGTCCGGCGACCTCGGCGCGCTGCGCGAGGAGCTGGGCGACGTGCTGATGCAGGTGGCGTTCCACTCGGTGGTGGCGGCCGAGCGCGACGACGACACCGCGTTCACCATCGACGACGTGGCGGCCGGGATCGTCGAGAAGCTGGTGCGCCGCCATCCGCACGTGTTCGCGGACGTGACCGTCTCCGGCGCCGACGAGGTCAACGCCAACTGGGAGCAGATCAAGGCGGCCGAGCGGGCGGCGAAGAGCGGCGACGAGGCGTCGGCGCTCGACGGCGTCCCGCTGGGGCAGCCCGCGCTGTCGCTGGCCGCGCAGCTCCAGCGCCGCGCGGCGCGGATGCGGGCCCCGGCCGAGCTCGCCGACGATCTCGGCGCGGACGCCGGTGGCGCCGGTAGCGACGTGGGGGACGCCCCCGGGAGCGACGTGGGGGAGAGGCTTTTCGCGCTCGTCCGGGAGGCGGCGGAGCGGGGAGCCGACCCGGAAGCGGAGTTGCGGGCGGTTTCGCGGGTATTCCGCGATCGTGTCCGAGCGTGGGAACGACGAGGGCAAGGCGCCTGAATCGCGCGAAACCGACCGGAACATCGCCGATGGGGTGGTCCGGCCGCGAACGCACGTTTACCCTAAGCGCGTGCCAGCCGGGGCAGAAGGTGACCCAGGGAATCGCGCCGCACGGGGCGGGGTCCCCGCTCCGCCGCGCCGCCGCGTCTTCACCTCGTCCACGACCCGTGCCGAGAAGGCCCGCGCGCTGCGCGGCCTCGGCGCGCTCGGCGGCCTCGCGGGCGTCCTCGTCGCGCTGATGCTGCTGCCGACCGCTTGCACGGCCGGCGTCGGCGCCCGCGACACCGCGCGCTGGTTCGACAGCGAGCCGGTGGACATGACGACGTCCGGCGTCCCGCAGCGCTCGACGATCCTCGCCGCGGACGGGTCGAAGATCGCGACGTTCTTCTACCAGAACCGCGTCGACGTCCCCCTCGACAAGATCGCGCCGGTCGCGCGGCAGGCGGTGCTCGCGATCGAGGACAGCCGGTTCTACGAGCACGGCGCCATCGACATGCAGGGCACGCTGCGCGCGTTCGCCAGCAACCTCAGCAGCGGGCAGGTGACGCAGGGCGGCTCCGGCATCACCCAGCAGTACGTGAAGAACCTGCTGCTCACCCAGGCCGACAACGACGAGGAGCGGGCGGCGGCCAAGGAGGTCACCGCCGCGCGCAAGATCCGCGAGCTGCGGTACGCGGTGGCGGTGGAGGAGAAGTTCAGCAAGGACGAGATCCTGCGCCGCTACCTCAACATCGCCTACTACGGCGACGGCGCCTACGGCATCGAGGCAGCGGCCCGGCACTACTTCTCCAAGCGCGCGTCGAAGCTGGACCTGGCCGAGGCGGCGCTGCTCGCCGGCGTCATCCGCTACCCCTACGCCTACGACCCGATCCGGCATCCCGGCGAGGCGCGGCAGCGGCGCGACACCGTCCTCGACCGGATGGCCGAGCTCGGGTGGATCGACCGCGGTAAGGTGGACGAGGCCAAGAGCAGGCCCATCGAACTGGACGTCGACAACGTCCGGAGCGGCTGCGTCACCGCCAGGGCGGCGTTCTTCTGCGACTACGTGCAGCGCGAGATCCTCACCAACCGGGTGTTCGGCGAGACGGCCAAGGAGCGGGAGAAGCTGCTCAAGCGCGGCGGCCTCACGATCCGCACCACCATGGACCCGCGGGCGCAGAAGGCCGCCCAGCGCGCCGTGGACCAGCACGTCCCGCCCAAGAACTCGGCGCACAAGGCCGCCGCGGAGGCGATGGTCGAGCCGGGCACGGGCGAGATCAAGGCGATGGTCGTCGACCGCGAGCTCGGGCCGGACAAGGAGCGCGGCAAGACCTGGATCAACTTCGCCGCCGACGCCGCCCACGGCTCCAGCATCGGCATGCAGGCCGGGTCGACGTTCAAGGCGTTCACGCTGGCCGCCGCGCTGGACGAGGGCATGCCGTTCGGCACCCGGCTGATGGCGCCGCGCGCGTTCACCCCCGTCGGCTTCCGCGACTGCCGCGGCGACCGGGTCGGGGACCCCGGAGCGTCCCTGCGCAACGCCGCCGACGGCGAGGGCGGCAAGGAGTTCAGCCTCGTCACCGGCACGCACCACTCGGTCAACACCTTCTTCCTCGCGCTGGAGAAGGAGGTCGGCCTGTGCGACACCGTCAAGATGGCCGAACGCCTCGGGATGAAGCAGGCGAACGGGAAGCCGCTGGAGCAGTACCCGGCCTTCACGCTCGGCTTCAACCCGGTGTCGCCGCTGCGGCTCGCCGCCGCGTACGCCGCGTTCGGCGCGCGCGGCAGGTACTGCGAACCGCTCGCGATCAAGGAGATCAAGGACGCGTCCGGGCACCGGCTGAAGGTGCCGGGCCGGCACTGCGAGCAGGTGATCGACGAGGGCGTCGCGGACGCCGTCAACTACGTCCTGCAGGGCGTCCTCACCAAGGGCACGGCGCGGGGGATGGGCATCGGCCGTCCCGCCGCCGGCAAGACGGGGACCGTCGACAACTTCTCGGCGGCCTGGTTCGCCGGGTACACCCCGGACCTGGCCGCGGCCGTGTGGGTCGGCGATCCGCGCGGCGGCTACCGGTACCCGATGGACAGCCTCTGCATGGACGGCACCTGCTACGGCTCCGTGTTCGGCGCGACGATCCCGGCGCCGATCTGGCAGCAGAGCATGAGCGGCGCGCTGCTGGGCACCGCGGCGACGCCGTTCCAGCGCCCGCCGTCGCACTACTTCAGCAAGGGATCCGGCGAGGACCGGGCGAAGGTGCCCGACGTGCGCGGCATGAAGCTGCGCGAGGCCGTCGCGAGACTGCGCGCCGCGGGCTTCACGACCAACGTGGGCGCGCCGGTCGAGTCCCGCCGGTACGACAAGGGCACGGTCGCCGAGATGAGCCCCGGCCCCGGTTCGGCCGAGCCCGGCACGACCATCACGCTGCGCGTCAGCGAGGGCTCGGACGAGCCCGGCGACGGCCCGGGCCCCGGCGACTCGCCGACCCTGCCGCCGCCCGCGACCGTCCCGCCGAGGCCCGGCGGCCCGGGCGAGCAGGCGCCCGCCTGACGGCCCGGCCAGGCCCCTCCCGCGGCGGATGTGACCGGTCCGACCTGCGGATCCGTGTGACGCCCGGATGACCGGGTAGATCACTGCGGGGGTGTTCGAGCCCCCGCCAGATCCGATCCGGGGGGACGATCGTCATGCGAGCCATCGCCGTGTCCGAGTACGGCGCCACACCGGCGCCGATGAACCTGCCGCGGCCGGAACCGGGGCCGGGGGAGATCCTGGTGAAGCTGGTCGCGGCCGGGCTCAACCCGCTCGACTGGAAGATCGCCGACGGCATGCTCAAGGACTCCGTCGACGTTCCGTTCCCGCTGATCCTCGGCCAGGACGGCGCCGGCGTCGTGGACGAGGTCGGCGAGGACGTCACCCGGCTGCGGCACGGCGAGCAGGTCTACGGAGCCTTCCTAGACGCCGAGCGGGGCCTCGGCAGCTACGCCGAGTACGCGCTCGTCCGCGACGACGGGCCGGTCGCCCGGATGCCGGAGGGGATGATCTACACGCAGGCGGCGGCGGTGCCGACGGCGAGCACGACCGCCCTCGCCATGGTGGAGGAGGCCCGCGTCGACACCGGGCAGACCGTCCTCGTCGTCGGCGCGACCGGCGGCGTCGGGCAGAGCGCGGTGCAACTCGCGGCCCGCACCGGCGCCAAGGTCATCGCGACCGCCCGCGACGACATGGCCGGCACGATGCGCCGCCTCGGCGCGGACGAGACCGTCGACCACTCCAAGGGCGACCTCAACCGGCAGGTGCTGGCCGTCCACTCCGACGGGATCGACGCCGTCCTCGACGTGGTCAGCGACACGACCGCCGTCGAGCACATCGCGCAGATGCTGCGTCCCGGCGGGACGTACGTCAGCACCACCTGGGCGGTGAACCCGGACGCGATGCAGGCCAGGGAACTGCGCGGCGTCAACTACCAGGGCAAGCCCACGGCCGAGCTGCTGGACCGGCTCTCCGACCTCATCGACGCGGGCGCGCTCCGCGTCCGCGTCGAGCACGAGGTGCCGCTGGAGGAGGCCGCCGAAGCGCTGGCCGCCAACCGGGCGGGCGGCGCGCGCGGCAAGACCGTGCTCCGCGTCTGACCGCCGCGGCCGAGGAGTGCGGCGGGGCGATGACTGCACCCGCCCGCCGTGGGCATGGGAAACCCGTACCCGACCGGGAGGACGAGATGAACCAGCCCGAGGAAGAGCGGCGCACCCGGCTCCGTGAGATCGAGGAGTCCCTCGAACGGCTCCGCGCCGACCTCCCCGCGCCGACCGGCGACGCCGGCGATTTCGTCGACTCCGGCCAGTACCTCGCCCAGCGCGAGGAGCTGCAGGGCCAGATCGAGCAGCTCGAAGCGGAGCGCGAGACCCTCCGCGACTCCCTCGGCCTCGGCTGACCCCCTGCGGGAACGGCCTTGAAACGGGCCGAGAACGGGCCGGGAACAAACGCCGCCCGCCGCCGGTTCCGGGTTGTGTCAAGCAACCGAGGGGAGGCCGGGATGACCACCTACGAGGAGTTCGAGCGCGCGACGCTGTTCTTCGACTCCAAGGACTACGCGGGCGCGGCGCGCCTGCTCGCCCCGATCGCCGAGGAGCACCCCGGCAACCGCGCCGTCGTCGAGCTGCTGGGCCGCGCCTACTTCCACAGTGCGCAGCTCGGCCGCGCCGAGGCGACCTTCCGCCGGCTCGTGGACCTGGACCCCTGCAACGGCTGGGCCCACGAGGCGCTCGCCCGCACGCTGGAGCGGCGGGGCCGCCCGGACGAGGCGCGCCCGTTCCGCCGGCTCGCCGGGGCCATGGGCGTCGACCCGGCGCCCGGCACCGAGGTGTCCGTCACCGCCGCCGACCTGCACTGACGCGGGTCAGGAGCGGGGAAGGCGGAGGACGAATCGGGCGCCCGGACGGCCGTCCAGGCGGTCGGTCAGGATCAGCGACCCGCGATGCGCCTCGGCGATGTCCCGGGAGATGGCGAGGCCGAGGCCGGTGCCGCCCGCGTCGCGGTGCCGGCCCTCGGCCAGCCGGGTGAACCGCTCGAACACCCGCTCGCGGTCCTCGGGAGCGATGCCCGGGCCGTCGTCGATCACCTCCACGACGGCGGTCGAGGGCTGCTCCGAGCGCAGGATCATCGTCACCTCGCGCGTCGCGTGCCGGTCGGCGTTGTCGAGCAGGTTGGTCAGCAGCCGCGCCAGCTCGCTGCGTCCCCCCGGCACCGTCACCGAACCCTCGGACAGGACGGTCACCTGGGTGCGGCGCGGGCGGCGCAGCACCTCCTCGTCCGCCAGCTCGGTCAGGTCCACCGGCTCGCGCGGGAAGTTCCGGTCGGCCTCCAGACGCGCGAGCGCCAGCAGGTCGTCGACCACCGCCGACACCCGCTCGGTGTTCTCCAGCACCGCGCGGAGCATCAGCGGAAGGTCGACGTCGCCCGGCGCCGCCTGCGCCAGTTCCACCTCCATCCGCAGTGCGGTGAGCGGGCTGCGCAGCTCGTGGGACACGTCGGAGACGAACGCCTGCTGCCGCGCGACCGCCCGCTCCAGCCGGTCGAGGGTCGCGTTCACGCTCTCGGCGAGCTGCCCCACCTCGTCCCTGCGGTCCGGCACGGGCACGCGGCGCTGCAGGTCCGTGGCGGTGATCTCGTCCATCTCCCGGCGGATCTGGTTCACCGGACGCAGCGTCCGGTCCGCCGCCAGCCACGTCCCGTAGCCGACCAGGCCGGTGATGAACGGGATGGTCAGCGCGAGCAGCGCCGCCGTCATCGGACGGGGCAGCAGTCCCGGCTCCGGGCTCATCGAGATGACGAAGAGCGAGTCCGGCCCGATGCCCACCTGGTACTCGAGCGCCATGAAGCAGTCGCCTCCCGGTAGCCCGGCATCGCAGACCGTGCCGCGGCGGCGGATCTCGTGCCGCGGCGGCGGAGGGAAGTCCACCGCGGGGAGTCCCTGCAGCGCGGGCGTGGCCGCGATCACCCGCCGCCGGCGGTCGATGACCTGGATCCGGTCCTCCGGGGCCCCCGCCAGGGGGTTCCTCAGCCGTCCGGTCTGGATGAGGAACGTGGCCCTGTTCACCTGGCGGCTCAGGATGTCCTTGGTTCTGTCCACCTCGTTCTGCCTGATCAGGACGAGCAGGGCCACCCACAGCCCGGCCGACAGCACCAGGGCCAGCAGGACGGACGCCAGCGTGACCCGGGTCCGGATCTGCGGATGCCGGAGCACCGCTCGCCAGATCCAGCCGGTCAGGCCCGTGGACGGCCGACGGAACCGGACGCGTATGGCGACCTCCCGGGTAGGTTCCTGCCAGTACCTGAGAATCCTTACCTGAACGGGGCAAACGCCACCGTCGCGGACGGGTAAAACCCGGTCATGCGGCGTCCACGCCCGCCCCCGCCGGACGGCCCGTCCGCGATCGCGGCACGCCTCCGGGCACCGCGCACGCCCCTCCACGGCGAGCCAGTTGGTCGGCGCGGGGGCGGCGCGGATAGGCTCGGTGATCGCACCAGACCGACCATCCGCATCCTCAGGGGGTTCCCCGTGTCGTCGATCGAGGCCGTACTCGCCCGGGAGATCCTGGACTCCCGCGGCAATCCGACCGTCGAGGTCGAGGTCCTGCTCGCCGATGGGACCGAGGCGCACGCCGCCGTGCCGAGCGGCGCCTCCACAGGCCAGTTCGAGGCGGTGGAGCTGAGGGACGGCGGTGAGCGCTACGGCGGCAAGGGCGTCCGCAACGCGGTCAAGGCCGTCAACGAGACCATCGACGAGAAGCTCGTCGGCTACCCGGCGTCCGACCAGCGGCTGATCGACCAGCTCCTCGTCGACCTGGACGGCACCCCCGCCAAGTCCGCGCTCGGCGCGAACGCGATCCTCGGCGTCAGCCTCGCCGTCGCGAAGGCCGCCGCCGACTCCGCGGGCCTGCCGCTGTTCCGCTACGTCGGCGGCCCGAACGCGCACCTGCTGCCCGTCCCGATGATGAACATCCTGAACGGCGGCGCGCACGCCGACACCAACGTCGACATCCAGGAGTTCATGATCGCGCCGATCGGCGCGTCCACCTTCGCCGAGGCGCTGCGCTGGGGCGCCGAGACCTACCACGCGCTGAAGTCGGTGCTGAAGTCCAAGGGCCTGAACACCGGGCTCGGCGACGAGGGCGGCTTCGCCCCCGACCTGCCGAGCAACCGGGACGCGCTCGACCTCATCCTGGAGGCCGTCCGCAAGGCCGGCTTCACCCCCGGCCGCGACATCGCGCTCGCCCTCGACGTCGCCGCCACCGAGTTCCACGCCGACGGCCAGTACGCGTTCGAGGGCACCAAGCGGTCCGCCGACGACATGGCCGCGTACTACGGCGAGCTGCTGAGCGGCTACCCGCTCGTCTCCATCGAGGACCCGCTCGACGAAGAGGACTGGGCCGGCTGGGAGGGCCTCACCGCCGCCGTCGGCGACCGCGTCCAGCTCGTCGGCGACGACCTGTTCGTCACCAACCCCGAGCGGCTCGGCCGCGGCATCAAGTCCGGCGCCGCCAACGCCCTGCTGGTGAAGGTCAACCAGATCGGCACGCTCAGCGAGACCCTCGACGCCGTCTCGCTCGCGCAGACCAGCGGCTACCGATGCATGATGAGCCACCGGTCCGGCGAGACCGAGGACACCACCATCGCCGACCTCGCCGTGGCGACGAACTGCGGCCAGATCAAGACCGGCGCCCCGGCCCGCAGCGACCGCGTCGCCAAGTACAACCAGCTGCTGCGCATCGAGGAGCTGCTGGACGACGCCGCGCGCTACGCCGGCGCCGCCGCGTTCCCGCGCTTCGACGCGCGGGGTTGAGCAGCGGCCGGTGACCCGGCGGCGGGGCCCGCGTCCCGGCCGCCGGGCCCGGGCGGCCGAGCCGGAGGGCAGGGGACGCTATGGCACGAGGCGCTGACCGCGACGACCATGACGACCAGGACGACCAGGACGACCAGGACGACCGCGACGACCGCGACGACCGGGGCGGGCCCGACGCGGGCGCCGGGCGCCGCGGCAACCCGGCGCTGACCAGCCGTGCCGCCATCCTCGCGGTCGTGGTGTGCGCGATCGCGCTGAGCCTCGCCTACCCTGTCCGCGAGTACATCGCCCAGCGCAAGGAGATCGCCGACTTGCGGCACAAGGAGGCGCTGGCCCGCCGGCAGGTCGACGAACTCGCGCGACGCAAGCAGCAACTGGGTGATAAGTCGTACATTGAGCGTGAGGCCACGCGAAGGCTTCACTACTGTCGTCCTGACGTAAAGTGCTACATCGTGCTGGACGGCAGCGGGGGTGAGGGCCGGCAGGCGCGCCGGGGCGGACCGCCGAGCAGGCCGCCCTGGTACGAGACCCTGTGGCGGTCGGTGGAGGCCGCCGACCGGCCGCGCTGACTCGCGGGGTGGGGACAGATGATCGAAGCAGGTGACACGGCCGCCGTCGCGGCCCAGCTCGGGCGGGAGCCGCGCGGCGTGCGCGCGGTCGCGAGCCGCTGCCCGTGCGGGCGGCCCGCGGTGATCGAGACCGCACCGCGGCTCCCCGACGGGACGCCGTTCCCCACGCTGTTCTACCTGACCTGCCCGAAGGCCGCCTCCGCCATCGGGACGCTGGAGGGCAGCGGCATCATGCGGGACATGCAGGCGAGGCTCGCCGAGGACCCGTCCCTCAGGACGGAGTACGCCGCCGCCCACGAGGACTACCTGCGCCGCCGCGACGAGGCCGCCCACGAGGACGGCGTCGAACCGCTGCCCGCCGGCACGCAGAGCGCGGGCGGCATGCCCGAACGCGTGAAATGCCTGCACGCCCTGATCGCGCACGAGCTGGCGGTGCCCGGCGCGAACCCGTTCGGCCGCGAGGCGCTGGAGGCGCTGCCCGAATGGTGGCGCAACGGGCCCTGCGTCCAGCCGGGCGACGTTCCGACCGACCCGGAGGAGGACGCGTGACGCGGGTCGCCGCCATCGACTGCGGGACGAACTCGGTCCGCCTGCTGATCGCCGACATCGTGCCCGGCGAGGGCGGCGGCCGGCTGACCGACGTCGAGCGCCGGATGGAGATCGTCCGGCTGGGCGAGGGCGTCGACGAGTCCGGGCGGCTCTCGCCCGCCGCGCTGGAGCGGACCTTCACCGCGATGCGCGGCTACGCCGAGCTGATCGAGCGGCACGGCGGCGGTGCCGGGCACGGCCCGATCAAGACGCGGGTGGTGGCGACCAGCGCCACCCGCGACGCCGCGAACCGGGCCGACTTCGTCAGCGGCGTCGTCGACATCTTCGGCGTCGTCCCCGAGGTGATCAGCGGGGACGAGGAGGCCGAGCTGTCGTTCCTCGGCGCCACCCGCGAGCTGGCGGAACTGCGCCCCGCCCGTCCCTACCTCGTGGTCGACATCGGCGGCGGCTCCACCGAGTTCGTGCTCGGCAGCTCCACCGCCGACGCGTCCCGCTCCATCGACATCGGCTGCGTGCGGATGACCGAGCGGCACCTGAAGGACGACCCGCCCTCCCCGCAGCAGATCTCCGGCGCCGCCGCCGACATCGACGCCGCGCTCGCCGTCGTCCGGGAACGGGTCCCCGTCGACGAGGCGCGCACGCTCGTCGGCCTCGCCGGGTCCGTCACCACCGTCGCCGGGATCGCCCTCGACCTGCCGGAGTACGACCCGTCCCGCATCCACCTGTCGCGCATCACCGCCACGCAGGTGCACGAGGTGACGCGCCGGCTGCTGCACGCCACCCGCGCCGAGCGGGCGGAGTTCGGCGTCATGCACCCGGGCCGTGTCGACGTGATCGGCGCGGGCGCGCTCATCCTCGACCGGATCATGCGGGAGTACGGGTTCGGCGCCGTCGTCGTCAGTGAGCACGACATCCTGGACGGCATCGCCTGGTCGCTGCTGTGAGCCCGGTGCGGCCGCTCAGTGTTTGAGCTGCGCCAGTAGCGCGGGGATCAGCACCGCGTTCGGGTTCTGCTGCGGGACGTAGAGGATCGGCGAGCTGCTGCTGGCCTGCTGGATCCAGACCCGGCCCCGGTCGACGACCGCGCCGGAGATCGACGACCAGCTCAGCGACACCCGGTTGCCGCGCACGCCGCCCGGATGGACGGTCAGGCCCTGCGCCACGTCGACGGAGTCGCCGGACCGGACGCGTCCGGCCAGCTCGGTGACCAGCCGCTGCTCGGCGTGGTCCTGGCAGAGCCGGATGAGCCGCCCCCAGACGTGCTCGGGCTCGCGGTCCCGGCCCGGGACGGCGTCCGGCTCGATCACCACCTCGACGCGCGGGCCGCCGCGGAACGGGAACCGGCCCGCCTGGAAGATCCACTGCGTGCCGGGGCGGTGGCCGGAACCGGCCGCGCGCTCCGCCGCCCAGTACGCCACCCACTCCACCTGCGGCCAGGTGAGCGACGCGTTCCCGAAGGCGACGCCCTGCTCGTCGGCGTACAGGTGCACGCCGCGCAGGTTCAGGTCCAGGCACTGGACGGACGGGGCGTGCTCCCACGTCGCCCGCCGCGCGTGCGGGGCGGCGTAGGCGGTCCCGGCCACCTCGCGCGCTGGCGGGGCCTCCGGCCGCGGCGGACGCAGCCGCGGCGGCCGGTCCGGCTCGGGGTTGAGGCGCTCGGTCCAGATCCTGCCGTCCCACCAGCGCAGGCTCCCGGTGCCGTACGGATCGGGGTACCAGCCCGGTTGCGACACTCCTGCCTCCCGCTTCGCACGATGGCGGCGCCGGACACCCGCCTCCCCGACCGGCGAACGCATCGTACCGACCGGACCCGCTCCGCACCCGTTATGGGCGGAACCCGGCCACCGCCGCCCGAGCCGCCCAGGCGTGGGACGATCGATGGTATGCCGACCGCCAACGCCCCGTTCGTGCCGCCCGGATCCGGGTGGCCGGAGGACCCCGCCACGCCCGGCACCCCCGTCGCCCACGGCGCCGGCGAGGTCGTCGAGCTGGCCGCGAAGGCGCCCGACCTGGACGAGCTGTGCGCCCGCCAGTCGGTGTGCCGCGCGTGCGACCGGCTCGTGGCGTGGCGGGAGAAGGTGGCCGTCCAGCGGCGCCGCGCGTTCGCGGACGAGGAGTACTGGGGCCGGCCCGTCGCCGGCTGGGGCGACCCGGAGCCGCGCGTACTGATCGTCGGGCTGGCCCCGGCGGCGCACGGCGGCAACCGCACCGGGCGCATCTTCACCGGCGACCGGTCGGGCGACTGGCTGTTCGCGGCCCTGTACCGGGTGGGTCTGGCGTCCCGGCCGACCAGCGTGCGCGCGGGCGACGGGCAGCGGCTCATCGGCGCGCGGATGGCGGCGACCGTCCGGTGCGCGCCGCCCGACAACAAGCCGACGCCGCTGGAGCGCACGACCTGCCTGCCGTGGCTGGCCCGCGAGGTCGAGATGGTCGCGCCGAACGTCCGCTGCGTCCTGTGCCTCGGCGGGTTCGCCTGGCAGGGTGTGTGGCCGGCGCTCAAGCAGGCCGGGTACGGGGTGCCGCGGCCGCGGCCGAAGTTCGGCCACGGCGCGGAGGTGGAGCTGGTGCCGCCGCCTTCCGCGGCCCGGCGCGATCCCGTCCTGCTGCTGGGCTGCTACCACCCGAGCCAGCAGAACACCTTCACCGGCCGCGTCACCGAGGACATGCTCGACACCGTCCTCACCCGCGCCCGCGACTACCGCTAGCGGGCGCGGGCCCGCCGTGAACACGAGCGACGGCGGGGCAGGGCCTGGCCAAGCGGCCCCGCGGCGGTGACCGGCCCCCCGTCCCGGTCGGCCTCCCGCGGCCGCTTGGCGCCCCCGTCCGGCCCTGTCCCCGCCGTCTCTGGTGATGCATCCGGTGAGATGCCGGAAGAGGCTATGAAGTTCGCATGCCGGGCATGCGGGTATCGCTCCGGACATGCCTTCTACATCGGTTCGGACGAGCGGCCCTCCGGACACCTCGGCGCGAGACGGGGGATCCGCGAAGCAGATCGTCATCGTCGGCGGGGGGTACGTCGGCATGTACACGGCGCTGCGCCTGCAGCGGAGGCTCCGCCGCGAGATGCGCCGGGGCGAGGTCGCCGTCACCGTCATCGACCCGCAGTCCTACATGACCTACCAGCCGTTCCTTCCCGAGGCGGCCGCCGGGAACCTGGAACCGCGGCACGTCGTCGCGCCGCTGCGCAAGGTCCTCGGCCGCTGCCGGATCGTGAACGGATTCGTGACCCGGATCGACAACGCGTCCAGACGGGTCACCGTCTGCCCGGCCGGGACGCGGACCGACGGCGTCGTCGCGCGCGACATCGAGTACGACATGCTCGTCGTCGCGGCCGGCTCCATCTCGCGCACGCTCCCCATCCCCGGGCTCGCCGAATGCGGGATCGGCTTCAAGACCGTCGAAGAGGCGATCTTCCTGCGCAACCACGTCCTGCACCAGCTCGACATCGCCGCCGCCAACCCCGACGACGAGCAGGTCAGGAAGCGCGCGCTGACGTTCGTGTTCGTCGGGGCCGGGTTCGCGGGGGTCGAGGCCATGGCCGAACTGGAGGACATGGCGCGGGACGCGTGCAAGTGGTACCCGACCATCGACGCCCGCGACATGCGCTGGATGATGGTCGAGGCGACCGACCGCATCCTCCCCGAAGTGGGCCCCGAGATGGGCCGCTGGACCGCCGAGGCCCTGCGCCGGCGCGGCATCGAGGTCAAGATGAAGACGCTGCTGAAGTCCGCCGAGAAACGGCACATCGTGCTCAGCGACGGCGAGGAGTTCGACGCCGGCACCCTCGTCTGGACGGCCGGCGTGAAACCCCACCCCGTCCTCCAGGCCAGCGACCTCCCGCTGGACGACAAGGGACGCCTCAAGACCACCGCCGAACTGACCGTCGAAGGACTGGAGCACGTGTACGCAGCCGGCGACAACGCCGCCGTCCCCGACCTCAGCGGCAAGGGCGAGTTCACCGCGCCCAACGCCCAGCACGCCGTCCGGCAGGCCAAGAGGCTCGGCGACAACATCGCGGCCGACGTGCGCGGCAAGCCCAGGAAACCGTACCGGCACGCCTACGTCGGCTCCGTGGCGAGCCTCGGCCTGCACAAGGGCGTCGCCAACGTCTACGGTGTCCAGCTGCGCGGCCTCCCCGCGTGGTTCATGCACCGCACCTACCACCTGTCGCGGATGCCGACCGTCAACCGCAAGTTCCGGATCACCATGGATTGGACGCTCGCGTTCTTCTTCCAGCGGGAAATCGTCTCGCTGGCCGAGCTGGAACGGCCGCGCGAGGAATTCGAGCTCGCCGCCGGCCGGGCCACCGAGAACGTGACCACCTGACCGCGTCCGCCGAGGTGAGGCCCGGTCGCGCCGCCGCCCAGGGCCCGCGGCGCGGGCGCTCGCCGCTTCTTGACTCGCGCTGTGAAACTGGCCGAACCCGGCCGTGTACCCCAACCCCGTGAAAGGACGCGCCGTTGCCGGGCCCTGACTCGATATGATGACGCCGCCCCTGTAGCCCAATGGCAGAGGCAGGCTCCCTAAAAGAGCCATTGTGTCGGTTCGAGTCCGACCAGGGGCACTGGACCGCCGCTACTCGCCGATCTTCGGATCGGCTTCGCGGTGATGTGTTGGCCCAGGGGGCGACCCCTTGGAACCCCCGGGGCGAGGGCGTCGGCCTCGCGGGCAGGGGCGTGGTCATGCAGGGGCGGGGCCGCGGTGGGGTGGTCGCGATGATCAGCCCCGCGCCGGGGCGGTGCGGGGCTGATCCGTGCGGGATCTCTGCGCCAGGGTCGTGGCGTCACGGCGGCACGACTGCGGGGGTGTCCGTTGGCGGGATCCCACCGGGTCCGTAGGAGTTCGCTCGCCTCTCAGTAGTGGCGCGCGCGGCGCGTGCGCTCGTGTTCGCGCACCAGCGCGGCGGCGTAGCCGTGCGAGAGGTTGTGCTCGTCGGCCAGCCACGAGCTGCGTTCCTCGCAGCGGGTGAACGAGGGACCGTTCTCGATGGTGGTGAACCACTCGGGGATGTCACGTCCTGTGACGTGCGGAATGCGGGCGATCAGCTTGCTGTGCGTCTCCGGCGAGTGGTTCAGTGACAATTGGCACCTCCAGGTCGCGGGGCTCTTCCTGCTGACTCTGCAACAACTTTTCGCAGGTGACAAGACCCTAACGGGGACCTATCTTTTGCGTTACGTAGATCATTTATAGCGGAGATATTCCCCGGAAACGCGCCGGTGGCCCGCACGGCGCCGCCGGAGCGGTGCCGCGCGGGCCACCGGGCCCGATTCTCAGGAGAGGCGCTCCAGGATCATCGCCATGCCCTGGCCGCCGCCCACGCACATGGTCTCCAGACCGAACTGCTTGTCGTGGAACGTGAGCCCGTTGATGAGCGTGGAGGTGATGCGGGCGCCGGTCATCCCGAACGGGTGGCCGACCGCGATCGCGCCGCCGTTCACGTTCAGCTTGTCGTGGTCGATGCCGAGGTCCTCGGCGGACGGCAGCACCTGCGCCGCGAACGCCTCGTTGATCTCGACGAGGTCGATGTCGTCGATCGTCATGCCGGCCTTCGCGAGCGCCTTGCGGGACGCGTCCACCGGGCCGAGGCCCATGATCTCGGGGGACAGCCCGGTGACGCCCGTCGACACGATCCGGGCCAGCGGGGTGATGCCGAGCTCGGCGGCCTTGGTGTCGCTCATGACGACGACCGCGGCGGCGCCGTCGTTCAGCGGGCAGCAGTTGCCCGCGGTGACCGTCCCGTCCGGCCGGAACACCGGCTGGAGCTGGGAGACCTTCTCGTAGGTCGTGCCGGGGCGGGGACCGTCGTCCTTGGCGACGACGGCGCCGTCCGGCAGCGTCACCGGGGTGATGTCCTTCTCCCAGAAGCCGTTGGCGAGGGCCTTCTCGGCGAGGTTCTGCGAGCGGACGCCGAACTCGTCCTGCGCCTGGCGGGACACCCCGCGCATCCCGGCGACGTTCTCGGCCGTCTGGCCCATCGCGATGTAGATGTCGGGGAGGGTGTCGTCCTCGCGCGGGTCGTGCCACACCGGCGCGCCGCCCTCGCCCGCCTTCGCGGTGCGGGCCTGCGCGTCGGCGAACAGCGGGTTCTGCGTGTCGGGCAGGCCGTCGCTGCTGCCCTTGGCGAACCGGCTGACGGTCTCGACGCCGGCCGAGACGATCACGTCGGCCTCGCCGGCCTTGATCGCGTGCAGCGCCATCCGGGTCGTCTGGAGCGAGGACGAGCAGTACCGCGTGATCGTGGCGCCCGGCACGTTGTCCCAGCCCAGCAGGACGGACACGACGCGGGCCATGTTGTAGCCCTGCTCGCCGCCGGGCAGCCCGCAGCCGAGCAGCAGGTCGTCGATCTGGTCCGGGCCGAGCTGCGGGACCTTCCCCATCGCCGCGGTGATCATCTGCGCGGTGAGGTCGTCGGGCCGGATGTCCTTCAGCGAGCCCTTGAAGGCGCGGCCGATGGGCGAGCGCGCGGTTGCGACGATGACTGCCTCGGGCATAGGGATCTCCTGTCTGAGCGGCCGGAACGGTGTCAACTTACTCACCGGTCACCCGGCCAATCTAACCGCTGGTCGCCGCCCCGTACACGGCGGCCCCCGGTTTATGGGACGGCCAGTCCAATAAGCGCTGACTTACTCGCGGGGCGGATCCCGGTCCCGTGGCGACGGCTGCCCCGCGTGCGCGGGCCGGCCGACGGATGCGGCGAGCCGCCCGGGTCCCGTCTCACGGTGACCGGACGGGCCCCGGTCCCGCACGCTCATCCGCCGTGCTCGCCCGCGGGGAGGCGGGCCCTCCGCGAGCGCGTCCGCAGCCGGTCCCGGGCCTGCGTGACGCCGGTCGCGCAGCGGGCCGCGAGGCGGGCCGGGGCGACGGCGACGATCGCCGCGACGCCCGTGGACACCCGGCGCCAGGGCCGGGGCAGCGGGTACCGCAGGGTGGCCCAGCGGCCGCGGGGGCCGCGGTCGTCGCCCGCGACGGACGCCCCGCTGACCTCGGTTCCGGCCTTCTCGGCGGCCTCGGCGGCGGCCTCGGAAACCGGACGGGCGGTCTCGGCGGGCGACTCCGGCTCCAGGCCCAGGGCGGCCGCCGCCGACGGCAGGAGGGCGGCGGCCGCGGCGGCGTAGCCGCGGGCGGACGGGTGGTAGCGGTCCTCGCTGAACATCGAGAGCGGATCGGCGGCGAACTCGTGGCCGAGCAGGTCGCCGAGGGAGACCGAGCGGGCGCCGTACTCGACGACGGCGATGGTCTGCGCGGCGGCGAGCTGGCGGCAGGCGCGCCGCGCGAACCACCGCAGCGGCTGCATCAGCGGCTTCACCGAGCCGAGGTCGGGGCAGGTGCCGACGACCACCTGGCCGCCCGCGGCGCGCAGCCGGCGGGCGGCGTCGCCGAGGTGGCGGACGGACTCGGCGGCGGGGACCCGCCCGGTCACGTCGTTCGCGCCGATCATGATGACGGCGAGGTCGGGGCGGGTCTGCAGGGCCTGGTCGACCTGCCCGCCGAGGGCCTGCGACCGGGAGCCGGAGCGGGCCACGTTCGTCAGCCGGACCGGGCGGCCGGCGACTGCGGCGAGCCCGGTGGCGAGGAGCGCGGCGGGCGTCTCCTCCGGGGTGTGGACGCCGAGCCCGGCGGCGGTCGAGTCGCCCAGCATGACCAGCGACAGCGGCGCGCCGCCGAGCGACTCGCCGTAGAGGCCGTCCGCCACGGGCGGGTCGCCGTAGGGCGTCGCCTGGATGATGCGGCGGGCCAGCCTCACCTCCGCCACGATGAGGGCGAACGTGATGCCGCCGAGGGCGGTGATGCCCCCGCCGCCGTAGGCCGCGGTCGCCGCGATGCGGCGCGCCGTGAATGCTCTCAACATGTCGCGTTGACCCTCCGTGATCAACTTCCTACCCACCGGTAGAGCCATTGATGCCTGCGGGGGCCGATCTCGGCTAACGTCGGAAACGGGAAACCTTCCGGACCCGCGTCCGTTCCCGTGCGTTACCGGCGGCGGAACGAGGGCGCGACTCACAGATCAACACACTGAACGACAAGGATGTCGCGGTGCACGTACACGACTCGCTCGTCGAACTGATGGGCAACACCCCGCTCGTTCTACTGCGCAAGGTGACCGAGGGCCTGCGGCCGCAGGTGCTCGCCAAGGTGGAGTACTTCAACCCCGGCGGGTCGGTGAAGGACCGCATCGCGGTCCGCATGATCGACGCGGCGGAGAAGACCGGCGAGCTGCGGCCGGGCGGCACGATCGTCGAGCCGACGTCCGGCAACACCGGGGTGGGGCTCGCCATCGTGGCGCAGGAGCGCGGCTACCGCTGCGTCTTCGTCTGCCCCGACAAGGTCGGCAAGGACAAGATCGACGTGCTGCGCGCGTACGGCGCCGAGGTCGTCGTCTGCCCGACCGCGGTCAACCCCGAGCACCCCGACTCCTACTACTCGGTCTCCGACCGGCTCGCCGCCGAGATCCCCGGCGCGTGGAAGCCGAACCAGTACACCAACCCGCAGAACCCGCTGTCGCACTACGAGACGACGGGTCCCGAGCTGTGGGAGCAGACCGAGGGCCGCATCACGCACTTCGTCGCGGGCATCGGCACCGGCGGCACGATCAGCGGCACCGGCCGGTATCTCAAGGAGGTCTCCGGCGGACGGGTCCAGGTCATCGGCGCCGACCCGGAGGGCTCGGTGTACTCGGGCGGCTCGGGCCGCCCCTACCTGACCGAGGGCGTCGGCGAGGACATCTGGCCCGAGACCTACGACCGAGACATCTGCGACGACGTCATCGCGGTGTCCGACAAGGACTCCTTCACCATGACCCGGCGGCTCGCGCGCGAGGAGGCGCTGCTCGTCGGCGGGTCCTGCGGGATGGCCGTGGTCGCGGCGCTGCGCGTCGCCGAGAAGGCCGGCCCGGACGCGGTGGTCGTGGTGCTGCTGCCGGACGGCGGCCGCGGCTACCTCGGCAAGATTTTCAACGACGGCTGGATGGCCGACTACGGCTTCCTCACCCCGAGCACCGAGGAGGCCCGGGTCGGCGAGGTGCTCACCCGCAAGGGCGGGACGCTGCCGGAGTTCGTGCACGTCCACCCGCACGAGACCGTGCAGACCGCGATCGCCATCATGCGCGAGTACGAGGTGTCGCAGGTCCCGGTGATGAAGGAGGAGCCGCCGGTCATGGCGGCCGAGGTGGTCGGCTCCGTCGGCGAGACCGACCTGCTCGACATCATGGTGAAGGGCGAGGCCAAGATGTCGGAGCCGGTCGAGCTGCACATGTCGCCGCCGCTCCCGACGCTCGGCTACGGCGAGCCGGTGAGCAAGGCCGTCGGCGTGCTGGAGAAGTCCGGCGCTGCGGTCGTCCTCGTGGACGGCAAGCCGAAGGGCCTCGTCACCCGCCAGGACCTCCTGTCCTTCCTGGCCGCGTCCACGACCGGCTGACCCGCCGCCTGTCCGGATGCGGTCGCGGCGTCCGGGGGCTGGCACCGGCCGCGCCGGCCCGTCAAGATCGTCTTGTGACCGAACAGCTGATTCTGGCGGGACGGTACCGGCTCGAGACCCCGCTCGGCCGGGGCGGGATGGGCGAGGTGTGGCGCGCCCGCGACGAGCGGCTCGGCCGCGCCGTCGCGGTCAAGCTGCTGCTCGCCCCGCCCGGCGGGGACGGCCGGGTCGACCCGGCCGCCGCGGCGCGGTTCCACCGCGAGGCGCGGATCGCGGCCGGCCTGCGGCATCCCGGGATCGCGGCCGTGCACGACTTCGGCGAGGACGGCGGCCGCCTCTACCTGGTCATCGAGCTGGTCGACGGCCGCGACCTGAACGCCGTCGTGCGGGACCACCCCGGCGGCCTGCCGCACGAGCGGGCGTCGCTGCTCGCCGCGCGGATCGCCGCCGCGCTGGAGGCCGCGCACGAGCGGGGCGTCGTGCACCGCGACATCAAGCCCGCGAACGTGATGGCGGACGCCCGCGACGAGATCACGGTGCTGGACTTCGGCATCGCCCGCTACGCCGACGCCGTCACCGACCTGACGGGCGGCGCCGCCATCGGCACCCCCGCCTTCATGGCGCCCGAGCAGTTCGGCGGGCGGGCACAGGTCGACGCGCGCGCCGACCTGTACTCGCTCGGCGCGCTCCTGCACGTGCTGCTCACCGGCGCGCCGCCGTACGCGGCGGACAGCATGCCGTCGCTGCTGCACGCGATCATGACGGATCCGCCGCCGAGCGTCCGGGAGCGCCGCCCGGACGTCCCCGAGGCCCTGGACGCGCTGGTCCGCGAACTGCTCGCCAAGGACCCCGCGGACCGTCCGGCCGACGCCGCCGAGGTCATCGCCCGCCTCACCGGCGCGTCCGCGCGTCCGCGTCGGGGCGCCGCCACCCAGGTCGCCGCGCCGCCGCCCGAGCAGGCCGGGGCGGCGAGCACCAGGCCGCCGAACACGAAGGCGCCGAACACGAAGGCGCCGAACACGAAGGCGCCGAACACGAAGGCGCCGAACACGAAGGCGCCGAGCACGAAGGCGCCGAGCACGAAGGCGCCGAGCACGAAGGCGCCGAGCACGAAGGCGCCGAGCACGAAGGCGCCGAGCACGAAGGCGCCGAGCACGAAGGCGCCGAGCACGAAGGCGCCGAACACGAAGGCGCCGAGCACCGGGGCGCCGAGCAGCGGGCGCGGCGGGGGCCGCCAGGCGCTCCGCCGGGTCGCCTACGGCGGCGCAGCGGTCGCCGCGGTGGTCCTGGCCAACCCGGGCCACCTGGTCTTCGAAGGCGGGGCGTTCGACGAGGCGCCGCAATGCCGTGCGATGACGCCCGGCGACCTCGCCGCCGTCACCCCCTCCATCGGCGGGGACGGCGAGGCGCGGATGTGCCAGTGGGAGGTCACCCAGGGGCAGAACAAGTGGACCTTCACGGTGCGGGCCCTCCGCGGCACCCCGGGCGTGCTCAAGTCCGGCCCCCGCCGCGCGGCCGACACGGTGCGCGAGGCAGGGGAGCGGACGGGCGCCTCGGGAATCGCGCTGGGCGACGGCGGGCTCGTGTTCGGCGACGAGGACACCGGCCGGACGTTCCTCTTCCGCGTCAGCAACCTCGTCGCGCGGCTGGAGGTCGGCCTGTACGGGCAGGAGAAGCCCGAGATCGACCCCACCGCACGCAAGATCGCGGAACAGCTGGCCGACCGGCTGCGGGACCTGGCCTGACCCAGGCGAAAGCGCCGGAGACCTGAGGAGGTCTCCGGCGCTCCGCGCTTCTTCGTGGGGACGACCCCCCACACCCCGGAGGGGGCGCATGACGCCCTCGCTTCGCTCGGCGTCATGCGGTTGCGGTGCCGGGTTGCGGAGCCGGCCGGTGGGCGGCGTTTCGGGCCGTACTCCGCAACCCGGCGTCTAGGGGGCCCTACTGGCGGAACCCGGACGGGACGTAGTCCTCCCGCGTGTCGGCGGGGCCGACCGGCTTCTTCTTCGGCTCGTCGCCGTGCCCCGGCCACCAGGCCTTGTGGCCCAGCATCGCGGTGATGCCCGGCACGAGGAACGTCGACATCACGAACGCCGACAGCGCGATGCCGATGGCGACGGAGAAGCCCATCTGCTTGAGCATCGAGACCGGCGCGAGCATCATCACCGAGAACGTGCCGGCCAGGATGAGGCCCGCCGCGGCGACGGTCGGGCCGCCGTGCTGGACGGCCAGCGCCGCGGCCGTGCGCGGGTCGTTGCCCTCCTTGGCCTCCTCCCGCAGCCGCGCGGTCATCAGGATGTTGTAGTCGGTCCCGATGGCCAGCACGAACAGGTAGAGGATGATCGGCAACTGGAAGGTGACGCCCGGTTCGCCCATCCCGCCCTGGAAGACGTACACCGCGGAGCCGAGCGTCGCGGCGAAGCCCAGCAGGACGGCGACGACCAGGTAGAGCGGGGCGACGACCGAGCGGAGCAGCAGGGCCAGGATCACCGCGATCAGCACCGCCGCCACCGGCAGGATCACCGACAGGTCGCGGTTGTTGACCGCGTTGATGTCGGAGAAGATCGCCGTCGAACCGCCGACGTAGGCGCGGGTGCCCTCCGGCGCCGCCTTGTGCACGGCCGGCGCCAGCTCGTCCTTGACCAGGCTGATCGCCTTGTTGGACATGGGGTTGGTCTTCAGCACCAGGTCCACCCGGGCCACGGACTTGTCCTGGCCGGGGATGGGCTGCTGCACCGTGCCGACGCCGGGCGCGGTCTTGGCCGCCTGGCTGAAGGACGCGAGCTGCTCCTGGGTGACCGGCTGCCCGTTCTCGGACTTGATGAACACCTGCACCGGGGTGGTCAGGCCGGGCGGGAAGCCCTTCTCCATATCCTTCGTCGCCTGGGCGGACTCGGTGTCCTGCGGGAAGCCGGCGGCGAAGTCGTAGTCGGCCTTGAACCCGAGGGCGCCGAGCGCCAGCACGACCAGCACGAGCCCGGACGCGGCGGCGGCGATCGCCGGGCGCTTGCCGACGCCGCGGCCGATGGCCGTGGAGATCGAGCCCTTCGGCTGCTTCTTCCACGCCTTGGACGGCCAGAACACGGCGGTGCCGAGCAGCGACACGAGTGCCGGCATCAGCGTCAGCGAGGTGATGCCCATGACGATGACGGCGATGGCGAGGGACGGCCCCCAGGCGCTGAACACGCCGAACGTCGCGAGCAGCAGCACCAGGAACGTGACCGCGATGGCGGCGGCGGCCGAGGAGATGACCTCGCCGACCCGCTCCACCGCGGTGATCATCGCGGTCTTCTTGTCGTCGCCGGCCCGCAGCCGCTCCCGGAACCGGAACATCAGGAACAGGTAGTAGTCCGCGCCGATGCCGAAGAGCACGATCAGGATGATGGTGCTGAGGCTGTCGTCGCCGGAGAACCCGAAGATCTTCGAGGCGACGCCGATCAGGCCCATCGCGACCTGCATCGTCACCGTGATCACGATGATCGGCAGCAGCGCCGCCAGCGGGGCCCGGAAGATCAGCAGGATGAGGCCGATGATCAGCACGAAGGTGGCGATGCCGACGATCTCGAAGGACTTGTTGAAGGAGTCCTCGTTGTCGACGAAGCTCGCGACGTCACCGCCGACCTTGGCCTCCAGCCCGCTGCCGTTCAGCAGGCCGGGCAGGTCCTTGCGGATCTCCTTGACCGCGTCGCCCTGCTTCTCGTTGTCGGCCATCGAGGTGCCCTGCATCGGCACCATGATCACCTGGACGGCCTTGTTCGGCGCGACCGTCTGCGGGCCGGTCAGGAAGTTCAGGACCGTCTTGGGCTTGTCGGCGTTCAGGGACTTGGCGGCCTCGGTCACCTTGGCGGTGTCCTCGGCCGTCAGCTGCTTCCCGTCGGTCCGCTTCACGACGATCAGCGAGGAGGTGTCCTCCTGCTGCGGGAACGCCTTCTCGGCGATCTCCATCGCCTGGACCGACTCGTACTTCGAGGGCAGGAAGTCGCCCTGGTCGGACTCGGTGGTGAGCTTGGGAGAGAAGGCGATGATCACGACCGCGGCCACGAGCCAGGCGACGATCGTCCACCACGGGTGTCTCACGACGAAGCGCGCGAGCCGAGCGAACATGGGGCTTCCTTAATCAAGGTCGTAGGGGTACCTGTAGAACGGTAGAGATCCCTGGAGCCTTTGGGGTCACCCCCAGCGCCGAAATGGCGGATGATACCTCCGGGGGAGTGCCTCCTCCTCTAGGAGGGGTGGTCGGTGGATAGCCTCGTACCCATGGACAACGAGGTTCAGCACGGGTTCGAGACCCTGGCCATCCACGCCGGGCAGGAACCCGATCCCGCCACCGGCGCGGTCGTCACGCCGATCTACCAGGTCTCCACCTACAAGCAGGACGGCGTCGGCGGTCTGCGCGGCGGCTACGAGTACTCCCGGTCGGCCAACCCGACACGTACCGCGCTGGAAGTATGCCTGGCCGAGATAGAGGGCGGCGCACGCGGTCTCGCGTTCGCGTCGGGGCTCGCCGCCGAGGACGCGCTGCTGCGCGCGGTCTGCCGGCCGGGCGACCACGTGATCGTCCCGGACGACGCGTACGGCGGCACCTACCGGCTGTTCGCGAAGGTCGCCCAGCCCTGGGGCGTCGAGTTCGACCCGGTGCCGCTCGGCGACATCGCCGCGGTGCGGGCCGCGGTGCGTCCCGAAACGAAGATCATCTGGGTGGAGACGCCGACGAACCCGCTGCTCGGCATCGCCGACATCGCGGCGCTCGCCGCCGTCGCGCACGACGCGGGCGCGCTGCTCGCCGTCGACAACACCTTCGCCTCCCCGTACCTGCAGCGCCCGCTGGATCTCGGCGCGGACGCGGTCGTCCACTCGACCACCAAGTACATCGGCGGGCACTCCGACGTCGTCGGCGGCGCGCTCGTCGTGTCGGACGCGGCGCTGGGCGAGCGGCTCGCGTTCCACCAGAACGCCATGGGCGCCGTCGCCGGCCCGTTCGACTCCTGGCTCACCCTGCGCGGGATCAAGACCCTCGGCGTCCGGATGGACCGGCACTGCGCGAACGCCGAGCGGATCGTGGAGATGCTGACGCGGCACCCGGCCGTCCGGCAGGTCCTCTATCCGGGGCTGCCGGGCCACCCCGGCCACGACGTCGCCGCCAAGCAGATGCGGGCGTTCGGCGGCATGGTCTCGTTCCGGATGGGGTCGGAGGAGGCCGCCGTCCGGGTGTGCGAGCGGACGAAGCTGTTCACGCTGGGCGAGTCGCTCGGCGGCGTCGAGTCGCTGATCGAGCACCCGGGCCGGATGACGCACGCCTCAGCCGCGGGGTCGCCGCTGGAGGTGCCCTCCGACCTGGTGCGACTGTCGGTGGGCATCGAGGACGTGACCGATCTGCGGCGCGATCTGGAACAAGCGCTTAGCTGAGAACTGGCTGACCATTCCCGCCCCATGTTGATCAAAACATCTATACTCAGCGCGCCAGGTTCGTAAAGGAGGGCCCGGGGTGCGCAAAGTACTGGTCTGTGGGGCGGCGTTCGCCGCGACGTGTGTCTCCGCCGTGGCGATCCCGGGGGGCGCCCAGGCGAACGCCCCGGTGCCGACACCGTCCGCGACCGTCCCGTCGGTGAACCCGACGGGAGACCCCGGGACGACCGGACCCTCCGGGGGCCCCGAGACCGGGGCCCCCGGCTCGGAGTCGCCGTCGGCGTCGTCCACCACCCTGCCCGAGAACGGGACGGGCGCGCCGGACGGCGAGCCCGACGGCACCGTCACCGCCCAGGCGGTCATGGTCACCCCGGAGCTGCCGAAGTTCCGTACCTACGCCTACGGCAAGGCCGCCGCGCAGAAGATCGACGCGTACTGGCGCGACACCGGGCCCCGCGCCACGCCGCGGCCGGTCGTCCTGATCCTGCACGGCGGCTACTGGCTGCAGGGTGACAAGGGCGGCGGCTGGAAGTACTTCGCGCGGCGGCTGACCGAGGAGGGGTTCGTCGTCATGTCGGCGAACTACCGGCTCGCGCCGCGGGCGCACTGGCCGGCGCAGCGCGACGACTCGATGTCCGCGCTCGCCTTCGTCAAGAAGTACGCCCGGGTGTGGAACGCCGACCCGGCGCGCGTCGCCGTGATCGGCTCGTCCGCCGGCGGGCAGCTCGCCACCCAGCTCGGCACGCTCGGCACGGGCACCGACCAGGTCCAGGGCGTGGTCGCGCTGTCGCCGCCCAACAACCCGTACCTCGCCTACCAGGACGGCGCGAAGCCCGGCGCCACCCCGAGCCAGCGCAAGCTGCGGCGGGCCGTGGCCGGGCTCATGAACTGCGAGCCCGGCGCGCGGACCGGCACCGAGCCCGAGGCGGGCGCCGAAATCGGTACGGGCGCGGACTGCTGGCCCCGGCTGGACGACGCCAGCACCGTCACGCACGTCTCGCCCGGCGACGCGCCGATGCTGTTCATGCACGCCACCGGCGACTTCGTCCCGGTCGCGCAGAGCACCGGGCTCGCGGGCGCGCTGCGCGCGGCGGGTGTCGACACCACGGTCAAGACGGTGGAGGGCCACCTGCACGCCGCGCAGCTGCTCACCGACGAGAACACCTACCCGACGATCGTGAGCTGGCTGAAGAACCGGCTGAAGCCGGGATCGGCCGAGTAGCCGGGCCGGGGGCGGCCGAGCGGCCGCGCCGGCCGCGCCCGCCGGACGGGACGCGGGTCAGCCGTTCCAGACCATCAGCACGAGGATCACCAGCCAGAGCAGCGCGACGACGCCGGAGATGGCGGCCAGCCGGCCGCGCTCCACCTGCGCTATCTCGCCGCCCGCGACGGTGGCGGTCGCTGCGGGAACCGGGGCGGGGGTCTCCGGCTTCTCCTCGCCGTCCGCAGCCTCGCCCGCGTCCGGACGGGCCGGCGCCGCCGCGCGGGCCTCCTCCGCCGCCGCGAGCTCCAGCAGGTGCGCCGCCTTCCGCTGGTCGCGCTCCACGATCAGCAGCAGTGCCAGCGCGACGATGAACAGCGTCATCGACACCGTCAGCCACGCCTGCGCGAAGTCGCCCTCGGCCAGCCCGAGCCCGAACAGGAAGATGCCGAGCGCGGCCAGCCCGTAGACGCGGGTGGTCCAGTTCAGGAACCGGACCACGGCGACGTTCCGCTTCCTGATGTACCGGGGGGTGGACATGGTCGCGGCGGTCAGCGGCCCCAGCGTGAAGATCGCGAAGCCGATGTGCAGGATCAGCAGGATGCGATCGGAAGTCGACATGCAGCCGACCCTAGCCCTTCCGGGGCGTTCTGCGGGTGTGCGGCGAGGCCGTCCTCACACGGTGGACCGCTCGCTCAGCGGCGGCCCCGGCGCACCCGGAGGTAGTCGCTGACGACGTACTCGCCGAGGCGGTCGGCGTCGGGCGCGAAGACCCGCCCGCCGTTGCGCCGCGCGACCTCCTCCACGAACGACACGAGCCGCCGGTCCTCGGCGAGCATGAAGAAGTTCATGCAGGCGCCGCGCCGGGTCATCTTGTCGACCTCGGCCAGGGTGAGGACGAGCGTGTCCGTGGACGGGGGGTAGTCGAACAGCGAGCGGCCGTCCGGGCGCAGGTGCGCGGTCGGCTCACCGTCGGTGACGACCAGCACGATCGGCTCGAAGTCGGGGTGCCGGTCGAGGTGCCGTCCGGCGATCATCAGCGCGTGGTGCAGGTTGGTGCCCTGCACCATGTCCCAGTCGAGGCCGGCCATCTCCTCGGGGTGCAAGACGCGCGCGTAGTTGGAGAACCCGATGATCTGGATCGCGTCCTGGGGGAACTTGCTGGTCACGAGCGTGTGCAGGGCGAGGGTCGTCTGCTTGGCGACGGCCCACGTCCCGCGCAGCACCATCGAGTACGACAGGTCGACGAGCAGGCAGACGGCCGCGCCGGTGCGCCGCTCGGTCTCGTGCACCTCGAAGTCGTCGACGCCCAGTCTCACACCACCGGGCCTCACCCCACCGGGCCTCACACCGACGGGCTTCACCCCGGCGGGGGGCCGCACGCCGGTGATCTCGGCGACGTCGGCCGTGGTGGGCTCCGCGACCTTCGCGAGCGCCGGGCGCGCCACGAGCCCGGCGCCGCTCTCCGCGACGCCGCCCTCCGTGACGCCGCCCTCCATGGCGCTGCGGCGGATCGCGTTGCTCACCGTCCGGACGACGTCGAGGGGCTGCTCGTCGCCGAACCGCCACTCCCGGCTGGCCCCGGTCAGCTCCCCCGCCTGGCCCGCGTCGCGCTGGTCGTGGTCGCCCTGCCGGCCGGACGTGAGCTGGGAGAACACCCGGCGCAGCGCGGTCTCGCCGAGCCGCCGCACCGCCTTCGGGGTCAGCTCCAGCTTGCCGCGGTTGCGGCGCAGGTAGCCCTGCCGCTCCAGCTCCTTCTCGATGCGGCGCAGCGCGTCCAGGTCGTCGACGGCCTGCCGGCCGAGCGCCCGCCGGACGGCGTCCTCGTCGATGTCGTCGAGCCGCGCGCCGGGGTAGTCCTGCCCGAGGGCCGCCTCCAGCTCGCTGAGGTCGGCCAGCTCCGCGAGCGCGGTGGTGGCGTCGCCCATGCCGAGCGGGTCGTCGCCGGTCATCTCCTCGGGCCGTCCCCAGCCGAGGTCGGGACGGCGGGCGCGCAGCGCGTCGCCGAGCCGGGTCATCTCCATGGCGAGGCCCGCGTCCCGCATGGCCTGGTCCATCAGCCCTGCCAGCTCGGCGCGCTGCTCGGGGCTGAGCGAGGCGAGCAGCCGGTCCATGGCGGCGGCGCGGCGGGCCAGAGAGTCGACCAGCTCCTCCAGGTTCTGCGGATCGTCGGGGAACATGTCCCCGTACTGCTCCATGAACCGGTCGAAGTCGTCCTGGGTGTGCTCGCCGCGCGCGTCGCGCTCCAGCATCTGGTTGAGCGCGCCCATCATCTCCTTGACCCGCTCCAGCGCCGCCGGGTCCTGGTTCTCCAGGGCCTGCTTCATGCCCTGGAACTGGGAGTCCAGCACTTCGCGGCGCAGCAGGTCCTTCAGCTGCTCGAACGTGCGGCGGGCCGCGTCGGAGCGCCAGTCGTAGTCCGACAGGCGGCGGATCGCCTGCGAGGTGTCGGACGGCAGCGTGTCCAGCTCCGCCTCGCGCAGCCGTGCCTCGTCGCTCGGGTCGGGGAACAGCTCGGCCCGCTCCTGCCCGATCGCCGTGTCGAGCAGCGCGCGGGCCTGCTCCAGCGTGCCGTCGAGACGGCCCCGGTCGCGCAGCGCGCGGCGCCGCTCCCGCACCTGGCGGAGCATGTCGTCGAGCCCGCGGCGGTTCCGCGCGCCGGGCAGGCCGCGCCGCAGCAGCTCGCGCAGCGCGTCGTCGGGGCGGGTGCCGTCCAGCACCGAGTCGCCCATGGCGTCGAGGGCGTCGCGGACGTCGTACGGCGGGGCGAGCGGGTCGGGCCCGTCCTCGTAGGCCCCGTAGCGATATCGGCTCATCGAAGCTCCTTACGCGTGGAGACCTCAGGTCCGGCCGTCAGGTCCGGTAGGTGGCCGTCCCGTCGGACCGGCCCTCGGCGACGTCCTTGGACAGCCGCCGGGTGAGGAACAGCCCCTCCAGGGCGAACTCCAGCGCGGCCGCGGCCTGCCCGGGGGAGTCCCCGCTCAGCCCGAGCCGCTCCATGATCTTGGCGAGGCCGGGGACCTGGCCGATGCGGCGCAGCAGCTCCGCCGCCGCCACCAGCTCACCGGACTCGACCCGCTCGCCGGAGTCGAACTTGTCGAGCAGCCCGGTCAGGTCGGCGGCGCCGAGCGTCCGCCGGTAGGTCTCGGCGATCGCGCGGCGGAGCAGGTGCTCCAGCACCTCCTGCTCGCGGCCCTCCTCGCTGACCTCGAACTCGACCTTGCCCATCAGCGACGGCACGACCGCGTGCAGGTCGCAGACCCGCGCGACGGCGCGCTCCTCGCCGGTGAGCGCGGCGCGGCGCACCGCGCCCGCCGCGACGGTCTCGGCGCCCGCCAGCGCGAACCGCGCCGAGACGCCGGACCGCGCGTCCACCGCCGTCGACTCCCGGACGAGCCGGGTGAACCGCCCGATCACCTCGATCAGGTGGTCGGGCACCTCGGCGGGCAGCCCCGCGAGGTCGGCGAAGTCGGACTCCTGCCGGATGAGCGCCAGCTCGGCGTCCAGTTCGAGGGGGTAGTGGGTGCGGATCTCCGCGCCGAAGCGGTCCTTCAGCGGGGTGATGATGCGGCCGCGGTTGGTGTAGTCCTCGGGGTTGGCGGACGCGACGAGCAGCACGTCCAGCGGCAGCCGCAGCGCGTAGCCGCGGATCTGCACGTCCCGCTCCTCCAGCACGTTGAGCAGCGCCACCTGGATGCGCTCGGCGAGGTCGGGCAGCTCGTTGATGGAGAAGACGCCGCGGTTGGTGCGCGGGACGAGCCCGAAGTGCACGGTCTCGGGGTCGCCCAGCGTGCGGCCCTCGGCGACCTTGATCGGGTCGACGTCGCCGATGAGGTCGCCGACGCTCGTGTCGGGGGTGGCGAGCTTCTCGCCGTACCGGTCGTCGCGGTGCAGCCACTCCACCGGCAGCTCGTCGCCCGTCTCGGCGGCGAGGCGGCGGCAGCGCACGCACACCGGCGCGTACGGGTGGTCGTTGATCTCGCAGCCCGCCACCACCGGGGTCCACTCGTCCAGCAGCCCGGCGAGGGTGCGGATCAGCCGCGTCTTGCCCTGGCCGCGCTCGCCCAGCAGCACCAGGTCGTGCCCGGCGAGCAGGGCGCGCTCCAGGTGGGGGAGGACGGTGTCGTCGAACCCGAGGATGCCGGGGAAGCGCGGCTCGCCGGATCGCAGCCGGTCGAGCAGGTTGCGGCGGATCTCGGCCTTCACGGTGAGCTGGACGTGGCCGCTGTTGCGCAGCTCGGCCAGAGTGGATTCGCGTGGTGTGGATGGACGCACGCGATCGACACTACGTCGCGGGTGCGCGTCATCGCACCCTCCCCGGCGATTCGTGCCCGCCCGGAAATTCGTCCCGCCATGCCCGTCCCGCCAGTGTTTGGGTGGACGGCGCGCCGCGGGGGAGACTGGAGGTGTGAAGCACGGTGTCGGTCCAATCGGTCTAATCGGTCTATCCCGTCTATACGGTGAGGGAGGCGGCGCCGATGGCGCGATTCGGTGATGGCCTGGCCCTCGGGCCCGATCTGTCCAGTGCCGCCGCGTCGGCGGTCGAGCAGGCGCTCGCCCCGCTCAGCGCGGCGCCGGACCTGGTGTGCGTGTTCGTGACGGGCGACGACCCGGACGAGATCGAGGCGGCGGCCATGGCCGCGGAGCGGGCGGCCGGCCCCGCGATGCTGCTGGGCTGCAGCGCCTCCGGGGTGATCGGCGCCGGGCGCGGGGTGGAGGAGCGCGGCGCCGTCAGCGCGTGGGCGGCGGTGCTGCCGGGCGCGCGGCTCGACGCCTTCCGGCTGGAGACCCTCAAGGCCGACGACCGCCTCGTCGTGGTCGGCATGCCGGAGGGGCAGGACGACGACGTGGTCGGCGTGCTGCTGGCCGACCCGTACAGCTTCCCCGTGGACGCGTTCGTGGAGCGCTCCGACGAGGCGCTGCCCGGCCTGCCGCTCGTCGGCGGGCTCGCGGAGGGCAGCGGCCCCGGCGGCGGGATCGGCGACAGCGGGCTCGTCGAGGGGCACGGCGAGGCGCGCCTGTTCGTCGGCGGCGAGGTCTACCGGGACGGCGCCGTCGGCGTGGTCATCGGCGGGTCCGTGGCCGCCGCGACGGTGGTCAGCCAGGGCGCCCGCCCGATCGGGCCCGACATGGTGGTGACGAAGGCCGAGGAGAACGTCCTCTACGAGCTCGCGGGCGTCCCCGCGCTGGAGAAGCTGGAGCAGATCGTCCTCGGGCTGCCGGAGGAGGAGCAGGAACTGGCCGGGCGCGGGCTGCTCATCGGCGTCGCGATGGACGAGTACGCCGACGAGCACGAGCACGGCGACTTCCTCGTGCGCGGCGTGGTGGGGGCCGACACCGACAGCGGCGCCATCGCGATCGGCGACGTCGTGGACGTGGGCCGCACCGTCCGGTTCCAGGTCCGGGACGCCGGCGCCGCCGAGGGGGACCTCGCCGCCCTCCTCGAACGCTTCGACCTCGCCCCGGTGGAGGGCGCGCTGCTGTTCTCCTGCAACGGGCGCGGCCAGGCGATGTTCCCCGACTCCGACCATGACGCGAAGGTGCTCGACCGCGCGTTCGGCCCGGCCGGGATCGGCGGGTTCTTCGCCGCGGGCGAGATCGGCCCGGTCGCCGGACGCAACCACGTGCACGGCTTCACCGCGTCGATCCTCGCGTTCGGCAGGCCGGGGGACCCCCTTTGAGGCCGTCGCACGTCCTCGCCGTGGACATCGGCGGGACGAAGCTCGCCGCCGCCCTCGTCGACCCGGAGGGGCGCGTCACCGCTCAGGACCGCGTCCCCACGCCGAACGAGCCGGGTGTCGGCGGGGAGGAGCTGTGGCAGGCCCTGGACGCGCTGCTCGCCAAGCTCGTCGCGGGCGCCGGCGACCCGCCCCTCGCGGGCGTCGGTGTCGGCTGCGGCGGGCCGATGACGTGGCCCGCCGCCGAGGTGTCCCCGCTGAACATCCCGGCGTGGCGGGGCTTCCCGCTGCGGGAGCGGCTCCGCGCCCGCCACCCGGGCCTGCCGGTCCGCATCCACAACGACGCGATCTGCGTGGCGGTCGGGGAGCACTGGCGCGGCGCGGGTCGCGGGCACGGCAACGTCCTCGGCATGGTGGTGTCCACGGGCGTCGGCGGCGGGCTGATCCTCGATGGCCGCCTCGTCAACGGCGCGAGCGGCAACGCCGGGCACATCGGCCACGTCGTCGTCGATCCCGGCGGGCCGCCGTGCGCCTGCGGCGGGCGCGGCTGCCTGGAGGCGATCGCGCGCGGCCCGGGACTGGTGGCGTGGGCGCGGGAGCAGGGCTGGCGGCCGGACGGGCGGCCGGGCGGCTCCGACGCCACCGGCGTCGAGCTGGCCGCCGACGCGCGCCGCGGCGACCCGGTCGCCGGGGCGGCGATGCGCCGCGCCGGACGCGCCCTCGGCATCGCGATCGCGTCCGCGACGCACCTGTGCGACCTGGAGGTCGTCGCGATCGGCGGCGGCCTCTCCCAGGCCGGCGCGCTGCTGTTCGACCCCCTCGGCGAGGCGTTGCGCGCGCATGCCCGGATGGACTTCGCGCGCCGCGCCCGGGTCGTCCCGGCCGCGCTCGGGCAGACCGCCGGCCTCGTCGGCGCCGCCGCCCTCGTCCACGCCCAAGATCGCTACTGGAGTGCGGGCTGAGTGCGGGCTGAGCGCGGGGCGCTCTGCGGCGGTGCGAGGATCGGACGATGACCACCGTCACCGTCCACGACGTCCGAGCCGCGCAAGACCTGCTCAGCGAGGTCGCCGTACCCACCCCCCTGATCCCGTCCCGGGTGCTGTCCGAGCTGATCGGCGGGCCCGTCCTGCTGAAGTGCGAGAACCTGCAGCGCACTGGCTCGTTCAAGATCCGCGGCGCGTACGTGCGGATCGCCCGGCTGAGCGAGGCCGAGCGGGCCGGCGGCGTCGTCGCGGCCAGCGCCGGCAACCACGCGCAGGGCGTCGCGCTCGCCGCGGCGATGCTCGGCTGCAAGGCCACGGTCTTCATGCCCGCCGGCGCCCCGCTCCCCAAGATCGCCGCGACGCGCGGCTACGGCGCCGAGGTCGTGTTCCCGGGCCCGACCGTGGACGACTGCCTCGTCGCCGCGCAGAAGTACGCGCAGGAGTGCGGCGCCGTGTTCATCCACCCGTTCGACCACCCCGACGTCGTCGCCGGGCAGGGCACGATCGGGCTGGAGCTCTTGGAGCAGTGCCCGGACGTCCGGACGATCGTGGCGCCGGTCGGCGGCGGCGGGCTGCTGGCCGGCATCGCGGCGGCGGCCAAGGGCACGGCGAAGGAGGCCGGCGGCCGGGAGATCAAGATCCTGGGCGCGCAGGCCAAGCGCGCGGCGGCGTTCCCGCCGTCGCTGGCCGCCGGGAGGCCGGTCCAGATCGAGGTGGAGCCGACCATGGCGGACGGGATCGCCGTCGGACGCCCCGGCGACCTCACCTTCGCGCTGTTCACCGAGCTCGTGGACGCCGTCGTGACCGTGACCGAGGAGTCCATCTCGCAGGCGCTGCTGCTGAGCCTCGAACGCGCCAAGCAGGTCGTCGAGCCCGCCGGGGCGGCCGGCGTCGCGGCCATGCTGGAGCACGCGTACGCGGTCGAGCCGCCCGTCGTGGTGCTGCTGTCCGGCGGCAACATCGACCCGCTGCTGCTGTCGAAGGTGCTGCGGCACGGCCTCGCCGGCGCCGGACGGTACCTCGTCGTCCGGTGCCGGCTCAAGGACCGTCCCGGCGCCCTCGTGACACTGCTGAGCGAACTCGCCGAGCTGGGCGTCAACGTCCTGGACGTGATGCACGAGCGCGTCGCGGCCCGCCTCCACGTCGAGGAGGCCGAGGTCCTCATGCACCTGGAGACGCGGGGGGCCGACCACTCCGAAGACGTGATCGGCCGCCTGCGCGAGAAGGGCTACACCCTCACCCTGAGCTGACCCGGCTCAGAGCGTCGGCTTGCCCTCGGAGTACAGCCACGCCTTGGCCCAGGCGTCCAGGTTTTCGTGCGAGAGGCGCTCGGCGAAGCGGACGAAGTCCGCCGTCGAGGCGTTGCCGTACCGGTACGCGGCCGGCCACGCCTTGAGCAGCCGGTAGAAGTCCTCGTCGCCGATGGTCGCGCGCAGGACGTGGACGGCCATCGCGCCGCGGTCGTACACGAGCCCGTCGAAGATGTGGTCGCGGCCCGGGTCGGAGACCTTGCCCGTCCACAGGTCGTCGCTCGCCGGGGTCGCGTACACGTCGTCGAAGCTCTGCTGGACGGGCGTGCCGCTCGCGTGCTCGGCCCACAGCCATTCGGAGTACGTCGCGAAGCCCTCGTTCAGCCAGATGTCGGCCCACTTGGCGGGGGACACCGAGTCCCCGAACCACTGGTGGCCCAGCTCGTGCGCGAGGAGGCCGCCACTGGGGATGGCGCCCGGCCGGCGTCCCAGGTCGTACACGGGGCGGCCCTGCGTCTCCAGGGCGTAGCCGACGCCCGCCTTGACGACGATCCCGCCGGTCGAGGTGAACGGGTAGCGGCCGAAGACGCCGTCCTCGAAGTCGGTGACCTCGGCGGTCTGGTCGTGGAACTTCTGCGCGTCGTCCGGCTTGATGGCCATCGCGTGGTCGGTGGCGGTCAGGTTGGGGACGCCCGCCTTCGTCCGTCCGGTGCGGACGTCGTACCTGCCGATCGCGAGCATCGAGAGTTCGCTGGCCATGGGGTTGCGGACGTCCCAGCGGGTGGTCGTCCAGCCGTTCCGGGTCCGGGTCGCGCGCAGGTCGCCGTTGGCGAGCGTGGTGAGGCCCTCCGGCGCCGACAGCGTGAACGTGTACGTCGCCTTGTCGGTCGGGTGGTCGTTCACCGGGTAGACGGTGGCGGCGCCGAACGGCTGGTTCAGCATCACCGCGCCGTCCGGCGTCGGCACCCAGCCGGACGTGCCGAGCGTCGCGTCGTCGATCGTCTGCGGGACGCCCGAGTACGCGACCGTCACCGTGAAGTGCCGGTGCTTGCGCAGGCCCTTGGGCGGCGTGATCACGAGCTCCTGGGCGCCGGTCCGCGCGAAGGACGCCTTCCGCCCGTCCACCCGCAGCGAGGAGATCTTCAGCGGGCCGAGGAAGTCCAGGTCGAACCGGGACAGGTTCTGCGTCGCCGTCGCCTTGATCTCGGTGACGGCCTGGATCCCCTTGGTCGCGGGGTCGTACTTCAGGCCGATGTCGTAGTGGGCGACGTCGTAGCCGCCGTTGCCCATGTCGGGGAAGTAGGGGTCGCCGGCCCCCGGCGCGCCGGGGGTGAACCGCGCGGTGTCGGCGCCCGCGGGCGCCGCGGTCACCGCGAGGCTCGCGGCGACGCCCAGCGACAGGGCGGCCAGGGCTCGTGGAGTTCTGCTCATCGACCTCGTCCTCGGTTACCTCGGTAAGCCGTCACAACCGCGATCAAGACTTTCTCGCGAGGGTCGGCCGGAACAAGCGCGATTTGGTATCGAATCAGCTTGGACGCGGTGTTCTTCCAGCAATGGTCAGACCGTCACTTCGCGGGACGGCCCTTCTGGTAGAGCCAATCGTCGAAGAACGCGTCGAGCTTCTTGCCCGACACCCTGTTCGCCAGCGCGACGAACTGCTCGGTGGTGCCGCTGGAGTGCCCGCGCTGCTTCGTCCATGCCTGGAGGAGCCTGTAGAAGGTGTCCTCGCCGATCCGGTCGCGGAGCGCGACCAGCGTCATGCCCCCCCGGTCGTACACCGAGCGGCCGAACATCTGCTTGCGTCCCGGGTTCCCCGGCGGGACGTCCCACAGCTCGTTCCCGCCCAGCCCGTTGTACGCCTCGTCGAAGTGCTCCTGGACGGTCTGGCCGCCGCTCTTCTCGTCCCACAGCCACTCGGCGTAGGTGGCGAAGCCCTCGTTCAGCCAGATGTCCTGCCAGCGGGTGAGGCTGACGCTGTCGCCGAACCACTGGTGCGCCAGCTCGTGCGCGACGATCGTCGGCTGCAGGCCGAACGCCCCGTACACCGGGCGGGTCTGCGTCTCCAGCGCGAAGCCCACATCGGCGTTGTCGATCAGCCCTCCCGTGGAGGAGAACGGGTACGGGCCGAACAGCTTCGACCACTCGTCGGTGACGTCGGCGTTCAGCCTGTGGAACTGGTCGAGGCTCACGGCGGGCACCGACGGGTCGACCGCGGTGATCACCGGGATGCCGCTCCGCGTCTTGCCCGTCGCCACCGCGAACCGGCCGACGTCGACGGTCGCCAGGTAGGTGGCCATCGGGTTCTTGACGCGCCACTTCGACGTCGTCACCGCCCGCCGGGCCTCGCCGTGCTGGGCGACCGGGACGACGCCGGGGCCGTCCGTGGCCGGGGGGCCGGTCGGCGCGCCCGGCACGCCCGGGGTCCCGCCCGTCCCCGTCGGCGGCGTCTCGGGCTCCCCGTTCGCGATCGCCGTCAGCCCCTGCGGGACCGTGATCTCGAAGTCGAACGTGGCCTTGTCGCTCGGATGGTCGTTGCTCGGGAACCAGGTGTGCGCGCCGCTCGGCTGGCACGCCACGAACACGCCGTCGGAGGTGCGGATCCAGCCGTACTTCCCGAGCACCGGGTCCGACACCGGCCGCGGCGTCCCCGAGTACTTGACCACCGTGGTGAACTTCGCGCCCTTCTCGAGCGCCTTGGCCGGGGTGACCTCCAGCTCGCTGCCCGCGCGCTGCTGCCGCGCCGGCGCGCCGTCCACCTCGATGGAGGCGACGTCCAGGCCGGTCAGGTCGAGGTTGAAGCGGGCGAGCTGCGCGGTCGCGGTCGCGGTGATCGTCGCGGTGCCGTCGAGCTGCTTCGGCCCGTCCGGGGTGATGGTCAGCTTCAGCCCGTAGTGCTGGACGTCGTAGCCGCCGTTGCCGTCGCCCGGCACGTACGCGTCGCCCGCGGTGGTCGGGCCCGCCGGCCCGGTCGCGGCGCCCTTCGGCGACTCGCCGGGCCCGCCCGGGTCGTCGTCGCGGACGGGGAACTGACAGGCTGCGGTCAGCGACCCCGCGACGGCGAGGGCGGCCAGTCCCGCGGCGCCGCGGACGGCCCGCGACCCGAGCGGGCGGGGACTGGGGGAATTTCCGGCCATATGCACCCGCCCAGCCTGCCCGTACCGGCCCCGCCGGGCAACTCGGTGCCCGCCTGCGACCGCGTCAGCGGTAGTCGTAGGGGTTCGGCAGATGGGGTCCGGCCTTGACGACGACGGTGTGCGCCACCTTGCAATGGAGCGCCTGCTTACGCGAGTCGAACAGGATCCACAGGATGTCGATGAGGCCGATGCAGCCGCAGATGCCGCCCAGGACGCTGTAGAACGCCGAACGTCCGAGCGCCTGCCCGTTGCTGATCGCCTGCCCGTCGTCGTCGCGGACGACGCGGATGCGCAGCAGCATCTTGCCGAGCGTCTGCCCCCACTTGGCGTGCATCAGCCAGAAGTAGAGGAAAGCGATGACGACGCTGATGGCGTTCGTCCCGACTTGGGCGCCGTTGTAGACCGACGTGCCGGGCTCCGGGTCGAAGACGCGGTCCCAGTTGATGAACGGGATCGAGATGATGCCCGCCACGATCCCGACGATGATGAGGTCGATGATGCCCGCGCCCAGGCGCGCCCACCGGCTCGCCAGCTCGCCGGACGGGGCGCCGTAGCCCGGCACGCTTCCGTAGGCGGGCCGGCTCCCATAGGGCGGCTGGCCGCCATAGGGCTGCTGCTCCCCGTAGGGCTGCTCGCCTCCGTACGGTTGCTGGCCTCCGTAGGGCTGCTGCCCTCCGTAAGGTTGCTGACCGCCGTAGGGCTGTTCCCCGTAGGGCTGCTGACCGCCCGGGGGCTGCTGCTCGTGGGGCCGGTCGCCGTACCGCGGCAGGCCGCCGTACGGCTGCCCCTCGTAGGGTCCCGGGCGTCCGGGCTCCTCGTGTCCCTGCGGCCGGTTCTCCTCCGGCTCTCCCCCGGACGCGGGGTCTCTCGGCGGTTGCGTCATGCCGACAGCGTGGCCACGGCATCGCCGTCCAAACATCGCCGCGTCCGGGGGCCGCCCGAATTGTTCCCGTATTCGGAGGATCAGACGGTGCCGGGGCCGTCCGCCTGGCCGGGCGGCGCCGTGCGGGCGTACGGGTTCGGCGTCCACGGCGTCGCCTTCATCACGACCGTCCCGGCGGCCTTGTCGTGCAGTGCCTGGCGCCGCTCGTCCCACAGGATCCAGGCGTTGTCGATCAGGCCGACGAGCCCGAGGATCCCCGCGGCGGGCGTCAGGAAGTTGAGCACCACCGTGACGATGCTGATGGCGTAGACGACCGCCTCCCTGACGATCGACTGCCCCCACGTCACGGCGGACAGGTCGGCGGCCTTCACCACGCGGATGCTGAACGCCTTCTTGCCGATCGTCTGCCCCCACCTGGCGTGCCCGACGGTGAAGTAGCCGAAGCCCAGGATGAAGACGACCAGGTACCCGCCCAGGAGCACCGGGATGTTGTACAGCTCCGTCGGGTCGGTGATCGGCTCACCGGACTCCGCGGACTCCGTCAGCTTGTCCCAGCGGATGGCGACCAGCGCCGCCGGGACGGCCACGATGCCGAGGATGATGCTGTCCAGGATGCCCGCGCCGAGCCGGGCGAGGCGTCCGGCCAGCTCGTTCTGCGGACCGCCGGGCGCCCCGTAGCCGGGCAGCGGCGGCGCCTGGGGGAGCGGCTGGCCGTACCCCGGCTGGCCGTAGGCGGGCTGGCCGTAACCGGCCGCCGGGGGAGCCGCCGGGGAAGCCGCCGGGCCGGGCTGGGCGCCGTAGGTGCCCTGGTAGGGCGGCGGACGGTCGGGCGGGGGAGGCGTCTCGTCGGCGGGGGTCTCCGGTGCGGGCGCGTCCTCGGCGGCGGGCCGGGAGTCGGGGGCCTTCCAGCCGCCGTCCGGGGGCTGGGGGTTCTGCGGCGGTTCGCTCATGCCCCCACAGTGTGCCCGCTACCGGCCACGCCCAGGTCACGGCGAAGGCCCGGCCCCGGACGCGGGCGGCGTCCGGGACCGGGCCCCGAGTCCCCGCGGCTCGGGCGTCACAGGTTGCCGCGGCGCTCCTGCTCGCGCTCGATCGCCTCGAACAGGGCCTTGAAGTTGCCCTTGCCGAAGCCCAGCGAGCCGTGCCGCTCGATCAGCTCGAAGAACACGGTCGGACGGTCCTGGACGGGCTTGGTGAAGATCTGCAGCAGGTAGCCGTCCTCGTCCCGGTCGACCAGGATGCGGCGCTTGCGCAGCTCGTCGATCGGCACCCGCACCTCGCCGATGCGCTCGCGCAGCTCGGCGTCCTCGTAGTAGGAGTCGGGGCTGTCCAGGAACTCCACCCCGGCGGCGCGCATCCGGTCGACCGACGCGAGGATGTCGTTGGTGGCGAGCGCGATGTGCTGCACGCCCGGCCCGCCGTAGAACTCCAGGTACTCGTCGATCTGCGACTTGCGCTTGCTCTCCGCCGGCTCGTTCAGCGGGAACTTGACCTTGCGGGAGCCGTCCGCGACGACCTTCGACATCAGCGCCGAGTACTCGGTCGCGATGTCGTCGCCGATGAACTCCGCCATGTCGGTGAAGCCCATGACGCGGTGGTAGAAGTCGGCCCACTCGTCCATGCGCTCGACGTTGCCCACGCAGTGGTCGATCGCCTGGAAGCACCGCTTGTCCTGCGGCTCGACGATGGGCTCGGCGGGCTCGAATCCCGGCAGGTACGGGCCCGTGTAGTTGGAGCGGTCGACCAGCGAGTGCCGCGTCTCGCCGTAGGTGGCGATCGCCGCGACGGTCACCTTCCCGTGCTCGTCCTCCAGGACGTGCGGCTCCTCCAGGCCCGTCGCGCCCTTCGCGAGCGCGTACCGGTAGGCGTGCTCCACGTCCGGGACCTCGATCGCGAGGTCGACGACCCCGTCGCCGTGCTCGGCGATGTGCCGGCCGATCTCCGTGCCCGCCTTCACCGGGCCGCGGAACACGAACCGGGCGCCGCCCGACTCCAGCACGTGCACCGCCTCGTCGGGGCTGCCGTTCTCCGGGCCCCGGTAGGCGACCCTGCGCATCCCGAACGCGGTCGAGTAGTAGTGGGCGGCCTGTTTGGCGTTGCCGACGGCGAAGACGACGGCGTCCATACCCTTGACCGGAAACTCATCCATGCCAACCAATCTCGACATACGGCTACAAGGTGCGCAAGGGTGGCTTGAATCACTGGACAATCTGTACAGTGAACCGAGGTACCGACCGGTATCCCTGTACATCGTGACCACGATCACTGGAGGCGCCGTGCCGATCGACGACCTGGACGCCCGGCTGATCGGCATGTTCACCGCCGAACCGCGCGTCGGCGTCCTGGAGGCGTCCCGCAGGCTCGGCGTGGCGCGCGGCACCGTCCAGGCGCGGCTCGACCGGCTCGCCCGCGACGGCGTCGTCGCCGGCTTCGGCCCGGAGATCGACCCGGCCGCGCTCGGCTACGGCGTGACCGCCTTCGTCACCCTGCAGCTCCGGCAGGCGGGCGGGCACGACCCGGTCGCCGCCCGGCTCGCGCAGGTGCCCGAGGTGATCGAGGCGCACACCATCACCGGACCCGGCGACATGCTCTGCCGCATCGTCGCCCGCAGCAACACCGACCTGCAGCGCGTCATCGACGTCATCGTGGACGTGGCGGGCGTGGAGCGGGCGTCCTCGGTGATCTCCCTCGCCACCCAGATCCCGTACCGGACCCTGCCGCTCGTCCGCGCCGCCGCCGGCGACCCGGGCGCAACCCGGCCCGCGGAGGACACGTCAGAGGACACCGCGTAGGAGCGGGCCGCCGGCCGCGTGAAAGCAATCGGCCCCCGCGGGTGCTCGGAGCATCGCGCGAGGGCCGTCGGCTTCTGCGTGGCTATGCGGCGCCGTAGGGCGTGGCGTCGATGATCTCCACGGTCATGGAACGGCCGTTGGGGAGGTTGTAGGTGGCCTTGTCGCCGACCTTCTTGCCGTCGATGGCGGCGCCGAGGGGCGACTTCGGGGAGTAGACGTCGATGGGGGCGCCGACCTCCTCGCGGGAGGCGAGCAGGAAGGTGACCTCCTCGTCGTCCCCCTCGAAGGAGACCGTGACGGTCATGCCGGGTCCGACGACCCCCTCGGTCCGCGGAGCCTCGCCGACGCGCGCGTTCTCCAGGATGCCCTGGAGTTGCAGGATGCGGCCCTCGATCTTGCCCTGTTCCTCCTTGGCCGCGTGGTAGCCGCCGTTCTCGCGCAGGTCGCCCTCCTCCCGCGCCGCCTCGATCTTCTGAGCGATCTCGATGCGGCCCGGGCCCGACAAATGGTCCAGCTCAGCCTTGAGCCGGTCGTACGCCTCCTGGGTCAGCCAGGTGACGTTGTCAGCGCGGGTCTCGGTCACGGGTACTCCTCATCCACATGGTGCGATCCTCACCCGCCCACGCGGGTGGGTGTCACATCGACATGAAGTGCGGCCGGGTGAAACCTCTAGCCTATCCGGTGTGTGCGGGTAAAGGTTCCCTGAACTCGGCGTCCGCAATCCGTCAATCGGGGTTCGCGGTTCACCGTCCCCGCGCCCCGTTCCGGCGGCTCACACCTTGCGGCAGTCGTGAATCCGGGCGCCGGTCGCCCGCCGCGGCGTCACGAGCGTCTCGGTCCCCTTCACGCCCGACTTCCCGGCCGGCGCGGAGACCTCCTTCTTCGCCAGGACGACGAACTCGGTGTCGTAGGCGTCGACCGTGCAGCGCACCTCGTCGCCCGACTCCTTCGCCACCGTGTAGTTGATCACCACCGAGGTGTCGGTGATGTCGTAGGACACGGCCTGCGGAACGATCCCGGGAGTCTGCCCGGCGTGCGCGGCGAGAATCCCGATGCCCGCCGCCATCAGCGCCGCGAGGAGACCGGCGATCACCATCCCGAGCCGGCCCCGCCGGGGCTCGGCGGGCGCCGCTGGTTTCGACACGCTCGTCGTCATGGCGGGGAATCTCCGTGCGGTGTGCGGATGTTGTCAGGGACAATTCTCGTCTGTGCCGGCGCGTGCCTCGAACCGGGGGGCGCCACGAGAGTCCGAAAGGAAGATCCGTGTCCGAGGTCATCGACGGTACGACGCTCGACCTGCCGTGCGGCGGCGGCGATGAGCCGCTGCGGCTCATGGCGGTGCACGCCCACCCCGACGACGAGTCCAGCAAGGGTGCGGCCACGATGGCCAAGTACGTCGCGGACGGCGTCGAGGTCCTCGTCGTCACCTGCACCGGCGGGGAGCGCGGCGACATCCTGAACCCGGCGATGGACCGCCCGGAGATCAAGGCCGACATCGGCAAGGTCCGCGAGGACGAGATGGCGCGGGCCCGCGAGATCCTGGGCGTCCGGCAGAGCTGGCTCGGCTTCGTCGACTCCGGCTTCCCCGAGGGCGACCCGCTGCCGCCGCTCCCCGAGGGCTGCTTCGCGCTGGAGCCGCTGGAGACCGCGTCCGAGCCCCTGGTGCGGGCCGTCCGCGACTTCCGCCCCCACGTGATGCTCACGTACGACGAGAAGGGCGGCTACCCCCACCCCGACCACGTGAAGTGCCACGAGGTGTCGGTGGAGGCGTTCGAGGCCGCGGGCGACCCCGAGCGGTACCCCGGCGCGGGCGAGCCCTGGCAGCCGCTCAAGCTCTACTACCACATGACCTTCAGCAAGGCCCGCATCCTGGCCCTCCACAAGGCGATGGAGACCGCCGGCCTGGAGTCGCCCTACGGCGACTGGATCAAGCGGTTCGACGAAGAGGGCGACCGGGGCGCCAAGTGGGACGTGACCACGCGCGTCCCCTGCGCCGACCACTTCGAGACCAGGGACCGCGCCCTCCTCGCCCACGCCACCCAGATCGACCCCGACGGCCCCTGGTTCGCCGTCCCGATGGACGTCCAGCGCGAGGCATGGCCGACCGAGGACTACCATTTGGCCAGGTCCCTCGTCGACACCGAGCTGCCGGAGGACGACCTGTTCGCCGGCATCCGGGAAAAGGTGTGTCTGTAATGCCGCCCCTCATCGCCATGCCGCTGAACGACGACACGGTCAGCCCCGGCCTGCTCGGCTTCGCGGTGTTCCTCGCCCTCCTGGTCGCGACGGTCTTCCTGATCCGCTCGATGGGCAAGCAGATGAAGAAGATCAACGCGCCCCGTGAGGCGGATCTGAAGCAGCAGGCGTGGGAACGCGCCCAGGAGGCGAAGGCCGCCGCCTCGGCGCGCAACGGCGCCGCCGCCGAGAAGCCGTCCGGCGACGCCTGACGGCGGACCGTCGGCGGCGGGCCGCCCGGGTTGGATCCCGGCGCGTCCGGGGAGGACCCTCGACGTGCGCGCGAACTTCGAGGACGCCTACCGGGAACTCGCCCCGGCGGCCGCCCGGCTGCTCAGGCTGCTCAGCCTGCCGCCCGGCGACGACGTCGGGCCCGCCGCGGCCGCCGCCCTCGCGGACGTTCCGGAGGCCGAGGCCCGCGAGCTGCTGGAGACCCTGGCCGCGCAGGGGCTCGTCACCGCGTCCGGCGGCCGGTACCGGCTCCCCGGGCCCGTCGCCGACTTCGCCCGCGACCGCGCCGCGCGCGAGGAGACCGAGGCCGGCCGCAACGACGCGCTCCGCCGCCTCCTCGACCGCGCCCTCGGCTTCGGCGCCGCCGAAGCCGAACCCCTCAGCCGCGCCCTGCTGGACCGCGAACGCTGGTCGGAGGCCGCCGACGTCATGCGCGAGCGCCTCGACCGGGCGGAGGACGGCGGCGACCCGCACGCGATCCTGGTGGCGCGCCACGACCTCGCCCGCGCCCTCATCAGGACGGACGACCTCGACCGCGCCATCGCGCTGCTCGGCCCGCTCCCCGACGAGTTCGCCGCCCTCCCCGAACCCGACGACCGCAACCGCGTCCGCGCCCTGACGACCCTCGGCGAGGCGTACCTGCGCGCCCGCCGCCCGGTCGCGGCCACCAACTTCTTCGGCCAGGCCCTGGAGATCGCCCGCAAGCACGGCACGGCCGACGAGCAGGCGGCCCTGTTCGTCCACATCGCCGACGCCGCCCACCAGCGCGCCGACCACGCCGCCGAGACCGCCGCGCTACTCCGCGCTGTGCTGCCCCAGGGGCGCGACCCCTTGGGCGGTCAGCGCCCCGGTGATTGAACCGCGGCCACCGGAGCCCGGGCATGCCGACCGGCACGTGACGGGGGTTCCAGGGGGTCGCCCCGCTGGGTCGACAGGGCGATCAGACCTTGCGGTGGTCCCAGCTGACCACGCGGTCGGGGTCCATGAGGATGAGGACGCGCTTGGCGATGGCCTGCTCGATGCCCTCGGCGATGACGGGGTCGATGGGCTCGCCGAGCTCGGGGACGGGCAGGCCCGCCATCCGGGAGCCGACGACCATGCCGACCTTGCTGCGCGGCTTGGGGTCCTCGATGACGAGGCCGCGGCCGTAGAGGGCGACGCCGCGCAGCTCGTTGTACTCCACGCCGTCCTCGACGAGGCAGGTCATGGTGGGGTTGCGGCGCAGGTTCAGCACCTTCTGCGACGCCTCGTACGTGGTGAAGGCGATCTTGCCCTCGTACAGCGTGTAGAACATCGTGACGAGGTGCGGCTCGCCGTCCTTGCCGACGGTGGCGACCTGGACCTTGAAGTTGTCCGCGAGGTAGGACGCCACCTCCTCAGGCGTCATCTTGATCTTGTCGCGCTTGCTCCCGGCCAACGGGGCCTCCCTGGCTCGCCTGTATCGCGCACAGAATAACCAAGCGCTTGCATGCTCCCTCGCGCGGCACCATGGGGGGATGTCGGTTCGCGATCTGATCGTCCTCGGGTCCGCCAGCGCGGTGCCCACCAAGGCCCGCAACCACAACGGGTACCTGCTGCGCTGGGACGGCCACGGCGTGCTGTTCGACCCCGGTGAGGGGACGCAGCGGCAGATGGCGCGCGCCGGGGTCTCCGCGAACGACGTGAACTGGATCTGCGTGACGCACTTCCACGGCGACCACTGCCTCGGCGTGCCCGGCATCGTCCAGCGCATCGCCCGCGACGGCGTCGAGCACCCGGTGGACGCCGCGTTCCCGGCGAGCGGCGCGCGGTACTGGGAGCGGCTGCGGCACGCGGCCGCCTTCCGGGACACGGACGTGATCCGCGAGCGGCCCGTCTCCGGCGAGCGGATGCCGCTCGACACCGGAGACGCGCCGTTCACGCTGGTCGCGCGGCGGCTGTCGCATCCGGTGGAGGCGTACGGGTACCGGCTGGAGGAGCCGGACGGCCGCACCATGCTGCCCGCCGAACTCGACGCGCGGGGCGTCCGGGGGCCGCTGATCCGGCGGCTCCAGGAGGAGGGCCGGGTCACCGCGCCGGACGGCCGGACGGTCGCCCTCGACGAGTGCAGCGTGCCCCGTCCGGGGCAGAAGGTCGCGTTCGTCATGGACACCCGGCTCTGCGACGGCGTCCGCGAACTGGCCGACGGGGTCGACATGCTCGTCATCGAGTCGACGTTCCTGCACGAGGACGCCGCGCTCGCCGCCGAGTACGGGCACCTCACGGCGGCGCAGGCGGGCGCGGTCGCGGCGGAGGCGGGCGTCCGGCACCTGGTCCTGACCCACTTCTCCGAGCGGTACCCCGCCGAGGACGAGCACCGCTACGCGGACGAGGCGTCCGCCGTGTTCGGCGGCGAGGTCACCCTCGTCCACGACCTTGATCGGATTTCGCTGCCGGCGCGCCGACTTGCCGTGCCGGAACGTGGGCAGGACTGACGGCATGGCTGAGGAAGTCGATGTCGTGGTGATCGGCCTGGGACCCGGGGGAGAGGACGCCGCGGGGCGGCTGGCGGAGGCGGGCCTGTCCGTCGTCGGCGTCGAGTCGCGGCTGGTCGGGGGCGAATGCCCGTACTACGCGTGCGTCCCCACCAAGATGATGGTGCGCGCGGCCGGGCTGCTCGAAGAGGGCCGCCGCGTCACCGGCATGGCGGGGGAGGCGCGCGTCCGCCCCGACTGGGCGCAGGTCGCGGCCCGCATCCGGGACGAGGCGACCGACGCGTGGGACGACACGGCCGCCGCCGACCGCCTCACCGGCAAGGGCGCGGCGCTGGTGCGCGGCGAGGGCCGCATCACCGCGCCGAACGAGGTCACGGTGGGCGGCCGGGTCTTCCGGACGCGCCGCGGCATCGTCCTCAACACGGGCACGGCCCCGGTGGCCCCGCCCATCGACGGCCTCGCGGACACCCCGTTCTGGACGAACCGGGAGGTCGTGCGGGCCGCCGAGGTCCCGTCGTCGCTGCTCGTCCTCGGCGGCGGTGTCGTCGGCGCCGAGATGGCGCAGGTCTTCTCCCGGTTCGGCGCCCGCGTCACCATCGTGGAGGCGGCCGACCGTCTCCTCCTCAGCGAGGAGCCGGAGGCCAGCGAACTCATCCGGGACGTCTTCGAGCGGGAGGGCATCGGCGTCCGCACCGGCATGGAGGTCACCGGCGCCGGGCACGACGGCGACGAGTTCACGCTGCGCCTGGGGGAGGAGTCGGTGTCCGCCGAGCGGCTCCTCGTCGCGACGGGCCGCCGCCCCAACCTGAGGGGCCTCGGCCTGGAGCACGTCGGCCTGGACGAGACGGCCCGCCACATCCCGGTGGACGGCCACATGCGCGCCGCCGACGGCGTCTGGGCGATCGGCGACATCACCGGCATGGGCGCGTTCACGCACGTCTCGATGTACCAGGGGGCGGTCGCCGTCCGCGACATCCTCGGCGAGGAGGGGTCGCCGGCCTCCTACCGCGCCGTTCCGCGCGTCACCTTCACCGACCCGGAGGTCGCGTCGGTCGGCCTGACCGAGGCCCAGGCCCGCGACCAGAACCTGCCCGTCCGCACCGGCATGGCGAAGATCCCGGAGTCGACGCGCGGCTGGATCCACAAGGCCGGCAACGACGGCTTCGTCAAGCTCGTCGAGAGCACCGAGTGGGGCACCCTGGTCGGCGCCACCGCGGCCGGCCCGGCCGGCGGCGAGATCCTCGGGTTCCTGGCCGTCGCCGTCCACACCGAGGCCCCCACCGCCGTGCTCCGCGACATGATCTACGCCTATCCCACCTTCCACCGCGCCATCGAGCCCGCCCTCGCCGACCTCGTCGCCTAGAGGGTGAGCCGGGGGCCCGATCGGGCAGGATCGGGGACATGAACCGGCTCAAGGACGCGACCAGCCCGTACCTGCTCCAGCACGCCGGCAACCCGGTGGACTGGTGGGAGTGGAGCGAGGAGGCGCTCGCCGAGGCGCGCCGGCGCGACGTCCCCGTTCTCCTTTCCGTCGGATACGCCGCCTGCCACTGGTGCCACGTCATGGCCCACCAGTCCTTCGAGGACGACGAGACCGCGCGGGTCATGAACGAGCTGTTCGTGAACATCAAGGTCGACCGGGAAGAGCGGCCGGACATCGACGCCGTCTACATGGAGGCGACCCAGGCCATGACGGGCCAGGGCGGGTGGCCGATGACGGTGTTCATGACGCCGGACGGGCATCCGTTCTACTGCGGCACGTACTTCCCGCGCCCGCAGTTCCGGGCGCTGCTGCAGGCCGTCCACAAGGCGTGGACGGAGCAGCGCGACGACGTGGTCGGGCAGGGGCAGCAGGTCGTCGCGGCGCTCACCTCGCGGGGGTCGGGCCTCGCCGGCACGGGCGCGCCCGGCGAGGACAAGCTCGCGCACGCGGTGAAGGTGCTCGCCGGGTCCTACGACGCGGCGCGCGGCGGGTTCGGCGGCGCGCCCAAGTTCCCGCCGTCGATGGTGCTGGAGTTCCTGCTGCGGCACCACGCGCGGACGGGCGGCGAGCAGTCGCTCGCGATGGCGTCGCACACCCTGGAGGCGATGGCCCGCGGCGGGATGTACGACCAGCTCGGCGGAGGGTTCGCGCGCTACTCGGTGGACGCGCAGTGGATCGTCCCGCACTTCGAGAAGATGCTCTACGACAACGCGCTGCTGGCGCGGGTCTACGCCCACTGGTGGCGGCTCACCGGGACGCCGTTCGCGCGGCGGATCGCGCTGGAGACGTGCGACTGGATGCTGCGCGACCTCCGGACCGACCAGGGCGGGCTCGCGTCCGCTCTGGACGCCGACAGCGAGGGCGTCGAGGGCAAGTACTACGTGTGGACGCCGCAGCGGCTCCGCGAGGTGCTCGGCGAGGAGGACGGCACGTTCGCGGAGGACCTGTTCGAGGTGACGGGGACGTTCGAGCACGGGACGTCCGTCCTGCAGCTCCTCGCCGATCCGGAGGACCGCGACCGCTACGAGCGCGTGCGGACGGCCCTGCTGTCGGCGCGCGCGCACAGGATCCCTCCGGCGCGGGACGACAAGGTCGTGGCGGCCTGGAACGGGCTCGCCGTCGCCGCGCTGGCCGAGTGCGGCGCGCTGTTCGACCGGCCCGACCTCGTCCGGGCGGCCGAGGAGGTGGTGCGGCTGCTGGTCGACGTGCACGAGCGCGACGGGCGGCTGACCCGCACGTCCAAGGACGGGACGCCCGGCGCCAACTCCGGCGTCCTGGAGGACTACGCCGACGTGGCCGAGGGCCTGCTCGCCCTGCACGCCGTCACCGGGGAGCCGCGTCACGTGCGGCTGGCGGGCGAGCTTCTGAACACCGTCCTCGAACGGTTCGCCGACGGCCAGGGCGGCTTCTACGACACCGCCGACGACGCCGAGCGGCTGTTCCGGCGCCCGCAGGACCCGACCGACAACGCGACGCCGTCGGGGCAGTTCGCGGCGGCGGGGGCGCTGCTGTCGTTCGCCGCGCTGACCGGCTCGGACTGGCACCGGCAGGCGGCCGAGGCGGCGCTGGCCCCGGCGGCCGCGCTCGCCGAGAAGCACGCGCGGTTCGCCGGCTGGGGGCTCGCCGTGGCCGAGGCGCACGCGACGGGCCCGGTGGAGATCGCGGTGATCGGCGATCCGGACGACGAGCGCACGCGGGCGCTGCACCGGACGGCGCTCATGGCGACCGCGCCCGGCGCGGTGGTGAGCGCGGGTCCGCCGGACGCGGAGGGCGTGCCGCTGCTGGAGGGCCGCGGCCTGGTCGGCGGCGTGCCCGCCGCGTACGTGTGCCGCGGGTTCGTGTGCCGGCTGCCGGTGACGACGACGGCCGAGCTGACCCGCGAGCTACGTGGGCAATTGGACTGATGGTCCACTTTGTGGCAACGTGACCTTGATCTCGTTATCGCTTGGTGTTACCACTGAGTAGTCAAGCCGGACCTGACCCTATGGAGCGCGACAGGCGAGGGTGCCGGGTGGCGGCCCGGGTATCTGGACGGTGGCCGGCCGGCTGAGCCATAGTCGGATACCGGACGGTCAGGGCGCAGGGCGACCTTCGAGGAGTGTGGCAGTGGGAAAGCCGAACCGCCGGATCCTACCGACGATCATCGGCGTCTCGGTGCTCACGACCCTCGCCGCCAACGTGGCCGTCCTCGTCGCCCACGACGACAAGCCCGCCGGCGCCCGCCAGCAGCAGGCCCCGAAGAGCGCCCGGTACGTGGCCGCGTCCGGCAGCACCAACCTGTCGCCCACGGCGGTCGCGCCGCTCGGCGCGCGGCTCAGCCCGCACGTGCTGGTGGCGGCCCCGTCGACGCTGCCCGCGGACGTCGTCCAGCGGATCCGCGGCGCCAAGGGCGTGAAGGGCGTCGAGGTCGTGGACGCCGTGCAGGGCATGGTCGCGGGCAAGCGGGTCGGGCTGTTGGGCGTGAACCCGTCCACGTTCCGCAACTACACGCCGAAGCCGACCGCCAAGTCGGACGCGCTGTGGCGCAACCTGGCGTCCGGCGACGTCGCGATCTCGTTCACGATGGGCAACGACGGCGGCGTCCAGCTCGGCAGCCAGGTCCCGGTCGGCGGCACGCAGCGCCAGTCGCAGCTGCGCGTCGGCGCCTACGCGACGATGGGCATCAGCGACGTCGACGCGGTCGTCTCGCACACCACCGCGCAGGCCCTCGGGATGCCGAGCGGCAACGCGATGCTGATCAGCGTCCCGAAGACCGAGCCGAGGACGTTCATCCAGAAGCTCCGCAAGGTGCTGCCCAAGCAGGCCAGGGCCGTCGCGGTCAATCCGGAGATCGACTTCCCGGAGGCCGGGAAGAACGCCCCCGCGTCCAACGGCCAGGTCATGACCGCGCAGCAGGTGCGCACGGTGATCCAGGCGGCGTACACGCGGCTCGGCTGGCCGTACGTGTGGGGCGGCGAGTCCGAGGCCGAGGGCGGCTACGACTGCTCCGGCCTGATGCAGTTCGCGTTCGCCAAGGCCGGCATCAGGCTGCCGCGCGTCGCCGCCGACCAGGCCCGCGCCGGCTGGGTCATCCCCTACAGCAAGGCCGAGCCGGGCGACATGCTCATCTGGGCGAACGACCCGACGGCCCCCGGCTACATCTCGCACATCGCCCTCTACCTGGGCAACGGCAAGATGATCGCCGCCCCCCGCAGGGGCACCGTGGTGCAGATCCAGAATGTCTACACCCGCAACATGCGCGGCGCCGTCCGCGTGAGCCCCAAGACCGCCGGCAAGGTCGCCGGCGCCATCGGCGGCTGACCCGGGGCCGCGGCGACACCCGCCAACTCGCACGGTCACGACGCACCCGCACCGTGGCGGCCTCCATGTTGTTGTCAATCCGGTTGGGGTGGCGCCATTGCACCCGAACGCTGTAATTTTGATTACATGAGTACGGAAGCGGCGGAGGAGCTGCGCGGCTGGTTCTCCGGCCGGCTCCCGGACGAGTGGTTCGAGGGCGCCCCCGAGGTCGTGGTCGACCGCGAGGAGGCGAGCGTCATCGGCCGGCTGCCCGTCCCGCCGGCCGCCGAGGCGGTGTCGGGCGCGGAACGCGCCGGGCTGGTCGCCGGGCACGTCCAGCGCTTCCGCGAGGAGACCCGCGAGCGGCGCATCGGCATCGCGCGCGAGGCCGAGCAGCGCTTCGGCTACAAGGTCTCCTGGGGCGTCGACTGCGACGGCGAGCGCGAGATGTTCACCCACCTGTCGGTACCGGTCATGACCCGGTTGCGCCAGCCCGAGCGCCGCGTCCTGGACACGCTCGTGGACGCCGGCGTCGCCCGCAGCCGCAGCGACGCGCTGGCCTGGTGCGTCCGGCTCGTGGGCAAGAACACCGACGAGTGGCTCTCCGAGCTGCGCACCGCGCTGCAGTACGTCGAGCGGGCCCGCGCCGCCGGCCCCAAGGCCTGAACCGCCCTCTTCCGGACACCCCCCGGACTAACCTGGCTTCATCGGAACAGGCGGGAGAACTGTCGCCGCCGGGCCATAATTGAGCGTCCTCCCGGCAGGGACGGGTCGCTCGAAGGGAAGCCCACATGGGGGTTCGGCGTACGGGAAAGCCGCGCTTCGCGATGCCGCGCGGCGGGCGGAGCGAGGGCGCGCGCCGCCGTCCCGCCGAGGGCGGGCGGCTGGTGTCCGCCGTGCGCCGCAGCGGTCCGTACGCGGCCGTCCGGGACGTCGTCTACCGGCTGTACGAGCGCCGGGTCGAGGCCGACCTCCCGACCGACATCACCCCCCGGCACGTCGGCGTCATACTGGACGGGAACCGGCGTTGGGCCAGGTCGATGGGGCTGGCCGACGTCAACACCGGGCACCAGCGCGGCGCGCAGAAGATCTCCGAACTGCTCCAGTGGAGCGCGGAGGCCGGGGTCGAGGTCGTCACGCTGTGGCTGCTGTCCACCGACAACCTGAACCGCCCCGCCGGCGAGCTGGAACCGCTGCTGGAGATCATCGAGAACACCGTCCGCAAGCTCGCCGCCGACGGCTGGTGCGTCAAGCCCGTCGGCGCCCTCGACCTTCTGCCCGACAAGACCGCACGTGTCCTGAAAGACGCGGGTGAGGCCACATCCGGCGCTCCCGGCCTGATTGTGAACGTCGCGGTTGGGTATGGAGGTAGGCGTGAGATCGCTGATGCGGTGCGCTCACTGCTCATCGAGCAGGCGAGCCGGGGCACCAGCATCGAGGAACTCGCCGAGTCCCTCGACGTGGAGCACATCGCGGAGCATCTCTACACGCGCGGCCAGCCGGACCCGGACCTGGTCATCCGCACCTCGGGGGAGCAGCGTCTCTCCGGCTTCATGCTCTGGCAGAGCGCCCACTCGGAGTTCTACTTCTGCGAGGTCCATTGGCCGGACTTCCGCAAGGTCGACTTCCTCCGGGCCATGCGCTCCTACGCCGCGCGGCACCGGCGCTACGGTACCTGACCGTCCCCTGCGGACCACCGCCCCCGCGGCGGACCTGCGCGCCACCGGTTGGTTCCCCAGAGTCAGGGAGATCGAGTGGCCACATCCTCCGCGCGCCGTCCCGGCACGTCCGGGAACACCTCCGGAACGGACGTTCCGCGAGGTTCCGGGTATGGGGGGACGTCCCCCCGCACCGAAGGCGACCGGCGCACGTACGTCCTCGACACCAGCGTCCTGCTCGCCGACCCCGGGGCGCTGACCCGGTTCGCCGAGCACGAGGTCGTACTCCCCATCGTCGTCATCTCCGAACTGGAGGCCAAGCGACACCACCCCGAACTCGGCTACTTCGCCCGGCAGGCGCTGCGCACGCTGGACGACCTGCGGCTGCGGCACGGACGGCTGGACGAGGCCGTGTCGGTCGAGGGGCAGCAGGGCGACCAGGGCGGCACGCTCCGCGTCGAGCTGAACCACTCCGACCCGAGCGTCCTGCCCGACGGGTTCCGGCTCGGCGACAACGACACCCGGATCCTGTCGGTGGCGGGCTGGCTCGCCCGCGAGGGGCGGGACGTCGTGCTCGTCTCCAAGGACCTGCCGATGCGGGTGAAGGCGTCCGCGGTCGGGCTCGCCGCCGAGGAGTACCGGGCGGAGCTGGCGGTCGTGGAGTCCGGCTGGACCGGGATGCGGGAGCTGGAGGTGCCCGCCGCGGCCGTCGAGGAGCTGTACGACTCCGGCGGCGCCGACCTGGAGGAGGCCAGGGACCTGCCCTGCCACACGGGCCTGCGGCTGCTGTCCGAGCGCGGCTCCGCGCTCGGCCGGACGCTGCCGGACAAGTCCGTCAAGCTGGTGCGCGGCGACCGGGAGGTGTTCGGGCTGCGCGGCCGGTCCGCGGAGCAGCGGATCGCGCTCGACCTGCTGATGGACGAGGACGTCGGCATCGTCTCGCTCGGCGGGCGGGCCGGCACGGGCAAGTCGGCGCTCGCGCTGTGCGCGGGGCTGGAGGCCGTCATGGAGCGGCGCCGGCACCGCAAGGTCGTGGTGTTCCGCCCGCTGTACGCGGTCGGCGGCCAGGAGCTCGGCTACCTGCCGGGCTCGGAGAACGAGAAGATGTCGCCGTGGGCCCAGGCGGTCTTCGACACCCTCTCGGCGGTGACGACGCCGGAGGTCATCGAGGAGGTCCTCGACCGCGGGATGCTGGAGGTCCTGCCGCTCACGCACATCCGTGGCCGATCGCTGCACGACGCCTTCGTGATCGTGGACGAGGCGCAGTCGCTGGAGCGCGGCGTGCTGCTGACCGTCCTGTCGCGGATCGGCGCCGGGTCGCGGGTCGTGCTGACCCATGACGTGGCGCAGCGCGACAACCTGCGGGTGGGGCGGCACGACGGGGTCGCGGCCGTGGTGGAACGTTTGAAGGGCCACCCGCTGTTCGCGCACGTGACGCTGACCAGGTCGGAGCGCTCGCCCATCGCCGAGCTGGTCACCGACATGCTCGGCGACGTGGGCGCGTAGCGAGCGGCGCGGGAACGTCGAGACCCTGGCGGGCCGGCTCGGGCCGCCAGGGTCTCGTGTCTCAGAACACCCGCCCTATCCCCTACCGAGCGTGATCGCCAAACCTCATACCGTACGGTTGTGAGTAAGGTCACATTCGTCCCCTCGGCGGCGGAGAACCCCTGGCCGGGTGCGGGTTTCGGCGGTATTCCGGGGAGTTGACAACGGCCCCATGAACCGCATTTGTCTCGTTTCGGTTGCGAAGCAGCCCGCGGACTCCGGCATTGTGTCTCCCCGTAAGCACCCCCGAGCGGTGCCAGGCCGGAGCGCGGCCCCCGAGAGACGCGCACCGGACACGGCGCCGCACCGGGCCCTGAGCCGCCCGACCCCCGGCGGCCCGCCGGGCCGGGGGTGGAAACAGCTCGGACGCGTGTCCATGCGCGTGCGACCGTCGGAAGGACCGCCTTGTACGGAGACCATCACGGGTCCCCTAGGCGAGACGATCGACAGAACTTCGACCCCGCGGCCCCCGTCGTGGACGCGATGGCCGCCTTCGAGCCGGCCTTCCAGGGGCCGCCGCAGGCGCAGCCCGCTCCGCACGAGGACGATGTGCGGGTCGCCGGCACCGGCCGCGCCCAGGCCGGCGCCCCCGGCGGTGACACCCTCGGCTTCCAGGGCCTGCCGCCCGGCGGCATGCCGCCCCACGGCAGGGCGCCGCACGGCATGGCGTCCGAGCCGATGCGCGCCGGAGAGCCGCAGGACGAGATCACGTCGAACTCGCGTGGCCCGCGTGGCCGCCGCGCGGCCGCCCCGTCCCGCGCGGGCGGCTCCGGCGGGCGCACCGGCCTGCGGATCGCGGCGGTCGCCGCGGGCGCGGCGGTCGTGCTCGGCGGCGGCGCGGCCGCCGCGCTCGCGCTGACCGGCGGCTCCGGCGACGACGCCGGCGCGACCGTCCAGCCGACCCGGCAGGCGGCGGACGCCGCCGCGCCCAAGGTCGACCCGAAGCTCCTGGAGCAGCAGCGGCGCCAGCTCGCCCTCGAACGCGCGTCCCGCGCGACGCGCGAGGACGGCGGCAAGGGCCCGTCCCTGCACCCGAAGGGCACGCCGATCCCGACCAAGACGCCCGAGAAGAAGACGGGCGGCGGCGCCCCCGTCGGCGACCCGGTGCCGAAGGGCGAGGCGCAGGCCATCGCCAAGAAGCTCATGCCGAGCTTCGGGTTCACCGGCGACGGCCAGTTCGGCTGCCTGGTCAACCTGTGGGACCGGGAGAGCGGCTGGAACACCCACGCCGCCAACCCGTCCGGCGCCTACGGCATCCCGCAGGCGCTGCCCGGCTCCAAGATGGCCAGCGCGGGCCCCGACTGGCAGAACAACGCCACCACCCAGATCAAGTGGGGCCTCGGCTACATCAAGGACCGCTACAAGACGCCCTGCGGAGGCTGGTCGCACTTCCAGTCGGTGGGCTGGTACTGATCCAGGCCTGGCACGTCCCGGGCGCCCAGCGGGGCTCCTGGGACGGGCCGGTCAGCCCGCGCCGGTCATCCCGAGCACGTCGAGCGCCGCGTCGAGCTGCTCGGCGGTCAGCCTGCCGTCGTCCACGTAACCGCGTTCGAGCACGACCTCGCGGATCGTCCGGCGCTCCCTGAGGGCCTGCTTGGCGACCTTCGCCGCCTCCTCGTAGCCGATGTAGCGGTTCAGCGGCGTCACGATCGACGGCGACGACTCGGCGTACTCGCGCATCCGGTCGGCGTCGGCCTCGATGCCGTCCACGCAGCGGTCCGCGAGCAGCCGGGACGCGTTCGCCAGCAGGGTGATCGACTCCAGCACGTTGCGGGCCAGCATCGGCAGCATCACGTTCAGCTCGAAGTTGCCGGACGCGCCGCCGAACGCGACCGCCGCGTCGTTCCCGATGACCTGCGCGGCGACCTGCGCCACCGCCTCGGGGATCACCGGGTTCACCTTGCCCGGCATGATCGACGAGCCGGGCTGCAGGTCGGGCAGCCGGATCTCGGCGAGCCCGGCGCGCGGCCCCGACCCCATCCAGCGCAGATCGTTGACGATCTTGTTGAGGCTGACCGCGACGGTGCGCAGCGCGCCGCTCGCCTCGACCAGGCCGTCCCGCGCGCCCTGCGCCTCGAAGTGGTCGCGGGCCTCGGTCAGCGGCAGCCCGGTGGCCCGCGCGATCTCCGCGATGACGCGGGCGGCGAAGCCCTCGGGGGTGTTGATGCCGGTGCCGACCGCCGTCCCGCCGAGGGGCAGCTCCGCGAGCCGCGGCAGGACGGCCGCGAGCCGCTCCACGCCGTACCCGACCTGCGCCGCGTACCCGCCGAACTCCTGGCCGAGCGTGACCGGCGTCGCGTCCATCAGGTGGGTGCGGCCCGACTTCACCACCGTCGCGAACTCGCCGGCCTTGCGCGCCAGCGCCGCCTCCAGATGCCGCAGCGCGGGGATCAGCTCGTTCAGGACGCCCGCGGTCGCCGCGATGTGGATGGAGGACGGGAACACGTCATTGGACGACTGGGAGGCGTTCACGTGGTCGTTCGGGTGGACGGGCCGTCCGAGCCGCTCCTGCGCCAGCGTCGCCACGACCTCGTTGGCGTTCATGTTGGACGACGTCCCGGACCCGGTCTGGAACACGTCGATGGGGAACTCGCCGTCCCACCGGCCGTCCGCGACCTCCCGGGCGGCCTCGGCGATCGCGGCGGCGACGTCCCCGTCGAGCACGCCGAGCTCGGCGTTGACCACCGCCGCGGCGGCCTTGATCTGGCCGAGCGCGGCGATGTGCGCGGCCTCCAGCGTCCGCCCGGAGATCGGGAAGTTCTCCACCGCGCGCTGGGTCTGCGCCCGCCACTTGGCGGCCGCCGGAACCCGCACCTCGCCCATGGAGTCGTGCTCGACCCGGAACCCCTGCTCGGACATGGAAGCCTCCCCTTCGGATCGTCGGCCGTCCTTCAAGGCAGCCCGTCAGGTGGCTCCCGCATTCCCGGGGGTGGGGCGTCTCACTCCTTGTTGATGGTGTAGTTCTTGCGCTCGTCCGGCTTTCCGGCCGGCTCCTCCTTGCCGTTCACCCAGACGTCGCAGGCGGACGCGTCGTAGACCACCGCGTTGAGCCGCGGCTGGTCGTACTGCCGCAGGTCGCCCTGGTGCAGCGGCTCGTCGGTCAGGACGGTGATCGAGTCCCCGGGGATGGAGACGAAGATCTTGCACTTGTCGGTGCGGGCCCGCACGACGAGCGTGCTGCTCTCCACGCCGGGCGGCGCGGCGGCCTGGGTGCCGCCGCCCGACGGGGTGGACGGGGAGGCGGCGGCGGTGGGGGAGGGCCCGGGGCTCTCCCGCATCATGCCGACGATGAGCGCGGTCGCGCCGATCCCGCAGGAGGCGACGGTCGCGCCGACGAGCGCGATCACCGCCATCATCCGGTACCGGGGCGTCGGCGGCCGGCGGCTCGACCGCGGCCCGGTGAGGGCGCGCTCAAGCCGGTCGACCGCGCGGGCGTGGCTGAGCCGGCGGGTCGGGTTCTTCTCCAGCAGCCCGGTGATGACGGGCGTGAGCGGGCCCCCGTTCTGCAGCGCCGGAGCCGACTCGTTCGCCAGCGCGGACAGCGTCGCCATCACGTTCTCGCGCTCGAACGGCGGGCGGCCCTCCAGCGCGGCGTACAGCGTCGCGCCGAGGGACCACAGGTCGGACCGGGGCGTCGCCTTCTCCCCGGCGGCGACCTCGGGCGCCACGTACGCGGGCGAGCCCATGAAGTGGCCCGTCTTCGTCAGGCTCGCCGAGCCGGACGAGAACGCGAGGCCGAAGTCGGTCAGCACGACCCTGTCGCCGTCCAGCAGCACGTTGCTGGGCTTGAGGTCGCGGTGCACGATCCCGGCCTTGTGCGCGGTGTTGAGCGCGTCCAGGAGGGCGCGGCCGATGTGCGCGACGCGTTCGGGCGGGAGCGGGCCCGAGCGTTCGATGAGCTGCTCGAGGCTGGGCGCCTCGATCATCTCCATCACGATCCAGGGCCGGCCCTGCTCGATGACGACGTCGTACACCTCGACGATGGAGTGCGTGCGCAGCTGCGCCGGCGCGCGTGCCTCCCGCAGGGTACGGCGGTAGAAGACCACCCGGTCGTCCTCGGAGAGGTCCTCGGGGAGCCGCAGCTCCTTGATCGCCACAGCGCGATCGAGGAGCTCGTCATGCCCTCTCCAGACGGTGCCGTTGGCACCCTGACCTATTTCCGAGACCAGCCGGTAGCGCGTCGCTAGAACGAGGCGCTCTGACTGTGACATGGCGGAAAAGATACCGGAGTGGCCAGGCGGTCATCGGGGAGACCTCAGTAGGAACTAGATTTTTGGCCCAATACTGTGACCTACTGGCGGGAAACTTCGCGGACCGGCCCCCGGCGGCCCTCCGCAGGGGGCCGCCGGGGGGCGTCCGGAGCCTCCGGAGGTCAGCGCCTGCCGATGCTGAGGACGGGCCCGGTGGTGTCGGCGAAGAAGTCCTCGCCCTTGTCGTCCACGACGACGAACGCGGGGAAGTCCTCGACCTCGATCTTCCAGACGGCCTCCATCCCCAGTTCCGGATATTCCAGAACCTCGACTTTCTTGATGCAGTCCTGGGCGAGGCGGGCGGCGGGGCCGCCGATCGAGCCGAGGTAGAACCCGCCGTGCTCCTTGCACGCGTCGGTGACCTGCTTCGAGCGGTTGCCCTTGGCGAGCATGACCAGCGAGCCGCCGGCGGCCTGGAACTGCTCGACGTAGGAGTCCATCCGCCCGGCCGTCGTCGGGCCGAACGAGCCGGACGCGTAGCCTTCCGGCGTCTTGGCCGGGCCCGCGTAGTAGACGGCGTGGTCGCGCAGATACCGCGGCATGGGCTCGCCCGCGTCCAGCCGCTCCTTGATCTTGGCGTGCGCGATGTCGCGGGCCACGACCAGCGGGCCGGTCAGCGACAGCCGCGTCTTCACCGGGTAGCGGGTGAGCTCGGCGCGGATCTCGTCCATCGGCCGGTTCAGGTCGATCCGGACGACCTCGTCGTTCAGGTGCTCGTCGGTGGTGTCGGGCAGGTACCGGGCGGGGTCGGTCTCCAGCCGCTCCAGGAACACGCCCTCCGCGGTGATCTTCGCCTGGGCCTGCCGGTCGGCGCTGCACGACACCGCGATCGCGACCGGGCAGGACGCGCCGTGCCGGGGCAGCCGGATCACCCGCACGTCGTGGCAGAAGTACTTGCCGCCGAACTGGGCGCCGATGCCGAGCTTCTGCGTCAGCTCGAACACCTGGAGCTCCAGCTCCAGGTCGCGGAAGCCGTGGCCCAGGGGAGACCCCTGGGAGGGCATCGTGTCGAGGTAGTGCGCCGACGCGTACTTGGCGGTCTTCAGCGCGTACTCGGCGGACGTCCCGCCCACGACGATCGCCAAGTGGTACGGCGGGCACGCGGCCGTGCCCAGCGAGCGGATCTTCTCCTCCAGGAAGGACAGCATCCGCTTCGGGTTCAGGACGGCCTTGGTCTCCTGGTACAGGAACGACTTGTTCGCGCTGCCGCCGCCCTTGGCCATGAACAGGAACTTGTAGGCGTCGCCCGGCGCCGCGTACAGCTCGATCTGGGCGGGCAGGTTGGTGCCGGTGTTCTTCTCGTCCCACATCGTGACCGGCGCCATCTGCGAGTAGCGCAGGTTCAGCTTCGTGTACGCGTCGTACACGCCGCGCGAGATGTGCTTCTCGTCGGCGCCGTCCGTCAGGACGTGCTGGCCGCGCTTGCCCATCACGATCGCGGTGCCGGTGTCCTGGCACATGGGCAGGACGCCGCCGGACGCGATGCCCGCGTTCTTCAGCAGGTCCAGGGCCACGAACCGGTCGTTGGGGGACGCCTCGGGGTCGTCCAGGATCCGGCGGAGCTGCGCGAGGTGCGCGGGACGCAGCAGGTGCGCGATGTCGCGCATCGCGGTCTCGGTGAGAAGCCGCAGCGCCTCGGGCTCGACCTGCAGGAACGTCCTTCCGCTGTGCTTGCCGCGGCCCCCGCTGTCGAACGTGGACACGCCGTCGGAGGTCAGCAGCCGGTAGTCGGTCTCGTCCGGGCCGAGCGGCAGCAGGTCGGTGTAGTCGAACTCAGGCATCTCAGGCAGATCCTCGCGCGATTCCGATGGGGGCTGCCTCACAGGTTACGGGCTCGGAAACCGCCGGTTCACGGGGGGCGACCCGGGCCCGCAGCCCCACCGCGACGCCCGCCGCGACCAGCGCGGCGCCCGCGAGATCCGCCGGCCCCGGCCGGTCGATGCCGAGCACGACCGTCGTGACGACCGCGCTGACCGGGATCAGCCCCGCGAACAGCCCCGCCCGGTCGGCGCCGAGCCGCCCGATCGCGTCGTACCAGAGCAGGAACGCGATCGTGGTGACGACCGCGGACAGGTAGGCGAACCCGGCCAGCTCGCCCGCGGTCGGGACGCGGAGCACCGCCGTCCCGTCCGCGGCCAGGCCGACCGCCAGCAGCATCGGGGCGGCGAGCGCGGCGGAGTAGGCGGAGACCCGCAGCGGGCCGAGCCGCGGCAGCAGCGGGACGGCGAGCAGCGAGAAGCACACCTCCCCGGCCAGCGCGCCCAGCGACAGCAGCAGCCCCCGGACGCCGCCCCCGCCGAGGCCGTTGGCCAGCGCCGCGCCGGCCGCGACCACGCAGGCCGCCACCACGATCGCCGGCGCCGGGCGGCGCCGCTCCAGCAGCGGCCCCACCAGCGCGAGGACGATCGGGACCGTCGCGATCACCGTGCCGATCGTGGCCGGGCTCGTGTCCCGGGTCGCCTCGACGATGCAGACGTTGAACGCCACCAGGCCCGTCGCCGCCAGCGCGGCCAGCAGGAGCCAGTCGCGCGGAGCCGGCCGCGCCGCGGGCCCGCCGGCGAGGCGGGCGACGATCAGCAGGACGGCCGCGGCGACCGCGTACCGGACCGCCTGGCCGCCGAACACGGGGTAGCCGGAGACGGCCGCCGACACCGCCGTCAGCGTGCCGACCAGGAACATCGCCGCGCCGGCTCCGGCGGTGCCGCGTCTGTGTGAGTTCATGGGCACGACGCTAGAAGTGCATTGGCTCACTGGACAGGGCCAATCTCGACGCTGAAACATGGACCAAAGCACCTACTCGTGACGCGCGCGCCACCTCGCGGCGCTGAGGGTGATGTGACCGACCTTCACCTTTCCCTGGACCGGTCCGCCGGCCGGCTGGCGGCGCAGATCGCCGCCGGCTTCCGCGCGGCCGTGCGCTCGGGCCGGCTGACCGCCGGGACCCGGCTGCCGTCGAGCCGTGACCTGGCGCGTGACCTGGACGTCTCCCGCGGCGTCGTCGTCACCGCCTACGAGCAGCTCACCGCCGAGGGCTTCCTGATCGCGCGGCGCGGCGACGGCACCCGGATCGCGCCGCTCGCCCGTCCCGACGAGGAGGCCGCGCCGCCGCGCCCCGGCGCGCCGCAGCGTCCCGGCGCGGCGCACGGTCCCGGCGCGCCGGCCCGGCCGGACGGCCCCGCGCCGGTCTACGACCTGACCCCCGGCCGCCCCGACCTGTCGGCCTTCCCCCGGGAACGCTGGATCGCCACCGCCCGCACCGCGCTGCGCACCCTCCCCCACGACGCGCTCGGCTACCCCGACCCCGGCGGCGTCGCGGTCCTGCGCGCGGGGCTCGCCGCCTACCTCGGCCGGGTCCGCGCCGCGCACGCCGACCCCGGCCAAGTCGTGATCATGAACGGGGTGGCGCACGGACTGTCCGCGCTGCTCGCGCTGCTGCGCGGCGCCGGGCACGGGGCGCTCGCCGTCGAGGACCCGACGAGCGTCCGGCAGCTGCCGATGATGGAGAGCGCCGGGCTCCGGCTCGTCCGCGTCGCGGTGGACGGGGAGGGCCTGGACGTCGCGGCGCTCGCCCGCAGCGGGGCGCGCGCCGTCCTGGTCACGCCCGCGCACCAGTACCCGACCGGCGTCGTGCTGTCCGCGGCCCGCCGCGCCGCGCTCATCGCCTGGGCGCGGCGGGTGGACGGCCTCGTCCTGGAGGACGACTACGACGCCGAGTTCCGCTACGACCGCGACCCCGTCGGCTGCCTCCAGGGCGTGGACCCCGAGCGGGTCGTCCTGCTCGGCTCGGTGAGCAAGTCCCTCGCCCCCGCGCTGCGGCTCGGCTGGGCGGTCGCGCCGCCGGCCGTCGCCGCCCGGCTGTGCGAACACCGCGCCGGCACCGACCTCGGCGCGCCCGTCCTGGAGCAGTACGCGCTGGCGGAGTTCATCGCCGCCGGCGGGTACGACCGGCACCTGCGCACGATGCGGCGGCGGTACCGGGCCCGCCGGGACGCCCTGGCCGCCGCGCTGGAACTCCATCTCCCCGACGCGAGGGTTCACGGCGTGTCAGCGGGCATCCACCTTTACGTGGAACTGCCCGCCGGATGCGACGAGACCGCGGTCGTGGCCCGCGCCGCGCGCGCGGGCGTGGCCGTCGCGGGGGCCCGGTCCATGTGGTCGCCGGAGCGCGCCCGCTCCGCGCCGCCCGCGCTCGTCCTCGGCTACGCCGGGCTCGGCGAGACCCGCCTGGTCAAGGCCGCGGAACTGCTGGGTCAAGCGGTTACCCACGGTGCCGATGGGTAGGACCGACATCCCTGGTGTAGGAGGTATGGATGAGTCTCGATGAGGCCGCGCGACAGCTGAAGATGGCCGGCCACGACGCGCAGGTGGCGTTCGACTGTATCGGCCTGGGCGACCTCGAAAGGGCCCAGGAGCACGCCGTGACCCTCCGCGCGGCCGCCGACGCGGCCGAGGTGGCGCTCAGCCGCGCCCTGACCGACCTGACGCCGGAGCAGGCCCAGAGCGAGGGCGAGAAGGCGATCCGCGCCCTGGAGGACGCGTGACCGCCGCCTGCTGCCCTCCGCCCTGACGGCCCGCCCTGACGATCCGCTGTGACGATCCGCTGTGACGCCCCTGCCGTGACGCCCCCGCGATGACTACGCCATGGGGCGTTCCATGGCGGGGGCGTCCGGCCTGGCGCCCTTCACCGCGGCCGGGTTGAAGCCCTTGGCGGTGGCGAAGACGACCAGGATCAGGACCGTGGGGACGATGAACGCCAGGCGCAGGCCGTGGTCGCTGCTGAGGGGGGCGATGGCGCCGACCACCGCCGCGCCCAGGACGAACCCGACGTAGTTGAAGATGTTCACGCGGGCCACGGCCACGCCCAGGCCGGTCGGGTCGACCCGTCCGGCGGCGGAGAACGAGACCGGGGCGATCACGCTGAGGCCGAGCCCGGCGAGCGCGAACGCGGCGATGGCGAAGCCGGCGTTCGGGGCGGCGACCACGCCCGCCATGCCGGCGATGCCGACCAGCCCGCCGATCCGCACCACCTGGACGGGGCCGGAGCGGCGGACGGCGAAGTCGGCGACGCCCCGGCTGATCACCATCGTGATCTGGTAGGCGACGTAGCCGAGCGGCGCGACCCAGTCGCTCGCCGACAGCTCGTCGTCCAGGTACTTTGCGCCGTAGTTGGAGATCGCCGCGTCGGCGAGGTAGGCGACGGCCATCGCGGCGCCGACGACGAGGATCGGGCGCCACGGGACGCTGCGCCCGGCGGCCTTCAGCTCCTCGGCGGTCGGCCCGTCGCCCTCCTCCGCGCGGCGGTAGAGGCGGTGGCCGGTGGCGAGGGAGGCGGCGATCCCGGCGGCGCCGGCGATCCCGAAGCAGGTGAACAGCGACAGGTCGACCTTGTTGGCCAGGGACGCCCAGAGCCCGCCGAGGATGCCCGCGACGCTCCACACCGCGTAGAAGCCGGTGATCAGGCTGACGCCGTAGCGGCGCTCGACGGCGACGGCCTGCGCGTTCATCGACGCGTCCACCGCGCCGACGAACAGCCCGAACGCGGCGACCGCGGCGTACAGCGCGACGTCGTTGTCGCCGGTGAGGCCGATCAGCACGATCGTGACCGCCACGGCCGGCTGGGCGACCCGCAGCACCGGGCCGCTGCCGAGCCGCTGGAACAGGGCGCCGGACGCGACGCTGCCCACCCCCGCGACCAGCGGCACCATCAGCAGGACCAGCGAGAGCGTGGCGTCGCTCAGGTGGTGCGCCTTCTGCATCTGCGGCACCTGCGTCACCAGCGCGGCGAAGCAGAGCCCCTGGACGGCGAACGCCGTGTACGCGGCGAACCGGGCCTGGCGGTCCCGCGCGGTGATGCCCTGGGTCATGCGGCCCGACCTCTCTGAGCTGCGCAACGTGAAGAAGATTCGCGTCAGCGTAGGGACAGGGTGGGCGGCCAGTCAATCGTCCCGGACCGCTCAGTCGATGAGACGCCTCCGCATGCCGCGGACCGCGATGAGCCACATCAGCGCCGCGAACGCCACCAGGGCGGCCAGATGCCCGAGATCGGCCGCCGGGCGCAGCCCGAACACCGCGTCCCGCACCAGCTCCACGCAGTGGTAGAGCGGGTTGAGGTAGGAGACCTTCTGCGCCCACCCGGGCAGCGCGTCCACCGGGAAGAACGTCCCGGCGATCAGGAACAGCGGCGTCACCACGCCGGTGATCACGTAGTCGAACGAGTTGATCGACGGCACCACCGAGGACGTCCACATGCCGAACAGGCCGAAGCCGAGCGCGGTGAAGAACGTCACGAACGGCACCAGCAGCATCCCGAACGAGGGGTCGAGGCCGAAGAACAGCGCCACCACGAGCGGCGTGCACGAGTACACCGCCGACTTGGCCGCGATCCACAGCGCCTCGGCCGTCACCAGCTCGTGGACGTCCACGGGCGCCGCCAGCATCCCGTCGTAGGTGTGCTGGAACACGCGCCTGATGTAGCCGTTGAACATGCCGGGGAACACCGACGTGAACAGCGCCGCCGTCCCGACCACGCCGGTCGCCACGAAGTCGAGGTACCGGTAGTCGCCGATCATCGCGACCATCGACCCGAACCCGTAGCCGAACGCGAGCAGGAAGAACGTCGGCTCCACCATCGAGGCGAACGACTGCGACTTCCAGTACCGCTTGTAGAGCGCCAGCTCGTGCCGCCAGATGCCCGCCACCGGCGCGAACTCGAACCGCCGCAGCCGCGGCGCCCGCTCCGCCTCGGCGCTCATGCCTGTTTCTTGCGGGGGGACGACCCCCCGTTCCCCCCGGTTCGCTTCGCTCATGCCTGTCTCTTGCGGGGGGACGACCCCCGTTCCCCCCGGTTCGCTTCGCTCATGCCTGTCTCTTGCGGGGGGACGACCCCCCGCTCCCCCCGGTTCGCTTCGCTCATTCCACGCGCTCCCCGGTCAGCACGACGAACACGTCCTCCAGGCTCGCGGCGCGGCGGACGCCGTCGGGGCCCAGCTCGTCCTCCAGCGAGGGCGGGATCGTCTCCGCCTTCAGCACCGACACCGACGGGCCGGTGCGGCGCGTCGGCAGCCCGGCGGCCCTCGCCAGCCGCTCCACCTCCGTCAGCCGCCCCGGCGGCCCGTAGTGCTCCACGACGCGGTCGCCCGCGTACTCGGCGACCAGCTCGGACGGCGACCCCCGCGCGATGACCCGGCCGTGCGACATCAGCGCGCACTCGTCCGCCAGCCGCTCGGCCTCCTCGATGTAGTGCGTGGACATCAGCACCGTCGTGCCCGCCGCCCGCAGCCCGTCGATCAGCCCCCACAGCTCCGCCCGGACCTGCGGGTCGAGGCCGACGGTCGGCTCGTCCAGCAGGACGAGCGCCGGGCGGTGCACCAGCCCGCGCGCGATCAGCAGCCGGCGCCGCATGCCACCGGACAGGTCGTCGACCTTCGTCCGCTGCCGCTCGGTCAGGTGCGCGAGCGCGAGCGCGTCGTCCACCGCCTTGCGCCGCTCCCGGCGCGGGATCCGGTACAGGTGCGCGAACACCTCCAGGTTCTCGCGGGCGGTCAGCTCCTCGTCGAGGTTGTCCTGCTGCGGGACGACCCCCATCGCGGCCCGCGCCCGCTTGGACTCCCTGGGGACGCCGAAACCGAGCACCTCGATGCTGCCCTCGTCGGCGATCGCCTGCGCGGTCAGCATCTTCATCGTCGTCGACTTCCCGGCGCCGTTCGGACCCAGCAGCCCCATGCAGACCCCGGTGGGGACCTCCAGGTCCAGCCCGTCGACGGCGGTGAAGTCCCCGAACCGCTTCACGACGCCGCGGAGGCTGACCGCCGCCGCGCCTGCCTCGTCCCGGGCGGCCGCGATGTGGGCACGTTGCACCGTCATACCCCTCACACTAGGAAGAACAGGGGACGAATCCCCACAGGTTTTCGGCGGGCCGCGCACCGGCCGGAGGCTAACCTCTAGGTGTGGACGTCCCCCATCGCCCGGTCGGCAAGAACACCAGTGTGCGCGACCTGCGCGCGTCCGACGCCGACCGGGAGCGCGTCGTCGCCGTCCTGGGCGAGGCCCTCGCCGACGGGCGGATCACCTTGGAGGAGCACTCCGAGCGCACCTCCCGCGCCTACGCCGCCCGCACCCTGGGCGAGCTGACCGGCCTCACCCGCGACCTCAGCCCCGAGGAGGCGCAGCCCATCCTCGTGGACGACCGGCCCGTCTCGGTCTTCTTCGGGCGCACCCGCCGGGAGGGACGCTGGGTCGTCCCGGTGAAGCTGCCCCTGCTCGCGCTGTTCGGGACGGTCGAGCTCGATCTCCGCGAGGCCGTCCTGCAGCGCCGCCACATCGTGGTCGACTCGCTGGTGCTCGCCGGCCGGATCCGGATCCTCGTGCCCGAGGGCGTCAGCGTGAACGTCACCGGCCGCACCATCCTCAGCACCCGCGACCTGCGGGCCCGCCCCGTCCAGGACGGGCCCACGGTCGAGGTCGGCGGCACGATGATCTTCGGTTCGGTGCGCGCCCGCGCGCCGAAGCGCTCGCTGCGCACCCGCGTCCGCAACCGGCTCGGCCGCGGCCGCTAGCCGCACCGCCGAGCGGGGCCGCTAGACCGCCGTGTCGAAGTTGATCGCGCTGTAGGCGCGGAGCTTGCTCAGCTGGTGCTCGCTGGAGATCGTCCGGATCGTCCCGCTGCGCGCGCGCATGACCAGCGAGTGCGTCACCGCCGTCCCCTTGCTGTAGCGGACGCCGTCGACCAGCTCCCCGTCGGTGATCCCGGTCGCGGCGAAGAACACGTCGTCGGAGGTCACCAGGTCGTCGGTGGTCAGCACCCGGCCGAGGTCGTGCCCGGCGTCCTTCGCCTTCTGCTTCTCCGCATCGTCCTGCGGCCACAGCCGGCCCTGGATCACCCCGCCCAGCGCCTTGATCGCGCACGCCGCGATGATGCCCTCCGGGGTGCCGCCGATGCCGAGCAGCAGGTCCACGCCGGTGCGCGGCCGGGACGCCATGATCGCGCCGGCCACGTCGCCGTCCAGGATGAACTTGATCCGGGCCCCGGCCTCGCGGACCTCCTTCACGATGCCCTCGTGCCGCGGCCGGTCCAGGATGCAGACGGTCACGTCCTGCGGCGAGGACCCCTTCGCGCGGGCGATCGCGCGGATGTTGTCGGCGATCGGACGCTCGATGTCGACGACGTCCGCCGCCTCCGGGCCGGTGACCAGCTTCTCCATGTAGAACACGGCGGACGGGTCGAACATCGACCCGCGCGGCGCCACCGACAGCACCGCGATCGCGTTGTTCATGCCGAGCGCGGTGAGCCGGGTCCCGTCGACCGGGTCGACGGCGACATCGCACTCGGCGCCGGAGCCGTCCCCGACCTCCTCGCCGTTGAACAGCATCGGCGCGTGGTCCTTCTCGCCCTCGCCGATCACGACGACGCCCTGCATGGACACCGTGTTGATCAGCTGGCGCATCGCGTTCACGGCGGCCCCGTCGGCGCCGTTCTTGTCCCCCCGGCCGACCCAGCGCGCGGCGGCCATCGCGGCGGCCTCGGTCACCCGGACCAATTCCATCGCGAGGTTGCGGTCCGGTGCCGCCGGCTCGGTCGTGAGCGGAGAGGAAACAGTGGTCTCATCGGACATGACGGGGCAGCCCTTCGTTCGGTGGTGCCTCGGATTCTCCGTGGACCGGACGGCGGGCCACAAATTGGACCAGACCAGCCGGGCACGGATCGTACCGGCACTCGTGGTAGTACCCTCCCGCGGCGCCCGGATTTGACGGTCACGCGGGCAAGGGATCGTTTCCCCATGGGAGAGGGCGTAATCTCTGGCGTCATGAGCAGCGACATCGACGTCTCGTCCGGCGAGGCGGCACGCAACGGGGGCGCGCGGTCCGCCGAGACCCCCGCGCGGACCTCCGATCGCGGGGCCGCCACGCGCGGCGCACTGCTGTCCGCGGCGAGGGACGTCTTCTGTGCGTCCGGATTCGCCCAGGCCGCGGTGACCGACATCGTCGCCAAGGCGGGCGCCAGCGTCGGCAGCCTCTACCACCACTTCAACGGCAAGGCGGACCTGTACCTCACGCTGTTCGAGGACTTCCAGGGCCACCAGCAGGAGCGCACCCGGGAGGCCATCAGCGCCGTCCGGGAGGCCGGCGAGACCGACCCGATGCGGCTGTTCATCGCCGGGGCGGGCGCCTACCTGAACGGCTGCCTCGACGAGCGCGACGTCGCCCGGCTGTTCATCTCCGGCGACGGCCCGCCCGGGTTCGACCGCGTCATGCGGCAGCGGCTCAACAAGTGGGCGCGCCGCAACGCGGCGCTGTTCCACACCGCCGACGGCGGCGTGGACGAGGCCCTGGTCACGGTGCTGACCGGCGCGATGGCCGGCGCGGTGTCGGAGATCTCCCTGCTGGACGACGAGGAGGCCGCCCGCCGCCTCGCCGAGCAGATCATGAGCATCGTCGGCACGATCCGGAACCCCGGTACGGAGCAGCGCTGACCGTGGGGGATCCTGGAGGGGTGACCGACAAGACCCCTTCCCCGTCCCGGGAGACCGCCTCCGCCGGGGAGACCGAGACCGAGGCCCGGCAGGAGGCCCCGTCCCCGCAGGAGGCCCCGTCCCCGCGGGAGTCCTCGCCCGAGGGGCCGTCCCCGCAGGACGCGGCGCAGGGACGGCCCGTCGTCGAGGTCAGCCCCGGCGTGCACAAGCGGCTCACCACGGGGCTCGGCGGTTTCGCCCTGGCGATGGCCGCCTGCATGCTCCTGGTGCTCGCGATCTACGTCGTGTCGCCGCGCGGCGACAAGGAGGTCCTGCCGACCGTCGACTACGGCTCGCAGCTGTGGGCGATGCGCAGCGACGCGCCCTACACCGTGTTCGCGCCCGAGGGGCTGCCCGCCGGCTGGCGCCCGAACAGCTCCCGGCTGCACGGGCTGGAGTCCGGCGGCGCGAAGCCCGTCGCCTGGCACCTGGGGTTCGTGACGCCGGATGACGAGTACGCGGCGCTGGAGCAGAGCAACGAGAAGGCGTCCGAGTACGTCCCGCGCATGGCCAACAGCAGTAAGCCGACCGGGACGCAGCAGGTGAACGGCGTCACCTGGACGAAGTACCACCGCAAGGACAAGAAGGCGAACTCCCTGGCCCGCATCCTCCCGAACGGCGTGAGCATCGTCGTGACCGGCACCGCGTCCTACGAGGAGCTGGCGGTGCTGGCGGCGTCGCTCAAGCCGCAGAGCAAGGACGGCGCGACCCTGGCGCCCCCGACGGCGACGACCCCGGCGCCCTGACGGTCAGAGCCCTGACGGTCAGAGCCCTGACGGTCAGAACGGGGCGGCGTCGCCGTTGCCGGGCCGGTCGAGCGCGGCGGCCAGCCGCGCGCGGGCGCCCTCCAGCCACTCCTCGCAGATCGCGGCGAGCCGCTCGCCGCGCTCCCACAGGCCGAGGGACTCCTCCAGCGTCAGCCCGCCGGCCTCCAGCCGCTTGACGACCTCGGTCAGCTCGTCCCGTGCCTGCTCGTACGACGGCTTCTCGGCCGTCTCCCTGTCGTCCGCCACCTGCCCCACCCTAGGACGTCTCGCGCTCGGCCACGGTCACGCCGAGACGGCCGCCGGCCAGCCGCACGTTGAGCGACTCCCCGTCCTCGACCGCCGCCGACTCCCGCACGACGGCCCCGTCCTTCCGCTGGACGATCGCGTAGCCGCGCTCCAGCGTCGCGGCGGGGGAGAGGGCCAGCAGCCGGGCGCGGGTGTGCGACAGCTCGTCGCCGGCCCGGTCCAGCGCCCCGGACAGGCACCGCCGCGCCCGGTCCCGCAGCGCCGCCACCTGCTCGGACTGCCGCTCGATCTCCCGCACCGGGTCGGCCAGCGCGGGCCGCGACCGGACCGCCCGCAGCCACGCCAGCTCCCGCTCGACGGCCCCCGACAGGCACCGCCGGCCCCGGTCGCGGAGCTGCCGGACGAGCTGGAGCTGCTCGCGCACGTCCGGGACCGCCTTCTTCGCCGCGTCCGTCGGGGTGGACGCCCGCACGTCCGCGACCAGGTCGAGGATGGGGGAGTCCTGCTCGTGCCCGATCGCGCTGACCACCGGGGTGCGGGCCGCGGACACCGCGCGCACGAGCGCCTCGTCCGAGAACGGCAGCAGATCTTCCATCGCGCCCCCGCCCCGCGCGATGATGATCACATCGATCTCGGGATCGGCGTCCAGCGCCCGCAGCGCCTCCATGACCTCGCCGACCGCGTACGAGCCCTGCACCGCCGTGTTCTCCACCCGGAACGCGACCGCGGGCCAGCGCCGCCGGGCGTTCTGCAGGACGTCGTGCTCGGCGTCGGAGTCGCGCCCGCAGATCAGCCCGATCTTCCCCGGCAGGAACGGCAGCGGGCGCTTGCGCTCGGGACGGAACAGCCCCTCCGACGCCAGGACCTGCTTCAGCCGCTCCAGCCGGGCCAGCAGCTCGCCGACGCCGACCGGCCGGATCTCCAGGACGCTCAGCGAGAACGTCCCCCGGTTGATCCAGAAGTCGGGCTTGGCGTGCACCACCACGCGGGCGCCGTCCGTCACTGCCGGGCCGGCCGCCTCGAACACCGCGCGCGGCCCCACGACCCGCACCGACATGTTCGCCACCGGGTCGCGGAGCGTCATGTAGACCGTCCCGCCGCGGGCGTTGAGGTCGGTGATCTGGCCCTCCACCCAGATGCGGCCCAGCTTGCCGATCCAGCCGCTCACCGCCTGCAGGACCGTCCGCACCGGAACCGGGGATTCGGCAGTGGTCTCCATCGCCATGCAGGAACACTAGTCAACTACTCGGCCCTGAAGGACCGAGCTTGTTGACTCGGTCCAGGAAGGCTTTGCTCATGCTCCCGACTGCCCTCTACGGCGGGGCGGTCACGGGTCACATCGCCGGTTCCCGCTCAGGTGGGGACCGGTGGGGGCATGTTGACGAATGCCCACGCCGAGCGTGCGCGGTTACGCACGTTGACCCCGGCGACGTGGTCGGCCGGCCCAGCGAGGCCGCATCGACGACAGTGGTAGTGGTCTCGCGAGGGCCGGTTGTTCCTGGCGGTGTGCCCGCAGCGCGGGCAGCGCTGCGAGGTGTAGGCCGGGTCCACCTCGATGAACGGCACACCGGCGCGGCGGGCCTTGTAGGCGATGAACGCGCCGAGTTGGTGGAAGGGCCAGGAAGACTGCCGTGCTCGCTGGTCGCGTCGAACCGTGACCCGCTCGCGGATGCCCTGGAGCTGTTCCAGGGCGATGCCGCGTTCGGTGCGTTGGGCGACAGCAACGACGGTCTTGGAGACCTTGTGGTTGATGTGGGTGGCGTGCCGCGATTCCCGGCGTGCGCGCTTTTTGAGCAGCTGCGCAGCCGAGCGGGTCCTCTTGGCTTGGATCTCGGCCTTCTTGCGGGCCTGCCAGCGCCGGTAGCGGTCCAGGCGCCGCCCGGAGTGGTTGTCGCCGTCGCTGGTGGTGGCGAGGTTGTTGATACCCCGGTCCACCCCGATCCAGTCCTTCGGTTCGTACTGCTTGCCCTCGGGAACCTCGCATGTGGCGATCAGGAACCACTTGCCGTCCCGCAGCACCAGGTCCGATTCGCCCTGGCGGCATTCGGTGAGCCGCGTGAGCGCTGTGGGCGAGCAGGCGAAGCGGACGTTCTTCAGACGCCCGCCCATCGTCCAGATGGACACGGTCTGGGCGTCGTAGTTCCACGACAGGCAGCGGTCGTCGTAGGTGTGCGCGGCATCGGCGCGGAACATGATCGCCTTCGACTCGGCTTTGCGGCGTCGTCTGGAGCCCTCGCCGCCGAGGTTCCCCGCCCGGATATTGGCCCGCACTGTGGTGTAGGCGTCGGCCACGCGTTTGATGACGTGCTGCGCGGCCTGCGCGCCCAGGCCGTCGGCCTTGAGGTCGCCGTAGGTCATCGACCGCAGGTTTTTGACCGACCCCTTGAGCCCGTACACCTGGAACGAAGCGGCCGAGACCCGGTTCGCGCACTCGTTGACCGTGCGCAGGGTGCGCTCGAGCGCCGAAGCTTGCACGACGTCCGGCACGAGCTTGACCTGCACAACGATCTTCATTGTCGTGATCGTAGCAATACTTTGCGTAATCACCGCGTTCTATGGTGGCGCCCGCTGCGGAATATCGCCGAGTACACCCAGAGCACCTGAGGAGAGTGACCCGTGACCGCATCCGAACGCGAGCTGGCCGAACAGCTCAACCTGCGCCTGCGCCACGTCGTGCTGATGATGCGGCAGGTGAGCGCCGACCAGCCGGTCACCGGCCAGCAGCTGTCCGTGCTGGGCTCGCTGGAGCACGGGCCGCGCCGGATGACCGAGCTGGCCGCCGAGCACGGCGTCCGGCTGCCGACCATGACGGCCCAGATCAACCGGCTGGAACGGGACGGCCTCGTCACCCGCGGCCGGGACGGCGCCGACGCCCGCGTCGTCACCGCGCGGCTCACCGGGACGGGCCGCGACCGGCTGGCCGACGGGCGGGAGCGCCGCCTCACGTTCCTCAGCGGGCGCCTCGCGAACCTGTCGGACGAGGAGCGCGCCAGGGTCGCGGCGGCGCTGCCCGCCCTCGACAAGCTCCTCAGCGGCCCCTGAGACGCACAGGAGCCCCCGGCGGGCGCCGGGGGCTCTCCCTTGCCCTCGCGGTCAGCTGAGACCGTTGAGCTTCGCGATGCGGCGCTCGTACATGCGGATGACGTCCTCGCGGGCGGCGTGCTTGCGCTCGTACTCGCGCAGCAGCTTCACCTGCTCGACGGACAGGCCGCGCAGGCGGGCGCGCAACTGCGGCAGCGTCGCCGCGTCGTAGTCGGGGACCGGCAGGTCCGCCGCGATGTGCGCGGCCTCGGCCGGGGCGGCGGGCTTGTTCTCCGGCTTCGGCTCGAACGCCTTCTCGTCCTTGGCGACCGCCTCGCCGGTCGCCGCCTCGGACGCCTCAGCGGGGCCTGCCTTCCCGGCCTCTTTGGGCTCGGCCTTCTCGGCCTCGGGCTTCTTCGCCTCGGGCTTCTTCGCCTTGGGCTTCTTGGCCTCCGCCTTCTCCGCCTTCTCCGCCTCGGGCTTCGCGGGCTCGGCGGCCTTCGGGCTCGGCGCGGCCTTCGCCTGCGGCGCGGGCTCCTGCCGCGGTTCGGACGGCACCGGCTTCGGAGCGGGCTCGGCGACCGGCGTGCCGTCGTCCGCCGGCTTGGCGTGCCGCCGTCCCAGCGCACCGGGCTTCGCCGGCTTCGGCGGCACCCCCGGACGGGCGTGCTTCGGCATGTGCCGCGCCTCGGCGCCGGGCTTGCCGATGGAGATCTCCTCGCCGGTCGCGCGCGCCGCGGCCGGCCGCGCGGGCCGCGTCCTGCGGACGGGCTCGGGCTCCGGCTCCTCCTCCTCGCCGCGCACCCGCTGGGCGACCCGCCCGACGACCTTCTCGGCCGTGCTCTGGACGTCGTCGCGCAGCCGCCCGAGCACCGGCTTCACGCCGCCGCCCTCGGTGATCTCCTTGTAGTCCCGGGTGACCCGGTCGCCGAGCAGCAGCGCCCGGCCGACGCCGAACATGGCCAGCCGGACGGCGTGCAGCGGGAGATCGCGGACCTGCTCGCCCACCGTGTCCTGGACCTGCTCCTTGAGGCGGCGCGGCGATTTCGTCATCGACTCTTCCTCTTCCTGCCTCGTCACGAGAACTTCACTCTGCCCCATGGGTGCGATCGCGGTCACCCCGGGTTAATGGATTTCTGTCCAAAAGACACCGTGGAGTGGGTCACAGCCCGGTCACGGGTACGACCCCGCCACTCGTACGATAGAGCCATGACCGCCAACAGCCAGCGCCGAGTCCTGCTCGCCAAGCCGCGTGGTTACTGCGCGGGCGTCGACCGGGCCGTCCAGACGGTCGAGATCGCCCTGGAGAAGTACGGGGCCCCGATCTACGTCCGCAAGCAGATCGTCCACAACGTCCACGTCGTCAAGACGCTGGAGGAACGCGGCGCGATCTTCGTGGACGAGACCGAGGAGGTCCCCGAGGGGTCGATCGTGGTGTTCTCCGCGCACGGCGTCGCACCCGCCGTGCACGAGGAGGCCAAGGGCCTCGACCTGCGCACCATCGACGCGACGTGCCCGCTGGTCACCAAGGTCCACAAGGAGGCGGTCCGCTTCGCCGCCCAGGACTACGACATCCTCCTCATCGGCCACGAGGGCCACGAGGAGGTCATCGGCACCACCGGCGAGGCCCCCGACCACATCCACCTTGTGGACGGGCCCGGCGACGTCGCGAACGTCACCGTCCGCGACCCCGAGAAGGTCGCGTGGCTCTCCCAGACCACGCTGTCGGTCGACGAGACCATCGCCACGGTCGAGAAGCTCCGCGAGCGGTTCCCCAAGCTGATGGACCCGCCGTCCGACGACATCTGCTACGCCACCCAGAACCGCCAGGTCGCGGTGAAGGAGATGGCGGCGCAGGCGCAGCTCGTCATCGTGGTCGGGTCGACGAACTCCTCCAACTCCGTCCGGCTGGTCGAGGTCGCCAAGGAGCACGGCGCCGACAGCGCCTACCTCGTCGACTACGCCGAGCACATCGACCCCGCGTGGCTGGAGGGCGTCACCACGGTCGGCGTCACCAGCGGCGCGTCCGTCCCTGACGAGCTGGTCCAGGAGGTCCTCGCCTGGCTGGCCGAGCGCGGCTTCGGCGAGGCGGAGGAGATCGAGTCGGTGGAGGAGCACATGCGCTTCTCCCTCCCGAAGGAACTCCGCAAGGACCTGCGCATCACGCCGGTCTAGCCCCGGGCGCCGCTCAGTCCACCTCGCCGTGGTGGAGGCGGCGCTCCTGCGTCGTCGTGGGCGACTCGTCCCACCGGACGGGGTTCTCGTTCTCCTCCTTCTCGAAGAGGCGCACCCCGACGAGCTTGTCCCGCAGCTCGCGGACGTTCGTCATCAGGCCGCGGGCCAGGCAGATCACGACGACCAGCAGCGTCCCGAAGAACAGCCACGGCGCGGTGGCCGCCAGCGCGGTCAGCACGCCGACCGTGAGGCCGCGCAGCAGCGAGCCCTGCCCGAGCGTGGTGGCGGACACGACCGTGACCGTGGCCGCGAGGAACACCAGCGGCGGGCTGACGACGAGCGTGAGCAGGTCGGCCGGGCGTGTCGCGAACGCGGCGAGCGCGCAGCCGATCGCGAACCCGGCGCCGGCGAGCAGCGGCACGCCGAACCACCGCGACAGCAGCCCGCACAGCACCCCGGCGGCGAACATGACGACGATGCCGCCGCGTCCCGTCAGCGTGACCGGGCCCGCCCCGCCGGCCGCCGCCCGCGACCGGGGGGCCGCGCCGCGCTGACGTCCCACTGGACCCTCCGGAGCCGGCGAGGCGCCGCCGGGCGCACCGCGTACGGTGGATGAGCTCATCATCGCCACCTCTTCAGCCGGTCGATCTGCTCAGGGACGGCCTCTGCGCCGAAACCTACCGCTTCCGGGGCCGGGGCGGGCCGAGGCCGCTCGCCGTCCATGTCGTCGTCCAGGCCGCCGTTCATGTCGCCCATGTCGCCGTTCATGTCGCCGTCCGGGTGGCCGTCCTCCGCGGCCAGTTCGGCCGCGGAGAGCGCGCGGGGGCTCTCCTCCACGGGACGCGGGGCGTCCAGGCCGTCGTCGACCACGCCCAGCTCGTTCAGCTTGCGCGCGCTGACGAGCACGCGCGTCTCCAGCGACCCGACCGTCCGGTTGTAGGACTTGACGGCTCCGGTCAGCGCGCGGCCCAGCTCGTCCACGTGCTGGCCCATCGTGCCGAGCCGCTCGTACAGTTCCTTGCCCAGTTCGAAGACCGCGCGGGCGTTCCGGGAGAGGGCGGCCTGCTGCCAGGCGTAGGACGCCGTCCGCAGCATCGTGATGAGCGTCGTCGGCGTGGCGATGTGGACGCGGCGGCGCATCGCGTACTCCAGCAGGCCGGGGTCGCGGTCGAGCGCGGGCGCGAGGAACGCCTCCCCGGGGATGAACAGGACCACGAACTCGGGTGCCGGGCTGAACGCCTGCCAGTACGCCTTCGCCGCGAGACGGTCGACGTGGTCGCGCAGATGGCGGGCGTGCGCGTCCAGCCGGACGGGGTCGCCGCTCTCGGCGGCCTGCAGGTACGCGGCCAGGGAGACCTTGGAGTCGACCACGACGTTCTTGCCGCCGGCCAGCCGCACGACCATGTCGGGACGCACCGTCCCGTCCGCGGTGAAGGCACTGGCCTGCTCGTCGAAGTCGCAGTGGTGCGCCATCCCGGCCAGCTCCACGACGCGGCGGAGCTGGAGCTCGCCCCACCGTCCGCGCGCCTCGGGCCGCTGCAGCGCCCGGACGAGCGACTGCGTCTCGCGGCGCAGCTGGTCGGAGCTCTGCCGGACGAAGTCGACCTGCTTGGCGAGCATCGCGTGCGACTCGCGGCGGCCCGTCTCCACCTCGCGGAGCTGCTCCTCCACCTTGGCGAGCGTGTCCTTGAGCGGCGCGACCAGGTGCTCGACGGCCTGCTGGCGGCGCTGTAGCTCGCCCGCCGCCTCGACCCCGGCCGCCTTGAGCCGCGCGTCCGCCAGCTCTAGGAACCGCTGGTTGCTGGCGTCCAGCGCCTTCGCGGACAGGTTCTCGAAGTGCTCGGCCATCCGCTCCTCGGCGTAGGCGAGCTTCTCCTCGGCCGCCCGCGCCCGCGCGATCAGCGCGCCCTGCCGCCCCGTCGCGAGCGCGTACCCGGCCACGGCGCCGAAGACGGCGCCGACGAGGAGGCCGGCGAACAGCGCGAGGTCCATCCGTTCATCGTGACAGCGCGGCGGCGAAGCGCGTCCACGACGCGCCGGGATGCCGCGTGACGCCCCGTCCCGGACATTCGGCAGACGGGCGGCGATTCCGGACAGCCCGAGGGGTCCCCGCGCGCTCATAGACTTATCGGCCGTGAGCCTCTCCATCGGAATCGTCGGGCTGCCCAACGTCGGCAAGTCCACGCTGTTCAACGCGCTGACCAAGAACGACGCGCTGGCCGCCAACTACCCGTTCGCGACCATCGAGCCCAACGTCGGCGTGGTCGGGGTCCCCGACCCGCGCCTGCACGCGCTGGCGGAGGTCTTCGGCTCGCAGAAGATCATCCCGGCGACGATGGAGTTCGTCGACATCGCCGGCATCGTCAAGGGCGCGTCCGAGGGGCAGGGGCTCGGCAACAAGTTCCTCGCCAACATCCGCGAGACCAGCGCGATCTGCCAGGTCATCCGCGCCTTCGAGGACCCGGACGTCACGCACGTGGACGGCGAGGTCGCCCCGTCCCGCGACATCGAGACGATCAACACCGAGCTGATCCTGGCCGACCTCCAGACGATCGAGAAGGCGCTGCCGCGTCTCGACAAGGAGGCCCGCACCAAGAAGGACAAGGCGAAGCTCGCCGTCGTCGACGCCGTGAACGCCGCCCAGAAGCTGCTGAACGACGGCGTGACCCTCTTCGCGGGCGCGGAGCAGGCCGGCGTCGACCCGGCGCTCCTGCGCGAGTTGCACCTGCTCACCGCCAAGCCGTTCCTCTACGTCTTCAACCTCGACGAGAGCGAGCTGACCGACGAGGCCGTGCGCGCGCGCCTGCGCGACCTGGTCGCCCCGGCCGAGGCGATCTTCCTGGACGCCAAGATCGAGGCGGAGCTGATCGAGCTGCCGGACGACGAGGCGCTCGAACTGCTCCAGGGCATGGGCCAGGAGGAGTCCGGCCTCTCGCAGCTCGTCCGGATCGGGTTCGACACCCTCGGCCTGCAGACGTACCTGACGGCGGGGCCGAAGGAGGCGCGCGCCTGGACGATCCGCAAGGGCGCCACCGCGCCGGAGGCCGCGGGCGTCATCCACACCGACTTCCAGCGCGGTTTCATCAAGGCCGAGACCGTCTCGTTCGACGACCTCGTCGCCGCCGGCTCCATGGCCGCCGCCCGCACCGCCGGCAAGGTCCGGATGGAGGGCAAGGAGTACGTGATGCAGGACGGCGACGTCGTGGAGTTCCGTTTCAACGTCTGACAGGCCCGCCGCACCGTGCTCCCGCGGTCTGGCAACCGCCGTGACCAGTGTGATTTTGGCAACAGCGGGTCCTGCTGTGCCCCATGTGGCCGCTGAGCTGGGCGTTTTGCTGTGATATGTCGCGAATGGGCCACTCTGTCGGTTTCTTTCGGGAACGGATTGCGGCCGTCGCCGTCACCCGGTCAGCAAGCAACCGCCGAGTCGCGCCGCTTGTCCGGAACCTGGACCTGCGCACTCTTCGGAGCCTTGGATAGGGGATCGTCACCGTTTGGCAATCTTCCCCGTTCCTGCTGAGGTGGATTGCATTATCCACAACCGCGTGCCGGGGCTGTGCTTCGCTGCGATGCGCTGGAACAATTGACGCCCGTGGTTACCCTGGGCCCGAGGTGGGTTCAGAAAAGCCACCGGGACATGACCAGGCAACAGGGCGCGCCGACCGGGGGCGAGGCGCGAGCGGAGGCAGGATGGCTCGCAGGTCGGCCGCGGGACGCGGCCGTGACACCGCCGTAGTCGAGGAGACCGCGGCGCCCGGCCGGGCGCTCGCGTCCTCCGTCGACCCTTCGTGGGGCCTCCCCGAACCGGACGGCCGCGGCCGCCCCGGACGCGGCGGCGCACGGAGCGGCGGTTCGCGGACCGGCGGCCGCTGGGGCGGGTCCGGCGGGCGCTGGTGGGTGTGGGTCGGGCGCGCCGTGCTGTGGGCGCTGATCATCGTCATCCTCGTCAACGGCGTCCGCGCCCCCTTCGAGCGCTTCACCGCCGACGAGTCCGCCGGCGGCGCCCCGACCGCGTCCAAGCCGCCGAAGAGCGCCGGATTCCCCAGCAGCGCCGCGGGCGCCTTCGCCATCCAGTTCGCCAACGTCTATCTCAACTACGACCAGAAGACCGCCCCCGCCCGCGAGGCGCAATTGAGCACCTTCCTGCCCGACGGCGCCGACGCCCAATTCGGCTGGAACGGCGTCGGGAAGATGCAGGTGCAGTCCGTCCAGGTCGCCGGAGTGGACGCCCGCGACGCCAGCAACGCGACCGTGACGCTGCTCGCCCGCACCACCGACCAGTGGCTGCGGCTCGCCGTTCCCGTGTACGCCGACAAGAGCGGATCCCTGGTCGTGTCCGCCCGCCCCGCCCTGCTTCCCCCGCCGACCAAGGCGCAGCTTCCCCAGGACGGCGTCGAGAACCGCGACACCGCGCTGGAGAACGAGCTCAAGCCCTTCCTCGGCACCTTCTTCCAGGAGTACGCGACCGGCAACCAGGAGGCCCTGTCCCGCTTCTCCGACGGGACGACCATCGCCGGCCTCGCCAAGTCCGTCACGTTCATACAGGTCAAGGAGGTCGTCGCGCCGAAGGGCCCGGACGGCGAGCGCACCGTCACCGCGATGGTGGTGTGGCAGCCCGCCGCGGGCGGCGGCGGTGAACTCGAGCAGAGCTACCAGCTCACCATGGTCAAGAAGGGCACGACCTGGCTCGTGCGCGACATTCGCGGCAGCACCGAACCGAACGCGTCATGAGAGGCCGCGAATTGAAGAACCCGACCCCCGAATCCGCCGACCAAGGAAGGTAGTCAGTCGATGCTGCATCACCTCATGGCGTCGATTCCGCACGAAATCCTGGCGGCGCCCGACGACGAACTCAAGACCGACCAGCTCGCCGATTGGCTCCGTCAGATATTCGGCCCGCTGTTCCTCGTGATCGTCTCCATTGTGGCGATCTTCTTCCTGTTCACCCGCGAGATCACGCGTTTCGTCCAATTCATCGTGCTGGCGATCGGAATCGGAGTGGTCTTCTACGTGCCGAACATCATCGAGACCACGGCCAAGGCGATCGCCAAGGCCCTCGGTGTGGACGTCTCCTGACCCGGGGAGGCACGGCGCTCGCGCAGTGAGGGGAGTAGGGGCGTGGATCTACCCACGTACACGAACATCTGGCGTATCGAGAAGCGGCTCTACAAGCTGTACGACCTGCGGCTGCCCATGCCGCTTCCGCTCGTCCAGATCGGTGTGTTCCTCGGCGTCTTCGTGCCGTGGATCCTGCTGCTCAGGATCGTCGGCATCCCCTTCGAGTCGCCCTGGCACGTCCTCTACATCGTCCCGCCGGGCGTCCTGACCTGGATGGCGACGCGCCCCGTCATCGAGGGCAAGCGGCTCACCGAGCTGCTGCTCTCCCAGGGCCGCTACCTCGCCGAGCCGCGCACCTGGTGCCGCCTCACCCCGATCCGCGAACCCCGCGAAGTGGTGATCGTCGCCCGCGTCTGGCGCCGCACCGAGGCCCCCGCCCCGGTCGCCGCGATGGAACGCGCCGCCATCAAGTCCCGCCGCAGGCGCAGGCATGCGGACCCGGAGCCGACCCCGATCCCGGCCCGCCTGCCCCGCCCGGCGACCGCCGCGGCGCCCCCGCCCCTCGTCGAGTACGCCGCCCAGCGCGAACCCGAGCCCGTCCCGGCCGCGGCGCCCCCCAAGCCCTGGCGCCGCACCACCCGCGACATCTCCCACGAGGACGACGTCCTGCCCGTCCCCGCCGCCGAGATGGAACGCCCCCCGGCGACCCCCCAGCTGGAGACGCCCCCGGGCTCCGGCAAGCGCGCCCTGGCCTCCGGCGTCCGCCGCCCCGGCGCACCGGCCGAGTTCTGGCAGGCCGCCCAGCCCACCCGTCCCGACATCCCCCAGCAGACCCCGGCCGACATCCGCCGCACCGCCGAAGAGATCGCCAACGGCCCCCGCCCCGCGCCGGCCACCACGGAACGCACCCCCGCAGGCGGCCCGGCCGGAACCACCCCACCCGACGCCCACACCGCCGCAGGCCGACCGGTCGCGCCGCAGCGGCAGAGCCCGCCCCCCGCAGCCGAGCCCCCCCAGCCACCCCCCGTCCGCGCCGAGCCTCCGCACGATTCGGAGCAGGTCAGGGCGCAGGAGCCAGGATCTCCGACCACGGGCGCCGAGTCGTCGTCCGCGAGTGAGGTCGCTCAGCCGCCGCGCGTCCCATCCGACGCGCGGGCGGCCGGGCCCGCCGCTGCCGCTGCGCCCCAGCAACCCGAGTCGTCGGAGCAGACGAGGCCACAGTGGCCGGGCGTACCGGCCGCAGAGCGTGCGCGGACACCCGAGCCGTCGGGTGCGCGCGAGCCTTCCCAGACGCAGCCTGTCCGCGCTGAGGGTGATCCGTCCGATCTGCGGGTGGCCGGTCGTGCCGCTGGTGGTTCGTCTCCGGAGGGCGGGGCGTCCGGCGCTTCGCAGGAGTCGGAGCAGGTCAGGGCGCAGGAGTCGGGGTCTCCCGCCGCGGGTGCCGAGCCGGCGCCTGCGGGAGAGGTCGCGCAGCCGCCGCGGGTTCCGGCTGAGGACGTTCCGTCCGATGTGCGGGTGGCCGGTCGTGCTGCCGCGGCTCCGTCCCCTGGTTCCGAGTCGGAGCGGGTGAGGGCGCAGTGGCCGGGCGTACCGGGCGCGGAGGGCGCGCGAGCGTCCGAGTCGGCGGCTGCGGGTGAGGCTACCCGGACGCAGCCTGTGCGCGCCGAAGGCGGGGCGTCCGGGGCTCCGGGGCCTGCGGGCGGGGGCGCGCCGGGTGAGGCTTGGCCGACCGGGGTCGGGCAGGGGGGCGCCCCAGCGCCGGAGGCCGCTCCGTCCGAGGGTGGAGAGCCCGGGGACCGGAGGGTCGCCGGGGTGCGGACTCCTCCTCCGCCGCCGTGGGCGCCGCCGCCGGTCACGCGGCCGGACGTGCCGATGGTGCCCGGGGCGTTCGGGGCGCAGGGCGTGCAGCCGCCGGCGCAGGGCGGCCAGCCGCCGGCGCCGCGGCGGGAGCCGCCGAAGCCGTGGTCGGAGGAGCTGTCCAGGCCGCAGTGGCCGGCGGCCGAGAGGCCCGCGCCGCCCCAGCCCGCGCTGCCCCAGCCCGCGCCGCCCCAGCCCGCGTCGGCCCAGCCCGCGGCATCCCAGCCCGTGCCGGCGCCCGCGCCGCCGGTGGAGGAGCAGGCGCCGCCGCGGGAGGTCCGGTCGCAGCCGGCGTCCCCGGTGCGGCCGCGGCCGTTGCCGCCGCCACCGGCGCCGCCGCCGTCCGGGCCCGCGATCACGCCGCCGGGGCCCGAGCACGAGGTCACGACCGGCGGCCTGCGACGGCTCATCCATGCCGTCGGCGGCGGGCACGGCGAGGTCGACGCCGAGTACCAGCAGCGGTTGCAGCAGCCGTTCCACGGGACGCGGCACGTCGTGGTGCTCGGATGCACCGGCGGCGCCGGGCAGACCGTCACCGCGCTGATGCTCGGGCACACGTTCGCGCAGCACAACGGGGAGCCCGTCGTCGCGATCGACGTCAACCCCGGGCCGGGTGCGCTGGCGCGCCGGACGCGCAGCGACACCAACGAGACGCTGACCGGGCTCATCACGCGCGCCGACCAGGTCGGCAGCCTCACCGCCATGCGGCGGTACACCTCGCAGGCCAAGTCCGGGCTCGACGTGATCGCCGCGGGCAAGAACCCGCTGCAGGCGCTCGACGACCGGGACTACGCGCTCGCGATCCGCACGATCGACCGGTTCTACTCGGTGACGCTGCTGGACGCCGCGGCCGCGGTCGTCGCGCGCGTGCTGCCGTACGCCGACCAGATCGTGCTGGTCGCGCCGGCCAGCGCGGACGCGCCGCGCGCCGTGGCGATGACGTTCGAGTGGCTGGACGGCCACGGCTATGAGGAGCTGCGGTCCCGCGCGGTGACCGTCATCAACGGCGTGAGCCGCCGCAGCATGGACGACGTCGAGCAGGCCGAGGCCGTGGCGCGGGGGCGCTGCCGGGCCCTGGTGCGCATCCCGTGGGATGATCACCTGAGCATGGACCGCGCGCCGCGCAACGAGCTGAAGTCGTTGCGGACGCCGACGCGGCGTGCCTACCTTGCCCTTGCCGGTGTGGTCGCCGGAGGATTCACCGTCATGCCCGAGCGTTACCAGGAGCTTCAGCAGGAGCAGGAGGCCACCCGATGAGCGCCCCTCGCGGGCATCGAGCGGAGACCGGACGGGGCCGGGTGATCCTGGCGGACGCGTTCGACGTTCATGACCGTCCGGATGGTGAAAAGTCGCCCGGGCAGCCCTGCGCGGCCGCCCGCCCACCGGAAGAATCGTTGGTCGGAACCGAGGGCGGGAGGGCGGCATGAGCAAGTCCAGCCGGCTGGCCGTCCGGTACTTCGACGACCGCGTCCTGTTCACCGACCACGCCGCTTGGGCGTACTTCCGGCTGCCCACGGTGTCGTACGAGTTCACCACCGGTGAGGAGCGCGAGGCGCTCGCCACCAACATCACCATCGCGCTCGCGGGCATCCGCATGCAGGACGCGGAGGTCCACCTGCGGATCGCGCACCGCACCTACCCCGCGGCGGAGTGGGCGCTGGCCCTGGACCGGACGTCCGACGGCGGGCCGGGCTGGCGGGAGTACCTGGAGGAGACCTACGCCCACGTGTGGGCGAAGGACTTCTGGACCAAGGAGGTCTACCTCGGGGTGCGGCTCGGGCCGCGCGGCATGGGCGCGCACCTGTCCGGCGGTGTCCTGTCGCAGCTGCTCGGGCTCTACAAGCGCAGCGAGAACGTGCTCGGCGTCAACGACGACGCGATCGACAAGAAGGAGATCGCGCGCTGGACCGAGCAGGCCGAACGGATCGGGCGCGCGCTCGGCGGGTCGGCCCTCTACGCCCGCCACGCCACGTCCACCGAGGTCGCGTGGCTGTTCCAGCATGCCGTGACGGGGTCGCTGGCCGATCCGCCGCCGTCCGCCGTCCCGCGCAGGACGTGGGGCAAGGGCGAGATCGAGTCGCTGGTGGAGGGCGCCATCCACAACGGGCGCTCCTACCTGCGGATCGAGCAGCCCAACTTCACGGGCGCGGGCGGAGGCGCGACGGCCGCGTCGTATGTCGCGTACCTGTCGTTCGCCCGGTTCCCGGACATGATGCCGTTCCCGGACGGCGAGCCCTGGTTCCACTACTCCGACGCCCTCCCGTTCCCGGTGGAGATCAGCGCGCGGATGAAGCTGATCCCGCCGGCGAAGGCGTCCAAGGACGTGTCGCGGAAGCTGGCCCACGCCCGCGACATGGACCAGCACATCCGGGAGGCGGGCGCCGAGGCGCCGATCGCTCTCGCGGAGCAGATCGACGCGGCCCGCATGCTGGAGCACGGCATCACCAAGGAGCGGCTGCCGTTCGTCTACGGGTGGCACCGGCTGATCGTGTCGGCGCCGACGGAGGAGCTGCTCGCCCAGCGGGTGGACGCGGTGGTCGAGCACTACCGCGACATCGGCATCGACGTCGTGAACTCCACCGGCGACCAGTTCTCGCTGTTCCTGGAGTCGCTGCCCGGCGACCAGATCCGGCTCAACGCGTACGCGCAGCGCCAGCCGCTGCGGACGATCGCGGGCGGCATGCCGGTCGCGACCGTCGACCTCGGCGACCGTCCCGACGAGGAGAATGAGGGCTGGATCGGGCCGTACATCGGCGAGACGCTCGGCCGGGCCCGCGCCATCGTGCATTTCGACCCGCTCGTCGCGGCGGCCCGGAACCGTCCGACGGCGGTGGCGATCACCGGTGAGCCGGGCGGCGGCAAGACCACGCTCGCGCTGCTGCTGATCTACCAGATGGCGCTGCGCGGCGTCACGATCGCGGCGATCGACCCGAAGGGCGACGCGGAGTCGCTCGTCGAGCTGCTGAAGGCGCGCGGGCGCAAGGCGCGGATCCTGCCGCTCGGCTCGGCCGCGCCCGGCCTGCTCGACCCGTTCTCGTTCGGCGACGACCTCGCGACGATGAAGACGATGGCGACCGAGACGCTGCGGCTGCTGCTGCCGCGGATGTCGGAGGAGCGCGAGTCCGCCATGATCCAGGCGGTCGGCGCGGTCGCCAACGCCGAACGCCCGTCGCTCGGCCGCGTCGTCGACCACCTGGAGGCCGCCGACGACCCGGCGTCCAAGAACCTCGGCGCGGTGCTCCGCTCCATGTCGGAGATGAAGCTCGCGCGGCTGTGCTTCGACCCGTCCGGCGGGGAGCGCATCGACACCGAGGGCTGGACGACCGTGTTCACCCTCGGCGGCCTCACGCTGCCGGACGTCACCATCTCGCGGGAGGACTACTCCTACGAGCAGCGCCTGTCGGTCGCGCTGATGTACCTGGTGTCGCAGTTCGCGCGGCGGCTCATGCACGGCCTCGACCGGCGCCTGCCGAAGGCGATCTTCCTGGACGAGGCGTGGGCGATCACGTCGACGCCCGAGGGCGCGAAACTGGTGCCGGAGGTGTCCCGCATGGGACGCTCCCGGAACACCGCCCTGATCCTGGTCTCCCAGAACGCGGGGGACCTGCTGAACGAACAGGTGACGAACTGCCTGTCGTCGGTGTTCTCGTTCCGTTCCACCGAACGGGTCGAGGTCGGCAACGTCATGTCGCTGCTCGGCGTCGAGGCGTCCGACGAGCACAAGGCCGTGCTGCGCAACCTCGGCAACGGCGAATGCATCTTCCGTGACCTCGACGGCCGAGCGGGGCGCATCGGCGTCGACCTGATCTCCGAGGAACTGCAGCGTTGGCTGGACACCAACCCGACCCGGTCCCGTCCGGGCGCGTCCGAACTCACCGTCGCGGGGGCCGAGGTCCAGGAGGTCAGTCGATGAGGGGTCCCCGCGACCGGACGATCGCGCGCCTTCAGCGCTCGCCCGGCGAAGGGCTCGACCGCGCGGTCCTGGACCGCCGTCCCGGCCGCCGCCGGCGGAGGCTTCCGCGCACCCGCCGCTCCGTCCTCGTCATGCTGGTGGCGGCGATCTTCGTGGTCATCCTCTCGCCGATGGCGAGCGCGGGGCCGTTCTCGCCGAACAGCCCGTGCCGGCCGGCCGACAACCCCGCACCCGAGCAGTACGGGTCGGGGACGGACGGCATGATCAAGCCGCCCGACTACCCCAACGACAAGCTGCAGCAGACCAAGGTCGAACAGCTGACCTACTACGACCGGTACGGCACCGCAGGCCAGACCTGGTACGCGGTCGACATGGACTGCTCGGACGCGATGGCGCTCATGGGCAACGCCCTCGCCAACACGACGTTCACGATCGTCCGGGCCGTCGACCGGACGACGATCAGCGTGTACCAGGCCGCCGCGTCCGACTCGCTGCTCGGCTGGCTGAAGGACACCGTCGACGGCGTCATCAGCAACATCGGCAAGACGTTCAACGCGCGCTACTGGTCGTGGGTGGTCATCCTCGGCGCGATGTGGCTCGCCTGGTGGGGGCTGGTCCGCAAGCGGGCCAGCAAGGTCACCGAGGGCGTGATCTGGATGGTCGCCGCCATGGTGGCGCTCATCTGGCTGATCGCGCGCCCGGCGGACTTCACCACGCTCGGGACGAAGACGTCCGAGGCGACGAGCGCCGCGTTCAACGCGGCGCTGCCGCAGAGCGACACCAAGGGCGCGACCTGTATACCGAGGCCGGACGGCAAGCCCGATCCGGCGGCCTCCCAGAACCTGGACGCGACGACCCGCAACGCCAACGGGCTGTGGGTGGCGCTCGTCTGCAAGCCGTGGCTGCAGGGCGAGTTCGGCACCACCGACCCCAACGCGAAGATCGTCAAGGAGAACGCCGACAAGCTGCTGTGGTCGCAGGCGGTCGACCTGCCGGAGACCTACGGCGACAACAAGGTCGACCTGGGCAAGAAGGCCGACGCCTACAAGGACGTCACGAAGAACATCAAGGACAACCACCCGCAGACCTATTCGCTGTTCCAGGGCAAGAACTGGCAGAACCGGCTGGCGGTCGCGTTCGGCGGGCTGTTCGCCGCGCTGGTCGCGGGGCTGCTCATCATGGTCATCGCGATCGCGCTGATCGTCGTGAAGATCGCGTTCCTGCTGCTGCTCGTCGCCGGGCCGATCTTCCTCGGGATCGGGATACATCCCGGCATCGGACGGGTCATCGCCGTCCGATGGCTCGAACTCCTGCTGTCGATGCTGCTGAAACAGGCGGCCCTCATCGGCGTCCTGTCGCTGCTGCTGTGGGCGTACGGACTGATCCTCGGCGAGACGCTGCCGTGGGGCCTGCAGGTGCTGCTCATCGCGCTGGTGACCTTCGCGGCGTTCATCTACCGCAAGCCGTTCCAGCACCTGTTCTCCGCCGTCGGCTACTCGGCGGTCGGGTCGCGGGACAAGAGCGAGGCGCAGCTCAACAAGTCGGTCGCGGAGGCGCGCCGGAGCACCGCCGCGGTCGCGGGCGCCGCCGTGCCGGGCGCGGCCGGCTACCGGCTGGCCCGGTGGGCGAAGCGCGAGGCGACGTCCGAGGGTGTCGCGCCGGCGGCGCAGGGCGACGCGTCGACCGGTACCGCGGTCGCCGTCGCCGACCGGCGGGCCGGTGCTGGGGCGGGCGAGGGCCCGTCGCCGGAGGAGGCGCCGGTGCTGGCGGCGAAGCCGCGCGGCGCGGGCGCCGTGGTGGCGCGGCAGGGCCGGTCCCGGCGGGGCGCCCCGCCGCTGAACCTGCCGACGCGGGCGGGCGCGCTCAGCGATCGCCGCGCCGACGACGGAACGGCGGCGACCACCCGGCCGGGCGGCGTCTCGCCGGCGAAGGGCGGCGCCGGTGGCGGCGCGGGCGCGGGCGCGGCGGCCGGTGGCGGGAAGCCGTCGTCCGGTGCGGGGCCCGGGAAGGGCACGGTCCGTCCGACCACGTGGTCCGGCCGAGGCGGCGTCAGCGGTGGCGGCGACGACGGCGGTTCCGGCGGGGGCGGCGGCTGGTTCGCCGGCGGCCGGACGTCCGGCTCGACCGACCGCGGCCGCGGCCGCGCGGGCGGCGACTCAGGTGGCTCGGGCGGCTCGGGCGGTGGTTCCGGTGGCGCGGCGCCCGCGGCGAACGTCCCCCGGCAGCGCGGCGGTTCGGGCGGTGGCGCGTCCAACGGCGCACCGCCGGCCCAGGGCCCGGGCGGGCGGCGGCAGCCCCCGCCGCTGTGGGGACGGCGCGGCTCCGAGGAGGGCCCGCCGATCCCGTTCTGGCTGCGTCCGGTGGACCGCCCGTCCGGTGAGCCGGAACGGGACGAGTGATGAACCTGAACGACCGCCGGCGCAAGCTCCTGTTCGCGGGGCTGGTCGTCGTGCTCGCCGCCGTCGGCATCTACCTGACGGTGGCCGCGCCCGATGACGGCGACGACCGGACCGAGGCGCGGCCCAGCGCCAGTCCCACGGCCGGTCCCGCCGGCCCGGAGTCCCCGCCGCCGGGAATCCAGCAGGCCGTGAACCCGGGCGACTTCGACATCTACCGGCTGCTGCCGTTCTCCCGGCAGGAGTTCGCCACGGCGGCGGACCTCGCCCAGCGGTTCGTCGCCGCCTACGAGACGTACCGCTACGACGAGCCCCCCGAGACCTACATGGGGCGCCTGTCCGGCCTGGCCACCGACGACCTGGGGCAGCAGCTCGGCCGGGACGCCGCGACGCCGGGCCTGCTGGAGGAGCGCCGCCGCGAGCAGGTCGTCGCGCAGGGATCGGCGTCCCTCGACCAGGTGCGCACCATCGAGAACAACTCGGTCATCTTCCTGGTGACGGGCCGGCAGCAGTTGACGAAGAGCGGCAAGGAGAGCAGCGAGAGCGAGCAGTACGCGGTGACCGTCGCGCGCGACGGCGGCTCCCTGAAGGTGTACGCGTTCCAGCCCGCGGACGCCGGGCAGGCGGGTGACACCGGATGACCCCGCGCCGGTTGCTGCTCGCGGGCGGCCTTGGCGTCGCCGCGGTGATGTTCGTCGCGCTGGTGTTCGTCCCGATCCTGTTCGGCGCGAGCCAGTTCATGTTCGGCGGCGGGGTCGGCGGCGGGGGCTGCGTGGACGTCGCGGGCGCCGACGCCCAGCCCGCGGCGGCGGACGACGCGAAGGCCGTCCCGGAGAACTATCTGAAGCTTTACCAGGAGGCGGGCAAGAAGTACGGCATCCCGTGGAACGTGCTGGCCGGCGTCGGCAAGGTGGAGACCGACCACGGCCGGTCGACGCTGCCGGGCGTCGGCAGCGGGGAGAACTACGCGGGCGCCGGCGGTCCGATGCAGTTCCTGGCGGCGACGTTCAAGGCGTTCGGCGTCGACGGGAACAAGGACGGCAAGAAGGACCGCTACGACCCGGCCGACGCGATCCCCTCGGCGGCCGCCTACCTCAAGCACAACGGCGCCCCGCAGCGGATGAAGACCGCGATCTTCCAGTACAACCACTCGTCGGACTACGTGGACCTCGTCCTCGACTGGGCGAAGCGCTACGTCGGCGGTGACTTCAAGGTCGTCCAGGCGAACGGCGTCAACTGCGAGGACAACGAGCTGCCCGCCAACGTCGGCGCCCTCGTCCAGCAGATCATCCAGTTCGCGCTGGCGCAGCGCGGCAAGCCGTACGTGTTCGGCGCGAACGGCCCGGACGCGTGGGACTGCTCCAGTCTCATCCAGGCCGCCTACCGGCAGGTGGGGCTGAACCTGCCGCGCACGACGTTCGAGCAGTGGCCGTTCGGCGTGAAGGTCGGCAAGGGCAGGGAGCAGCCGGGCGACCTGGTGTTCTTCAACTCCGGGCCGGGGACGTCGGCGGGCAGTCCCGGGCATGTCGGAATGGTCATCGGCAGGGGCAAGATGATCGTGGCGAGCTGCTCGACGTGCGTGCCCGCGATCGGCGTGAAGACCTACAAGCGGTCCGACTGGGTGGGCGTGACCCGTCCGCTCGCGCGCCCCGACTTCAAGGAGAAGGTCGGCGAGCTGGCCGTCCGGCAGCCCTGATCCGCGCGGTCAGCGGAACCGCCGGTCGCCGACGGACAGCAGGAGGACGCGGAGCGCGTCGGCGGCGTCCCGGACGTCCGCCTCCGGGACGCGGCCCAGGACCTCCTCGTGTGCGGCGCCGGCCGCGCGCAGGGCCTGCTCGGTGATCCGCAGCCCCTCCGCGGTCAGCTGGACGAACCGGCTGCGGGCGTCGCCGGCGTTGGCCTCGCGCTCGATATGGCCCGCCTTCTGGAGGCGCTGCAGGACGTTGCTCGTCCCGCCGGAGGTGAGGAACGCCGACCGGGTCAGCTCGCTCGGCCGCAGCCGGTACGGCTCGCCCTCGCGGCGCAGGACGGTCAGTACCTCCAACTCGGCGTAGGTGAGGCCGAGTTCGGCGAGCGCGGGCCGCATCGCCTGCTGGACGAGCATGGCGATGCGCCCGGCCCGTTTGCCGACCTCCAGCATCGCGACGAGCGGCTCGGACAGCCCGTCCCGCCGCCACGTCCCGGCCACGGCGTCGATGTCGTCCCGGCGCTCCCCATGGTCTGCCTGCACGCACCGAGGATACTCACTCAGCATATTGCTTTCTAAAAAGCTTTTCCCTAACCTTTGTGGAATGACATCTTCACTGCTCCTCCGGAACGGCACCGTCATCGACACCGACCCGGTCCCGACCGTGCTTGCCGGCGCCGACGTGCTCGTCGAGGACGGCCGTATCGCCGCGGTCGGCCCCGGCCTGCCCGCACCCGCGGACGCCGAGGTGGTCGACGCGACCGGACGCATCGTCATGCCGGGCTTCGTCGACACCCACCGGCACACCTGGCAGGCCGGGATCCGCGCGATCCTGACCGACGCGACCCTCCCCGCCTACCTGGAACGCGTCCTCGGCGAGCTGGCGCCCCGCTACCGCCCGGACGACGTGTACACCGGCACCCTCGCCGGCGCGCTCGAATGCCTCGACTCCGGCATCACGACACTGGTCGACTGGTCGCACATCCAGCTGAGCCCCGGCCACACGGACGCGAGCATCGAGGCGCTCCGCGCGTCCGGCATCAGGGCGGTGTTCGGCTACTGCCACGGCGGTGATGGCGACCTCGAAGCCGAGACCCGCCGCGTCCACCGCGAGTACTTCGGCGCCCCCGCCGGCACGCTCAGCATGGCGATGGCGGCGCTCGGCCCGGAGATCGCGCGCGAGGACCGCGTGCTCGCCGAGTGGCGCCTGGCCCGCGACCTCGGGCTTCCGGTCACCGTCCACATGGGCGGGCACGGACCGGAGAGCGCCGCACGCGGCCTCGCCTTCCTCGCCGGCAACGGGCTGATGGAGCATCCGACGACCTACGTGCACGCCAACCACTACACCGACGAGGCGCTCAAGCGGATCGCCGCCGCGGGCGGGACGGTGTCCGTCGCGCCGACGATCGAGGCCGCCCTGGACATCGGCCCGCCGCCCACCGGACGGGCCCGGAACGCGGGCGTCCCCACGGGCCTCGGCGCCGACACGGTCGCGAGCGGCCCCGGCGACATGTTCTCCATCATGCGGGCCGCCTACCTCCTGGAACGCGGACGCCCGAACCTCTCGTTCGGCACGGCCGACGTCCTGCGGACGGCCACGATCGAGGGCGCCGAGGCCGCCGGGCTCGCGGACGTCACCGGATCGCTGACGCCCGGCAAGCAGGCGGACCTGCTGGTCCTGCGCACCGGCACCCTCGGCGTCGCGGCGGCCCACGACCCGATCGCGGCCGTGGTCCTGTCCGCGGACACTCGCAACGTCGACACCGTCCTCGTCGGCGGCCGCGTGGTCAAGCGCGGGGGAGAGCTTCTGGAGCGGGACGTCCCGTCGCTCCTGGACTCGCTCTCCGCGTCCGCCGCACGGCTGGCCGGACGATAATTGCTCGGGGAACGCCGGCGACGCGTGGCATGCTGATCGGCGTGGAGCCCGAGATAAGCATCCGCGTCGCCGGCGAGCTGCTGATGTTCCTGCCCGCCGCGCGGCGCGTGGCCGTGAACCGGGTGCCCTTTGACGGGACGTCGACGCTGGGGCACCTCGTCGAGTCGCTCGGCGTGCCCCTGCCCGAGGCGGGCCCGATGACGATCGGCGGCGCGGCGGCCGACCCGTCCACCCGGCCGGAGGCGGGCGACGAGGTGCACGTGGCGGCGGTGCCGCGCCCGCAGCCCGTGCCGCTGGAGCCGGGCCAGGCCGCGCCGAGCTTCCTGCTGGACGTGCACCTCGGCACCCTCGCACGGCGGATGCGCCTCCTCGGCCTCGACACCGCCTACCACAACGACATGGACGACCCGGCGCTGGTCGTCCAGGCCAACGCCGAGCGCCGCGTCCTGCTCACCCAGGACCGCGGCCTCCTGCGCCGCCGCGCGCTGTGGTTCGGCGCCTACGTCCGCGGTTCCCGCGCGGACGACCAGCTCCGCGACCTCCTCGACCGCTTCGCGCCCGTCCTCCGCCCGTGGACGCGCTGCACCGCCTGCAACGGAACCCTCGTCCCCGTCGATAAGCACGAGGTCGAAGGCGCCCTGCGGGACGGGACGCGCCGCACCTACGACATCTACGGACGCTGCGCCGACTGCGGCCAGGTCTACTGGCGCGGCGCGCACGGCGACCGGCTGGAGGAGATCGTCAGGGAGTCGACGCGGCTGGTCGCGTCCGTCCGGGGCGACGGGCACCCCAGGGCCGCCGTATCCGAGACATAGCGAGAGGGGCTGGTTGCGATCGATCCGATGGTGGTGGTGGGCGCGGCGATCGTCTCGGACGGCCGGCTGCTGAGCGCGCAGCGCGCGGAGCCGCCGCACATGGCGGGCGGCTGGGAGCTGCCGGGGGGCAAGGTCGACCCCGGCGAACCGGACGAGGACGCCCTGGTCCGCGAGTGCCACGAGGAACTGGCGATCAAGGTCCGCCTGATCCGCCGCGTCGGCGGCGACTGGCCGCTGAGCGAGCGCGCCCTGCTCCGCGTCTGGACCGCCGAGATCACCGAGGGGGAACCCCGGCCCCTCGAACACCTTGCACTCCGCTGGCTCACCCCCCAAGAGCTCTACGACGTCGACTGGCTCCCCGGCGACCGCCCCGTCATAGCCGCCCTGGCCCAGGGCGACTACATCTAGCCCTCACCGCACCCCGCACAGACCGAGGCCATGACGTCCTTGAGCCCAGCCATCGCCGACCTCCACGTTGCGATCGCGTCCGAAGGCAGGTTCAAGCGAAGCGAGAACCTGATCGCGCAGCGAGCCGCAAGGCGAGCCGGAGCGATGCAGCGATCGCCGCCTCGCCCGTGGAAGGGAGGGCGCTCCAGCGCCCGACCGCCGAGGGCGAGGCAAATGAGCTCGAGGGCTTCCTGCCGCGCCGCAGGAAGCCCCCGACATCTGTGGGGGAGCGGTCAGGTGATGCGGTTGGCGCCCGCGAAGTCGGAACGGTCCGACAGCCGGGAGATCTTCACCACATCGCCGGTCTGCGGGGCGTGCAGATACTTGCCGTCGCTGAGGTAGATGCCCATGTGGTGGAGGTTGCTGCCGAAGTAGACGAGGTCGCCGGAGCGAAGTTGGCCGCGGGAGACCTTCGTGCCGAGCTGGTACAGGTCGCCGGTGTAGTGCGGCAGCCCGGACTTGCCGACCTGGGCGTAGGCCCAGACGACGAGGCCGGAGCAGTCGAAGCTGCCCGGACCGGCGGCGCCCCACACGTAGGGGGAGCCGAGCTTGCCGTACGCCTTGCGGGCCATCTTGGCGGGCAGGTCGGAGCCCTTGATGGTCGCGGTGAGGCCGGTGCGCGGGTCGCTGGCGCTCGTGGTGGACAGCTTGTCGAGGCGCTTCATCACCTCGGTGACCTTCGACTTCGCCTCGGCGCGCGCCTTCTTGGCGCCCTCCCAGGCCTTCTTGACCTGCGCGGTCTTGGCCCCGGCGTCGCGTTCGGCGGCCTCGGCCTGATCGATCTGCCGCTGCAGGGCCTTGACGGCGTGCGCCTGGTTCTCGACGAGGTAGGCGCTGTCGGACAGCCCGTCCGGGGAGCCGCTCGCGCCGAAGATCGCGTCGGGGGCGCCGGCCATGTAGTTCGCCGCGGCCATCCGGCCGAGCTGCTCGCGGGCGGGGGCGGCCTGGTTCCGCAGGGTCTGGGCCGTCCTGGCGGCGTCCCGCTGGGCCTTCTGCGCGGCCTTCAGGTCGACGCGGGCCTTGTTGAACTTCTCCGTGAGGATCTCGGCCTCTTCGTTGAGCGCGTTGAGGCTCTTGCGCAGGCCCTTCTCCGTCGTCGGAGTGGGGCTCGGCGCCGCCTCGGGCGCGGCGGCCAGCCGGAACGGGGGCGCGGCGTGGGCGGCGACGGGCGCGGTGGCGCCGAGGCCGATCAGGAGCAGGGCGGCCGCGGTGGCGGCGGGCGTGACGCGCCGCCGCCGGTGGGGGTCCGGTGCCAAGCCGGTGTTCTCCTCTCCTCGCGCGCCTACCGGGTTAGCTGACGGGTTCGGGCCAGGAGTCGCCCTACGGCGCGCGCCCTGCGGCGTGTGCCGATTCACCCCGATTGCGTGGGTCCCCGGTTCTCCCTGGAGACGGGAGATTCGGCGTTCCGGCCGCAGTCCCGGGGGGTGGGACTCCGCACGACCGGATCTCGGGCAGATTACAAAGGATGGGCAAAGTTGGCGAATCGGGGCCGGAGTGACGCCCGTGAAGGCCGTGCCGCAAGGGGGTGGACGCGCGGGGGATGGGCGGCGCACGGCGGCGCGTAGAATGGAGTGCTGCCGCGTATCTGCGGCGACTCTCCTGAAACCTCACGCAAGGTAACCCGCATGCCCATCTCCACGCGCGACGACCTCCGGAACGTCGCGATCGTCGCCCACGTCGACCACGGCAAGACGACGCTGGTCGACGCCATGCTCTGGCAGTCCGGGGCCTTCCGCGAGAACCAGGACGTCGACGACCGGGTCATGGACTCCAACGACCTGGAGCGCGAGAAGGGCATCACCATTCTCGCGAAGAACACGGCCGTCAAGCACAACGGGCTGACGATCAACATCATCGACACCCCGGGCCACGCCGACTTCGGCGGCGAGGTCGAGCGCGGGCTGTCCATGGTCGACGGCGTCGTCCTGCTGGTGGACGCCAGCGAGGGCCCGCTCCCGCAGACCCGGTTCGTGCTGCGCAAGGCGCTCGCCGCGCGGCTGCCGGTGATCCTGGTCGTGAACAAGACCGACCGTCCCGACGCCCGCATCGACGAGGTCGTGGACGAGACCTACGAGCTGTTCATGGACCTCGACGCCGACGAGGACCAGATCGACTTCCCGATCGTGTACGCGTCGGGCCGGGCCGGGCGCGCCTCGCTGAACAAGCCCGCCGACGGCGCCATGCCGGACAGCGAGGACCTGGAGCCGCTCTTCTCGGTGATCACCGAGACGATCCCGGCGCCGTCCTACGACCCGGACGCGCCGCTGCAGGCGCACGTGACGAACCTGGACGCCTCCAGCTACCTCGGCCGGATCGCGCTGTGCCGCGTCCACGCCGGGACGATCAAGAAGGGCCAGCAGGTCGCCTGGTGCCGGCACGACGGCAGCATCGAGCGGGTGAAGATCACCGAGCTGCTGATGACCGATGCGCTCGCCCGCAAGCCCGCCGAGGCGGCGGGGCCGGGCGACATCATCGCGATCGCCGGCATCCCCGAGATCATGATCGGCGACACGATCGCCGACGCCGACGACCCGCGCCCGCTGCCGCTGATCACCGTGGACGAGCCCGCGATCTCGATGACGATCGGCACCAACACCGGGCCGATGGCCGGCCGCGAGAAGGGCACCAAGGTCACCGCCCGCATGGTCAAGGACCGCATCGACCGCGAGCTGGTCGGCAACGTGTCGATCAGGGTGCTGCCGACCGAGCGGCCGGACTCCTGGGAGGTGCAGGGCCGCGGCGAGCTGGCCCTCGCGATCCTCGTCGAGAACATGCGCCGCGAGGGCTATGAGCTGACCGTCGGCAAGCCGCAGGTCGTCACCCGCGAGATCGACGGCAAGCGGCACGAGCCGGTCGAGCGGCTCACCGTCGACATCCCCGAGGAGCACCTGGGCGCGGTCACGCAGCTGATGGCGGTCCGCAAGGGCCGCATGGAGCACATGACGAACCACGGCACCGGCTGGGTCCGGATGGAGTTCCTCGTCCCGGCGCGCGGCCTGATCGGGTTCCGCACCGAGTTCATGACCGAGACGCGCGGCACCGGCATGGCGCACCACGTCTTCGAGGACTACGAGCCCTGGTTCGGCGAGCTGCGCACCCGTCCGTCCGGCTCCCTGGTCGCCGACCGCTCCGGCGCCGCGACCGCGTACGCGATCACCAACCTGCAGGAGCGCGGCACGTTCTTCGTCGGGCCGACCACCGAGGTGTACGAGGGCATGATCGTCGGTGAGAACTCCCGCTCCGACGACATGGACGTCAACATCACCAAGGAGAAGAAACTCACGAACATGCGCTCGTCCACCGGCGACGAGCTGGAGCGGCTCACCCCGCCGCGCATCCTCTCGCTGGAGGAGGCGCTGGAGTTCTGCCGCGAGGACGAGTGCGTCGAGGTGACCCCGGCGAACGTCCGCATCCGCAAGGTCGTGCTGGACGCCAAGGAGCGCGAGCGCATGCGCGCCCGCACCAAGCGCGCCGGCTAAGGCCGCCAGGCGCAGCGTAAAGGGCGGCCCCGGGGTTCTCGGAACCCCGGGGCCGCCCTTCTACGTACCGGTCACTTCAGCTGGACGGTCCCGGTCACGTCGGCGGCCAGGCGGAGCTGGTCGCCGTCGCGGAGGGGGGCCTCCACGCCGCGGGGGAGGCGTTCGCCGTTGACGAACGTCCCGTTGGTGGAGCCCTCGTCCCGCACCCAGGCCGTGCCGGACGGGTCGAGCCAGACCGTCGAGTGGCGCCGCGACACGTTGTCGTACTGCGTGAACGTGGCCGCCACCGGGGACTGGCCCGCGTCCCGGCCGAGCACGAGGTGCTGACCCACCGACACCTTCAGCTCGCCGGTGGGGAACTGGACCCGCAGGACGGGCGTGCCCGACTTGGGCAACGGCCGCAGGCACGAGTCGCACTGCGCGGCGCCGGGGTTGCTCAGCACCGCCTCGCAGTACGGGCACATGAACGCGGTGCTGTCGGGGGCGGGGGGACGGCCCTGGTTGTGGTCGTGCGGCAGCAGCGTGGCCTCGCGGCCGTGCGGCGGCAGCGGCGGCTGGCCCCCGTGCTGCGGACCGCCCTGCGGGGGGCCGCCGAGCTGGGGTCCGCCGTGCGGAGGCTGCCCCTGCTGGGCCGGCGCGCCGTACTGGTCTTGCGGGGCGCCGTACTGGTCTTGCGGGGCGCCGTACTGGTCTTGCGGGGCGCCGTACTGGTCCTGGGGAGCACCGTATTGGTCCTGGGGGGCGCCGTACTGGCCCCGCTGGGCACCGTATTGGTCCTGCGGGGCGCCGTACTGGTCTTGCGGTGCGCCGTACTGGTCCTGGGGCTGCTGGTACTGCGGCTCGCGCTGCTGGTACTGGTCGGACGCCGGCGGCTGCGGCGCCCCCCACTGGTCCTGCTGCGGCTGGGGCGCGCCCCACGGGTCGGCGGGCGGCTGCTGGTGCTGCTGCATCGGCGGCTGGCCCCCGTGCTGGGGACCAGCTTGCTGGGGACCGCCCTGCTGGGGGGCACCCTGCTGGGGTCCGCCGTGCTGCGGCTGGCCGTACTGTCCCGGCTGGCCGTGCTGGTCCTGCCCCGGCTGGGCCATGGGGGGACCCCACGCGTCCTGCTGCGGCTGCGGTGCGCCCCACGGGTCGGGCTGCTGGCCGGGCGGGCCGCCGGGCTGCTGGTGCTGGCCGCCCTGCTGCGCGTACGGGTCATGGGGCTGCCCGTACTGCGGCTGGCCCCCGTGTTGGGGAGCGCCGTGCTGGGGGGCACCGTGTTGGGGAGCACCGTGTTGGGGTGCGCCATGCTGCGGGCCGCCGTACTGGCCGCCCTGGGGCGGGCCGCCTTGCGGCTGCTGGTCGTCGTACCCGCCCGGCCCCTGCCGGTGGGCGCCGCCACCGCCGCGCGCCAGATTGGCCCCGCAGTTCATGCAGAGCAGGTCGCCCTGCTGGTGCGGCTCACCGCAGACAGGACAGTTCAAGGTCGCCATGACACATCCCCCGAGCGCACCCCGGCGCGGTCGAGACTCGACGTCAGGTGCTCCATGTCACCCCTTCGCGGGATCCCGATGTAGTACACCCGCCTTCCCTCCGGCCCTTCGTCCACGGACACCTGCACTCGGGGCCCTGTTCCATCTCCAGTCTTCCCGACGCCGGCCAGTGCCCCGTACCGCCGCCGCCCCAGCGGGGACAGCGGCACGACACGCTGGTTGGCCGACCCCCTCCAGAGTAGGGAGCCGCCGCCGGAGTGTCGCCCCCCCGGGTTCAGCCGGTCGACGTACGGTCCGGTGATCACGGCGTCGCACATGCCGAGAAGCTCGCGCGTCTCGCCGCTGCGGGAGAGCCGCGAGTAGGCATATCCGCTGTAAGCCAATATGTCCAACTCAATCGTCTCACGGCCGGGGGTGTCCCGCCACGCGTGGACACCGCGCAGCAGGGCCGCCAGCGCGGCCGGCTGCTCGAACGGCTCACCACCGGAAATGGTGACGCCGTCGACCGGTCCGGGCAGGGACGCGAGCCATCCTAAGACGGTCTCCACGGGCACCGCGCGGCGCGGGTCGGCGTCCCAGGTGTCCCTGGACAGGCAGCCGTGGCAGTGCAGCGTGCAGCCCTGCGTCCAGATGCCGGCGCGGGTTCCGGGGCCGAGTGTGGTCACCGGGTAGTGCGCCTTGGCGAGCAGCAGCGCCTCGCCGGTCACGCGAGTTCCAGATGGACGATGCTTCCCTCGCGCCGGATGCCCGTCACGGTGACCTTCTCGTCCGGCACGAGCTCGCGGTCGAACAGCGCGCGCGCCAGCGGGTTGACGAAGTGCGACTCCAGCGCCATGCCGATGCCGCGCCCGCCCTTGTCCAGCTCCTCGGTGCACCACTCGCGCAGCGTCGTCAGCGCGTCGCCCTTCACGGCGAGGGACAGCCGGTGCTCCTCGGTGACCCGCCGGCAGATGTTCGCGAACTGCAGGTCGAAGATCTTGTGCGCGGCCTCGGCGGAGATGAAGTCGAACACGACGATGTTGTCGCCGAACCGGTTGAGCAGCTCCGGCCGGTTCAGCACCTCGGTGAAATGGTCGGCGACCGCGCCCTTGATGCGCTGCTCGACCTCGTCGTACGACATCCCGGGTGTGATGTTCTGCACACGGCCGGACGACCCGTACGGGGACCCGTCCCGCGTCGTCAGGTCCCGGCCCGGGACGTACATCCCGAGGTTCGAGGTGAAGATCAGGATGGACTCGGAGAAATGGACGGTGTTGCCGCGCCCGTCGGTGAGCCGGCCGTCCTCCAGGATCTGCAGGAACTTGTCCAGGATGCGCGGGTGCGCCTTCTCGATCTCGTCGAAGAGGATCACCCGGAACGGGTCCTCGCGGACGGCGTTGGTCAGCTCGCCGCCCGCCTCGTGGCCCACGTACCCGGGCGGCGACCCGATCAGCCGGTCGCCGGACCCCTCGCCGGAGAACTCGCTCATGTCGAAGCGCAGGTAGGCCGACTCGTCCCCGAACACCAGCTCGGTGATCGCCTTCGCCAGCTCCGTCTTGCCGGTGCCGGTCGGGCCCGCGAAGAACAGCACGCCGCGCGGCCGGCTCCCGGACCGGGTCGCCTGCGCCCCGGACAGGCCCAGCACGGCCCGCTTCAGGATGTCGAGGGTCTTGGTGACGGCCTGCGGCTGCCCGATCACCCGCTCCGGGACGCGCTTCTCGCCCTCCAGCACCCGGCGCCGCAGATGGCCGCGGCTCCACGGGTTGTCGAGCACGCCGAGCTTGTAGGTGCGCACCGCGTCCGGCAGGTCGGCCAGGTCGACGTTGCGCTCCTTGGCCAGCCGCGTCACCTCGATCATCGACTGCAGGGTGAGTCCGTCGGCCTGCTCGGCGAACGCGTCGCAGGCCGCCGCCGCGGCCTCGTCGTCCGCGACGTCGGTCACGCCGAACGCGCGCGCCAGCAGCCGCGCCGTCTCCTGCCGGTCGCCGAGGTGCGGGCGCGGGATCGTGATCTCGCGGATGTTCTCGTTGTCCGCCGTCAGCCACGGCGGCAGGTCGCCGGGCCGCTCCACCAGCCAGACGACCGGGTTGTAGAGCGGCTTCGGCCGCGGCCCCGTCACCCGCACCGGACGCGCCGTCCGCGACAGCTTCGCGCAGAACCGGAAGAAGTCGCGCTCGGCCGGCTCCAGGTCCGTCGGGGTGCGGGCGATCCGCGACGCCGAGTCGATCACGAACGCGGCGCGGACGTCCTCCTTCGGCCGGGCCACCGCCGACAGCAGCCTCGTCAGCCCCTCCAGGGACGGTTTCTCGTCCGCCTTGGTCTTGCCGAGCAGCCGCTCCGCCGCCCGCGCCGAGTCGTCGTCGCCCCCGGGCATGATCTGCAGGCCGTCCACCGGATCGTAGACGGCCATGAACGACGCGCCGCTGGAGCGCAGCGTCTCCCACAGCAGCGCGCGCAGCGGCAGCAGGCCCGTGGGCGCGCCGCCCTCCGCGGGCGGCGTCAGGAAGCTGTCGTACAGGTTCCCCGAAAGGACGTACTGGGAGTGCACGGACAGGGTCGCGTCGAGCTCGCGGATGAACGGCGGCCAGCCCTGCAGCCGGCCGCCGAGAGTCGGCGAATCAATGCTCATCTGTGCTCCCCTGCGAGGCGACGACGACCCCTGCCGGGGGCGACGCCCCTTGCGCCCCACTCCATGTTCCGCCCCCCGACATCTCAGTTATGACGTTCGCGATGGCGCTCGCGTTGCCCGGCACGCCCCTTAGTCTGCCGTGGCCGCGCCGAAACCGGCAGCTCACGCACCCCCGGCTCCAGCCGCCACGCCACGTCCGAGCGGATCCCGGCGTCCGCCAGCCGGTCCCGCGCCGCCTCGAACGCCTCGCACCACTCGCGCTCCCGCTCGACGTCCACCCGCCGGTCGTCCTCGCTCTCGGCGGGCCGCTCGCGCACCATCGACGCCCGGACGTGCGCGGCGTCGTCGACCCGCATCCGGACGCTGTGGTCGGGCCAGGCGCCCTTCGTCAGCGTCACCGTGCCGTCCTCGGCGGTCAGCGTCTCGAACCCGGCGTGGACCTCGTACCCCATGTCCTCGAACGCGGCGGTGATCGAGCCGAGCACGTACCGGCGCTCGGCCTCGGCCTGCTCGGCGGCGTCGCGCTCGGCCGCCGCCCGCCGCTCCTGCGCCCGCCGCTCCTCGGTGCGGCGGTTCGCGGCCTGGATCCGCAGCCGCACCTCCTGCAGGACGCCCTCGGCCTCCTCCGCCGTCCCGGCCCCGGCGAGCAGCCCGGCCGCCTCGGCGACGGCCCGCCGCTCCGCGTCCGCCGCGTCCGGCAGCAGCCGCGTCATGATCCGTTCGAGGTTCCGCTGGACGTCCTCGTCGCCGGGCGGCGGCGTGCCCGGGACCGTCCCGGCCACCAGGCCCTCGGCGGGGACGGCGAAGATCTGCGCGCTGACCTGGGCGGCGAGATGCTCGGACAGGTGCCGCTCCGCCTCGTCCAGCGCCCGGTCGGTGGCCGCGCACCAGGCCGTCAGCTCGTCGGGGGACTGCTCGTCCGGCCGCAGCGCGTCGGGCAGCGGCACCTCGGCGCCGATCTTCGCGCGGGTCTCGGCGAGCGCCTCGATGCGCGCGTTGCGCTCCACGACCTCGCGCAGGGCGCGCTCGTGCGACTCGACCTCGGCGAGCGCCGCCGCCCGCGCCTCGGCCCGCCCCGCGGCCAGCGCCGCGAGGGCCTCCGCGCCGCGCCCGGCCAGCCCGGCGCCGCGTCCGAGGACCCGGTTCATGCCCAGGCTGAGCACCACCGCCGCGTCCAGCGCGATGTCCGCGTCGATCCCGCTGCTCAAGACGTGCCTCCGATCGTGCGTGCCTGCCGCCAGCGGTGCAGCCGGACCCCGGCCGCCACGGCGTGCGCGGCGGGGACGGCGATGAGGACGAGAAGCCAGAGCAGGCTCGCGACCGACGTCAGCGCCGCGAGCAGCAGCAGGAGGAGCAGCAGCGGCAGCGTGACGGCGATCAGCAGGACGCCGCAGCCGCGCCGACCGGTCCGCCGCGCGGCGCCCGACATCGTCTGGGACGCCTTCGAGAGCCCCCGGCTGCCCGCCCCCAGGAATCCCGACAGCATCGACCATGGGCCGTACGGGAGGTAGTCCTTGCCCTGCACGCGGGCGAGGACCGCCTCGCTGCCGCACTGCACCGCCCAGGCGAGCACGGACACGACGGCCAGTGCGCCGAAAGAGAAGCCCGACGATGAACTGTGCACGCCCACGGAGGACGTCCCGTCGTCGCTGCCGCCGCCGAACAGCGAACCGACCACCCAGCTCCCGGCGAGCCAGAAGGCCAGGATCGGCAGCGTCCACATGACCGCCCTGGCCATGGCCGCGTTCCGCCCGGCCAGCCGCTGACGTTCCCGCTCCGCCTGCTGCGCGCGCAGCTCCGCGTCCCGCCGCTCGGCGGCGTGCCGGTCGCGCGCCCTGGACTCGCTCTCCAGCACGGCCTCGGGCGCGGCGCGCGTCACCGCGAGGAGCCGCAGCGGATCGTCGCCCGCCCCGTCCGCCATCCAGGTGAACCACGGCGCCGGGTCGGCGACGGCCGCGCGCGCCCTCCCCGCGCCGTTCGCGATCAGCCGGCCCGTCTCCGCCGGACGCGCCGCCAGCGCGAGCAGCGTCAGCAGCACGGCGGGCGGCTCCTCCGCCTCGGCGTCCGGCAGCCGCCGCGCGACCTCCGGCGGCGTCGCGTCCTGCTCGCGCAGCCAGCGGACCAGGTCGTTCCACGCCGGCACGAGGGCGCGCCACTGGTCGTCGATCCGGGCCAGTTCCTCGGCGCCCTCGAACCCCGCCATCACCTGCAGCAGATGGTGCTCCCACAGGGCCCGGCCGATCAGGAGGGCGGTGCGGTGGTCGGGGTGGCGCTGGTCGCCCGCCAGCGCGGCGAGTCCCGGCAGGTCGGCGGCCGTGACCCGGCGGCCCAGAAAATGCGGCGGCAGCGTCGGATCCAGCCACCGCACCAGGTGCAGCAGCTTCACGTCCGGGGGGAGCCTCGTCATGAGGTAGCCGTCGACGAGGCCGATGCGGCTGTCGTCCGGGACGTCCGCGAGCCACTCGCGCAGGCTCCGCCATGCCTCGCCGGACTCGCCGCGTCCGAAGAAGTACTGCGCGGCGTGATCCCAGCTCTCGACAAGCGCGCGCGCCAGCTCGTCCCTTCGCGTGTAGCGGCGACCCTGGAACGGGAGGCCGCTCCCCGCTTCGTCTGGAGCGCTCTCCTCGGCGACCGGGGGCGAGCCCCCGTCCAGCCATTCCTGGACCTGCTCGCCCGTCCACCTTCTGCGCGGGTCCCGGGTCAGCAGCCCGCGGCACAGCATCCGCAGCCCCGGATCCGCGACGTCGTCGGCGCTGACCGCCCGCGTCGCCAGATGGTCGACCACGACGGTCTCGCTCAACCCCTGGAACGGCGCCCGCCCCGTCGCCAGCTCCCGGACGATCATGCCGAGCGACCACCAGTCGCGCGCCGGCGACACCTGGCCGGACAGCGACTCCGGCGCCGCGTACGCCAGCGTCCGCGACGACGACGCGAACACCACGCTCTGGTCGAGGACCTTGCTCAGCCCGAAGTCGGCGATCGCCAGCCGCAGCGGCCCCGTCCCCAGCACCAGGATGTTCTCCGGCTTGAGGTCCCGGTGCACGATCCCGGCCCGGTGCAGCGCCGCCAGCCCCGCCGCGAGCTGCGCCGCGACCTCCCGGACCGCCTCCCCGGGAAGCGGCATCAACGCCCGCAGGTTGCCGTCCGGCACGTACGGAGTGATCTCGTAGTCGCGCCCGTCCGCGTGCCCCGTCTCCAGGATGCGCAGGACGTTCGGCGAGTCGAGCGCGGGCAGCTTCGCCCATACGTCCCGGTCGGCCCGGTAGCCGCGGCGGAAGATCTTCACCACGTACTCGTCGCCGCGCGCGTCCCGCACCAGCAGCAGGTCCGACTCGGCGCCCTGCACCGGCAGCTCCGCGACCGTCGCGTACCGCTCGCCGAGCACCGCGGGCAGCCGCATCAGCGGATCGCCGGCCGCCGCCGCGTCCCGCGCCGTCTCCGCCGCCGTCCGCGGCCCGGGAACCCGCGCGCCCTCACGCCGCGTGGCCCCGGCGTCCCGCCGCGTGTCCCGCGGCGGGGTCCCGCCGAACTCGCCCACCAGCAGCCCCGTCTAGACCTTGTCCTTGATGACCCGCAGATACTCGGCCTGCTTGAACCGCACCACCACCGCCTCCATGAGGATCCGGACGAACAGCATCTGGAAGAACCAGATCAGCGGCGTGGCGATGATCAGCAGGATGGCCACGGCCCAGTAGAAGTCCATGGAGATGATCCAGATGGCGAGCCCGACGATGGCCAGGCACTCGAGACTGATCATCACCATCGACAGCGTGTAGAAGACCTTGAGCAGCTTCGGGGTCACGAGCGAGTCGAAGTTGGCGTCGAGAAGAGCGCCCAGCAGCCCCTTGTCGGTTCGCTCCGGCGGAACCCACCCCTGCTGATCGGGCGGCCCCGCAGCGGGCGGGCGGGGCCCGGGGACGGGCCCAGGCTGCCGCGGACCGGGCGGTGGACCGTACGGGCCCCCCGGCGGTCCGGGCGCCTGCGAGCGCGGTGGTTGACCGGGGTCCGAAGGATTCGTCATCGCCGTCGTCTCCAGTGTGGGGCCTACATACAGACTCTAGAGCCTGCCCCCGCCCCGCACCCGGCCCAGCCACACCCGGCCGCCCCCGAGAACAAACCCGACCCGCTGAGGGCGGGCCGAGGAGCCTAGTGTCCCCTGCGCCCAGGGCGGCCGTCCTGCTTCGCGAAGGACAAGGCACTCGCCCTGCGCAAGGCGGCGTGTGTCGGTCGCCGCCTGCGGAGGGGCTGTTAGTGAGGAAAGTCGGTTCTTTTGGTCGGGTGGCCTGTACGTTGTGGGGGAGTCGCGGGACGGTGGCGGGTCTCGGCCTGTTCGTCCTCATTGGATCGGAATAGCGCGGCGGGGGCGGGTGATGTCGGGCTGGCTGCTCGTGATCGTGCCGCTGCTGCTGGGGCCGGCCCTCGGCATCGGCGGTGTCCATCGCTACCGCACATCGCGCGCATTTCTCGCTTCGGCGCATCGCGTGCCCGGAATCGTCGCCGGGGTCCATCGAAGGTCGACCACGGATTCCTACGAGTACTTCCCGGTGCTGCGTTTCCGCACATTGGACGGCGTCGACGTCGAGACGGTCGGCCAGACCAGGGCGGGGTCGTATGAGCTTTTCAGGCTCAAAGGGCACCAGGTGGAGGTCCTGTACGACCCGCGGAATCCTCGTGCGGCGCGGATGAACACGTCTTCGGGGCGCGCGCTGTCGGGCTCGGTCGGAATGGTGGCCGTCGGCTGCCTGGTCACGGCCATCGGTATCGCGATGCTGTTCGCGACCCTGGCGTGACACGGGCGAGGGAGCGATGATCGTTTTCGTGCTGCCGCCGGTGGGGTTCGCCGTCGGGATCCTCCTGGCTCCGCTGACCGCGCCGTACGTCGGCGCCGTCCCGCGCCGGCGGCGGGTCTTGATGGGGCTGGTCACGGCCGTCCTCTTCGGGGTGCTCGGATGGCGGGCGGGGGCGGAGCCCGTGCTGCCCGCACTGCTCTACCTCGCGGCGGCCGGTGCCCTGCTCGGCTTCATCGACGTCCAGGTCAAGCGGCTGCCTGACCGGTTCACGCTGCCGTCCTACGGGATCGCGGCGGCGCTGCTGGCGGCGGCGGCGCCGTTCACCGGCGACGGGCCGCGGCGGTTCGAGCACGCGCTCATCGGCATGGCGGTGCTGTTCGCGCTGTACTTCGTGCAGGCGTTCCTCGTCCCGTCCGGCATCGGCATGGGCGACGTGAAGCTGTCCGGCGTCCTCGGCCTCTACCTCGGCTGGTTCGGGCAGGACGCCTGGGTGCTCGGCCTCCTCGCGACCTACCTGCTCGGCGGCCTCGCGGCGGTCGGCCTCATGATCGTCCGCCGCACGCGGAAGGGCGAGTTCCCCTTCGGCCCGTGCATGCTCGCCGGGGCGCTCGCCGCCGTCCTGGCCTACGCCGGCGGCTGAACGCGGTCAGCCGCAGAGCTTCTGGCCGCCTTTCACCCCGCCCCCGATCTTGTTGATGGCGGGCGGCGTGAGCCGGACGCCGTTCGTGCCGATGACCAGCCGCACTCCGTCCTGCGGGGCCTTCGTGTCGGGGGCGAGCATCGCGTTGGGGACGTCCCGCGCGAGCGCCGTCGCCTGCGGTTCCGCGGCCGCCCCGTAGACGAGCCGGCTCTCCGCCGTCTCGGAGCCCTTCTCCACCTTCTTCGCGACCTTGTAGCCGCGCTGCCTGAGCTGTCGGACGACCCGTTCGACCAGCTTGTCCTTGGCGCCCGCGGCGACGACCGTGACATGCACCCTCGCCGGCGCGAGCGGCGCCGGCCCGGTCTGCGCGGGTTTCGCCGGCTCGGCGGGCAGCTCGCCGTCGTGTTTGATCGCGTCGAAGAGCGGCTTCGCCAGCTCCTGGTTCCACTGGACGCGGTTCGGGTCCGGCGCGTACCGCTCGACCGGGACGGTCACGAACCGCACCTGCCCCGCGCTCATCCCCCTCAGGCCGTCGGCCAGCTTCCGCATGGCCGCGAGATCAAGATCGTCATCGGTCGTCATCGACTTGGTCGCGGCTTTCAGGAACTTGTACGTCTTGGCCGGGTCGCTGAGGACGGAACCGCTGGTGGCCTTGTCCACCACCGAGGCCATGAACTTCTGCTGGCGCTCGATCCGCTCGAGGTCGGACCCGTTCCCGAGTGAATAGCGGGCCCGCACGTAGCCGAGGGCCTCCTCCCCCTTGACGGTCTGCTTCCCCGCCTTCAGATGGAGTTCGGCCCGCGGATCGTTCACGGGCTTGTCGACGCAGATCTGGACGCCGCCCAGCGCGTCGACCATCCGCTTGAACCCGGCGAAGTCCACCTGGACGAAATGGTCGATGTGGATGCCGGTGAGCGACTCCAGCGTCCTCCACGTACACGTCGGACCCGCATATGCGAACGCCGCGTTCAACATGCCGAACTGCGCTGGAACGGTCCCGCGCTTCTCCTTCTTGCACGCGGGGATCTTCACCATCGAGTCGCGCGGGAAGCTGATCCCGACGGCGTGATCCCGGTTGGGCGAGAGATGCAGCAGGATCGTGGTGTCCGACCGCGCCCCCGACATCCCCGCCGCCGCCCCGTACCGCGCGTTGTCGCCCTCCCGCGTGTCGGACCCGATCAGCAGGATGTTGAGCGACTTGTTCAGTTTCTTCGGACGGTCCGTCCCGAGCTTGTCGGTGACGTTCTCCTGCTCGATGCCTCCCACGAGATCGTGATACAGCCACGCGGCCCCACCGCCGCCGAGCAGCATGACCAGGACCGCCCCGAACGCGACCCGTCGCAGGATCTTCCGACGCCGCCGCCGGCCACCCGGGCCCTTGCCCCCCGGAATCTCGGCCGCCGTTCCACCACCACCCGCGCCCCCGGCGGTCTCACCGGCCCCCGATGCCGGGTCGTCTTCTGTCGCACGGGGCGGCTCACCCTCGACCAGAGGTGCGGAGCCGTCGGCCTCCTCACCCGCCGCGGCGGCGGCGCCGTCTCCGTCTTGCGCGGCACCGGTCGGGTCGCCGCCTTCGCCGCCTTCGGCGCCTGCTGTGCGGTTGCCGCTGTGCTCGCCTGGCGTGGCGGCGGATGGTTCGGCTTCGGTCCCTGATGTCGGGTCGCCGGCCTCTGCGCTCGGCGTGGTGGCGGAGGTCCCTGCCGCTTCCACGGTGGAAGGTGGTTCGCCGTCGGCCGTTGAGGCGAGGTTGTCGGACTGCTCGCCTGACGCGGTGGCGGAGGCTTCGGCTTCTTGGGTGGCGGGGGGGCGCTCGCCACCGGTCCGTGGCGCGGGGCTCGCGGGCTTCTCGCCTGCGGTGGCGGCAGAGGTCTCTGCTCCTTGGGTGGTGAGGGGTGGTTCGCCCTTGGCCCGGGGTGTGAGGCTGTCGGGTTCCTCGCCTGGCGTGGTGGCGGGGGTGTGTGCTTCGGGGTCGGCGGCCTTGTCCCGTGCGAGGTCGTCGCGGCCGGGGTCTTTGTCGCTCATCGGTGCCGTTTCGGGCGGGCCCTGGCTAGGGCGGGGGTCGGGTGGCTGATCATTCTATGGAGGCGGGGCGCGGGCTTCCCCTTGTTGGATGCCTGGATTGTCTGATGTGTTGACAGTTCCGGTCGGCCGGATCGGGCCGTGTTCCGTACGATCGGTGCCGTGGACGCGGGGTGGGTGATCGGCGGTCGGTTCACCATGCTCGACCGGATCGGGACCGGTGGGACGAGTCGTGTGTGGCGCGCCTACGACCGCGCGGAGGGGCGGTACTGCGCGGCCAAGCTCGTGCGGCGGCGGGGGCCCACGTCGATGCAGCGGGTCGTCCGGGAGCGGGCGTTGCGGCTGGCCCATCCGCATGTGGTGACGCCCTATGCGTCGTGCACGGCGGATGACGATGTGCTGCTCGCGATGGAGTTGGTGAGCGGTGGTTCGCTGGAGACCCTGCTCGGGGACTACGGCAGGCTGCCGCCCGCGTACGCGGCGGAGGTGCTCGATCAGCTGCTGGCCGCGTTGGGTCACATCCACGGCGCCGGGGTCGTGCACCGGGATGTGAAGCCCGCCAACCTGCTGCTGGAGCCGAGCCCGGTCGGGGCGCCGCACGTGCGGCTGGCCGACTTCGGGATCGCGCTCGGGGACGACGGGATGCGGCTCACCACGACCGGGTTCACCGTGGGCACTCCCGGATACCTGGCGCCCGAGGTGCTCGACTGGAACCGTCCGGGGCCGCGGCAGGATCTGTACGCGGCCGGCATGGTCTGCTGGCGGATGCTGACCGGCGCGGGCGACCCCGCGCCCCGGCAGCGGGTCGGGCCCGTGCCCGCCGGGGTGCCGCCGGCGCTGTGGTCGGTGGTCGGGCGGCTGTGCGCGGACGACCCCGCGCGGCGGCCGGAGAGCGCCGCCATGGCGCGGCGGGCGCTGGCCGCATGCCGTCTGGAGTTGCGGTTCCCCGTCCGGACGCTGGACGGCGAGCCGCTGCAGATCTTCGACCACCTCGGCCCGCCGCCGCGCTGACCCGCCCGGGCGGCCCGCCCCGCCTCGGGCGAAGCGCCGGTCACTCGATGGGGACGTTGGGGATGTCGCCGAACGGACCGGCGTTGAAGGTGACGGCCTTGACTTCGGGCGGGGGAGCGGGAACGTAGAAGAAGCCGCGGTTGTCGGTGCCGGGCTCGCCTCTGAAGGCCGACCAGCCGGGGTCGATGTAGGCGCCGCCCTCCTTGCCCAGGCGGACGCCGCTGTAGACGGTCTTGGTGGCGGGGTCGGTGACGGAGAACGCGCCGAAGGTGCCGCCGCGGGAGCCGGAGTAGTTCTCCGTCGGGCCGGGGCCGGTGTCCGGGCCGAGGTTGACGATGTCGAACACGACGACGAGGTAGGCGCCGTCGCGGTAGAACGGCTTCACGTCGAGGCGGCGTTTGTCGCCGGCCTCCCTGCCGAAGGACGCGTGGCCGCTCCCCACCGTCCGGCCGTCCGGATGGAAGGGGGCCGGCGGGCCCGCGGCGCCGCCCGGCTGCGCCTGCGTCCCGTGGGACGTGCCCGTCCCGGACGTCTGCTGCTTGATCTGGTACGAGATCTCGACGCGGCGGTTCTTCTGCCGGGCGCTCTCGTCGTCGGTGCCGCCCTCCTTGGCGACGGGGGCGGTCTCGCCCTTGCCCTCGGCCTTGTAGCGGTAAGCGGTGCCGAGCCGGGTCCGCAGCTCGTTGAGGACGGCGTCGGCGCGCCGCTGGGAGAGGGACATGTTGTAGTCGTGGGCGCCCCGGCCGTCGGTGTGGCCGGTGATCAGGATCGGCGGCTTGGCCGGGTCGGCCTTGGCCTCGGTCTCGGACGCCACCTGGTCGAGGACGGCCCTGGCCTGGGCGGACAGCGTGGCCTTGTCGAACTCGAACAGGACGTCGGTGCGCAGGCCGACCTTCTCCTCGCTGCCGCTGCTGGTGGTCGACTTGATCTCGCCCTCGGTGATGCCGTAGAGGTCGTGGGTCCCGCCGGTCGCCGGCGCGTCCAGCCCGCGCACGGGCCATGCGACCTGGCTGCCGGGCGCCGGCCTGTCGAAGAAGTCGGGCGTCGGCGCGGAGGGTTTCACCGGGCCCTGGCCGTCCACGACGGGCACGCCGGTGAACTCGCCGGCGGTGGTGGGGGAGACGACGGTGATGCGGTCCAGCGATTCGGGCAGCGGCGGGAACTCCAGGATCGTCTCGTACCGCGCGCCCGGGTAGGCGGACATGATGGTGAGGTCGCTGCCGACCGTCTTGTCGCCGCCGTCGTACAGCGGGGTGTAGGCCTTGTGCCCGACGGAGTCGACGAGCATGAAGTGCAGGTTGCTGTAGGCCGACCCGGCAATCGTCGTCCCGAAGGAGAAGTGCCTCGGCTCCTTGTCCGGGTTGGTCAGGTAGAAGCGCAGGACCGACCGGTCGCCGCGCCGCTCCACCTGCTTGATCTCCATCCGGGAGGGGGCCCCGCCCAATGAGGACCACGCGTCCTTGATCAGGGGGCCGGAGTACGGCTTCGGCTTCTCGGCGGCCGTGCGGTGCGGGGCCGGGTTCGCGCCGCCGCCGGAGCAGCCGGACAGGGCCAGCGCGAGGACCGATAAGCCGATGACGGGCTTCCAACGATGCATGGGCACCTCTCTGGGAATCAACGGGCGGCTGAGATCACGACTCGGCGGTTCTTGGCGCGGCCCTCCGGGTCGTCGGAGCCGTCCGGTCCGGTGTTGGGATGGGCGGGTTTCGTCTCGCCGTAGCCGGTGGCCTTGAGGCGGGAGCGGGCGATGCCGCCCTTGGTGGCGAGCCAGTCGGCGATGGCCTGGGCACGGCGCTCGGAGAGCGCCTGGTTGGACGCCGGGTCGCCCTTCCCGTCGGTGTGCCCTTCGACCTTGATGGGCGCACCGGACGGGATCTCGTTGCGGATCGACGCGGCCAGCTTCGTCAGGTCCGCCTCGGCGGCGGCCTTGACGTCGGCCTTGCCGAAGTCGAAGAGGACGTCCGTCTCGATGTTGTAGGCGATCTGGTCCTCGCCTTTGAAGACCTGGCCGGACCCGGCCACGTACGACGTGAGCGACGCCGACGGAACGCGGACGGCGGGAATGCGCACGGCCGGGAGGCGCACCGCCGGGACCCGGACCTCCGGGACGCATTCCCCGTTGTCATTGCACGTGCGCGAGCGGTACAGCGAGGTCCGGTAGAGGGAGGAGCGGTAGAGCGAGCTGCGGTACAGCGAGGAGCGGTACACGGAACTCACGTACTTCCCCTCCGCGGAGGGCTTGGTCTGGCAGACCTCCTCCTGGGACACCTCCCCCTGAGTGATCGCCTCAGTGGACACCGCCCCCGTCTCCACCGGGTCGACGTCGATGCCCGGCGCCTTGACGCCCGGTATCCGGGCCGCCGGGATCGCCGTGCCGGGGATCGTCGTCGCCGGGATGCTGACCGCGCCGAGGCAGCCGCCCGGGGCGGGCCGGTGCTCGACGCACTGCGCCGGCTTCGCGGCGCTCGGGCCGGTGCTCGCCGCCGACGTCCGCGACGGGCCGTCGCCCGCCTCGCCGCCGCAGGCGGTGAGGACCAGCGCCGCCGCAAGGAGGGCCGCGGAGATCCGGGTGGTGCGCTGCATGTTCGCTCACCCCTTCTCGTAGGTGATCTCTACGCGGCGGTTCTCGGCGCGGCCCGCCGGGTCGTCCTTGCCGCCCTGCTCGTTGGGGGCGACGGGCCTGGCCTCGCCGTAGCCCTTGGCGTGGAGGCGCGGGCCGGCCCCGCCCAGTGCGTCCCGCAGTTCGGCCACGACCGCCTCGGCGCGCCGCTCGGACAGCGTCAGGTTGTAGCCCGAGCCGCCGATGGAGTCGGAGTGCCCCGAGACCTGGACGGTGCCCTTGGCGCCGCGCAGCCGGGGAGCGAGGTCGGCGATGCGGCGGCGGGCGGCGTCGGTCAGCGTCGCCTCGCCGAAGTCGAACAGGACGTCCGCGGAGATGCGGACGGTGACCCGCGCGCCGTCGCTCTGCTCCTCTTCGAGGGGGATCACCGCCGTGGACAGGTCGATGCCGTACACGGAGCGGCCCGTCTCGATGGAGAGCACGGCCTTGGCCAGTTCGCCGTCCGGCACGGCCGGCTCCGCCCCGGCGACCGCCGGGGCCCCGAACACCAGGGCCGGAACGAGGACCAGGACGAGGGTCAGGACGCCCGCGAGGGCGACCGGCCGGCGCGTGCGGCGGCTCACCGTTCGACCGGGATGTTGCGGAACGTCGGCCACGACCCGATCTGCACGTCGATGGACTTCACGTTCTCCGGCGGGGCGGCGAAGGTGTAGAAGAACGGCGTGGTCTGGTTGTTCGTCATCCGCGTGAAGATGTCGTCGGTCTCCAGCTCCTTGCCGCCGGAGTCCTTCACCACGACGTACCGCTTCAGGTTCACCGGGTCGATGAGCGAGGTGCCGAGGCCGCGGTCGCCGTTCAGCCCGTAGGCGTTGATGCGGTCGGTCACCGTGCCGGGGAGGCGCGGCGTGAGATGGACGCCGAGCGTGGCCAGCCGGCCCTTCGCCTTCAGGCCCATGATGGCGATGTCGACCTTGGCGCCCTCCGCCGCCGGGCTGTCGAAGGTGCCCTGCACCACCGGCTTGGTGACGTCGTCGAAGCCCGCCTCGCCCGGCGGGACGGCGTCGGCGCCGCCGGACGTCGTATCGCGCCCGGACGACGCGCCGCTGTCGGACGACGAGCCGGACCCGCCGCCGAGCATCGAGCAGCCGGTCATCCCGCCGGCCAGGAGCAGGGCCGCCGCGCCGGCGGCCACCGGGCGAAATGCTGGGCGCATGGTCGATCCTCCCCGTCTGTCGCATATGCAAACAGCTCGGTCCGTGGCAACATGGCTCATGAACCACGTCAACGTGTGCGGACGTGAATCTAGCGTTTGCATTTGCGAATCGTCAAGGGTGGGGAGAAGTGAGCGTCGCCGAGGACACGGTCGCCCGGAACCGCGCGCTGCAGATCGAGTGGTACGGCGAGCCGCTCGGCGACCGGGTCCGCCCGCTGCTCGACCGGCTCGGCCTGTCCCAGTCCGGCCTCGCGGGCGTGCTCGGGCTGTCCGCGCCGATGCTGTCGCAGCTGATGTCCGGCCAGCGGGCCAAGATCAGCAACCCGGCCGTCCTGCACCGGCTGCTGGCGGTCGAGGACCTCGTCGCCGACCCCGCGTTCGACGCGCTCGCGGCCGCGGACGTCAAGGAGCGCCTGGAGGAGATCAAGGGGGAGACGGCGGCCACCACGTCCGGCCTCCGCATGGCCGCCTCCGAGCGCCCCGGCGACCGCCCCCCCGACGAGGGGGCCCGTCCGTCCACCCCCTCGTCCGAGCGGCCTCCGGAGGCCGAGCCGGCGCGGCTGGTGCAGGCCCTCCTGCGGGAGGTCGCGTCCGCCGCCGAGATCGACGCCGCCGCGGACCTCATCGCCGACCGCTTCCCCGATCTCGCCGAGGTCCTGCGGGTGTACGGGACGGGCCGCACGAGCGAGGCCGAGGCCCACTTCGCCCGGACCGTCCTCGGACGGCTGCTCGGCGACCGCTCGGTCATTCCGTAGCGCGCTCGTCTCGATTCCCGTCCGCCATAACAAGTGGTTATGGACGGCGGACGGTGCGACGCGGCCCCGACGAGGCTAAAGTCTGTGGTCAGACTCACATGCGGGTCTGCCTGTTATGTATGTCACAGCTCCCGTTAAGTGGCATAGGGTCGCTTCGCTGGAAGCGCACACGAGGCGTCACCGCCCGCATGCGGCACCGGCCTCCGGCCGCCGAGCGCGGTCCGGGCCGGAACGCATGGCCGGCGGCTCACGGCGCGAGGGCGCGATGGGCCGGCGGCCAGGGCGCGACTGCCGGACGGTGCGCGCGGACCGTGGTACGGGGACACGACGACCCGAGCTCAGGAGAGCGATCGATGAGCACTGTGGAGGCGCCCGCCAAAACGCGCGCCCAGATCAAGGAACGTACGCTCCGCAAGGACAACTGGCGGCTGTACCCGATCACGACCTTCGTGATCTTCACGGCGTGGGTGGTGTACGCGACAGTCCGGGCCTTCTGGGGCTCCGCGTTCTACGTGCCGGAGTACCACTACCTGACGCCGTTCTACTCACCGTGTCTGAACGAGATCTGCAACGACGTGGTCGGGCAGACCGGCCAGCGCGGCAACGCGGCGGAGTTCGGGACGTTCCTCCCGGAGAGCACCCGCGGCTGGATCCCGTTCGCGGCGATCTCGCTGCCGTTCCTGCTGCTGTTCCGCCTGACCTGCTACTACTACCGCAAGGCGTACTACAGGTCGTTCTGGGCGTCGCCCTCGGCGTGCGCCGTCCGGGAGCCGCACGGCAAGTACACCGGTGAGCGCCGCTTCCCGCTGATCGGCCAGAACCTGCACCGCTACTTCTGGCTGGCCGCCGTCCTCATCTCCCTCATCAACACCTACGACGCGATCCGCGCCTTCCACGGGAAGGACGGCGGGATCGGCATCGGGCTCGGCACCGTCATCCTGGTGGCGAACGTGGTCCTGCTGTGGCTGTACACGCTGTCGTGCCACTCCTGCAGGCACATCGTCGGCGGGCGGCTGAAGAACTTCTCCAAGCACCCGTTCCGCTACCGGATGTGGGGCTGGGTGTCGAAGATCAACGAGCGGCACGGCATGTACGCCCTGATCACCCTGGGCTCGCTGGTGGTGGCCGACGCCTACGTCGCACTCGTCGCCGGCGGCGCCTTCAACGACCCGCGTATCTTCAACTGAGGCCAAGGAATCATGACTGAGATCGAGAGGCACTCGTACGACGTCGTGGTGATCGGCGCCGGCGGCGCCGGCCTGCGCGCGGCGATCGAGGCGCGCCTCCAGGGCAAGAAGACCGCGATCATCTCCAAGTCGCTGTTCGGCAAGGCCCACACGGTGATGGCCGAGGGCGGCGCGGCCGCCGCGATGGGCAACGTCAACGCCAACGACAACTGGATGGTCCACTTCCGCGACACCATGCGCGGGGGCAAGTTCATGAACAGCTGGCGGATGGCGGAGCTGCACGCCAAGGAGGCCCCGGAGCGCATCTGGGAGCTGGAGCTGTGGGGCGCGCTGTTCGACCGCACCAAGGACGGCAAGATCAGCCAGCGCAACTTCGGCGGGCACGAGTACCCGCGGCTGGCGCACGTCGGCGACCGGACGGGCCTGGAGCTCATCCGCACCGCCCAGCAGAAGATCGTCGCCCTCCAGCAGGAGGACCACGCCGAGCACGGCGACTACGAGGCCAACCTCAAGGTGTGGGCCGAGACGACGGTGACCCGGCTGCTGAAGGACGCCGACGGCAGGATCTGCGGCGCGTTCGCCTACGTCCGCGAGACCGGCAAGTTCGTGGTGTTCGAGGCGCCCGCGGTGGTGCTGGCGACGGGCGGCATCGGCAAGGCGTTCAAGGTGACGTCCAACTCCTGGGAGTACACCGGGGACGGGCACGCGCTGGCGCTGCTGTCCGGCGGGACGCTGCTGAACATGGAGTTCGTGCAGTTCCACCCGACCGGGATGGTCTGGCCGCCGTCCGTCAAGGGCATCCTCGTGACCGAGTCGGTGCGCGGTGACCGCGGCGTCCTCCGGAACTCCGAGGGCAAGCGGTTCATGTTCGACTACATCCCCGAGGTCTTCAAGGAGCAGTACGCGACCTCCGAGGAGGAGGGCGACCGCTGGTACGACGACCCGGAGAACAACAAGCGGCCCCCCGAGCTGCTGCCGCGTGACGAGGTGGCGCGCGCGATCAACTCCGAGGTCAAGGCGGGACGGGGATCGCCGCACGGCGGCGTGTTCCTCACCGTCGTCGACCGGATGCCGGGCGGCGCCGCCGAGATCGTCAAGCGGCTGCCGTCGATGTACCACCAGTTCAAGGAGCTGGCGGACGTCGACATCACCAAGGAGGCGATGGAGGTCGGCCCGACCTGCCACTACGTGATGGGCGGCGTGGAGGTCGACCCGGACACCGGCGCGGCGAAGGTCCCCGGCCTGTTCGCGGCGGGCGAGGTGTCCGGCGGCATGCACGGCTCGAACCGGCTCGGCGGCAACTCGCTGTCGGACCTGCTGGTGTTCGGGCGCCGGGCGGGCCTCGGCGCGTCCGAGTACATCGACGCGCTGGCCGCGCGTCCGGCCGTCCCCGACGCCGAGGTCGAGGCGGCGACGGCGGAGGCCCTCGCCCCGTTCGAGCGGGAGGGCGGCGAGAACCCGTACGCCGTCCACGCCGAGCTGCAGCAGACGATGAACACGCTGGTCGGCATCATCCGCAAGGAGGAGGAGCTGGAGGAGGCCATCGCGGCGCTCGCCAAGCTCCGCGAGCGGGTGGCGAACGTGAGCGTCGAGCCGGTCGCGGTCGGCGACGGCCGCGGCTACCACCCGGGCTGGCACCTCGCGCTGGACCTGCGCAACATGCTGCTGGTGTCGGAGGCGGTCGCGAAGGCGGCGCTGGAGCGGCAGGAGAGCCGCGGCGGCCACACCCGCGACGACTACCCGGGCATGTCGGCGGAGTGGCGCAAGGTCAACCTGGTCTGCTCGCTGGCCGGCGACCCGGCGTCCCCCCACGTCGAGCTGACCCGGCAGCCGCTCCCGCCGATGCGCGAGGACCTGCTCGAACTGTTCGAGAACGACGAGCTGAAGAAGTACCTGACCGCCGAGGAGCTGCCGAAGGGGCTCGCCGAGGAGGTCAGGACGGAGGAGGCGGAGGACGCGGCCGGGTCGGGCGCGACCGCCGCCGGCGCCGCGGACGACGAGGAGGGCGACCGATGAGCTACGAGGCCAAGTTCAGGGTCTGGCGCGGGGACGACGGCTCGGGCGAGCTCACCGACTACACGGTCGAGGTGAACGAGGGCGAGGTCGTCCTCGACATCATCCACCGGCTGCAGGCCACGCAGGCGCCCGACCTCGCCGTCCGGTGGAACTGCAAGGCGGGCAAGTGCGGCTCGTGCTCGGCGGAGATCAACGGCATGCCGAAGCTGCTCTGCATGACCCGGATGTCGACCTTCGACCCGGACGAGACGGTCACCGTCACCCCGATCCGCACGTTCCCAGTCATCCGCGACCTGGTCACGGACGTGTCGTTCAACTACCAGAAGGCGCGGGAGATCCCCTCGTTCGACCCGGGCGACGCCGAGCCCGGCGAGCTGCGCATGCAGCAGGTGGACGTGGAGCGCTCGCAGGAGTTCCGCAAGTGCATCGAGTGCTTCCTGTGCCAGAACGTCTGCCACGTCATCCGCGACCATGAGGAGAACAAGGAGAGCTTCGCCGGCCCGCGCTTCCTGATGCGGATCGGCGAGCTGGAGATGCACCCGGCGGACCAGGCCGACCGGCGCAACATCGCGCAGGACGACCACGGGCTCGGCTTCTGCAACATCACCAAGTGCTGCACCGAGGTCTGCCCCGAGCACATCAAGATCACCGACAACGCCCTGATCCCGATGAAGGAACGGGTCGTGGGCCGCAAGTACGACCCGGTGGTGTGGCTCGGCAGCAAGCTCGGCATCGTGAAGAAGGGCCAGGACACCCCGTCCGCCTGAGAAGTCCGCCCGAGAAAGTCCGCCCGAGAAAGTCCGCCCGAGAATCCCCCTGGATGTCTCTCGCGAACGTCCCCCGCCGCCCCGCGCGACGGGGGCGTTCGCGTTTCCGCCGCTTTCCGCTGCGGGAGCGGCGCTCTGGCAGGCGATGCTCCCGAAACACGGCGGGCGGCGCGCCCCGGACCGCCGCCCGCCGCCCCCGCCGTTCCCCGAGGACGCCATGGACGCCGGACGGCCCTCCGGCTACGCACGCCGGAAGTAACTGTGACTCACCCGCGGCCCCCGGAGTAGGGAATAGTGCACACAACGCGATATTGAACCGTGATTCTCTCCCGGGAGGCGGCCGGGCCCGGATCCCTTTAGCGTGGTGGCCATGAGCGCCCTCGAACCGGGTTCGTTCCTCGCCGATCTCACCCCGGCGGAACGCGCGGACCTGGAAGCACGTGGCCGCGTCCGCGAGTTCGCGCGGGGGGACACGCTTTTCAGCGAGGGGGAGGCGCCCGGCTGGGTCGCGGTCCTGCTGCACGGCCGGGTCAAGGCGTTCAGCTACCACGAGCAGGGCGGCGAGGCGCTGCTGGCGGTGCGCGGGCCGGGCGCGCTGCTCGGCGAGGTCGCCGCGATCGACGGGCAGCCGAGGTCGGCGACGGTCAAGGCCCTCGAACCGGTGCGGGCGCTGGCGCTGACGGTGGACGAGTTCATGGGGTTCCTGCAGGCGCACGGCCGCGTCTCCATCATCATCATGCGGATGCTGTGCCAGCGGTGGCGCGACGCCGACCGCAAGCGCGTCGAGTTCGGCATGTTCGACGCGACCGGACGGGTCGCGCAGCGGCTCGTCGAGTTGGCGGAGCGGTTCGGCGTGCCGCACCGGACGGGCACGGGCGAGGAGAGCGTCCGCATCACGCTGAACCTGTCGCAGGAGGAGCTGGCGGGCTGGGTCGGCGCGTCCCGCGAGGCGGTGAGCAAGGCGCTGCGCACGCTGCGCCGGCACGGCTGGATCGAGACGGGCCGGCGGCGGCTGATCGTCCACGACCTGCAGGCGCTCCGCCGGCACGCGCGCTGACCCGGTGCGCACCGGGCGGGACGGCGGCCCGTACTGTGTGCAGGATGCAGTTGCAGCAGCTCGCGTACTTCGTCGCGGTCGCGGAGGTGCGCCACTTCACGCAGGCCGCGGAGCTCCTGCGGGTGGCGCAGCCGTCGCTGTCCAAGCAGATCCGCGCGCTGGAGAACGAGCTGAACGTCTCCCTGTTCCGGCGCGCGCGCGGCAACATCACGCTGACGCCCGCCGGTGAGGCGCTGCTGCCGCTGGCGAAGCGCATCCTGGCCGATGTCGACACCGCGCGGCTGGAGGTGCAGGAGCTGGCGGGCCTCAAGCGCGGGCGGGTGCGGCTCGGCGCCACGCCGTCCCTTTGCGCGGGCCTGCTGGCGGACGTCCTGCGCCGCTTCCACGACACCTACCCGGGCATCCAGCTCATCGTCGAGGAGGGCGGTTCCCGGGACCTCGTCCGCGACCTGACGCGCGGCTCCCTGGACCTGGCCCTCGTCATCCTCCCCCTCCAGGGCGACCCGCCGCTGGACACGACCCCGATCCTGCGCGAATACCTCGTCGTGGCCGCCCCGGAGGGGCCCGACAACCCCGCGCAGCTGCCGCGCCGCTCGTACCTGCGCATCGAGGACCTGCAGAACCGTCCGCTGGTGATGTTCCGTCCCGGGTACGACCTGCGTGAGGCGACCATCAGCGCCTGCCGGGCGGCCGGGTTCGAGCCCAGGTTCGCCGTGGAGGGCGGCGAGATGGACGCCGTGCTGCGCTTCGTCGAGGTCGGTCTCGGTCTCGCGGTCGTCCCGAGCATGGTCCTCGCCGGGCGTCCCGGCCTGCGCGGGACGCCGCTCGTCCTGGCCGGCGAGGAGGCCCGCCGCGGTCGCCACGGCCCCGGGCTCCTCCGCACCATCGCGCTCGCCCACCGCAAGGACGTCGAGCTCACCCACGCCGCGCGCGCCTTCCAGGAGACCCTGCAGGAGTTCCTCGCGGAGGCCGGCACGGCCGGGACGCTCCCCGCCGGCGTCGAGAACCTGGTGGACGCCTAGCACGGGCGGTGCCGGTCATCAGGGGCCGAGGGAGCGGAGGCGGGGCCCTCGCGGCGCGCTGCGGTTGTGCCGGAGCAGGGCCGCGAGCGCGGCCGGATCAGGCGCTGAGAAGGTCCCGGAGGAGGCGGGTCCGGAGGGCGTCGTCGCCGTCCTCGGGCGGGTGCCAGGGGCAGGCGATGTCCAGGGCGGCCACGCGGCCGGTCGCCATGATGCGCCGGACGGACGCGACCACCGCGTCGTACGAGGGGCCGCCGTCCACGGGGAACTTCAGTCCGGGCAGGTCGGCGGCGTCGATGACGTCCACGTCGATGTGCAGGAGGAGCGGGCCGTCCGGCAGGGCCACGTCGTCCACCGGGCAGCGCCGCACCTCGGAGGACGCGAGGAACTCGGCCTCGGCCGGGTCGAGGTCGCGGGCGCCCACCAGGACGGCGCGGTCCTCGGGCAGGGGGCGCAGCCCGAGGCGGTCGGCGAGGAGTTCGCGGTCGGCGCCGAGGATCTGGCGCAGCGGCATCCCGCCGATGTAGCCGGACGTCGAGCTCTCCGTCGTGTGGATGTCGCCGTGCGCGTCGAACCAGATGATGGACGCGTCCACCCCGGCCCGCTGGAGGCCCGCGAGGACGGCCTCGGCGGTCAGGCAGTCGCCGGAGACCACGGCGGGCCGCGTGCCGCCCGCGACCTGGTCGGCGATCTCGGCGGAGACGAGTTCGAACAGGGCGGCGACGCGTTGCCACACGTCGCCGTCCGGCAGGTCGCGGGTGACCGGGATGAGGTCGAGGCCGGGCAGGGGGAAGGACGCGTCGGGGAGCCGCTCGTCCTGGTGGTACGGAACCAGTGTGATCATGCGTTCCAGGTTAGAACGGCCCCGCCCGGTACTCCGGGCGGGGCCGAGACCAGGGCCCTGGAAGGGCGCGTTACCGCTTCTTGCCGCCCGCGGTCGCCTTCAGGTAGTCGCCGTTGAGGCGGCCGATCACGTCGAGCGGGATCTCCTTCGGGCAGGCGACGGTGCACTCGCCGGTGTTGGTGCAGCCGCCGAAGCCCTCCTCGTCGTGCGTCTCCAGCATGGACACGACGCGGTCCCAGCGCTCCGGCTGGCCCTGCGGCATCAGGCCGAGGTGGGTGACCTTGGCGCCGAGGAACAGCGCGGCGGACCCGTTCGGGCACGCCGCGACGCAGGCGCCGCAGCCGATGCACTCGGCGGCCTCGAACGCGCGGTCGGCGTCCGGCTTCGGCACGGGCGTCGAGTGCGCCTCCGGGGCGGTGCCGGTCGGGGCGGTGATGTAGCCGCCGGCCTGGATCATCCGGTCGAACGCCGACCGGTCGACGACCAGGTCCTTGACGACCGGGAACGCCTTGGCCCGCCACGGCTCGACGTCGATGACCTCGCCGTCCTTGAATTTGCGCATGTGGAGCTGGCACGTGGTGGTGGCGCGCTCCGGGCCGTGCGGGGTGCCGTTGATGACCAGCGAGCACATGCCGCAGATGCCCTCGCGGCAGTCGTGGTCGAACGCGACCGGCTCCTCGCCCTCGGCGATGAGCTTCTCGTTGAGGACGTCCAGCATCTCCAGGAACGAGGCGTCGGGGGAGACGTCGGCGAGCTTGTACTCGACCATCCTCCCCTTGTCCCGGGGGCCGCTCTGGCGCCAGACGCGCAGTGTGAGCTTCATGATTACGTGTACGACCTCTGCTACTTGTACGACCGCTGCGTCGGCTTGACGTACTCGAAGTTGAGGGCCTCCTTGTGGAGGACGGGCTGCCCGCCCTCCCCGGCCCATTCCCAGGCGGCGACGTAGCCGAAGTTGTCGTCGTCGCGCTTGGCCTCGCCGTCCTCGTCCTGGCTCTCGGCCCGGAAGTGGCCGCCGCAGGACTCGGCGCGGTGCAGCGCGTCGACGACCATCAGCTCGGCCAGCTCGAAGAAGTCGGCGACGCGGCCGGCCTTCTCCAGCTGCTGGTTCAGCTCCTCGCCCTTGCCGGTGACCTTGACGCGCGTCCAGAACTCCGCGCGCAGCGCCGGGATGAGGTCGAGGGCCTTGCGCAGCCCCTCCTCGGTCCGCTCCATGCCGCAGTACTCCCACATGATGTGGCCGAGCTCGCGGTGGAAGGAGTCGACCGAGCGGTCCCCGTCGACGGCGAGGAGCCGCTCGATCCGGGTCCGGACCCGGTCCTCGGCCTCGCCGATCGCCGACTCGGAGACGGGCTCGAACGGGTTGCGGGCGATGTAGTCGCCGATGGTGTTCGGCAGGACGAAGTAGCCGTCGGCGAGGCCCTGCATCAGCGCGGACGCGCCGAGCCGGTTCGCGCCGTGGTCGGAGAAGTTCGCCTCGCCGATCACGAAGAGGCCCGGGATCGTGGACTCCAGGTCGTAGTCGACCCACAGTCCGCCCATCGTGTAGTGGACGGCGGGGTAGATGCGCATCGGCGTGTCGTACGGGTTCTCGCCGGTGATGCGCTCGTACATCTGGAAGAGGTTGCCGTACTTGGCCTCGACCTTGTCCCGGCCGAGCCGCGCGATGGCGTCGGCGAAGTCGAGGTAGACGCCGAGGCCGCCGGGGCCGACGCCGCGTCCCTCGTCGCAGACGTTCTTCGCCGCGCGGGACGCGATGTCGCGGGGGACGAGGTTGCCGAAGGACGGGTAGATGCGCTCCAGGTAGTAGTCGCGCTCGTCCTCGGGGATGTCGGACGGCCTGCGGGTGTCGCCGCCCTTCTTCGGCACCCACACCCGGCCGTCGTTGCGCAGCGACTCCGACATGAGCGTCAGCTTCGACTGGTGGTCGCCGCTGACCGGGATGCACGTCGGGTGGATCTGCGTGTAGCACGGGTTGGCGAACAGGGCGCCGTGCCGGTGCGCGCGCCAGGACGCGGTGACGTTCGAGCCCATCGCGTTCGTGGACAGGAAGTACACGTTGCCGTAGCCGCCGGACGCCAGCACGACCGCGTCCGCCGTGTAGTGCTTGATCTCGCCGTTGATCAGGTTGCGGACGACGACGCCGCGGGCCCGCCCGTCCTCCATGATCAGGTCGAGCATCTCGTGCCGCGGGTACAGCTCGACGTTGCCGGCCTCGACCTGCCGCATCAGCGCCTGGTAGGCGCCGAGGAGCAGCTGCTGGCCCGTCTGCCCGCGGGCGTAGAAGGTGCGGGAGACCTGCGTCCCGCCGAAGGAGCGGTTGTCGAGCAGGCCGCCGTACTCGCGGGCGAACGGGACGCCCTGCGCGACGCACTGGTCGATGATGTTCCGGGAGATGTCGGCGAGCCGGTACACGTTCGACTCGCGGGAGCGGAAGTCGCCGCCCTTCACCGTCTCGTAGAAGAGGCGGTACACGCTGTCGCCGTCGTTGCGGTAGTTCTTCGCGGCGTTGATGCCGCCCTGCGCGGCGATGGAGTGGGCGCGGCGCGGGGAGTCCTGGAAGCAGAACTGCTGGACGTGGTAGCCGGCCTCGCCGAGGGTCGCGCCGGCGGAGCCGCCCGCGAGGCCCGTCCCGATGATGATGATCTTCTTCTTGCGCTTGTTGGCCGGGTTGACCTGCTTGGCCTCGAACTTGCGCGTCGTCCAGCGGTTCTCGATGTCGCCCTTGGGGGCCTTGGCGTCGGCGATCGGCTCGCCGGACTTGTAGAAGGCGTCGGTCATGGTCAGCTCACCCATCCGAACGTGATGGAGACGGGGACGGCGACGAAGCCGAGCGTGACCAGCGCGGCGACGGTCGCGGCGAGGCCCCGCAGGGCGTTGTGGCTGCGCGGGCTTCGCAGCCCGAGCGTCTGGAACGCGCTCCAGATGCCGTGGTTGAGGTGCAGGCCGACGAGCAGGACCGCGACGATGTACCAGACGGTGATGTACCAGCGGGACGGGTCGAAGTCGGCGACCATCCGCTCGTACGGCGTGGCGTCGCCGCCCTTGGGGTTCACGACGAAGAACGTGAGGTCCAGCAGGTGCCAGACGATGTAGAAGGCGATGATGACGCCGCCCCAGCGCATCGTGCGGACCGCGTAGCCCTGCGCGTGCGACTTCTTCTTCGACTGGTACTTCACGGGGCGCGCGTGGGCGGCGCGCCTGCCGAGCGACACCGCCGACCACATGTGCAGGACGACCGAGACGGCGAGCACGACCTCGAGGAGCGTCAGGACGGTGCGGTGCGGTACCGCGGGCTCACCGATCGTGCGCAGCCAGTGCGCGTAGTGGTTGAAGTCCTCCGCGCCGAGAAGGATCTTCAGGTTCCCGAGCATGTGCGTGATCAGGAACAGCACGAGGACGCCGCCGGTGACGGCCATGACGGCCTTCTTGCCGACGGTCGATCGGTAGATCGCAGGTATCGCTATAGCCACGACCTGCACGTTATGTCCGGATCGGAGAATAGTTCCAAGTCATCAGCGCACTGATGGCGATAGCCGCAGGCTATGAACGCATGCCGGGCCGTCGTTGTGGCCGTTCCGTGACGTCCTGCCTGGTGAGTGACCTCACAGGGGGTTCGGGAACTCCCCGATCGCGTGATCCAGGCGACATTGACGGAGGTCGCGGACGTGTGGACGAGTGTCAGGGGCGCGCGGTCAATGCCCCGGCAGGACCCTCTCGGCCTGCCGAGACAGCAGCAGGACGGCGAGGTCGTCGGTCAGGGCGTCCCCGTTGAGGCGCTCCACCTCGGTCACCAGGCCGTCGATGAGGGCGCGTCCGGTGGCGCCCCTGCCGCGCGCGAGGCGGGCCAGGTCGACGAGCCCGTCGGTGCCGAGCCGGTCCGAGCCCTCGCCGACCCGCCCCTCGATGAGGCCGTCGGTGTAGAGCATCAGGCCCCACGACTCGCCGAGGTCGATCTCGGTCGTCGGCCACTCGCCGCCCGGCAGCAGGCCGAGCGCGGGGCCGTGCGCGTACTCGGGCAGCGCGGCGACCTCGCCGTCCGCGCCGAGGGCGCCGCGGAACAGCAGCGGCGCCGGATGCCCGGCGAGGTGCATCCGGGCGGTCCGCCGGGACGGCGCGATCGTGACCATGCACAGCGTGGTGAAGATCTCCTCGCTGCGGCGCTCGTGCCCGAGGACGGTGTCGAGGGTGCCGAGGAGCTGCTCCCCGGTGTGCCCGGCGAGGACGAGCGTCCGCCACGCCATCCGGAGCTGGACGCCGAGGGCCGCCTCGTCCGGGCCGTGCCCGCACACGTCGCCGATCACGAGGTGGACGGCGCCGCCCTCGGTCTGCACCGTGTCGTAGAAGTCGCCGCCGAGCAGCGCCCGCCGCCGGCCGGGCCGGTAGCGGGTGTGGTGCCGCAGCGACGGGTCGTCGATCAGCGGGACGGGCAGCAGCCCGCGCTCCAGGCGGGCGTTCTCGCGGCCGAGGATGCGCGCCTCGACCAGCCGCCGCTCGGTCTCCTCCGAGCGCTTGCGCTCGATGGCGTACCGGATCGCGCGGGCCAGCAGCGGCGCGTCGACCTCCTGCTTGACCAGGTAGTCCTCGGCGCCGGCGGCGACCGCCTGGACGCCGAGGTGGGCGTCGTCCAGGCCGGTGAGGACGACGACGGCGGCGGGGCCGGACAGCGCGAGCACCTGCCGCAGCCCGTCCAGCCGGTCGATGCCGGGGGTGGACAGGTCGACGATGATGCACTGGGTGCGGCGCGTCAGCGACCGCCGTGCGGCGGCGAGGTCGGGCGCGACGGAGATCTCGGCGTCCATGCCGGTCTCGGCCAGCATCTTCTCGACCATGAGGACGTCGGAGGGGTCGGCGTCGATGAGGAGCAGGTCGATCCTGTCCTCGGCCCCCGGCGTGAAGGGGTACGTCTGGTGGCTGATCGTGCTCACAGGGCTTCCGGAGAGTCGGGCGGACGGCACTGGCAACGGCTGGTAACGCTCCGCTTGTTCCCGGCGGTGCGGGAGTGCGCGGCAGACCGCGCCGGGGCAGCGGCATTGGCCTAGCCGCCATGGTCCCGGCTCAAGGAGCGGAGGAAGCATCGCTCCGTACGCCCCAGACCTTAGCGTGTCCGCACGGCGTGGCGCACCCCTGGAACGCGTCCTGATCATGATTTCCGGCCCGTCCGAAACGAGTCCGACCAGGTGGAAAACCAGTCGAACTTCGGATGTTCCGCTGCATAACCTTTCGTCTCGTGAAGCCGTTGCCGGAGAAAGATCCTGGCACGCCCGACCATGCCGTCCGAGGAGGGACGACCCCCCGCGCCCCCGGCAGCGCCTCCGGCGCCGATGAGGGGTCCCCCTCGCGTTACCTGCTGTGGGTGCTGCGCGTCCAGTGGCGCAGCGTCACCTCCGGCGCGCTCCTCGGCGTGGTCTGGATGCTCAGCCAGGCCCTCATGCCCGCCGCGATCGGCCGCGCCATCGGCGACGGCCTCGCGGCGCGGGACGAGCGCGCCCTGCTCGCGTGGTCCGGCGTGCTGCTCGGCCTCGGCGTCGTGCAGGCCGCCACCGGCGCCGCCCGGCACCGGTTCGCCGTGTACAACTGGCTCGCGGCCGCCTACCGGACGGTCCAGCTCGTCACCCGGCAGGCGACCCGGCTCGGCGGGACGCTGCCGAAGCGGCTGAGCGCGGGCGAGGTCGTGAGCATCGGGCTGTCCGACGTGTCGCACATCGGCGACGCCGTCGACATCGTCTCGCGCGGGTCGGGCGCCGTGGTCGCGATCATCGCCGTGGCGGGGATCCTGCTGGCCACGTCGCCGCCGCTCGGCCTCATCGTGCTGGTGGGCGTCCCGCTGATCCTGGCGGTCGCGGCGCCGCTGCTGCGCCCCTTCCGCGACCGCGAGCTGGCGCACCGCGAGCTGGTCGGCGGGCTGAGCACGCACGCCACCGACCTGGTCGCGGGCCTGCGGGTGCTGCGCGGCATCGGCGGCGAGGCGCTGTTCTCCGGCCGCTACCGGGCCGAGTCGCAGCGGGTGCGCGCGGCCGGCGTCGCGGTCGCGCGGGCGGAGACCCGGATGAACGGCGCCGAGGTGCTGCTGCCCGGTCTGCTGATCGCGCTGGTGACGTGGGCCGGCGCCCGGTTCGCCGCGCGGGGGACGATCGGCGTCGGCGAGCTGGTCGCGTTCTACGGGTACGCGGTGTTCCTGATCGTCCCGCTGAAGACGCTCGGCGAGGCCGCCGGCAAGATCACGAAGGGGCTGGTCGCGGCGGGCCGGGTGACCGCGCTGCTGGCGATCGACCCCGAGCTGCCGGACGCCGGGACCGCGCGGCCGGCGGCGGGCGCCGAGCTGGTCGACATCGCGTCCGGGCTGGTCGTCCGGCCGGGCCGGGTGACCGCGATCGCGGCGGCCGACCCGCGCGACGCGCAGGCGGCCGCCGACCGGCTCGGCCGGTACGCGCCGGGCGACGTCGACTTCGGCGGCGTGCCGCTGCACGCCGTCGCGGACGTCCGGAAACGGATCCTGGTGGCCGTCAACGAGGACCGCCTCTTCTCCGGGCCGCTGCGCGAGTCCCTGGCCCCGGACGGCGACGAGCAGGCGCTGAAGGCGGCCGTCTGGGCGGCCTGCGCCGAGGACGTCGTCGCCTCGGCCGGCCTGGACGCGCACATCGCCGAGGCGGGACGGGAATTCTCCGGCGGCCAGCAGCAGCGCCTCCGCCTCGCGCGAGCGCTCGCCGCCGACCCCGACGTCCTCATCCTGGTGGAGCCGACCAGCGCCGTGGACGCGCACACCGAAGCGCGCATCGCCGGCAGGCTCGGCCAAGCGCGCGCGGGCCGCACCACCGTGGTGTGCACGACCAGCCCGCTGATGCTCGACCGGGCCGACCACGTCGCGTTCATCAAGGACGGTCAGGTCGTCGCGGAAGGAACGCACCGCGACCTCCTGGAAACCGAGCCGCGCTACAGGGCCACCGTCACCCGCGGCGAAGACCGCGGCGCGGCGCCTGCCGGGGACGGCCGCGCGGAAGTGCGGGAACAGCCCGCGGGAAAGGCGGGGACGTGAGCGCTGAGACGCTGCCGGTGGCCACGCCTGCGCAGGTGCGGGTGTACGCGCGCCGGCTCGTGCTGCGGCATCCGCGCGCCCTCGCGGGGGTGCTGGCCCTGCACGCGCTGGCCGCCGTGACGGGCCTGGTGACGCCCCGGCTGCTCGGCGCGCTCGTCGAGGACGTCCGCGATGGCCGCGCCTCCATCGACGCGACCGGCCTCGCGATCGCCGGGTTCGTGATCGTGCAGGGCGTGCTGATCCGGTACGCCTACCTCGCCTCCGCGCGGCTCGGCGAGCGGGTGCTGGCCGAGCTGCGGGAGGAGTTCGTCGACCGGGTGCTGGCACTGCCGCTGTCCACGGTCGAGCGGGCCGGCACCGGCGACCTCGTCACCCGCGCGTCCCGCGACGTCGACACGCTGAGCACGTCCGTCCGGTACGCGATGCCGGAGACGCTCGTCGCGATCGTCGTCGGCGCGTTCACGTTCGGCGCGCTGCTGCTCAACGGCCCGCTCGTCGCGCTGCCCGCGCTCGTCGCCGTCCCCTTCCTGGTGGCGGTGATGCGCTGGTACCTGCCCCGCGCCCACGGCGGCTACCTGCGGGAGAACGAGGCGTGGTCGCGGATCGCGGACGGGCTCACCGAGACCGTCCAGGGCGCCCGGACCGTCGAGGCGCTCGGCCTCGCCGACCGGCGGCACCGGCGCGGCGACGCCGACATCGCGTCCTCCTACCGGGCCGAGCGCTACACGCTGCGGCTGCGCATGCTCCTGTTCCCCGTGGCGGAGCTGAGCTTCGTCCTGCCCGTGGTGTCGACCCTCGTCGTCGGCGGCCTCCTCTACATCCACGACATGGCGTCGCTCGCGCAGGTGACCGCCGCGACCCTGTACGCGCAGCTGCTCATCGAGCCGGTGGACACCATGCTCTCCTGGCTGGACGAGCTGCAGCTCGGCGGCGCGTCGCTGGCCCGGCTGCTCGGCGTCGGCAACGTCCCGCCGGACCGCGCGCCGGGCGACGGCGCACCCGAGGGGGAGCGGCTCACCGCGTCGGGCGTCCGCTACTCCTACCGGCCGGGCCGGGACGTCCTGCACGGCGTGGACCTCGACCTGCGGCCCGGCGAGCGCCTCGCGATGGTCGGGCCGAGCGGCGCGGGCAAGTCCACGCTCGGCCGCCTGCTCGCCGGGGTGGACGGCCCGCGCTCCGGCGCCGTCACCGTCGGCGGCGTCCCGCTGGTCGAGCTGCCGCTGGACGGGCTGCGCCGCGAGGTCGCCCTGGTCACGCAGGAGCACCACGTGTTCCGCGGCACGCTGCGCGAGAACCTCGTGATGGCGCGGCAGGACGCCTCCGACGACGAGATCCGCCAGGTCCTCGCGGCGGTCGACTGGGACGGGCCCGGCCTCGGCACCGAGGTCGGCTCCGGCGGCGCGACGCTGACGCCCGCGCAGGCGCAGCAGCTCGCGCTGGCGCGGCTCGTCCTCGCCGACCCGCACACGCTCGTCCTGGACGAGGCGACATCGCTGCTCGACCCGCGCGCCGCCCGCCGGCTGGAGCGCTCCCTCGCCGCCGTCCTGGACGGCCGGACCGTCGTGGCGATCGCGCACCGCCTCCACACCGCCCACGACGCCGACCGCGTGGCGGTGGTGGAGGACGGGCGCATCACCGAACTCGGCACCCACGACGAACTCATCGCCCAGAACGGCTCCTATGCCGCCCTGTGGTCGTCCTGGCACGGAGGTACCGGGCCGCTACCCCGTTGACCCGCGGCGTGTTGTTGCTTCCGACGCGCTCATACCAACAACACGCCGCAGGTCGACGTACGAACCGGGCGGGCTAGGTGGCTGACAGGGCCGACTTCAGGTAGTCCACTTGGATGTGGAGGAGGTTCTCCGCGACGACCTCCTGCGGGGTCATGTGGGTGACGCCCGACAGCGGCAGGACCGTGTGCGGGCGTCCCGCCGCCAGCAGCGCGGACGACAGCCGGAGCGTGTGGGCGGCCACCACGTTGTCGTCCGCGAGCCCGTGGATGATCATCAGCGGACGCTTCAGCTCGCCGGCCATCTCGATCAGCGAGTTCGCGGCGTAGTTCTCCGGCTCCTCGTCCGGATGCCCCAGGTAGCGCTCGGTGTAGTGGGTGTCGTACAGCCGCCAGTCGGTGACGGGCGCGCCCGCGATGCCCACGTGGAACACGTCCGGCCGGTGCAGGACGGCGAGCCCCGCGAGCCAGCCGCCGAACGACCAGCCGCGGATGCCGACGCGGTCGAGGTCGAGCGCGTCCGGGTGCTTGCGCGCGGCCTCGATCAGCGCGGTGATCTGGTCGTCCAGGACGGGCTTGACGAAGTCGCCGCGCACGGCGCGGTCCCACGCGGGGCCGCGCGCGGGCGTGCCGCGGCCGTCGGCGATCACGACGGCGAAGCCCTGGTCGGCGAGCCATTGCGCCTCGCAGTACATCCGCTGGACGGCGAGGACGCGCTGCGCGTGCGGTCCGCCGTAGGGGTCCATGAGGACGGGCAGCCGTCCCTGGCCCGGTTCCCACCCGGTGGGCAGCAGCACGGCGGTGCGGATCTCGCGGTCGCCGGCGCGCATCAGGTCGACGCGCGGGGTGATCACCGGGGTCTCGGCGAAGGAGGCCACCGGGTGCGTCCCGGACGGCGTGCGCACCTCGGCCTGCGAGCCGGGGCGGTCGAGCCGCGCCCCCGTCACCACGGTGACGCCGCCGGAGCGGATGCCGCCGAAGACGCCCGGCCCCTCCGTCAGCCGCGTGATCTCGCTCCCGTCGCGGGAGTAGAGGTGGACCTCGGTGGGGTCCTCCGACGCCGTGAACAGGATCGACTCGCCGTCCACCCCGAGGATCGCGCGGACCTGCAGGCCGGCGGGCGTGACGGGCTTGCCGGCGACGGTGATGCGGCGCGTGTCGGCGTCGCGGTCCTCGGTGGTCCAGACGAGGTCGCCGGAGTTCGTCCGGACGGGCAGGCCGGGGACGATGTCCGTCCACACCGGGTCGTGCTCGACGTGCGCGAGGGACGTCTCGCCGTTGGACGGGTCGACGCTCAGCACCCGCTGGGACCGCTGGTCGCGGGGCTGCACGACGATCAGCAGGCCGTGCCGGTCCCAGCCGGCGGCCACGAAGTAGGGGAACATGCCGCGGTCCCACGCGACGCCGGTGCGGCGGCCGTCGACCTTCAGCAGCACCAGCGACACCAGCGCGTTCGGCGTCCCGGCGGCCGGGTAGGCGATCTCGGCCGGGGGGCGGTCCGGGTTCGCGGGGTCGGCGATGTGCCAGCGCTGCACCGGCGTCTCGTCCACTCGCGCGACCAGCAGCGTCCCGCCGTCGGGGGACCACCAGTGGCCGCGCATCCGGTCCATCTCCTCGGCCGCGACGAACTCGGCCAGGCCGTAGGAGATCTGGTCGGACTCCGGCTGGACGAGCGCCCGGTCTTCGGTGCCGTCGATCTCGATCAGCCGCAGCGTCCGGCCGGACACGTAGGCGACCCGCCGCCCGGCCGGGTCGGGACGCGGGTCGAACACGGGTGTCCGCGCGGGCAGTTCGCGGACCAGCGCGGTGTCGAGGTCGGCGACGTAGAGGCGGCCGGCGAGGGTGAACACGGCCTGCTTCATGCCCCGGTCGGTGGCGTAGCCGACGATGCCGCCCGCCTGCTCGCGGGCCCGCTCGCGGCGGGCGCGCTCCTCGGCGGGCAGGTTCTCCTCGCCGGGGACGTCCAGCGCGGCCGGGTCGGCGACGCACCGCTCCTCCCCGGTCGCGGTGTCCAGCGTCCACAGGCAGGTGACCGGGTCGTCGCCCGCCCTCGTGCGCAGGAACGCGATGCGCGACTCGTCCGGCGCGATCTGGAAGGCGCGCGGGACGCCGAGGCTGAACCGTCGGGTGCGGGCGCTCTGCCGCGGATAGCTGATGCTCATGGCATCCGAGTCTGCCAGGACGCCCGGCGACCGGGACGCGCGGAAGTGCGGCGCACGGCGGCCTCCTGCCCCCTATGATCACGGGTCGTCGCGTGGTGGACGGGGAATGTGCTCTTGCCCTTGTCCGCGCTCGCGTAAGCTCAAGGCTTCCCCAAGCACTTTTTCCGTCGCGGGCTGAGGAGTGGTCAATGCCGGAGCTGCAGCCGGGTGATCCCCGGCGGCTAGGCTCGTACGAGATCGTCGACCGGCTCGGCGAGGGCGGCCAGGGCGTCGTCTACGCCGGCGTCGACGCCTCCGGGAACCGGGCAGCGATCAAGCTCCTCCGCGCCGACCTGGCCGGGGACACGATGGCGCGCACCCGGTTCGTCCGCGAGGCGCAGGCCGCCAAGCAGGTCGCGCGGTTCTGCACCGCGCAGGTCCTGGAGGCCGACGTCGCGGGCGACCAGCCCTACATCGCCAGCGAGTACGTGCCGGGCCCGTCGCTGTACAAGCAGGTCACCGAGGGCGGCCCGATCGGCGGGGCGGCGCTCGACCGGCTCGCGATCGGCACCGCGACCGCGCTGGTGGCGATCCACCAGGCCGGGATCGTGCACCGCGACTTCAAGCCGCACAACGTCATCATGGCGCCGGACGGCCCCCGGGTGATCGACTTCGGCATCGCGCGGGCCCTCGACACCGGGCAGACGAACGCGACGAAGGCGATCGGCACGCCGTCCTACATGGCGCCCGAGCAGGTCGCGGGCGCGACGCTCACCGAGGCCGTGGACGTGTGGGCGTGGGCCACCACGATGGTGTTCGCCGCGACCGGGCGCCCGCCGTTCGGCGACGACACCGTGATGGCGGTCATCAACCGGGTGATGCACGAGCCGCCGATGCTGGACGGCGTGCCCGCCGACCTGCACCGGCTGATCGGCGCCTGCCTGGCCAAGGAGCCGGAGCGGCGGCCGACCGCGCAGCAGATCATGATGGCGCTGATCGGCAGCGGGCCGGGCGGCGCCGGGCAGACCCGCATGGACGACCCCGCGCAGGCCAACACGATGCTCGCGGAGGGCTCCACGCTCGCCGCGGGCGGGCTCGGCGCGGCCGGGATGATGGCGGGCGCGACCCAGCCCGGCGCCGGGACGCGCCGCGTCTCCCCGGCCGACTACACCGGCGGCCTGCCGCCCGCCGGCCCGCCGGCCGGCGCGGGCCGGGCCCGGTACGACGACTGGGAGCCCGAGCGCAAGTCCCGGTGGCCGATCGTCGCGGCCGTCGCGGCGATCGCCGTGCTGGCGCTCGTCGTCGGCGTGTTCGCGGCGACCCGCGGCGGCGACAGCCCGTCCGACTCGCCGACCACGCCGGCCGTCACCGACTCCGGGACGGTCTCGGAGACGCCGACGTCCGAGGAGCCCGTACAGCCGACCCCGACCCGGACCCGCACCCGGACGAACACCCCGCCGCCGACGCGGACGACCGAGCCGACGACCGCGCCGCCCACCACGAGCGAGCCCACGACCGCGCCGCCCACGACGAGTGTCCCGACGACCGAGCCGCCGACCACCGGCGGCGGAGGCGGCGGCGACGGCGGCGGCGCGGGCGGCACCGGTGGCGGAGGCGGCCCGGGAAGCGGCGGGGGCGGCTGAGCCGGGCCGGCCCACGGGCCGGTCCGGGAGGCGGCGACGCGGCTCCGTGCCGTGTGGGGCAGGGCGGTCATCGCCGCGATGCCGTGCCCTGAGTAGGCTCGGTGACTATGAAGGAGCCGCGGATCCTGTTCGTCCACGCCCATCCGGACGACGAGTCCATCGGGACCGGGGCGACCATGGCCAAGTACGCCGCCGAGGGCGCCCATGTCTGCCTCGTCACCTGCACGCTGGGTGAGGAGGGTGAGGTCATCCCCGAGGACCTGCGCCACCTGGCGTCCGACAAGGAGGACCGCCTCGGCGAGTACCGCATCGGCGAGCTCGCGGCGGCCTGCGCGGCGCTCGGCGTGCGCGACCACCGCTTCCTCGGCGGCGCGGGGCGCTGGCGAGACTCCGGCATGATGGGCGCGCCCACGAACGACGACCCGCGCTGCTTCTGGCGCGCGGACGTCGACACCGCCGCCGCCGACCTCGCCGCGGTGATCCGGGAGGTCCGGCCGCAGGTGATCGTCACCTACGACGAGCGCGGCAACTACGGGCATCCCGACCACATCCAGGCGCACCGCGTCGCGTGGCGGGCGTTCGAGCTGGCCGCCGACCCGGACTTCCGGGACGGCGCCGAGCCGTGGCGGGCCGCCAAGTTCTACGCCTACGCCACGCCGCGCACCGTCCTCGCGCGGGCGATCGCCGTGATGCGCGAGGCGAAGCTGCCGTTCGCGCGCGTCGCCGGGCTGGACGAGCTGGGCTCCGGCGTCCCCGACGGCCAGGTCACCACGGTCGTGGACGCCCGCGCCCACCTGCCCGCCAAGCTCGCCGCGCTGCGCGCCCACCGGACCCAGATCCTCGTCGCGCCCGAGCAGGTCGGCCCGTTCTTCGCGCTGTCGAACAACCTGGGCCAGCAGGCGTTCGGCACCGAGTACTTCATCCTGCAGGCCGGTGAGCCGGGCCCGGTCGGCCCCGGCCGCCGCGAGCTCGACCTGTTCGCGGGCCTGGCCGAGCCGGGCGCCTGACCGCCGCGGATCCCGGCCGGGAACCCCGGCCGGTACCCTGGCGTCCGTGCACAACGACGACGACGAGGCGCGGGTGAGCCTCGCCAAGGACGGCCTCCCGGCGGACGGCGTCGCCGGCGCCTACGCTGTGGAACGGGCCGACGGCGAGGGGCCGCTGGACGCGTTCGTGTCCGGCGCCGCCTACGCGGCCCTCGCCCTGCTCGGCGCGGTGTTCGGCGTGGTCGGCTCGTTCGCCCAGGACTGGACGGTCGGCTCCGTCCCCGTCGCGGCGATCGTCCTGGTGGCGCTGGTCTTCGCGATGGCGCGGCTGTCCGGCCTCGGGATGGGCGGACGGCTCGGCGCGGCGATCCCCGCGGTCGCGTGGGGCGTCGTGGTGTTCGTCATGTCGGTGCGCCGCACCGAGGGCGACCTGGTCGTCCCCGGCAGCACGGCGGGCTACCTGTTCATCATCGGCGGCATGGTCGCGGCCGTGGCCGGGATCATGATGGTGCCGCCGGCCCGCCCGCCGGGCGACTGGCTGCTCGGCAGGGCGGGCCGGGCCCGCGGGTAGCGGCTCGTCAGGACGCCATCGGGGCGGGCTCCGCGTCGAGGTGCCCCGGCGCCTGCTCGCTCCGGTGGCCCTTGAGGGTCAGGCAGGCCGCGGCGCTGAGCAGGATGACGCTCATCGGCAGCAGCATCGTCGGCTTCATCGCGTGCACGAAGCCGTGCGAGAACACCTGCCCGGCCAGCTCGTGGACGCGGTGCGCGACGCTCGGCGAGACGCCCGGCGGGAGCTGCTGCTTCGCGCCGGTCTGGCCCGCGCCGACCTCCAGCCCGCTCTTGGCCGCGTTCGCGAACCCCTCCACGAAGCCGGGCCGCACGCCGGCCGGCAGCCCGGCGGCGCGGGCTGCGGCCTCGTCCCGCAGCGAGGCCGCGAGCCGGTTCTGCAGGACGGCGCCGACCGCGGCGCTGCCGAGTACCGACCCGACCTGCCGGATCGTGTTGTTGACGCCGGACGCGGCGCCCGCGAGGCGCGGCGGGACGTTCCGGGTCGCCTCGGTGGCCATCGGAGCGAACACGCCGCCGATGCCGATGCCGGACACGACGAGCGCGGGGACGAACGCCTTCCAGTCGGTCGCGACCCCGGCGACGAGGACGATCCAGGACATGCCGGCCGCGTAGAGGGTGAGGCCCGTCATCAGGATGAACTTGCCGCCGATCCGGTCCGACAGCCGTCCGGCCGCGGGGGCGAGGAACATCGACACGAGCGAGGACGGCGCCATGACGAGGCCCGCCTTGAGGGCGCTGAAGCCCAGCACCGACTGCAGGTAGATCGTCATCGGCAGGACCATGCCGATCATGCCGATCGAGACGGCCGCGCCGACGAAGTTCAGCACGGTGAAGTTGCGGTCGCGGAACAGGGAGAACGGGACGAGCGGCTCGCCGTCCTGCCGGCCGCGCTGCTGGAGCACGAAGATGACGAACAGCGCGAGCCCGGCGGCGATGAGCCCCCAGATCCCCTCGTTCCACTCGTACTTCTGGCCCTCGGTGAGCGCGAACGTGAGGCAGAACAGGGCGGCGGACGCCAGCAGCACCCCGACGACGTCGAAGCGGTGCCGGACGGTGCGGGTGTGGCCGGGCAGGATCGGCACGGCCATGGCCAGCACCAGGATGCCGATCGGCAGGTTCACGAAGAAGATCCACCGCCAGTCGAGGCTGGTGACGAGCAGCCCGCCGACGGTCGGGCCGGCGATCGTGGACACCCCGGCGACCGCGCCCCACACGCCGAGCGCGGCGCCGCGCCGCTCCGGCGGGAACACCCCGATGATGATCGACATGGTCTGCGGCATCAGCAGCGCCGCGCCGAGCCCCTGCACGCCGCGGGCGGCGATCAGCTGCACCGGGTCCTGCGCGATGCCGCACACCAGGCTGGACAGCGTGAACAGCGCCACCCCGGCGATGAACAGGTTCTTCTTGCCCCACAGGTCGCCGAGCCGGCCGGCGGTGATGAGCAGGACGGCCAGCACCAGGACGTAGGCGTTGACGACCCACAGCACCTCGGCCAGCGAGGCGTCCAGCTTGTCGATCATGCTCGGAATCGCGATGTTCACGATCGTCAGGTCGAGCAGCGTCATGAAGAATCCCAGCGACAGCGTGAGCAGGATCGCCCAGGGATTTCCGCGCCATTTGCTCATGAGTCTTCCTTGTCGTCATGGCGTGGTGGTCGTGGCCGCGGGTGGCAGCGGGTGTGCACCTCGTCGTCCTTCCAGGTGAGGCGACCGGCGTCCAGGTCGCCGGCCAGCCCCCGCACGAACTCCAGCTCGCCGCGCACGCGCGCGATCATCCATTCCTGGTCGACGAGCTTGTAGCGGGCGAGGCCCTGCTTGCGGAGGGCGTCGTGCGCGGTCTGGTGGGCGGCGAGCGCCGCCTCCAGCAGGACCGTGCGGCCGCGCAGGAGCCTGGCGACCTCGTCCTCGGGCAGCAGGTTGAGGAACGCCAGTCCGGTGCCGAAGAGCGGGAACTCCGCGGCGGGGTTGCGCAGCAGTTCGGCGAGCCGGATCTGCGCGGCGTCCCGTCCGGCGGCGGTGACCGCGTAGATGGTGCGTTCGGGACGGCGGCCCTCCCGGCTCGTCTCCAGCGGCTCGATGAGACCGGTGGAGGCGAGCCGCTCCACCGAATGGTAGAGCGCCCCGTGCGTGATCTTGACGGCCTGGTCGTAGGCGTGGTCGCGGATGCGCTGCTGCATCTCGTACGGGTGCATGGGGCCGTCGCACAGCATGCGCAGCACGGTCAGCGCGAGCGGTGTGAGCGGTCGGGACATGGTGCCGGGCCTCGTGTCGATGTGGATTAGTCCGCTCAGACTAATCCATATAGACGGCCTTCGTCACCTTACCTGCATACCGGACAAGTCCCGCAGGTGGGGGCGGGGTCAGCGCACCGCGTCCACCGAGTTGGCCGCGCCGTTGCGGGTCACGAAGTCGCCCACCCGGTCCTCCCGGACGGCGGTGGACAGCGCGCGCACGCCATCATCGTCCAGGAGTACGACACTCTGCCCGTCCCGCTCGGCCATCCCCGCGACCGGGGCCGTCAGGTACTCCATCAGGGACGCCCTGAGCAGCCGCTGCGCGAGCCCGCGCAGCGTCCCGGTGGTCACCGAGTCGTCCACGCTCACCGAGGCGGTCGCCGCCCGGACGAACCGGTCGATCTTGAGCGGGTTGCGGGTGTCCAGCGCCTTGGCCGCGAGCGCGTGCAGGAACGCCTGCTGCCGCTTGATCCGGTCGAGGTCGCCGCCCGGCAGGTTCCACCGCTGCCGGACGAAGTCGAGCGCCTCGGCGCCGTCCAGGTGCTGGCGCCCGGCCTTCCACCTGCGCTCGTGCATCGGGTCGTAGGTGTTCTTGGTGATGGTGACGTCGACGCCGCCGAGCGCGTCCGTCATCTTCACGAACCCGCCGAAGTCCAGTGCCGCGTAGTGGTCGACGCGGACGCGCGTGAGCTGCTCCACGGTGCGGATCAGCAGCGACGGCCCGCCGTAGGCGAAGGCCGCGTTGATCTTCGTCTCGCCGTGCCCGGGGACGGGCACGAAGCCGTCCCGGGGGATCGAGATCAGCGACACCCGGTCGCCGCGCCCGGCCAGGTGCACCAGCATGATCGTGTCCGCCCGGGAGCCCATCGAGGGGATGTCGGCGCGCCGGTCGGACCCGATCAGCAGCCAGTTCTCGCCCCGTCCGGTGGACTCCGGCCGCCCGCCCCCGCTCGGCATCGCGCCGGCGACCCGCTCGACCTCGCCGTCGTACGCGCGTTGCAGCAGGTAGAGACCGCCCGCGAGGAGCAGCAGGACGCCCATCGCCAGCCCGCCGCATCCGATCACGACCCGGCGCCGGCTCCTGTTCCGCAGCATGCCGACCACAGTGCCGCAGGCGCCGGTCCGGGCCGCCGCGCCGTGCGGTGCGCGGCCAAGTCTTTGACGACTCGCGGGTTTGTGTTAGCGAGCGGGACGCCGCCGGGCGGCGTTGACCGGCGGCGTCCCGGGATCTCGGGTCAGCCCTTCAGCGCGATCTCGAGCTGGTCGAGGGCCCAGTCGAGGTCGGCCTGCTCGATGACCAGCGGCGGGGCCAGCCGCAGGGTGGTCTCGTGCGTCTCCTTGGCGAGGACGCCGAGGTCCATGAGGCGCTCGCTGACCGGGCGGGCCTTGCCGTGCAGCTCGACGCCCGCCCACAGGCCGCGGCCGCGGACCTCGCGGACGAGGTCGCCGGGCAGCCGGCCGAGGCGCTCGTGCATGTGCGCGCCGAGGGTGCGGGAGCGCTCCTGGAACTCGCCGGTCTTCAGGATCGCGATGACCTCGCGCCCGATGGCGCAGGCGAGCGGGTTGCCGCCGAACGTCGAGCCGTGCTGGCCCGGCTTGAAGACGCCCAGGACGTCCTGGTCGGCGACGACCGCGGAGACCGGCATGATGCCGCCGCCGAGGGCCTTGCCGAGGACGTAGACGTCGGGGACGACGTCCTCGTGCTCGACGGCGAACGTGGTGCCGGTGCGGCCGAGGCCCGACTGGATCTCGTCCGCGATCATCAGTGTGCCGTTGGCGGTGCACAGCTCCCGCACGGCGCGCAGGAACCCGCTCGGCGGGACGTTCACGCCGGCCTCGCCCTGGATCGGCTCGATCAGCACGCCGACCGTGGCGCCGTCCATCGCGGCCTTCAGCGCGTCGACGTCCCCGTACGGGACGGTCCGGAAGCCGGGCGTGTAGGGGCCGTAGGAGTCGCGGGCGTCCGGGTCGGTGGAGAAGCTGATGATCGTGGTGGTGCGGCCGTGGAAGTTGCCCTCGAACGTGATGATGTTCGCCTGGTCGGCCGGGACGCCCTTGACCTCGTAGCCCCACTTGCGGGCGGTCTTCAGCGCCGTCTCGACGGCCTCGGCGCCGCTGTTCATCGGCAGGACCATGTCCTTGCCGCACAGCTCGGCCAGCTCGGCCGTGAACGGGCCGAACTGGTCGTGGTCGAACGCGCGGCTGACCAGGGTGACGCGGTCGAGCTGCCGTCGCGCGGCCTCGGTGAGGCGCGGGTTGCGATGTCCGAAGTTGACCGCGGAGTAGGCGGCCAGCATGTCGAGGTAGCGGCGGTCGTCGACGTCGGTCAGCCACACGCCGTCCGCTTCGGCGACCACGATCGGAAGGGGGTGGTAGTTGTGCGCGCTGTGGTCCTCGGACATCGCTCGCAGCTGGTCGGTTCGCGTCACGACGCTCCTTCGCGGCTCGGCCCGGCCGGTCGGGCCGGGGCATGGCTGGGACACCGGACGCGGGTCCGGTGCCGAGGGGAGGAGGCCGGCCGGGTCAGGTGGCCGCCGGTCCGCCTCCCAGCGTATGTTCGGAAATGACCGTCGACCAATGACGAAAACCGACTTCGGGGGTGTTATTTGTTGCGTCTTGACGACCTGGACCGTCGAATCGTTGCGCGACTCCTGGAGGACGGGCGCGCCTCGTACGCGCAGATCGGCGACCGGATCGGGCTGTCGGCGCCGGCGGTGAAGCGGCGGGTCGACCGGCTCCGCTCGGACGGCGTGATCAACGGCTTCGCGGCGGTCGTCGACCCGGCGGCGCTCGGCTGGACGACCGAGGCGTTCATCGAGATCTTCTGCACGGGAGCGACCTCCCCGGAGGAGATCTACTCCAGCGTCCGCGGCCATCCCGAGGTCGTCGCGGCGTACACGATCAGCGGCGACGCGAGCGCGCTGGTGCACGTGCGGGCGCGCGACATCCAGCATCTGGAGCAGGCCCTCGAACGGCTGCGGCGGGAGGACAACATCACCGCGACGAAGACGTCGATCGTGCTGTCGCGGCTGATCGGCCGTCCCACCGACGCGCCCTCCGGCTGACGCGCCTTCCGGCCGCGCGGTTACCGCCCAGTAGGCTGCCGTCATGGACTTCGCGACCGCTGACCTCATCGACGACTTCGGGGACGAGCTGCGCAGCTGCGAGACGCAGTTCCGCTCCTACGGCGCGCGGACGTCGTTCGCCGGCCCGGTCTCGACCGTGCGCTGCCACCGCGACAACGGCCTGGTGAAGAAGCTGCTGAACACTCCCGGCGAGGGCCGCGTCCTGGTCGTGGACGGCGCCGGATCGCTGGCGTCCGCGCTGATGGGCGACATGATCGCCGAGGCGGCGGTGGCGAACGGCTGGGCCGGCGTGGTGATCAACGGCGCCGTCCGGGACGTGGCCGCGCTGCGCGGCCTCGATCTCGGCGCGAAGGCGCTCGGCTCCAACCCGCGCAAGAGCGCGAAGGACGGCGCCGGCGAGGTGGACGTCCCGGTGTCGTTCGGGGGCGTGGAGTTCCGTCCGGGCGACTGGCTCTACAGCGACGAGGACGGGATCGTGGTGGCGGAGCGCGAGTTGCCACTCTGACCTGGGCGCATCGCTCGACATGCCAGGACGGCATCTGGTCAAGGACGCCAACCCGCAGGACATCGACAAGGTCGACTTCGTCCTCCCCGACGGCACGCCTAAGAAGATGACGATCGGCGACTACCGGCAGCTCTCGGACGCGCTGTACCACGCGGGCACGGACTCCGGCAGCCAGTACGAGTACGTCGACGAGGCGAACCGGCTGCACTTCTACGTCCTGGACGTGAAGCGCGACCGGACGGGCGTCCTGTCCTACACGGTCGCGGTCGGCTCGCTGGACGGCGCGGGCCCGCAGCGGCGGGGCGTCCGGCTGACACCTGGGCTCGCCCGCCCAACCGGTGCGGGCTGGACGAAGTGCACGATGACGCTGAGCAACACGGGCCGGGCGCGTCCCGGCACGCGCGGCTGCGGCTGACCGGGACCTCGGAGAGCGACCCGAGCAAGTCCGGCAGCGGCGCCTGCGTCCTGCGCTGACCCCATCGGGACGGCCCTCCGGGCGGGGGCCGTCCCGTTCCCCCACGTCCAGGTGATCACGCCGGTTCACCGGGCGGACGTAAACATAACTTGATCATCGCGGGAGACGCGGTCGCCCTTATCCCGACCCGGCCGCGGTTACGTCACGGTACGTGATGATCATGCAGCGTACAGCGGCACGGCTCGGCGGGCCGGGCGTCGCGGCCCTCGCGGCCGGCGCCGCGCTCGTGGCCGCCCCGGCCACCGCCCAGGCGGCGCCCGCGACGACGGTGTCGGCCAAGGCCCCGGCGGACGTGAACCCCCGCGACTTCGTCCTGCGCCGCGGCGCCGACCGGAGCACGCCGCTGCGCGAGCTGAACGGCAGGCTCCGCCGGAGCGGCGTCGACGCGCTGCTGCGCGCGTCCGGCCGGGCCCGGATGGGCCGCGGCTGCGCGAAGCCCGCCGGCGTGCCCGCCCACTCGCTCGTGTACTGCTTCAACAAGAAGGACACCGCCACCCGCAGCTGGGTCCCGCAGGGCGTCACGACCGTCTCGGACGCGACCGCCGGCGAGCGGTGGGCGGGCGGCGTCCGGCCGATCCTCGTGTCCTGGCACGACAGCGGCAAGGTCAGGCTCACGTTCGTCGACCCGGGCCGGCGCACCTACCGGCACGTCCTCCTCGTCGCGCCCAAGATGGAGCACGGCCGCGCGACGTACTCCGACATCGGCATCCACGCCGGCGGCATCGCCTGGTACGGCGAGAAGGTCTACGTCGCCGACACCCGCCACGGCGTCCGCGAGTTCGACATGCGGGAGATCTTCGACCTCTCCCGGAGCAGGGCGGGCTCGACCGGCCACCCCGGCCGGGTCGGCCTCCACCACGGCAAGTACTACGGGCACGGGTTCCGCTACGTGATGCCGCAGACGAGCAGCTGGGAGTTCGCCCACGGCAGGGTCGGCGCCAGGTGCCGCGGCACCGGCCCGCTCCGCATGTCGTGGATCTCCGTCGACCGCACCACCTCGCCGCACTCCCTCGTCGCGGGCGAGTACTGCCGCCCGAAGTGGCCGCGGGGACGGGTGGTCACCTGGCGGCTCGCGGCACTGGCCGGCGGCGGCCCCGTCCGTCCCAGCTGGGGCGCCGGGCTCCCGGCCGACAGGATCCAGGGCGGGGTCCGGACGAACGGCCGCTGGTGGTTCACCCAGAGCCACTCCGGCAAGCGCGGCACCCTCCTCACGACCCGTCCCACGTCGCGCGGCTGGTCCAAGGTGAAGCGCCGGACCATCTCCTACGGCCCCGAGGACCTCTCCTGCTACCGCGGCCGGCACCGCATCTGGACGGTCGCCGAGCACGCGAACCGCCGGGCGCTGTGGGCCTTCCGGGCGCGGTCCTGCTCCTGAAACGCCCCGAAGGCCGGGTACTCCGGCCCGGCCTTCCGCCCGTCCTCAGAGCGAGTCCATGGCCGTGTCGGCGATGCCCTGGAGCGTCCGGCGGTCGGCGCCGCCGCGGGCGACGACCTGGATGCCGCTGACCGCCGAGATCACGAAGTGCGCGAGCGCGTCCGCGTCCTTCCCCGCGTCGATCTCCCCGGTCCGCATGCCCTCCTCGATGGCGGCCTTCAGAGCCGCGAACCGCCGCAGCCGGTCCCGTCCGAGCCGCTCCGCGATGTCGGCATCGTGCGGGCCGAACTCGATCGTCGAGTTCACCAGCAGGCACCCGGCGGGGTCGTCCTCGCCGGACGCGACGGCCCACTCCAGGACCGTCCGCAGCCGCTCGCGCACGGATCTCTCGCCGTCCTCCATCAGCCGGACGAGCCGTCCGGTCCTGTCGTCCATGTAGTGCGTGAGCGCCTTGACGAACAGGTCCCGCTTGCTGGCGAACGTGTTGTAGATGCTGCTGCGCCCGAGCCCGGTCGCCTCGCAGAGCGCCTGCGTGGAGGTCGCCTCGTACCCGTCCGCCCAGAACGCCCGCATGGCGGCCTCGACCGCCCGCTCCTCCTCGAACTTCCTAGGACGCCCCATACTTCGCACGCTAACACTTTATGGACAGATCAATCCAATAAGGGTGGACGCCCGCGCGTGACCTCACGCCTCCGGTGAAGCGTGCGCGACCTGGACGGTCCGTTGCCGCCCTCGCCGGATGAACACGCCGCGCCCCGGGGGAGGGGACCCGGTCAGGGGCTCGGCACCGTACGTTCTCGCCTCCAGGCTTTCGCCCGACCCCAGCAGGACGGCGGGGGCGCCCGCCACATGCAAGGCTGAGGTCAGCGGATCGGTCGGCCGGGGGGCGAAGGTCGCCGATCGTGCCAGCACGAGATGCACCCGGTCGCCGCCAGAGAAGAGCAAGTGCGGCGGGACCGCCCGCAGGGGGTCGTCGTCGAGATCGGCGTCGATCACGAAGAGGTAGACGTCGCCCTGCTCCGGTCGCCCGAAGACCCCGGCCACGCGCCGCACGAACTCCTCGGTCGAGCCGGTGTACCCCACGCCGCGCGGAACCGGTGCGCCGAGGCCGAACTCTTCGGACAGCGTCCGCAGAATCTCGTGCGTGTCGAGGACGAGGATCTCCGCCGCCGCGTCACCGGCGCGGATCCCCCGGACGAGCAGATGCAGCAGATTCGCGCGCCCGGATCCGCGTCGGCCGGTGACGAGCAGGTGCTGATCCGTGGCGAAGTCGACGAAAACCGGTTCGCGGGTGCTGGTGTCGACGCCTATCGGGACGCGGCCTCCGGCGCTCGCGGGCAACTGGCTCACATGCAACCTGACCAGTGAGCCGGTCAAATGCGGATCGCCGATCGGGCCGACCACGGTGAAGCGCGAGTCGAATTCGCGAACGGCACGGCGGACGGACTCCACCCGTCCGCCGTCCCCGCACAGGACGACCAGCGGATCGTCCGGTTGCTCGTCCATCGCGGCGATCAACTCTTCGACGACTTCCCGGCCGAAGTAGTCGGTGGTGGCGTCAGCCGGGTTCCCGCCCTCGATCAGCAGCACTTCACCGCGGAACGTCCGGAACAGTTCGGGAATCGACTCGGCGGCGTCGCCCAGACGGTGGCCGATCGCCCGCCAGGACACCCTGTTCACACCACCGTGCGAGAGGACGCCCAGGTCGGCGAGTATCCGTCCGTAGTGGTCCAGCAGCGTCTCGATCTCCGGCCCGATGGGACCGGTGAGCACCAGGTGACGCGGCAGCCGGCCGGACGTCACGGCCGCGACGTCCGCCGTGAGGAGCTCATGGAGCTTCGCCTGGACCACGGGGTCGTTGACCGTGGTCTCCACCCCGTCCAGGATCTCCTGGAGGGCAAGGCCCGGCTCCGTGGTCCCGAGCGACTCCGGCGCCGCCCGCGACGCCCCGTGGGCGCGGTTGCGGAACAGGCAGATGGCCCTGTTGTCGTCGTTGAACTCGGTGGAGTACGGGCGCGGCCGGCCCTTGTCGGTGAGATGCCGGTAGAGGGCCTCGTGGAGCGTCCGCATGTCGAGGCTCGCGGGCGCCCCCGCGATCCCCTCTTCGAGGGTTGCGATCAATTCACCGGTGAACGTCGTGTGGGGAGCGCCTTGGCCTATGGCCGCGGGCTCGCGCTCGGACGTCGACGACATGACGAACGTCCTGTCACCGGCGAGTGTGTCCGGGGGGAGACCGTCGTCCAGCGTCCGTCCGGTGGAGGAGCAGTCCAGGAGCAGGACCTTGTGGCGCGGGCCGCCGGCGACCGCGCGGTACAACCGGTGGAAGGCGAGCGTGGTGGACGCCTCGCCTGACTGCGATGAAGGAAGGGCGAGCGAGAACTCGCCGTCCTCCTCCCGCAGGCCGTGGCCCGCGTAGTAGACCAGCAGCGCGTCCTCAGCGTCCTGGGCGGCGCGCTCTACGGTGTCCACGATCTGTGCCGCGTTCTGGGGGTCGACCAGCACGACGCAGTTGCGCTCAGGCAGGCCCCATACCCGCGGGTCGCACAAGACCCGTCTGAGTCCCTCCACGTTGTTCCGGACGGCGGGCAGGGCCGGCAGCGAGGTGTACTGGGACACGCCGATCAGCACCGCACGTGACCGCTCGGGATCGGCCACTTCCGGCCCCGCCTCGGCTGGGGCCGTGCTGGTGCGCCAGTGGTCGCGCGTCCGCTGGACGAAACCCTCGACCACGGGTTCGGGAGGCTCCTCCGCCACGGTGAACCGTTGCGGGGAGCCGCCGCCTGCGAGGAGGTAGGCCGTGTGCTCGTCGGGGAAGGTGAGGCCCGCCCGCCCCATGAGGCGCTGGAGTTCGGCAGGTGAGCTGGGGCCCGCGGCGATGCGCCAGCCGAGGAGCGGAAGGAAGCGGTTCCAGATCGTGGTGTTCTCGACCGTCGTCGTCGTGAGCAGCAGTTGGACGCCGAGAGATCTTCCGCGTTGTGCCAGCGAGAGGAGCGCTTCGCCGACCTGGGGCCTGTTCGTGGGAAGCGTCAGCGACACATCGGTCACCACCAGCAGGCGTGGCGGCGTATCCGGCCAGCGCTCCTTGTCGCCCTCGAAATAGGGCGGTTCCGGGAAGCCGCGCGGTGATGCGGTGGTGGTGCGGGCCTCAAGCGCACGCGACAGGTAATCGAGGAAGCGCTCAAGTCTTTCCGGGTGCCCGAGCAGTTCGTCCTCGGAGTAGCGGACGTGCGGGAGGGCGAGAGGTTCACCGAGCGGATTCTTGCCGAGCCCGGCGAAGAAGAAGTTGAGGTCCGCGGGCGAGTGGCTGGCGGCGAGGGCGAGGGTGATGGCGCGGACGACGCGCTGCCGCGCTTGCGGGCCGCCGATGATCAGGCCGTGCGGAAGGCCCGACGAGGAGTCCAGCGGGTAGAGGCTGAGGGCGTTGCCGTCCAGGTCGTAGCCGATGGCGGGATTACGCGGTTCCGACTCCGGGAGCGCCCATGTCTCATGGAACATGCCGCTGGGCCCGCCGCCGTTGAGCCGGAGGACGTCGAACTTCGGCACCGTCCCAAGGTGTGGTGCGGGTTCTGCGGGCAGGGGGAGTTGTCTGGCCTGGAGGCCGCGCCGGAGCATCAGTTCGGCGGTGGAGTCGCTGAGATCAGGCGGCATGCGCGCGGGGAAGAAGCTGGGGTGGGTCCGATCAGCGAGGACGTGAAGGAACGCGAGCCCGCCGCCGTGCCTGCTGGACCCCATGTTCCATCCGGCCGAACTCGTGAGGGCGCGGGCCGGGGGGAGGTCGTCCGAGGAGCAGACGATGAACGTGATCCCCTGGGCGGCGCCCACCTCGTAGAGCCGGGCGAGGGGCTCCGACAGGTCGGGGTGCGCCTCCAGCAGGGGCTGGGCGTCGTCGATGACCACGACGAGGGCGGGCATCGGGTCGAGCGCCCGGCCGCCGGCGATGGCGGTCTGATACTCGTCCCACGTCTCCACGCCGGCGGATCGCAGGATGGCCTCGCGGCGTCCTCGCTCGGCTTCGAGGGCGTCTGGAAGCCCGCTGACCGGCGGCCGGTCCGCCGCCCCGAAGCCGGCGGCGACGTGGGGAAGGTCTTTCAGAACGCCGAACGACCTCCAGCCGGAGGTGAGGCCGACGAGGACGAAGTTGACGATGTTCGGCGAATGGCTCAGGGCCAGGCTCCACAGGACCGCTCTGAGCAGCGATGCGCGAGCGACCTCCGGGGCCCGTATCGATCCGTGGGGCAGGTCGGGGCGGCCGTTCAGAACGTCCAATGTCACCGGGTGCCGCCCGTCCAGGCCGATCACTGCGGGGCGCGGGGGGCGGTCCCAGCCGGCGCCGATGAGTCGGTCGACCGGCTGGCCCAGGAGTTCCAGCAGGTCGGGAGCATCCGGGAAATCGGTCGCCGGGGCCGGGGCGAGGTGGGTGCGGGTCTCGGGGGTGAGGAGGGCGAAGTGGTCGGTGTCGGCGGTGAGGCGCACCGGGCCGCCGTCGCGGGGGAGGAGGGCGCGGAAGGTCTCGGCGGCGGTGCCCGCGCGGCGCTCGATCTCGGCCGAGACGGCCTCGAGGACGTGCCGGGTGTGCTGGGCCTCGGGGCGCGGGAGGGTGTCGAGGAGGGCCTCGCGGGCCCCCGGCACGAACTCGTAGCGGACGTCGCCGACCGGGCGGAGCAGCCCGCTCAGCAGGACCTCGGCCAGCTGGCCGGGACCCGAGCCGCCGAGGATGCGGTGCTGGATGAGCCGCATCACCGGCAGGGACGGGACGGACACGGCGACGTGCGCGGCGAGTTCGGCGGCGGCAGGGGAGGCGGTGGAGAGGAAGCGCCGGACGCGTTCGTCGATCGGCAGTTCGCGTTCGCGCCGCACCGGGACCGGCAGGGAGGCCGGGCCGCTCGACGGGTGCGCCGCCAGCGCGGTCATCGCGGTGGGCTGCGGGGCCGAGCCGGAGACCAGGCGGGCCCAGGCCGCGAACCAGCGCGGCGCCACCTCCAGGACCGGGACGGGCACGCCCGGCGCCATGGCCCCGTCGAACGGGGTGAAGCGCAGGTCCGTGTTCGGGGCGCCGGGACGGGGCAGGACGGCGAGGCCGGGCGTGGCCGGTGCGGCGGTGCGGCGCCAGAGGCGTTCGGTGAGGGGCTGCAGGATCGCGGTGGGCCCGGCCCGCGCCCAGTGACGGACGGCGCGCGTGGCGTGCCCGTCCCACCAGTGCGGGCCTGAGCAGTCGCTCAGGACGAGCACGGCGTGGCGGCCCGAGGCGTCCAGGAGCGTGCGCGGGTCCTGGGGCGGGGCGCCGGGGGCCGCCGACACGCGGCCCGTCCCGTCCAGGTGGCTGACGTGGACGTCCTGGAACGCGCCCTGGCGGATGAGCGTCTCCGCCAGTTCGCGGGCGAGCGGCTGCCAGAGCCGCATGGTCGGGCCGGTGTCCACGACGAGGCCGAGGGTGAGCCAGCGTTCGGGCGACGGGACGAGGACGGGCGTCCACAGGCGGGTGTCGGCGATGCGCGCGGCGGTGGCGTCCTCGTCCAGTTCGCGGCGGTGCCGGGACGGGACGCGGCGCTTCAGCGGGCGCAGCGCCCGCTGCACGCCCAGGGCGTCCGCCAGCATCGGGGCCGTCGGCACGAGGACCTCCGACGCCTCGCCGGCCGGTTCGGCGCCCGGCTCGGGACGCGGATGCAGGCGGCTGCGCGGCTCCGGCTGGGCCGGTGGTGCCGTGGCGGGAGGGGTGGAAGGGGGCGCCGGGGGCGGGCTCCCCGGGGGATCGGCGGACGGCCGCGGCGGTGCCGGCGGGACGGGTGAGGGCGGCCCCTCGGCCGGGGTGATCTGGCAGGCGAGCCACAGCATCTCGCTCAGTTCGCGGGCGTCCGGCGGCGGTCCGATCGCCGACAGGACGTCCCGCAACCGGTCAGTCGTCATCGATCGGGCCGGTCAGGTAGGGCATGATCCGGTCGGCCAGCGCGCGGCGGTCCTCGCCGTCGGCGTGGCGGCACAGGTAGACGGCGTTGAGGAGCTGGTCGGTCGCCAGCGTGCCGGACGTCGACCGCTCGAAGAACCGGCGGACGAGGTCGTCGCTCTGGTCGGCCAGCGGCCCGAGGTGCTCGCGGACGATCGCGGACAGCTCCGCCTCCCCGGCCGGCTGGCGCAGTTCCACCGTCACGCATCGGCGGAGGAACGCGGGCGGGAACTCGCGTTCGCCGTTGCTGGTCATCACCACGAACGGGAAGGCGTTGCAGCGGACGGTCCCGGCGGTGACGGTGACGCGGGAGCCGGGCCCGTCCGCCGTCATGACCTCGGCGGCCGGGTCGGCCCGCCGGGTCAGTTCGGGCAGCTCGTACTCGCCCTTCTCGAAGATGGTGAGGAGGTCGTTGGGCAGGTCGATGTCGCTCTTGTCGATCTCGTCCACCAGGAGGACGCGGGGGCGCGCGTAGGGGAGCAGCGCCGTTCCGAGGGGGCCGAGGCGGATGTAGCGGCCGATGTCCTCGTCGGCGGGCGCGTTCTCCCGTCCGGCCGCGTACAGGCGCGTCAACGGGTCGTACTGGTAAAGACCGTCGCGCAGGGTGCTGCGGCTGGTGATGGGCCAATGCAGGACGGGCCCGAGACCGAGTTCGTGGGCCACCGCGTAGGCCAGCGTCGACTTTCCGGTGCCGGGCGGCCCCGTCACCAGCAGCGGGCGACGCAGATACAACGCGGCATTGACCTGCTGTACGGCGTCGTCCGACGGACGGTAGGTGGTCGCCTGGTGCTCGTTCCCGGAACCGCCGGACGGGGTGTCCAGCACGGGTTCGCCGCCGAACGCGCGCCAGGGCGGGGGCGGAGGCAACCGCTCGATGTCGTCGCCGTGCGGGCTACGGCTCCCGGTGTAAAGCAGCCAGTCCGGCACCTATACCTCCATGGCGAGCGGGGGGTCGGGAAGGCGGGACGGGTCGTCCCACAGCAGCGTCAGGTCGCGCCCGCAGTGCGGCTTGTCCTTGGGCACGCCCACGGCGGCCCTGCGCAACTCGTGCACGAGCTGCGGCAGTTCGTCCGGAGGCGCGTCCCTGATGGCCTCGGCCAGTTCGTCCAGGATGCTGTGGCCGCGGCACTGTTCGTGGGTGTCGGCGTTGCAGCGGGTCCGCGTCCACAGCATGACCGGGACGCCGTTGTTGAGCGCGGCCGTCAGCCAGTTGTCGGACGGACGCGACCCGTAGACCAGCACGCAGTAGTCGATGTTGGCCTCGATCAGGTTGTGGAAGTGCTTCCCGCTCCGGGGCGTGTCGCAGGGGACCCGCTGCGGGTCCGTCCGCCCCATGGCGCTGAGCCGCCGCCAGCGCTGGTACGCCTGGTCCCGCTCGAAGGAGTCGGGGCGGAGCCGCTGCACGTCCCGGACGACCACCGGATACCGGCGCATCGGGATCGTCCGGCGCGGAGGATTGGTGTACCAGAGCTCGAACGGCGTGCTGAGCCATTTCTGCGGCACCGCGAACTCGATCATCCATTCGCGTTCGAAGAGGGCCGGCGCCAGTTCGGCGACGCTCGCCTCGACGACCTGCTGGACCCGCTGCTTCGCGACGTTCTCCGTCCGCCGGGACCGTCCCGCCGCACCGTCGATCCAGAGGTGCACGGTGACGTCGAAGTCGCCGTGCGTCAGGCGTTCGAGCCGCACGATCACCGAGGGGAGCTCCGAGCGCGCGCCGCGGGGGGCCGGGGCGGCCTCCGGCAGATGCCGCCTCGACCAGTCGCTCAGGCGCCGCGCGGCCGGCTCGGGCAGATGCCGATGCAGAACCCGCAGGTACCGGACGAGCTGCTCCTCGCGGAAGCCTTCGGCCATGTGACGTACCGAGTGCCAGACCGACCGGAATCCCTCGTCCAGGGGACGCCCGATGACCGCGTTCAGTTCCGCGTTGAGAGCCTGGGTGAACGGTGCGCCGTCGAGAAGTGCGCGCAGTTCACGCCGCGCCGGGGCGGTGAGCCAGGGCAGCGGCAGGAGATCGTCCAGTTCCTCCCAGTACCGCCGGATCTGCTCGATCGGGAGCATGGAGCCGAGGTCCGTGCGGCCGCCGTCGCGCAACTCGGCGTCCGACACCATGCCGATGACCTCGCCGGTGGACAGGTCGTAGACCGCCGACCCGCTGAACCCCTTCTCCAGCGCCCCTTCGGTCGCGCGCAGCTCCCACCATTCGTTCCGGCGGCTCCAGACGGGACTGGTCCGCACCGTCGCGTGCCGCTCGTCACCGTCCTTGCGGCGCGGGAACCCGCAGACGCCGAACTCCCGCCCGGCCGCCGAGGCGCGCGCGCCGGCGGGCGCGGCGAGCGGCGCCGGAGCCGGCCGGACCGGGCGGCGCAGTTCGAGGACGGCGACGTCGCCGAGATCGCCCGGCTGCCGCCAGTCGGTGCACCGCAGGACCGTGACGGGCAGGTCTTCCTCGCCGCCCGGGAACCCGACGCGCGCCTCCTCCAGCCCGTGGACGGTGTGGGCGCAGGTCAGCAGCCGCGTCTCGGTGACGAGGAACGCCGCACCGAGCTTGCCGCCGGCCGGATGGCCGACCCAGGCGCGCCACTTCCAGTCGTCCACGATCCCCGCTATGCCTCCTGCGCGGCGTCCGGGCTCGGCCGCCCCCACGTCATCTTGACCTTGAGGTGCCCCTCGACGGAAGTCTTCGCGATGACCGCCCCGGCCGCGGCGTTCAGCTTGACGCCGAACTCCAGCTCGACCGCGTCGGGGTTCAGGTCGCCGCCGCGCAGCGAGGCCAGCGCCGACTGCGCCGCCTCCCGGACGTTCCGGAACGCGTCCTCGAACTTGCCCGCCGCCTCGTGGAAGATCTCGCCCGTCCGCGACACCGACGCGAACCCCGGCTCCTGGTCGTCGCTCTCCACGACGATGGTCCCGTGCTCGGTCTGCCAGCGCACCAGTTCGTTCACATTCGCCCCCTCACGCGGGCGAATCTAACAACTTTGTCGGTGCCGGGTGCTTGGCTGGGGGACCCGCGGCCACAGGAGGACACGATGATCACGGTCGAGCAGGTGCGGGCGCTCACGCGGACGCTGCCCCGCACGTCGGAGCACCTCATCAGGGACCACGTGAAGTTCCGCGTCGGCTCGATCGTCTACGTCGCCTTCTCGCGCGACGAGACCGTCATGGGCTTCGCGTTCCCCAAGGAGGAGCGGGCCGCGCTGGTGGCCTCCGAGCCCGCCAAGTTCCACCTGCCCCGCGAATCGGACATGCGGTTCAACTGGGTGCACGCCTGGACGGCCGCGCTCGACGAGCCCGAGATGCGGGAGCTGGTCACCGAGGCGTGGCGGATGGTCGTGCCGAAGAAGGTCGCCGCCGCCCGCCTCGGCGACCTCTAGTGCGGCGGGGGCGCCGGGTCGACGGCGTTGCCGGCGCCGCAGCCGCCCTCGCCCGGCATCCGCTGGATCCGGGGCGGCGACCACACGCTCGTCCTGCCCGGCGCGACGCGGGCGAGGACGCAGTCGAACGCCTCCGACAGGTACGGCTTCACCCTCAGGACCAGGCCGACGACGTCCCCCCTGGTCGCGAACTCGCTGCTGATCGCCGGGTCCAGGTGGAGCGACGCGACCGCCGCGCGGACCTCCGCCTCGTCCGCGCGGCCTCCCACCGGGACGCGTGGCAGCGCCTTCCGCAGCTTCTCGCGGGGGATCTGCGGCGTCTTCGGCCATGGTCCGAACTTCAGTGCCGCCCCGGCCGGGCAGGTCACGAGGCGAGTGCCGTAGTCCTTCCATTCGGTGGTCGTCGAGAACCGCATCCGGAAGCAGCGCCGCACGGTGACGGGCTCGCCGTAGTACGGCCTGGCAGGCGCCCCCGTGCCGGAGACGCGCACGACGAGGACCACCCCGGTCCCGGCGGTCGAGGCGCCCGCCATGCTCATGACCTCGACGCCGTCGAGATCCGCCGCGCGGTGCGCCAGGTCCCGCCCGGGGATCACCCGGGCGGTGTAGAGCTTGTCGCCGGCCAGGTCCGCGGTCCGCCGCGCGTCGTCGGTGGCCCGGTCCTCCGCCGTGGCGCCCGCCTCGGAGTAGGGGACCTGGCCGCACCCGGCGGTCATCAGGCAGGTCAGCAGGACGATCGCGAGTCGGCGCATGCGGCCATGATCGCGGACGCGGGCGAGGGCCGGCCATCCGCTGATGTACTCATTCCGCGTCCAGGGTGCCCGCGACCGGCCGGTGGCCGGAGGTCCCGCGGCGTGCACCAGGGCGGCGCGCACGAGGCGTCAGGCGTCGGCCGGCTGCACCTCGGGCTCGGCCTCCTCGGCCGCCCCCCGGGCCGGGGCGGGCGCCGGCCCGCGGCGGCCCCACGCCATCGCGGCGGCGAAGCACGCGAACGGCAGGGCGGGCAGCATGTACCGGTAGTCGAAATCGACGATCGCCGGAGGGACGGCCAGCAGCGCGACGGCGGGCGTCCAGAACAGCGCGGTCCGCGCGCGTGCCCGCCGCCACACGATCCCGGCCGCGCCCGCGAGCAGAACGGCCCCGAGCACGGTGCCGGGCACGCTCACACGCTCCTGGTAGCCGCGCATGAACCCGGCGTACGGCTCGACGATGTGCGTTCGTCCCGTCCCGTGCGAGTACTCGCGGACGACCGACTGCCGGTCGCCGCCGCCGAGGACGGGCAGACCGGGCTTGCGCGCGGTCGGCTTGGTCGGGAAGTGGTACCTGGCCTCGGTCCCGACCGTCGGATACTGCGAGCGGTGCCACGCGAACGTCCGGACGAAGAAGTCGTACGACACGACCCGCAGATAGTCGACCGGCTGGTTCCGGATCGCCCACACCGCGAACCGCTGCGCCCGCGCGTTGGTCTCCTCGTCGAACGCCCGCCCGTTCGACCACCCGGTCGGCGAGTTCGCCTCCCAGATCTGGTGGGACGAGGCCGGCCGGCTGCCCTTCTCCCCGTACGGGCAGAGGCTCGCCAGGTCACGGGGCGGCGTGTGCGCGTCGCAGTCGGCGAACGCGGCCGTCCGCCCCCACAGGAAGATGCCGTCCACCCCGGTCATCGCGAACCGGCCGTGCTCCTGCTGGAACCACGCCGCGTACGCGCCCACGGGCAGCACGAACGTCACCGCCAGCGCCGCGTACACCGGCCACCTCGTCCGCCGCACGACCAGATAGACCACGACGATCGCGAACAGCGGCAGCCCCACCGTGCGCGTGACGGCCGCCACGCCCAGCAGCGCCCCCACCACGGCCGCCCGCCGCCACCCGGTCGCGCCCGGCTTCGCCACCAGCAGCATCGCCCCGAACACCAGGACGGTGAACACGGTGTCCGACAGGAGCAGGTGCTCGAGTTCGATCTGGTACGAGTCCAGCAGGATCGGCGCCACCGCGAGCGCCGCCCACGTCCTGCGCACCTCGAAGTCGCGGACGAGCATCCGGTACCCGACCGCCGCGATCCCGACGATCGCCGCGTGCTGCAGCACCGTCACGAGCGCCAGGCTGTGGAACGGCTTCAACACCCACAGGAACAGCCCGTAACCGGACGGCCGGAGCGGATGCGGGAAGGGGTCGTCCGCGATCCGGACGAAGTCGTAGCTGTCGTTGAACCACAGCACGCCCCGGAAGCCCAGCATGGCCACGACCCGCAGCGCCACGCCCGCGAGCAGCACGGCCGCGAACAGCCAGTGGCCCCTGACCGCGCCCGCCGCGGCCTTCAAGCGACGATCGGCCAGAGGGGAGAGCAGCACCGGGGAACCTAACTGTGGACGAGCGGGCGGACGAGTCCCGCGCCGAACGACTATCGGCCGTATCGCGCCGGGGCGGGCCACCAGGCTGCGTCACCGCATCCGCCCGCGCATCGGCCGCGATCCTACCAGCGCGCTTCGCCCCCCACCCGCCCAGCGCTCCGGTAGCGTCGGGCGGACCGCCGACCGAAGGAGCCGATCATGGCGGGCCCGACGCAGGAGCAGATCGAGCACTACGTGCGGACGCTCGACCAGTTGTTCCACCTTCCGGTCTGCCCGGGGGAGAGCCTGTCCTGGACGGTCGTCCGCCCGCACAGGGCCGGCCTGACGGTGCGGGACCTGGTGCGCCGGTTGCACGGCGACCCGGACGCCCTGACCACCCGCCGCCCGGACGACGACGGCGACTACGACTTCGTCGACGCGGTGTTCCTCGAAGACCGCGGCGACGTGCTCGTCATCGTCGCCTTCGGCACCGCCGCCGCCGAGGTGGAGGCGCTGAGGCAGCTCAGCCGGGACGCCACGGTCCACTCGGTGTTCTGGCTGATCAACAACCACAACCGGCTCTACCGTCTCGTCGACGGCGTGCTGATCACCGAACTGGACGTGCTCGACCCGCTGACCCGGTGGGGCGCCGACCCGGACGCCCTGACCGACCACCTCGGCGCGCTGTGCGACCTCGCCGCGCAGACCACCCCGGGCCCGGACTGGGAGACCGCGATGGCCACCCTGGAGTCGCTCACCGGCCAGCGCCTCGACGCCGAATGGTTCGCCCGTCCCCAGCTCTACGCCGAGGCGAACCGCGTCAAGACGCACGGTCACTAGTGCGGGCCATCAAGGTTCACCGGGTGCGTTGACCTGCGGCGTGTCGTTGTTTTGGCGAGGCCGATAACAACGACACGCCGCAGGTCAACGCAGGGACGATCCTGCCGACATTCGTGGTCACCGCACTAGACGACCCCGACGGCTGCAAGATCGAACTCGTCCAGTGGCCCCTGGGCCATCCGCCTGGCATGACCGCCGCCGACCTGACCTGATCCCCGAACCGCGCGCAGCGTGCGGATATATGGTGGTTCGGGACATTTCAACGGCGGTGCTTGAGGAGACGTTCGTGGCATCGGATCTGCCTGGAGAGTCGTCGGGTCAGGACAAGCTTTCCCGGGTGAACACGAGCGTCCCCCACCCCGCCCGGGTCTACGACGTCTGGCTGGGCGGCAAGGACAACTTCGCCGCCGACCGGGCCGCCGCCGAAGCCGGGCTGCAGGCGTTCCCGGCCACGGTCAAGTCCGTGCGCGCCAACCGCGCGTTCCTGGCGCGGACGGTGGAGTACCTGGTCGCCGAGGCCGGCATCCACCAGTTCCTGGACATCGGCACCGGGCTGCCGTCGGCCAACAACACCCACGAGGTCGCCCAGGCGATCGTCCCCGAATGCCGGATCGCCTACGTCGACAACGACCCGATCGTCCTGACCCACGCCGAGGCGCTGCTGAAGAGCACCGACGCGGGCCTGACCGACTACATCGACGCCGACCTGCGCGACCCCGGCAAGATCCTGCGGGAGGCCGCCCGCACGCTGGACTTCACCCGGCCGATCGCGATCATGCTCGTCGCCGTCCTCCACTTCGTCCCGGACGAGTCGGACCCGTACCAGATCGTGAACACGCTGATGGACGCCGTCCCCCCGGGCAGTCACCTGGTGGTGTCCCACACCGCGAAGGACATCTTCCCCGAGGAGATGGCCGCGTTCGCGCGGACCATGAACGCGAACTCGGCGGAGGCGGTCACACTGCGCGACCGCGACCAGGTCACCGCCTTCTTCCGCGGCCTGGACCTCATCGACCCCGGCGTGGTCGAAGTCCCCAAGTGGCGCCCCCGCTCCGACCTGGAAGCCGCCGCCCCCGCCGCCCTCTGGGGCGGCATGGCCCGCAAACCCGCCTAGATCCCCCGGTTGATGGAACGACCTCTTGCCGTGAACTCGTCGAGCAACGACGGATTCGCCTCAAGCATCAGCTTGATGCCGTCCGCGACTTGCTCGGGCGTGACGGTCTCCAGCACGCTCTTCAACTCCGCGTCCTCGATCCGGGCATTGAGCAACACCCTCATCTGCCCTTCACTGTAAAGGCGGGCCTTTTCGCTGAGTAGCCCGGCCGTCAGCGCCGCAACGAACCGCTCCCGCGCTTCCGTGCCGCTCATGCCGGCTCGATACTCCTCGAGCGCGGCGACCACCTCTCCCGAGGACTCCGGAGGCGCGTCGACCAGCATCGAAGGCACGCACTCGATCAGGTTCTCCACCTGTGCGCCGTCGCCCTCACGAACCCTGGCAAGCCTCTTCCGCGCCGACTTCACGAACGGAAGCGCCTGGTCCCTCCACCATTTCCTGAGGTGCGGCGCAGCCTTCTCCACGGCCTTGAGGGTGCCCAGGACGACCAACGCGGCGACAATCTTCTGAATCTCCGCTAGGTCATCGTCATCTTCATCCGACGCATACTCATCGGCACCATCAGAATAGATTGATGGCATTCCGGTCGGCGAGCCGTCCTCGTCATCAGGAAAGAACGTGCCGTGCCCGACGAGGTGCCCCTGCTCGTCGTACAGGTTGTGATGAATGCCGCCATATTTCGATTGCCCGGGAGTCAGCCCGTCGGAATACTCAAAACGGCCTTTGACGCTGACCATTTTCACTCCCAGCCTGCGTGCATGCGCGTCGGACGGCCCCCGAACACGGTAAGCCCCGTCGGCTCGTCCGGGACTAGCACGACTAGTCCCGATGAGCCGGCACCAACAGTACCCGCGACCAACGCCATTCCCGCGAGGAGTCAGGAAACGGCTGGGCGTGGCAGGGCCCCGGCCCGGCGATCGGGCCTCTGCGGCCAGTTGGAAGCTAGCGCTTCTTGAGGTCGGCGAGGAGGGCGTGGAATTCGGCCGGGGCGAGGACGAGCCTGGGGCCGTCCGGGTCCTTGGAGTCCCGCACACCTACCGCGCCGCTGACGGCTGCCAACTCCACGCATGAACCGCCCTGATCGTTGCTCTGCCGGGCCTTTCTCACTTCGGGTGGGCGGAGGCCTTGACGGAGGCGTCCCATGCGTCAGTGAGCGCGGTGCCGGTGCCGAGGGCCTCGTCCAGTCGTATGGCGAAGTCCCTCCTGCAGCGGGTCGTTCCGTTCTCCACTTGGGCGACGTAACTGCGGCTCACGGCGGCGCGTTTTGCCAGGTCAAGCCGCGAAAGGCCGGTCTCGTGGCGTAGTCGTGTCGCTTCTTGGCCGAAGGCGATCGTCTGGCGGGTCGGCCTGCGTGCAGCCATCTGGCACACCTCCTTGGAACCGGCTCACACCTTTGACAACGGTCTGCGTGAGTTATCGGGCTTAGGCGGTCACGCTACGCTTTGGAGTGGAAGCTGTGCGCGGAGTCACGAAGATCGGAGGTGATCGTTCATGCAGGGCCCCGCGGAGATCGTTGTGCCGGTTCAGGGCGAGTCGATCAAGCTGGCTCGGGACTGGGTGGAGGACGTACTGGAGAGGTGGGGCCAGGACGCCTATGTGGCGAAGGGCGTGGTGTCCGAGCTCGTCACGAACGTCCTGCGTCATACGGGGAGCGCTGCGGCGACCGTGCGGCTCGTCCAGGCGGACAAGGGGACCGTGATGGAGGTCCTCGACTCGTCCGACGTCCTGCCGGTCGCGTCGCCTGCGGAACTGCTGAGCGAGGGCGGACGGGGGGCTGGTGATGAGGTGATGATGGGCGTGCTGGTCAAGGAGTGGGGCGCTCAGTCGCTCGGCGGGAAGGTCGTGTGGGCGCTGCTGCCCGATGCCGACGTCTGAACGGGGCGGACGTGCGCCGAGTCGTGGCACGCACCTCAGGACGTCGGCGTCCGGCGACTGTGCTTGCCCATCGGTGTGGGGCCGGAGCACCGGGGTGATGCCAGGGCGTCAGTCGTCCAGTATCTCGATCATCGGCAGGGTCCCGTCGACTCTGGCTCCTGCGGACTCCGGGGGGATCGCCTCGTCTTCCCGTACCGCCCTTGTGACCTTCATTGGCGCATGCGGTGTCACCAGATACCTGCCGGGCGGTAGCACCTTGTGGTCGGGGAGGACGATCCTCGTCGTGGTCGTCCACCGGCTCATGGTGGCGCATTCCGCCCGGACGAACGGCTGGTGTTCGCCGACGGTGTCGCCCCGGACGGGAAGGGTGACAGCGCCCGACAACTTCTGCGGAATGTCGTTTCGTTTCGCCGGTGGCATACGGTAAAAGGTGAGGTAATCCGTACTCTTGACGTCGAGTTGATCTTTGCCGAGCCCGATTCCCCAGCTGTATGCGTGGGTTTTGGGCGGGTCCGCCTTGTCGCCGAAGCATTGGCGTTCACCGCTCGGAGTGTAGTAAAGGGCTCCAGGAGTGCGTCCCCGGAACTCTTCGACGAGGCGCACTTCCGTTCCGGTCTTCGCCCTGGCCGGGGTGAGCGTGTACTTGAAGTCGATGTACGGGGTCTCTGCGGCGGGCAGGTATCTCTGGCCAAGGAGGGCACCCGGGTTGGTGAAGTAGGCGTGCACCCCGGCGTGGCTCGTCCCGCCCACTTTGGGGCCGGGCCAGAAGAGCCAGGCCGCGATCACACCGCCTACGCCGGCCACCCCGATGCCGGCGGCTCCCTTCGCTCCGCCGATCTTGGCCAGGAAGCCCTTGGACACGGACGCGCCGGTCTTCGCCATCACGTCCACCGACGTGGCGCCCTGAGCGAGCCCGGCCGAGACGTGCCCCGCCGCCGTCGATGCGACCGCACCGGCTCCGGTGGCGGACGCTCCGGGTGCCAGAAGAGCGCTGCCGAGCATTGTTAGCGGAACGGCCGTCATCACGGTCGCGGCGACTGCGCCGAGGGCGAGGAATCCGCGCCTTTCCCAGTCTGGCCCGTAAGTCCGGACCGCAACCGATTCCAACTCGCTCACAAATTCGTAGGCGCTTCCCGCCCGGTCGTCCGGGCTCTTCGCCAAGCCTCGCCGGACGAGTGGACGCAATGGCCCGGGCACGCTCTCGAACGCTGTGAAGCCCTGCTCGTGCGCGGTCTTCAGTTCCGCGAGAGTCGTCCCTCCGAACGGCTTCCTGCCGGTGATGCACTCGACGAAGACGCAGGTTGCGGCATAAAGGTCGGTCGCGGGGGAGACGGCTGCGCCCGCCCATTGCTCCGGTGACATGTACGCGGGCGTCCCGGCCTGGCCGCCCTGTCCGGTGAGGACCGCGACCCCGAAGTCGATGAGCTTGCTCTGCCCATCGTCCTGGACGAGCACGTTCCCAGGCTTGTAGTCGCGGTGGACGACCCCGACCGCGTGTGCGGCCGCGAGGCCGAGCAGCGAGCCCTTCAACGTCGCCAACGCGGCTTCGGCGGTCAGTCCGCCCTCGTGCTCGTCCAGCACCTTGCGGAGTGGACGCCCCGGGACCGCCTCCAGGATGATCGCCGCGCCCCAGGGCGATTCCAGGTAGTCGAGTAAGCGCGCCACATGCGGGTTGATGACCCGCTTGAGCATCTGGGCTTCATGGCGGAAGACACTTCGGGCGGCAGGGTCACCGAGTAACCCGGTGGCCAGGTACTTGATCGCGACCGGTCCGCCGCCGGACTGGTGGCGCGCGAGCACGACCTCGCCTTGGGCGCCCGTCCCCAGCTTCGCGAGTTCGACGAAACCCGGCAGCCGATGTCCGGGCGGCGTCACTGGCCCGTGTTGGTCTGGATCTCGCCGACGACGAGCGGTGTGGGCGCCGACGAGATCGGGTTGTCCGGAAGGACGGCGCCGTCGGAGTCGCAGTCGTCGCCCGTACACGTCCACTCGACGCCCCAGCTGATGGTCGCCGTGATCATGTACTTGCCTCCGGGCTGCGACGCGGACGAGCGCTTGAAGGTGTAGTTGCAGGTCTTGCTGTCCTTCCTTCCGGCGTCGGCGCCCGTGCAGACGAAGTCGCGCTTCTCGACCAGATCCCATATCACCGACTTGGGCTTGGCCGTCAACTGGACGGTCTGCGCGCCAATCGTGATCGGCTGGGTCTGTACTTCATCGAAGCCTTCCACCCACAGGGACGTCTGCAGCCCGACATACGTCTTGTCCTTGGGTGCCGTGTGCACAACGACCTTGGGGAACGGCGCCGAGGCCCGTGCCATGGCGAGCAGGTCGGCCGTGTCGGGCGGCGCCGGCTGCGGTGCGGGGCCCCCGGGAACCTGCACGACGCCCGGGGCTTCATCGGGAGTCAAACCCTCTGGCGGAGGAGGCAGCACGGGACCGCCGGTGCCGCCACCGCCTGTTCCGCCTCCACCCCCGCCGGTTCCGGGGGTGCCGACGATCAGGTTGCAGTTCCCGCGTTCGCCGACGACCCCGCAGCCGTCCGCCCGGGCGCTCGGCGCGGCGGTGACCAGGGGGACTGCCAGGGCCGTTGTCGCGAGCACGGCCGCGGCCGTCCGGCGACCGGTGGAGGTGTTGGGCGACATCGCATGTCCTTCCCTGCGGACCGTCAGCATTGCCGGTCCCGGACGTTGGCGGCGACCTTCCAGGTGCCGGAGTCGTACTGCACGGTGGCCCGGTACACGAAGGCCCCGGCGGGGAGGTCCCCCGTCCGCTTGCCGGTCTGCGCGGAGTAGCGGTAGGCGGCGAGGGTGCTGACGCAGTCGATCACGTAGACCTTCGTGCTGTCCTTGGAGCGGGCGTACACGCGCGGGTTGAACGTGTTCGTGAAGCGCCAGATCACGCCCTTGGCCTTCGTGGCCTCCACGTCGTTGGTGACCTCGGTCAGCAGGGGGTCCATGGCGACGTCGGGGAGGGCGCTCGGGTCGTTGGTCTCGTAGGCCTTGCGGTAGGCGTCCTGGTAGGCGCGGTAGCGCTGGAGGACCGTCTTGTAAAGCTCCGCCGTGGGGACGGCCGAGGGGGCGCCGGCGGTCGCGCGGGCGGCGGCGCCGTTGTCGAGGGAGCCGTTCGGGGCGAGTTCGCCGTTCGAGGACGAGCCGGACGAGCCGCAGCCGGCGGCCGTGCACGCGGCCAGGAGGGCGACCATGGCGGCGGCGCGGTTTGACCCGAGCGGGGAGGAACGAACCAACCGGGCGCGCATCGTCTTCCTTGAGCGGCAGCCGACAACGGGGGCGGAATACGCGCGAAAGCTTACAGAGATGCGTGTGACGAGAAAAGAGATTCGTTGCGACCGGCTTGACCTCGACCATGGTTGAGGTAGCAGGCTGGCGGCGGAGTATCGCTGATGGGAGGGGTTCGATGCGTGCGGTGTGGCTGAAGGGGTTCGGCGGGCCTGAGGTGCTCGTCCCCGGGGAGGCGCCCGATCCGGTTCCGGCCGAGGGGCAAGTACTGATCGAGGTCGCGTTCGCCAACATCACGTTCGTGGAGACGCAGATGCGGGCGGGGACCGGCCCGGCCCCGGTGAGGCTGGAGCCGCCGGTCATCCCGGGCAACGGGGTCGGCGGGGTGGTGACGGCGGTCGGCGCGGGCGTGGACGGCGCGCTGGCCGGGCGGCGGGTCGTGAGCAGTACCGGGGGCAGCGGCGCCTACGCGGAGAAGGTCGCCGTGGACGCGAAGGCGCTGTTCGACGTCCCGGACGGGCTGGCGCTCGATGACGCGGTGGCGCTGCTCGCGGACGGACGGACGGCGGTGATGATGCTGGACGCGGCCGGCCCGCGTCCGGGGGAGCGGGTGCTGGTGGAGGCGGCGGCCGGCGGGGTCGGGACGCTGCTCGTCCAGTTGGCGAAGGAGAGGGGCGCGACGGTCGTGGCGGCGGCCGGGGGCGCGCACAAGACCGAGGTCCCGTTGCGCCTCGGGGCGGACGAGGCGGTCGACTACCGCGAGCCGGGCTGGTCCAAGAAGCTCGGCGAGTTGGACGTGGTCTTCGACGGGGTCGGCGGCGATGTGGCGCGCGAGGCGTTCACGCTGCTCCGCGGTGGTGGACGCATGGTCAGTTTCGGCCTTGCGTCCGGTGAGTGGGCGGACATCCCGGACGAGGAGGCGGCCCGGCGCGGGGTGGTGCTCGTCCGGCCGAGCGCCACGCCCGAGCGGCTCCGGGAGTTCACGATCAGCGCGCTGGAGGAGGCCGCCCGGGGACGGCTCCGGCCGGTGATCGGCCAGCGTTTCCCACTCGACGGGGCCGCCGACGCGCACCGGGGGATCGAGTCGCGGTCGACCGTCGGCAAGACCCTCCTGGAGGTCCGCCCTAGCTGACCCTCTTCAGGAAGGCCTTCAGGGCGCGTTCGTAGGCGGCCGGGTCGACGTTCCACGATTCGGTGTGGCCGCCGAGTGTGCTGATGTGCGTGACCATGCCGGGTGGGGCCTTCCTGGCGAAGGTGTAGGCGGGCCCGTTGGCGACGGTCTCGTCGTCCCTGGCGGTGTAGAGGAGCACCGGCCGCCGTAGGCGGGGAGCGTAGCGGCGCTGGTCGTAGTCGGTCAGGTCGATGCCGATGCGCCATTCCAGGACCCGCTTGGCCACGTCCGTCATGAAGCCGGGCAGATTGCGGGCGTCACCCTGCTTGTCCAGGGTGGCGCTCCAGTCCAGGACGGGGGAGTCCAGGACGATGCCCCGGACGAACGACGGGTCCTTGCGGAGGGCCGTCATCGCCATCGCACCGCCCATCGACCATCCGTACAGGACGACGCCGGTCGCGCCGTGTGCGCGCGCGTAGCCCATCGCGGAGATGACGTCGTGCCACTCCGTGTCGCCGAGATGGTTCTTGCGGTCGCCGGAGGAGGGCGCGCCCACGTCGTTCCGGTACGCGATCGACAGCATGGGAAGGCCCATCTCGTGCACGGAACGCATGGCGCGGAGCGTCTCCGCCTTGTCCGCGTTCCGGCCGTGGACGGCGATGACCCATGTCCCGTGCAGGGTGGAGCCCGGCACCAGCCACGCCGGCATCGGCCCCACCTGGGACGGATACGTGATGCTCTCGAAGGGCAGCCCCAACGCCCGCTCGGGGTCGCCGTCGTACATCCAGTGGTCGATGGCCGCGGGCGCGCCCTTCACGAGGGAACCGGAGACGACGGACGAGACCTTCCGCACGACACGGTCCTCGTCGCCCCCGACGATGGGCCCGAGGAGGGCGCGCCCGTCCTTCCAGACGAGGGCCCACTCCCCGGGGCGTTCCGTCTCCGGCTCGCGGGGCAGTGTGACGGTGCCGTCCGCCGCGTCGACGATGCTCAGCGGGTACTCGGCGGAGTGGTCGACCTCGATCGCGACGCCCGCGAAGTACCAGCCGATCCCTCCGACGGCCGCGAACAGGAGCACGGCGAGAGCGACGACGCTCGCCATCAGCGGGCGGGCACGGCGTCGCCTCGGGCGGACCGGCGGTTCGGGGGCCGCCGGGGCCGGGGACTCTGGGGCTTCGGTCGACACGGCATACGAAGTTAGCTTCTCCCAGGCACCGCGGAAGCCCGGGTCACCTCGCGGTGCGGTTAATCTGCCGGGCAGGTGCCATCGAGGACGCCGTCGGAGGCACGGTCAGGGGGAGTGATCAGGCGGTTCCGATCGCGGACACCAGCCCGAGCGCCAGCACCATGTCGAGGTGGATGAAGGTCTCCAGCTTCGCGCCCGGGGCCACACCCGGGTCGGCGGCGAGGCGGTCCAGGACGGCGAGGGCGCCGGGGCCGCCGAGGTCGTCCGCGAGCGCGGCCTCCGCCTCCGCCGCGTACTCCCGGCTCATGGGACGGCCCGGGGACGTCGCCCACTCGGCGACCTTGCGCCGCCACCCGTCCAGGCGCTCGCCCGCGGCGGACGACCGGGCCTCGGACATGTCCAGGGGCTCCCGGTAGGGGACCTCCAGCATCGCCAGCCGCGCGGCCGACGGGTCCGAGGGCGGCTCGCCGGTCTCGGCGGGCACGGTCAGGCACAGCGCGCCGGTGTCCGTGCCGGCCGAAGTGGAGATGTACACGTCGGCGTCGGGCAGCGGCTCGTCGAGCACCTCGACCGACGCGACGCTGTAGTCGGCGTAGGCGTCGCCCATGGCAAGCGGGGTGCTCACCAGGCGGACGCGACGCCCGCCCCGCTGCACGACGCGCCGCAGCAGGTCGGCGACCACCAGTGTGCGGTACCCCGCGCCCGGCAGGATCTGGACGCGCAGGCCCCGGCCGGCCGGCAGCGGCTCGGCACGTCCCGTCCGATGGTCGTACAACCGCAGCATGCCTCCCACCCTAGGCGGCGGGACGGGGGCGGGACGGGGCGGGACGCGGCGGGAATCAGAGCGGGCGGTCGGACGCCAGCGGCCCGAACGGCAGCGGCGCGGCCCCGTCCGACCGGCGGACGGCGGCGAACCGCAGCCGCACGTAGTCGGCGACCCACCCGGACTCGCGGCGCAGCGCGGGCGCGGCCAGGTCGTTGACGCGGTCGAGCAGCGGGTCGACCATCTCGGGCGGGACGTCGGCCAGCGCGCGGGCGGCGTAGGCGCGGACCCAGTCGGCGGCGCCGTTCGGGCCCTCGGTCATCCGGGTCGGGCGCTCGGCGTGCTCCAGCAGCCGCAGCGTGAACCCGGCGTCCTCCAGCTTGGTCGCGTACGCGGCCGGCGACGGGAAGTACCAGGGCAGTTCCGGCTCGCCGAGGCCGAACACCCGCCACGCCGTCTGCATCGCGACGATCAGCTCGGCGCAGTTCCCGGCGCCGCCGAGCTCGCCGACGAACCGGCCGCCGGGGCGCAGCGCCGCGTGCACCCGCCCGATGACGGCGTCGGGGTCGCGGGTCATCCAGTGCAGGGCGGCGTTGGAGGCGACGGCGTCGAAGGACTCGGTGACGGTGAAGTCGTGGGCGTCGCCGACGATGAACGACAGCCCCGGGTGCATCGCGGTCGCCTGCGCGACCATGTCGGGACTGCCGTCGATGCCCAGCACCTCGGCGCCCCGCTCTGCGATCTCCGCGCTGAACGTCCCGGTGCCGCACCCGAGGTCGATGACCCGTTCGCCGGGCTGCGGATCGAGCAGGTCGACCAGGGGCGCACCGTGCGCGGAGACGTACCCGAAGGCGGAGTCGTACGTCGTCACGGCCCAGTTCACTGTCATAATTTATCGGAGAAAGTCCAGTAGGGAGGCAGGGTTCCGCATGGCGGACGTCACGTCCGAGGTCCGCGTCGTCGGAGCCGAGAGCCGGGACGGCCTGACCCTGCGCACCGTCGGCCTCGCCGCGCGGGGCCTGCCGGAGCTGCGCGCCGAGGCGCTGCCGCCCTATCTCGGGGACGGCTGGGCGCGCGTCCTCGGCGCCCTCGCGCGGCGCCTCGCGGCCACCGGCGAGCCCCCCGCCGAAGTCGCCCCCGGCGTCGGGATCCGGTTCGCGGAGGCCGGGGACGGCGCGCTGGTCGCCGTCCCGCCGCCGGGACGCGACGAGGGCGAGTGGCGCCGGGATGTCCTGCTCCGGCTCTTCCCCGAAGCCCGGAGCTGACCGCCCCGCAGCTGAAGACTCGTTCTAGAATCGGGTTCTGTCCAGCGTGAGAGGGGTTCGCAGATGCCGTACAAGGAGATCGAGTACGAGGTTCGCGACGGGATCGCCACCGTTACGCTGAACCGGCCGCACAAGATGAACGCCTACACGTTCACCATGCGCAACGAGATGCTCGACGTCTTCGACCGGATCGACGCCGACGACGACGTCCGCGCGGTCGTGGTGACCGGCGCGGGCCGCGCGTTCTGCGCGGGCGCCGACCTGAGCGGCGGCGGCGACACCTTCGACAAGGAGAAGTCGAAGGACATGTTCGCCGGCGAGGACGACATCCTGGAGGACGGCACCCCGCGCGACGGCGGCGGCACCGTCGCGCTGCGCATCGCCCGCTGCCTCAAGCCCGTCATCGGCGCGTTCAACGGCGCCGCGGTCGGCGTCGGCGTGACCATGACCCTCCCGATGGACGTCCGGCTCGCCAGCGAGAAGGCCAAGTTCGGGTTCGTCTTCGCGCGCCGCGGCATCGTCACCGAGGCCGCGTCCAGCTGGTTCCTGCCCCGCCTCGTCGGCATCGCGCAGGCCATGGAGTGGGCCGCGACCGGCCGCGTCTTCGGTGCCGAGGAGGCCCTCGCCGGCCGCCTCGTCTCCCGCGTGTACGCGCCCGACGAACTGCTCCCCGCCGCCTACGCCCTCGCCCGCGAGATCGCCGACAACACCTCCGCGGTCTCCGTCGCCGCGATCCGCCGCCTCATGTGGTCGGGCCTGTCGTCGCCGTCCCCGTGGGACGCGCACATCGCCGACTCCCGCCTGATGGCCGCCCTCGGCGGCGGCGCCGACGCGATCGAGGGCGTCTCCTCCTTCCTGGAGAAGCGCGACGCCGAGTTCCCGCTGCGCGTCAGCAAGGACCTCCCGCCCGAGGTGCCCGACTGGCCGCTCCGCTGACGTCCGCCGGCCCGGCCCGCCGCGGCTCCGCCGGGTCGGCGAACCGCGGCTCCGCCGGGCCGGCGAACCGGTCACGGACGAGTATCCGCACCAGCGAGTGTCTTTAGCATGACGGAGGGTATTAGGCGCCCCGAAGCGACACGTTCGGGGGTGCGTGGTGCGGATCAGGAAAATCGCGGTCATTGCGGCCGGACTGCTGCTCGTCGCGGGGTGCAGCCACGCGGACAAGAAGCAGGCGCGGACGGCCGGGCAGAACGCCGCCCTGGGGAAGAAGACGCCGGCGACGCACGCGCCGACGCCGCCCCCGCCCCGCAGGATCGACTGCGACCGGGTGAAGTGCGTCGCGCTCACGTTCGACGACGGTCCGGGCCCCTACACGGCCGGCCTTCTCGACACGCTCAAGAAGGGTGGCGTGCGCGCCACATTCTTCATGCTCGGCGAGAACGTGGGGAGCCATCGCGACGTGGTGCGCCGGATGGCCCTCGAAGGGCACGAACTGGCCAACCACAGCTGGTCCCATCCGCAGCTGACCGGGATGTCGCCCGCCGGGGTGCGGTCGCAGATCCAGCGGACGCAGAAGGCCGTCCAGGACGCGTCCGGCGGCGTGAGGCCGACGCTGATGCGCCCGCCGTACGGGGCGACGAACAAGCGCGTCGGACGCGACATCGGGATGCCGCTCATCATGTGGAGCGTCGACACGCTCGACTGGCGCTACCACAACGTCGCGCGCGACACCCGGGTCGGCGTCAAGGAGGCGAAGCCCGGCGGCATCATCCTGTTCCACGACATCCACAAGACGAGCGTCGAGTCCATCCCGGCGGTGGTGGACGGCCTGAAGAAGCGCGGGTTCACGCTCGTCACGGTGTCGGAGCTGTTCCAGGGGCAGCCGCTCAAGCCCGGCGTGTCCTACAGCGAGCGCGTCACCGAGCCCGCGCCGGTCACCGCGAGCCCGCCGCCGACCGGGTCGCCCGCCGGCCCGTCGCCCGCGACCACGGCGCCCGGCGGCCGGACGCCGGCGAGCCCCGCTCCGTCGAGCCCGGCACCGGGCAGTCCCGCGCCGGGCAGCCCCGCGCCGCAGAGCCCCGAACCTGGGGGCCCCGAACCCGGGAGCCCGGCGCCGGAAAGCCCGGCGCCCGCGGGAACGCGCTGATCGGACGTGCGTCAGCCGTCCTCCGGCTGCTCCCGCCGGGGGCGGCGCCGCGCCGGCGGGCGCGGCGGCACCACCTTCGCCGCGACCATGATCTCCTCGGGTACCTCGACCAGCTCTCCGTCGCGCCGGCGCACCATGAGCGTCTTGCCGGACCACGATTCGAGCACGCCGACGACGTCGCTGTACTCTCCCGTAGGCAGACGGCGGCGCAGCGAGATCCGCTGGCCCACGTCCGCGCCACTGATGGACACCACCAGCCGCGCGGCGAAGCGGGCGGACATGTGAGACCCCCATGTCGAATCGACTGAGCCGTGGTGGCCATACTATTCACAGCGAGCTTGCGGCGACCCGTGACGTGCGGCGGGGCCGGATATCCGAGAGGAGTCACTGACGTGACCTACGTCATTGCGCAGCCCTGCGTGGACCTGCTCGACAAGGCATGCATCGAGGAGTGCCCGGTCGACTGCATCTACGAAGGGAAGCGTCAGCTCTACATCCACCCGGACGAGTGCGTCGACTGCGGTGCGTGCGAGCCGGTCTGCCCGGTTGAGGCCATCTACTACGAGGACGACGTCCCCGACCAGTGGAAGGACTTCTACAAGGTGAACGTCGAGTTCTTCGACGACCTCGGCTCGCCGGGCGGTGCGTCCAAGGTCGGCAAGATCGACAAGGACCACCCGATCGTCGCCGCGCTGCCTCCGCAGAGCCACGACGAGTAGCCGTCCGGGGGACCCATTGGCGCGTTCCGGCACGGGGGCGCGCCCCGCGGGTCCCCCTGCGCCGAATTCCGGGCCGTGGCCTCCCGAGTGAGGGAAGGCCGCGGCCCGCCGGGTTCCAGAGCCGCCGGGTTCCAGAGGAGGAGCAGGGACAGTGTTCACGTTGCCGGACTTTCCGTGGGATCGGCTCGCGCCCTACAAGGAGCGGGCGCTGGCGCACCCGGACGGCATCGTCGACCTGTCCGTCGGGACTCCCGTGGACCCGACGCCCGAGCCGATCCGGGCGGCCCTCGCCGGAGCCGCCGACGCGCCCGGCTACCCGCAGACCTACGGGACGCCGGAGCTGCGCGAGTCGGTCGCGGGCTGGCTGCGCCGCCGCGCCGGCGTGTCCGGCGCCGACCCGGACGCGGTGCTCCCCGTCATCGGCACCAAGGAACTGGTCGCCTGGCTGCCGACGCTGCTCGGCGTCGGCCCCGGCGACCGGGTCGTCTTCCCCGAGCTGGCCTACCCGACCTACGACGTCGGCACCCGGCTGGCCGGGGCCACGCCCGTCGCGACGGACGGGCTGCTGGCCCTCGGCCCCGTCAACCCGAAGATCGTGTGGGTGAACTCGCCGTCCAACCCGACCGGCAAGGTGCTGCCCGCCGAGCACCTGCGCAAGGTCGTGGCGTGGGCGCGCGGCAGGGGGGCGATCGTCGTCAGCGACGAGTGCTACCTGGAGTTCGGCTGGGACGAGGACAGGCCGCCGGTCTCGATCCTGCACCCGGACGTGTGCGACGGCTCCCACGAGGGGCTGCTCGCCGTCAACTCCCTCTCCAAGCGCTCCAACATGGCCGGCTACCGCGCCGGGTTCGTCACCGGCGACCTCGCGCTCGTGAAGCGGCTGCTGGAGGTCCGCAAGCACGCCGGCATGATCGTCCCGGCGCCCGTGCAGGCGGCGATGACGGTGGCGTTCGCCGACGACGCCCACGTGGACGAGCAGCGCGCCCGGTACGCGCGCCGCCGCGCCGTCCTGCGGGAGGCGTTCGAGCGGCACGGCTTCCGCGTCGACCACTCCGAGGCGTCCCTCTACCTGTGGGCCACGCGGGACGAGCCGTGCTGGGACACCGTCGCCCACCTGGCCTCCCGCGGCGTCCTCGTCGGGCCCGGCGAGTTCTACGGCCCGGCCGGCGCCCGGCACGTCCGGATCGCCTTCACCGCGACCGACGGCCGCGTCGCCGCCGGCGCCGCCCGCCTCTGAGCCGCCCGCCTCCGACTCCCGCGCGGCGCCCGCTTCCGGCCCGCGCGGCCCCTCTGACACCGTGCGCCGAACCGGCCGCACCGGGTTCCGGCCCCGCATCGGATCTCCCGTTTTCGCATGAAACCTGGGGATCATTTGATACGTCTCATCGCGGTATGGGCTTGGGACGCCACAATCGGTAGGATCCCGCTGGTCTGCGCCCTGATTGATCGACGAAACGATGGAGGTGTCCGTGGGCGGAACGGCGATTGTCATCCTCCTGGCGCTGGTCCTGGTCGCATTGATCGTGCTCATCGTCGTGCTGCTGCGACGCCGTCCGAGCGCCCCGGCGCCCGCCCCCGCGGCTCCGCGGGACCCGTTCGCGCCGGAGGACTCGGTGGCCGGCGACCCGCGGGCCCTCAAGGCGGGCGACATGGTCGAGTACCTCGGCACCCGCTACTTCGTGCGCGGCTCGGTGCGGCTGAGGGAGGGCGGCTTCACCTGGAGCGAGCACCTCCTCGACGCCGACACCATCGAGGGCACCAAGGTGTGGGTCTCCGTCGAGGAGGACCCCGACCTGGAGGTCGTCTGGTGGACGGAGCACGACATCGGCGACCTCAGGCCCGGTGAGAAGACCATCGTCGTCGACGGCGTCGAGTACCGCCGCGACGAGCACGGCACCGCCGACTACACCAGCGAGGGCACGACCGGCGTCGGCGTCCAGGGCCGCGTCGAGTACGTCGACTACGAGGGCCCGCGCGGGAAGTACCTGTCGTTCGAGCAGTACGGCGGCGGGCAGTGGGAGGCGGGCCTCGGTGAGCGCGTCCCCACCGGATCGATGACGATCTACCCGGGCGGCGGTAGCTGAGTTGCGCGCCACCCTCGACACCCCCTACGCGGACGCGCGCGCGGACGGGCTCTCCTTCGTGCTCGGCCTGCCGCCGCTGGACGCGCTCGCCGTCCTCCCGGTGGAGCGCGCCGGCCTGACCGTGCAGATGCGCCTGCTCGGCGCGTCCCACCAGGTCATCGCCGGTCCGCTGAGCGAGACGGTGGCGTGCCTGCCCGACCGGACGGAGCCGCTTCCCGGACGGGCCGCGACGAGCGTGCCCGGCTGGGCGTACGAGTTCGCCGCGACGACCGCCGCGCACAGCGACGGGACGGCGTTCGCCCGCGCCGTCGAGGCCGTGTGCGCGCGGCTCGCGGACCGCGATGACGCGCTGACCGGGGCGTTCCCCGGCTCCCCGCACGCCGTCACCGCGCTGGCCCTGGAAGAGACGCAAGAACCCGGGTTCGGCTGGCGGACCTGGCACGCCTACCCCCAGACCAGGGAGATCGTCATGACGCGAAGCCGGTTGGTGAGACCCTCGTGAACAGCAGACACCGGGTGGCGGGCGCGGTGGCCGCCGCCGCCCTGACCACCGTCGCGCTCGGCGGCTGCGGGCAGTCGCAGGCGTCCTGGATCGGCGACAAGTACACCAGCATGGGTGCGGACACCTACCGCTCCCCGAAAGCCCCCCAGTCGGTGGCCTCGGAGATCAGCCGCAAGTTCAAGCCGATCGACCGGGTGGACGACACCCTCGCCAAGGGCGCCGCCGGCGGCATCTTCCTGCGCTACCCGAAGCTCGTCGTCGGCGTCCTGCCGAACGGCGCGGGCAGCCGCATCACGGTCGACAGGCCCCGCCGTGGCTACAACCGCTACTACTCCCACGTCGGCGGGCGCTGGGCGAGCCCCGGCAGCAACGGATGGAACAGCAGAGGCGCCGCGTCCTTCCGGGGCGGCGGCCCAGGGTCGGGGAAATGAGGAGCGACAGATGAACGACATCCTTGACGAGGTCGGCGCGACGTTCGCCTACGGGGCGATCGGCATCGCGCTGATGGCGCTCGGCTACCTGGTGGTGGAGGTGACGACGCCCGGCAGGCTCGGCAAGCAGATCTGGACCGAGGGCAACCGCGGCGCGGCGCTGCTGCTGTCGGCCAAGCTCCTCGGCATCGGCGCGATCGTCACCACGGCGATCGTCACCAGCGACAGCGACCTCACCGACGGGCTGATCGACACCGCCGTGTTCGGCGGGTGCGGCATCGTGCTGATGATCGTCGCGTTCTTCCTGCTGGACGTGATCACGCCCGGCAAGCTCGGCGCGACGCTCGTCGACGCGGACGGCGGCGGCACCGCCATCCACCCGGCCGGCTGGGTCGTCGCCGCGGCCGACCTCGGCGTCGCCGCGATCGTGGCCGGGGCGGTCTCCTGACGTCCCGCGACCTGGACGAGGCCGTCGGGCCCTCCGGCCCCGGCCCGTCCGCCCCCGACCCGTCCGCCCCGGAGCCGCCTGGCTCCGGGGCGGCCTCCCCGGAGCCGTCCCGGCCGGACGGCCCGGGGAGGACGCGCGTCCCGGCGCGGCTCGCCCGCGCGCTGATCCTCGCGGCCGTGTTCACGTGTGCGGCGTGCGGGCTGGTGTACGAGCTGGCGCTGGTCGCGCTCGGCAGCTACCTCGTCGGCAACTCCGTCACGCAGGCGTCGATCGTCCTGTCGGTGATGGTGTTCGCGATGGGCGTCGGGTCGCTCGCCGCGAAGCCGCTGCAAGGCCGCGCGGTGGTGGCGTTCGCCGTCGTCGAGGGCGCGCTGGCGCTGATCGGCGGCGTGTCGGTCCTCGCGCTGTACGCGGCGTTCGCGTGGCTCGACCTGTACGTCCCGGCGCTGGTCGTCGTGTCGTTCGCGGTCGGCGCGCTGATCGGCGCGGAGATCCCGCTGCTGATGACGCTGCTGCAGCGGATCCGGAAGCAGGACGCGGGGTCGGCGGTCGCCGACCTGTTCGCCGCCGACTACGTGGGCGCGCTCCTCGGCGGGCTCGCGTTCCCGTTCCTGCTGCTGCCGGCGTTCGGGCACATCAAGGGCGCGCTGCTTGTCGGCGTCGTGAACGCGGTCGCCGGGATGGCGGTCGTGCTGTGGCTGTTCCGCCGCGACGTCGGACGCGTCGCGCGGGCCGCGCTGGCGCTCGGCATGGTGGCCGTCCTCGGCGTCCTCGGCGGGACGTACGCGATGGCGGACGGTTTCGAGGTGTCGGCGCGGCAGGCCCTCTACAGCGACCCGATCGCGCTCTCGGAGCGCACGAGGTACCAGGAGATCGTCATCACCCGGCAGGCCGGGCTCGGCCCGTCCGACCTGCGGCTGTTCCTGAACGGCGACCTCCAGTTCTCGTCGGTGGACGAGTACCGATACCACGAGTCGCTCGTCCATCCGCTGATGTCGGGGCCGCACGGCCGGGTGCTGGTGCTCGGCGGCGGGGACGGCCTGGCGCTGCGCGAGGTGCTGCGCTACAAGGACGTCCGGAGCGCGACGCTGGTCGAGCTGGACCCGGAGATGCTGCACCTGGCCCGCACCTACAGGCCGATCGTGTCGCTGAACGACCGCTCCTTCGAGGACCCCCGCGTCAGGACCGTGGAGGCCGACGCGTTCTCGTGGCTGCGCGGCCTGACCGAGCGGTTCGACGCGATCATCGTGGACATGCCCGACCCCGACGACGTGTCCACGGCCAAGCTGTACTCGGTCGAGTTCTACGGGATGGTGAGGCGCGCCCTCGCCCCGGGCGGCCGGATGGTCGTCCAGTCGGGCTCGCCGTACTTCGCGCCCAAGTCGTTCTGGAGCATCGAGAAGTCGATCGCCGCCGCCGGTTTCGCGACGACCCCGTACCACGTGGACGTGCCGAGCTTCGGGGACTGGGGCTTCGTCCTGGCGTCCCCCGCCGGGACGGCGCCGGCGCTGGAGCTCGCCGCGGGCGTGCCCGGCCTCCGGTTCCTGGACGGCGCGGTCCTGCAGGCGGCGACGGTGTTCCCGAAGGACCGCCGCAGCCGGGACGTCGAGGTCAACACGCTCGTCCACCCGCGCCTCGTCGAGTACGAGGGCGAGGAGTGGAAGAACTCCTGACCGGGCACGGTCGGTCTGGCACGGGTCGGTCGGGCACGGGTCGGTCGGGCACGGTCAGTCGGGCACGGACCGGCGGATGGCCTTGTCGACGGCCCGCTGGAACGACGTCACCAGCGACTGGATCATCAGCGGCTTGAGCTTGCCGGCCATCTCCATGAGCCGCTCGCGCTCCCGCGGCGACCGCCCGCCCTCCCGGTACGGCCGGACGACGGTGTCCTGGAAGACCTCCTGGAGCTCGGCGGCCAGCGCGGTCGTGTGCCGGTCGACGGCCTGATGGGACGCGATCAGCGTGTCCAGCGGCATCGGCAGCTCGGCGAGTTCGGCGCTGATCCCGAGCAGCGCGGGGCTGACGACCCGGATGACGTCGTCCGACACGCGCTCGACGACCCCGAGCGCCTCCAGCCGGTCGATCGTCTCGTCGTCGAGGTGCCGCCCGGCCCGCCGGTCGAGTCCGTGCCGGTCGAGGTCCTCGGGCCGCTCCGGCGCCCACGGCGACAGCAGCGCCCGCTGGAGCGCCAGGTCCTCCGCCGGGGCGTCCAGGGGGATCCGCTGGAGGTGCTTCTCGATCGCGGCGAGCGTGAGCCCGAGCGACTGGAGCTCCCGGACGAGTTCCAGCCGCGCGAGGTGGTCGGGGCCGTAGAGGCCGGTCCGGCCGCGCAGCCGCGGGGGAGGGAGCAGGCCGCGCCCGGCGTAGAACCGCACGGTCCGGACGGTGACCCCGGCGCGCGCGGCCAGCTCGTCGACGGTGAGCTCCATCCCGCCTCCCTCTATGTGACAGTGCCAGTGTTACATTAACTCTGTATCAGCACACACTTACTCAAGGGAGACCGCCGGATGGGACGGGACATCTACACCGACGAGCACGACGCCTTCCGCGACATGGTGCGCTCCTTCATCGAGAAGGAGGCCGCCCCCCACCACGAGCAGTGGGAGAAGGACGGCATCGTCTCCCGTGACGTGTGGCTGGCGGCCGGCCGCGCGGGGCTGCTCGGCATCGACATGCCGGAGGAGTTCGGGGGCGGCGGCAACTCCGACTACCGCTACTACGTGATCTTCAACGAGGAGCTGGCGAAGGCCGGCATCAGCGGGCCCGGCTTCGCCGTCCACAACGACATCAACGGCGGCTACCTGCGCCAGCTCTGCACCCCCGAGCAGCAGGCCCGCTGGTTCCCCGGCTACTGCTCCGGCGAGATCATCACCGCGATCGCGATGACCGAGCCCGCCGCCGGCTCCGACCTGCAGGGCATCAAGACGACCGCGATCAAGGACGGCGACGACTACGTCCTGAACGGCTCGAAGACGTTCATCTCCAACGGCATCCTCGCCGACCTCGTCATCGTCGTCGCGAAGACCGACCCGTCCGCCGGGGCGAAGGGCGTCAGCCTCCTCGCCGTCGAGCGCGGCATGGCGGGCTTCGAGCGCGGACGCAACCTCGACAAGGTCGGAATGCACGCCCAGGACACCGCCGAGCTGTTCTTCGACAACGTCCGCGTGCCCAAGGCGAACCTCCTCGGCGAGGAGGGCATGGGCTTCATCTACCTGATGACGAACCTGGCCCGCGAGCGCCTGTCCATCGGCGCGACCGCGATGGCCGCCGCCGAGGACGCGTTCGAGCAGACCCTGGAGTACTGCAAGACGCGCGAGGCGTTCGGCCGTCCCATCGGCAAGTTCCAGCACAACCGCTTCACGCTCGCCGAGATGAAGACGGAGCTCACCGTCGCCCGCTCGTTCACCGACGAGTGCATCCTCAAGGAGAGCGAGAACGAGCTGACCGCCGACGAGGCCGCGATGCTCAAGTGGTGGAACACCGAGCTGCTCAAGCGGGTCGTCGACCGCTGCGTCCAGCTCCACGGCGGCTACGGCTACATGACCGAGTACCCGATCGCCAAGGCCTACCAGGACGTCCGCATCCAGACGATCTTCGGCGGCACCACCGAGATCATGAAGGAGATCATCGGCCGCGGCCTCGGCGTCTGACCCGGGCCGGGGCCTCGGCGTCCCCGGCCGGAGCGCGGCTCAGCCGAGCGGCGGGACGACGGCCTCGATGAGGTGCGGGCCCGGTTCGGCGAGCGCCTTGCCGAACTGGGCCGCCAGCTCCTCGGCGGTGCGGGCGCGGGACGCCGGGACGCCCATCCCGGCCGCCAGCGCGACGAAGTCGAGGGAGGGGCGCGACAGGTCGACCATGTCCCGGGTGACGGTGCCCGGCTCGGGCGCCGCCGGGACGGCGCCGACCCGCGTCGTCTCCATCGACAGGATCGCGTAGGCGCCGTTGTTGAAAATGACGGTCGTGACGTCGAGGCCCTCGCGGGCCTGCGTCCACAGCGCGGAGATCGTGTACATGGCGCTGCCGTCGGACTCCAGGCAGACGACCGGGCGGTCCGGGCAGGCGATCGCGGCGCCGGTCGCGACCGGCATGCCCTGGCCGATCGCGCCGCCGGTCAGCGAGAGCCAGTCGTGCGGGGGCGCGCCCGCCGTGGCGCCCGGGAGCCACAGCCCGGAGGTGTTCGCCTCGTCCGACACGATCGCGCCCTCGGGCAGCAGCGCGCCGATGACGGCGGCGGCGGACTCGCCGGTGAGCGTCCCGGACGGCAGGTCCGGCCGCGCGGCGGCCTGCAGGGCCGGGACCGCCTCCTTGGCGATCGCGTCGGCGAGCCCGGTGAGCGCGCCGGTCGGGTCGGGGCCGAGGTCGTGCACCTGGCAGCCGTCCGGGACGAGGTCGCCGGCCTTGCCGGGGTAGGCGAAGAACGTCACCGGGCGGCGCGCGCCCGCCAGGACGATGTGCCGGACGCCCTCCAGCTGCGCCGACGCCATCTCGCCCAGGTAGGCGAGCCGCTCCACCGCCGGGACGCCCGCGCCGCGCTCCAGCCGGGCCGGGAAGGTCTCGCACAGCACCCGCGCCCCGGTCGCCGCCGCGATGCGCCCGGCGGCCGCCAGCCCTTCGCGCCGGGTCGCCGCGCCGCCGATCAGCAGGACGCACGTCTCGCCGCCGGTCAGCGCGGCGGCGGCCGGCTCCAGCGCGGCGGCGGGCACCGGCTCGGGGGACGGGGCGGGCAGCGCCGCCGCCACGTCCCCGCCGTCCGACCAGGCGACATCGGACGGGACGATCAGGGTGGCGACGCCCCCGGCCCTGGCCGCCATGACGGCCTCCGCCGCGGCCTGCCCGGCGTCCGCGGCGCCGCCGGGCCGCCGCGTCCAGGCGGACACCGACCCGGCGACCGCCGCGATGTCCGACTGCAGCGGCGCGTCGAACCGCTGGTGGTCCGTGGCGTGGTCGCCGATGACCGTGACGACCGGCGTCCCGGCCCGCCGCGCGTTGTGCAGGTTGGCGAGCCCGTTCCCGAGCCCGGGGCCGAGGTGCAGCAGGACGGCGGCGGGCGCCGGCGCCATCCGCCCGTACCCGTCGGCGGCGCCGGTCGCGACGCCCTCGAACAGGCACAGGACGCCCCGCGCGCGCGGCTCGTCGTCCAGCGCCGCCACGAGGTGCAGCTCGGACGTGCCCGGATTGGCGAACCACACGCCGACGCCGGCGTCCGCCAGCGTGCGCACCATGGCCTGCGCGCCGTTCATCAGCATCTCCCCACGCTCGTTCACCAAGGGTCGTCTCAAGCGGTCGTGCACCGTGATCAGCCGAACAGGACGCCCGGATTGAGTATCCCGTCCGGATCGAACGATGTCTTGATCCGCCGCATCAGTTCCACCTTCGCCGGATCCTCCAGGGCGCGGAAGTGGCGGGTCTTCTCCCGCCCGATTCCGTGCTCGCCGCTGATCGTCCCACCCAGCTCGACGGCCGTGGCGAGGAGCTCGTCCATCACGCGCTCCATCGCGTCCGCGTCCGGCTGGAACACCGACAGGTGCACGTTGCCGTCGCCGGCGTGCCCGCACCCGCCGATCAGCGCCCCGTGCCGTCCGGCGACCACCGGGACGGCGGCGAAGAACCGGGCCAGCGCGGCGCGCGGGACGACGGCGTCCACGATCGCGTTCGCGCCCGCGTTGCGCGCCGCCCAGAACGCCTGCTCCCGGGCCGTGACCAGCTTGCGGAGCGCGTCGCCCGCGAGGACGTACACGTCGGCCGCGCCCAGGGCCGCCAGCTCGTCGCCGAGGGCCTGGACGTCCTCGTCCAGCCGCTCGCCGGAGCGGTTCTCCAGGATCACCAGCAGATAGGCCCCGGCGGCGTCGCGGACGTCCTGCGGCACGCCGAGGTCGAGGCCCGCGTTCTCGGTGATCGCCGCCATCGCGAGGACGTCCACGTACTCCAGCACCAGCGGGTCGAGGCCGCCGCCGGTCAGCCGGGGCACGGCCGCCGTGACCGCCTCCGTGTCCGGGAACGGCGCCAGCGCGCCGGCGCGGTGCGGGAGCCGCGGGCGCAGCCGCAGCGTCGCCTCCGTGACCAGGGCGAGCGTGCCCTCCGACCCCACGATGAGCTGCGTCAGGTCGTAGCCGGTGGACGTCTTCACGTACCGGCCGCCCGTCCGGATCACCTCGCCGGTGGCCAGCACCGCCTCCAGCCCGAGGACGTGATGCCGGGTGACGCCCTCCTTCACGGCGTGCATGCCGCCCGCGTTGGTCGCGACCGTCCCGCCGATGCTGGCGCCGCCCTCGCCGGGGAAGATCGGGTACACGAGCCCCTGCGCGGCGGTCGCCTCGTCGAGTTCGGCGAGGGTGACGCCCGGCTGGACCACCGCGACCTGGCCGCCGGTGTCGATCTCCAGGATCCGGTTCATCCGCTCGAACGACAGCACCAGCCCGCCGGGACGCGGGACCGCCGCGCCGGACAGGCCCGTGCCCGCCCCGCGCGCCGTGACCGGCAGCCCGTGCGCGGCGGCGACGCGGAGCACCTCGGCGACCTGCCCGGTGTCGGCCGGCCGCACGACCATGCCCGGCCGCTCCGCCGGGACGCCGAGCGACTCGTCCCGCCCGTACTCCGGCGGTACCTCGTCGCCCACCAGCACGTGCTCCACGCCGACGACGTCCGCCAGCGCCGTCCGAACATCTGCCATGGCTTTCCTCCCAGGGGCCCCGGTCCGGCAAGTCTGACGCCGCCGGGCACCGGCGGCGCGTGACCTCCGGCCTGGAACCGCGGACCGAAAGTCCCGGGCGCTCGCCTCGCGGAGACCTCCCGGCCGCCACGTTGATCGCGCGAACGCACCTGAGAAGAAGGTCGTACGGCTCGGCTCCGTTCGCAAGGCATTCGGCGCCGTCACCACCCACTCGTTTGCGGCCTCAATCAATCCCGAGTTATCAACATCCAAAAAACGGTCGCACATTCGCGTATGGTCGCGGCTCTTCTGCCGCGTTACAGTGCCGGTGAGCGGGAGGGCGGCCTCTCGCACGAGCGGGATCGAGAGATCATGGCTTTCGGCGAAACGATCGACGGGCTGATCATCGTGCCGCCGCCCTCTCCGTCGGAGACCAATCCGCCGCTCGGTCCGATGATCTTGGCGCGCGTGGCGGCCCGATATGGCCTGAACGTCGAGGTCCGTGATCTCAACATGGAGTATATCCGGCAATTCATGACGGACGTCGGCACGTCGACCGGCGGCATTCTCGGTGACCACGGAAAGGACCGCGCGCTGCTGGCCGCCGCGGCCGGCCGGTTCTTCGCGAGCACGGGACTATGCCCCGGGGAGGCCGTGCACGTCCCGGACACCGCCGATCCGCGGGCCGGAATGCATTTCGATTTCGATACCCTGCGCAGGGCCACCGGACGGGCGGCCGCGGCGGGTTCCTTCTGGGAGAACTGGCTGGCCGAACGGCTTTTCGAGACGGTTCCGGAACCGCCGGCGGTCGTCGGGATCTCCATCATGGGTCCCTCCCAGGTCTTTCTCGCGCTGGTCGTCGCGCGGCTCGTCAAGCGGCACTGGCCGGAGTCGGTCACCGTTCTCGGCGGCAGTCATGTCACGCTGCTGGCGGGGGAGATGGCCGCGGAACCGCGCTATCTGGAGTTCGTCGACCACGTCCTGCCCGGACACTCGGAGGAGGGCTTCGCGACGCTGGTGCGGCGGGTCCGCGCGGGACGTCCGTCCGCGCCGCGCATCGCGGCGCCCCCGCCCGCCGCGGGGCGGTTCGACTACCATCCGCTGGCGGCGGCGCGGCAGCTGGCCCTCTACGATCCGTCCACCCTGACCATGCCGCTCCAGTTCACCCGGGGCTGCTCCTACGGCCGTTGCACGTACTGCACCTATCCGGTGGTGGAACCGGTCGCGACGCGGCTGGACGCGGGACGGGCCGCGGCGGCGATGGGGGCGCTGATCCGCGAGCACGGGATCACCCGGTTCTCGGTGAAGGACTCGCTGCTCACCGTCCCGATGATGCTGAGCCTCGCCGAGGCGCTGGAGAAGGCGGGCGTCCGGGCGCGGTGGAGCGCGACGACGAAGGTCACCCGCAGCCTGGCCGTCCACGCGCGCAGGCTCGCCGACGCCGGCCTGGCGACGCTGGAGTTCGGCGTGGAGACGGTCCACCGGCGGGGGCAGGAGCTGTTCGACAAGGTGACGGCGCCCGGGATCGTCGAGGAGGTGGCGGCGGCCTGCGCGGACAGCGGCATCGCGGTCGTGCTCAACCTGATCTTCGGGCTACCGGGGGAGACCCTGGACGAGGCGGAGTACCAGCTCGCATGGTTCGCGGCGCAGCGCGACCGGTCCCCGGGGCTGGTGGACGGCTCGCTGAACCTGCTGGAGATCGTCCGCGACTCGCCGCTGGCGCTGCGTCCGCCGCCTGGCGTGGAACTGCGCGGCATCGCGCCGTGGGCGTACTGCTACGACTGGAACGCGCCGGCGTGGCGACCGGAGCTGGCGGACCGCCTGCGTCACGTGGAACTGCAGGCGAACGCGCTCACACGGCCGTCAGCAGTTCTCTGAGATCCCTGATCCGGTGGTCGGCCTCGCAGTCGCGGAACCGGAACTCCGGGTGGGTGAACAGGTAGCGGCTGCCGCCGCCGACCTCGGCGAGCCGCATGTCGCTGGGGGAGTCGCCGATGATCACTATCTCGTCGTAGCGGGGGCCGCCGGCGAGGTGGTCGCGAAGGACGTGCGCCTTGGTGCGCTCGGCGTCCCGGCTGTGCTGGTCGACCGCGAACGCGGTGCCCTCGGGGAAGAACTCCTCCAGCCGCAGCACCTTCAGGAAGATCGCCAGGGTGGCGGGCCGGGTGTTGGAGATCAGGATCTGCTCGTGCCGGCCTCCCACGGCGGCCAGCACCTCGGGCGCGTGCGGCGTCGGCTCGATGCCCTCGCACTGCATGTTGGGGTTGCTCTCCGACATTTCGAAGCAGGCTTCCTGGAGCTCCATCGCGTGCGCGTACGCGTCGTCTCCGAGGAGCCAGGTGAAGTACTCGTACCACTTCTTGCCATAGAGATCGATGCTGTCGGCGTGGGTGAAGCGCCGGTGGTGACCGAAGCGACGGAGGACCTCGTTGGAGATATCAATGACCGCTCGATGATTGCCCCGCTCAAGCGTGCCGTGCAGATCCCAGACGAACAGCTTTCCCATGGGAGACCACCTTGCGTTGCTGCGCAGCGGATCGTCAGCGCGACCGAAGCATTTCCATCATCTCCGTCAAGCGAGCCCACAGCGTAGCATCGATCTGTTCGCCCTGGAGGGCGCCGTGAAACTTTTCCAGTCGTTCGAGTCCTTCTTCGGGGACGGCCGGATTCCGCACGAGCAGGACGTCCAAAAAGGTATAGAGATCGATCGCGAGACGGAGTGGGGAAATCGTCTGCGCTGACCTGGAACGTTCGAATACGTTCACAATTGTACGGAGCGTGTTCGTGCATGGGCGGTAGGGGGGATCGTCCAGGTATGGAGGCCCCTCGTCGCGGTCGATATCGCCGTAGTAATACAGCACATAACCTCGGCAGAGAGCGCGAAAGTCCGGCTCTTCCTCCAGTCGTCCCAGGAATCGGCGATCAATGCCGCGCGCCCCCTGGTGACAGAGCGCCCACAGGAGGGCGGCCGAAAGAAACGGATCACTTTCCCGCGCCAGCATGTCCCGCAGAACCGCCTCGCTGTGGGGAACGGTCCTTGACAGGAGGTAGACCAGCAGGTTGCAGATGGCCAGTACCTCGGGTGCCGTTCCCCGGGACCGGGCCGCCCGGTACGCCTCGGCGAGGCGCTCCCGCAGGCCCGGGGGCGGCGTCGACCGGAGCAGGGCGACCAGGTGGTGCCGGATCTCGCGGGTGAGGTCGCGGCGGAACAACTCGTGCATGCTCTCGGCGTCCGGCCGCGTGAGGAGCGCGTCGCAGACGTGCGCGGCGACGAGGTGCTCGAAGAAGGAGTAGTGGAGGAACTCGCCGACCTCCCGGTTCCGGACGGTCCGGACGTTGAGGATGAGGTCCAGCGCCCGGCGGACGCGCTGCGGCCCGAGGTCCGCCGGCAGTGCGCCGATGAGGTCGGAGAGGATGACGGTGTCGCCGGCCATGGCGCCGGACGAGTGCGCCGCCCACGCCGCCGCCTGCCAGATTTCGAGAGCGCGCGCCTCGCCGGCCGACTCGCCCGCGGACGACTCGGCGACACGGGCCAGCTTGGACAGGTACTCGCCGTAGAGGGTCACCCGGTCGTCCACGTCCTGGGCGCCCTGCTCGCCGATGAAGGTCAGCATGCGCGCGTAGAGCGGCCGTTCCACGAGGCCGCACAGGTCCCGCCGTTCGGAGACCATGGCGTAGAGCCGCTTCGGATCGTCCAGGAGCCGGGTGCCGTACAGGCGACCCAGGAACGCGGTGAAATCGACGTCCAGCCGCCAGGGCTGGACGACGTACACCTCGTCGAAACCGGGATCGGCCAACAGCGGGGAGAGCGTGTGCTCGTACTCGCGCAGCCGCGAGGTGACGAGCGCGGGACGGGACTGGAGCATCGCGGTGAGGTCGTCCGCCAGGTCCCTGCCGTCGGCCGCGGCCTCGTCCAGGCCGTCCAGGAACAGGACCGCCCCCGGCAGGTCCTTCAGCCCCGGCCACGCGGGGTCGCCGAGCAGGTCGGCCCGGTCGCGCGCCCGCGCCGGAAACGGCAGGAGGCCCGCCTCCAGGCTCTGCTGGACGAGGTCGTACAGCGCCACGCTCTTGCCGCCGCCGGGCTCACCGAGCAGCAGCGCCGACCGTCCCTCGCGGAGACCGCGCAGGACGGGCTCCAGGGTCAGCTCCTGACCGCCGCGCCCGCGCTCGTGGTAGCGGACGACCCGCGTCCCGATGAGCAGCCCCGCGGTGCGCAGCTGGTGCAGGCTCATGTCGAGGGGGTAGGCCGTGCGCCGCCGCCCCAGGTCGCGCACCAGCCTCCCGGACAGCGCCGCGGCCTCCGCCACCGCCGCGGCACCGGCGGCCGGGGCGGCGTCGGCCACCGCCGCGGCGGCGGGCGGGGCGGGCTCCGCCGGCTGTTCGGGGACGCTCCGCGCCAGCGCGAGAGCGATCTTCCTGAGGTCGCGTTTCAGCGGTTCCTTGCGGTAGTGGTTCTCCCATGACCAGTGCGGGTCCCGGCATTTGGCCGCGGCCCGGTGCCGGTCGATGACCTGGCGGCCCGACCATTCGCCGAAGCCGAGCAGGATCCGCGCGACGGTCCGGTCGTCGAAGCGCAGCCCGTTCTCGACGGCGTCCTCGAGGACGCCGATGAGGGCCCTGACCCGGGCGGTCGCCGGGGCCCCGGCTCCGGCGCGGGCCAGCACCGCGGGATGGTCCAGAAGCGGGGAGTTCTCCAGGTGGGCTCCGTAGAGACCGGGAGTGATCAGTTCCCTCAGGGCCTTGATCCAGCGCTCCAGAGGGTCGGGGGTCGCGGCAGCACTCATCGTCGTCTCGCAATCGCCTCGTCGCGATGCTACGTACGGCCGCGTCCGCGAAATGCGGCCCTCGACGCATATCGACGAATCTTCCCGGATCTGGACGTCCGCGATGCGGCGCACGACGCAGCGGAGCCGGGATCGTCAGGAGGTGTCGGATCCAGAGGCGCGAGGGAGTGGCATCTCGATGGACGTGCAACTCGTGAACATGGTCATCAGCGACGCGATGCCGATCGTGGCGGCGTTCCTGTCCGCGTGGCTCACCCGCGGACGCGGGCCGCGCCCCCCGTCCGGCCCCCTGGACGAAGCGGACTTCGACCAGGGGGCCTGACCCTCCCCCCGACCCGGGGCGGGCGCCCCCGGGTCAGACATCCCTGGAGGTTGGGATGTCAAGCGGCGAGGTCGTGGTGGTGGTGTGACCAGGCGGTTGCCTGGTCGTAGGGGGTTTGGGTTTTGAGGCAGCCGTGGAGGATGCCGACGAGGC